>CAYLYH010000005.1:55495-87866 GCA_964388155.1 uncultured bacterium | reverse complement strand
AGACAGAAGACAGAAGACAGAAGACAGAAGACAGAAGACAGAAAAAACTGTTAGTGTACGCATGAATAGAACGAAAATACAAACGTGCATTTTTTCGATAAATGATTTTCAACCATTAACTGTAATTCGATGACAAATATGACAAGAAAAGTAATGAATATGCCGGTGATCCTACTGTTGTTTATCGGGCAAATGCTGGCTGACTCTGAAATTATTCCATTTGAATGGAGCGGGCAGTACGGAATGATGGTGGATAACGGAGTTAGGGTTTTCCAACAAGATTGGAATTCCGGGCCGGTTGTCATCGATGGTATGTATGCGAATTATCCGTTAAGATTTGGTGATGTTCACCTTAATAATTTTACTTTTTATAAAATTGGAGAAATTGTTGGGTTCGAGGATGTTCTTCCTGATTCTAATACGGTTTCATCTGCATTCGATTATCGGCGCGGGGACTATTTATATGATCAACTGGAAATAAAAGCTGATTTTGGTTCAAAAAATAGATTGATCAGATGGAACGGCTTCAAACGTAGCTATGCCGGACCTCACGGGCAATTTGATATTTCCTCGGCAAACCCGATTCAGCAATCCTATCGGATAGACTATATCTCAAAATCAAATAACGAATCAATTTACACCTCAGCCCAGAGATTTATTACGTCATCGGGGTTTTATATCCCGGATTCGGCTACATCAGGACAAATAAATGATGATATATCCGCAGCAGGAATTATCTATTCACGTCCGGTAAAGAACTGGGATTGGCGAATCCATGGTTCAATTTTCAATCAAAAAAACCGAATAAATCGATCAGAATTGCATTCCACCGGGAACCGATATCTAAGCAGGCTGCATTTTAACTCGCAATTAGCTCAGTTGGATTACAATGAAAGCAGACTGTATTTTGGGTTCTCAACCGATATACGACATTTTCGCCAAGACAGTGTCGTGAAAACTCAGGGAATGTCTTTACTGTATTTTGGATTAAAAAAAGACTCGTTATTTTTTAGAGCTGGTATAGATGTTGAAAGCTACCATCCGGAGTTGCACGTGTCATATACTCCTAAATTTGGTAAGATAAACGGAATTGCAGAAGTTGAACTGAACTCACGTTTTAAAAATGCCAACGAATGGAAAACATATAAAGTCCCGGTTGACCGATTGCTGAAAGGCAAGCTTGGTGCGGAAGTAAAATCGGATAAGTGGAGATTATCCACTTTAGCTGTTTATACTACATGTTCTCTGCGTAATAACTTGATTAATTTTGTGGGAGATGTTACTAGTATTTCTCCGAAGCATCTCTCAGGGGAAATTAACTCAAATTGGAATATTTTTAATAATTGGCAGGTATCAGGTCGGTGGAGGCATGCACTCATGTCCTCTGAGATATCTGACGGAATCGGTGACAAGCTACTTTTTTTAATCGCCGGTAATGAATCGTTATTCAGCGGGAATATGCTGGCTCAAGTCGGATTGGAGTTGGAAGGATGGTTAAACAGAGAGCGGCAGTTTGGATTTGATCCGTTTGAGAGTTCATTTTTCCAACTCTCAGATGATGAAAGAACTTTGCCGAATGCATGGCTGTTAAATTTTACGTTCACGGCTGAAATTGCCAGCGCAACATTAGAATGGTCAGTTAAAAACGTTCTGAATGCTGCTGAGCCGACGGTGAGGTCTATTTTCCCCGATGTCGGTTCAGAACTATTCTGGGTTGAATCAAACCCTCTGTTTTTGCCACTGGGTCGGTTTATATCGTTCGGCGTGTATTGGACGTTTGAAAATTAAGAATACCTTCTGAATAATTTAGCTTGGATTATTCACAACGAAAAAAACGAATCAAACGAAAGCATTAAAAATAAAGAAGATAAAGAAATTCTTGCTTCAATTTTTTGAAAAAATAATTTAACTGTTGAATTCTTCTATCTCTAATATTATTCCTGCCTGCCACATTTTACATATTTTAAGGTAGCCATGCCTACATTTCATTACGGCAGACAGGCAGGCGGGCGTGAAACTTCGCGTTCTTCGTGGCTAATGAATTAAACAGGTTATTGTCTGCTCTATTTGTTGACGGTAAATCCAAGTTTAAACGTTCTTCCCGGTTCGGGATAGTAAGGCAAAGATTTCACATCCTCATCCAACAGATTCTCCACCGTCAGATTTACAGCAAACCTTCTGTTAAATACAGGTAGGCTATATGTCATGGCGAGTGACACGGTCATTGCGCCTTTCATTGTTATATCGGCCACCACGGCGTTCCAGTTTTCATCATATTCAGTGACGGTATATCGACGGTTTCCGGTATAATGTGCCTGCAGGCTTGTTTTAAAATAATCTGTATCAAATCGGATTGCAAGGAACCCAATTTTGTCGGGAGTGTAAAGCAATGTTTTTTGCGTGGATTTATCAATCGGGTCCAGCACAGAAAAATGGCTTTGTATCATCACCGGGATTTTAGGGAGTTGAAACTCACCGGCAAACGTAATCGAAGTTCGACGTGTCTTTGCGATGTTGAAAGGCTGCCATACCCAACCGGCTTCATCAATCGGTTGCCACTGGATTAAATCCTCACTCTTCCGGTCTGTGTAACTCAAAGAGATATATCCAACCGCTTCAATGTTTTGTCTGAAATCTATTGTAGAATATTTAGTGTGTTCCGGTTTTAATTCAGGATTTCCGTTCCAATAGAGGTCATTAAATCCCGGGTATTGAAATGCGGTACCAACAGCAGCGCTAAGCTGTGCACCTTTCCAGCTGTTTAATGAAAGTCGCAGATCATACGTATTTTCACTGTAGGTTTCTTTTACATTATCATATCGAACGGCGGGAGTTAATTGTACATTTTGAAATGGTTTAAGATTGACACGGGCTGATGCTGAATATAATGTTCGTGAGTGGCGGCCGGCATCCGTACTTTTTATGTACTCTTTTTTCATTTCCGCCAATGATTGAATATTAATAAATGAAAATGGTTGAGTATTAAAGGTCAGCTTTGCGTGATCCGTCGTGAGTTCATGTCGACTTTCTGTAGGCCAAACCGGGTCAGGATTTTGATAGTCTTCATCGCTGTGGCGACGAGATATTTGCAATTTGACAAACCCTGTTTTTATCGGGGTTCCAAGAGAAACGGAATGAATTTGCAGCGTATCTTTTTTCGTTGCAAGATTTGAGAGCCAGTTGGTCGGTCCTGCAATACCCCGATTTTGTGCCGAAAATAAACTAAAAGCAGATAGGTTTACGTGCTTACCAATCGGTCCTCGAATATGGAATGAACCCCATTGTTGGTCAAATCCATTGTTTTCCCGTTGAAGAGTAGAATCCCCGTCCGCATAGGAGTAATTACCGTTGTCGGAAGTTGATCCTATATCAAAATGAGCTGTTAATGAACCAGACGAAGTTGTTAACCCGGAGTGGACGGAGCGGAATCCGTAATCACCGCGAGAAAATTGGAATGATGTCTTGTGTAAATCAGGAGATAACGTAAACACTCCATCGATTGCTCCCGAGCCGAAAAACACACCGGGAAGGGAAGAGACTGTAATCCTGTTTAGCAAATCTGACGGAATTTGTGAAAGATCGGTTCCACCATTTTGCGGACTGGTTAAGTCTACGCCGTCAAGCGTGACTTTTGTATGAGTACTTGGACCGCCATTTAAACTCAATGAGCGATTTCCGGCCAAGCCACCATAAGAACGTAATTGCAACGCAGGAATCTGAGTGACTAACGCATTCGTTGATGAAACGTTGAAATCAGATTGGTAAACATTACTGATAATGTTGGGGAATAATGGTTTTGCTTCGACTGAAACAGCGTCCATCTCGATAATTTTCTGTTCTAACTGAATGTGAACGGTGCGGTTATCGTTGATGGTTACGTCTTTCTTTAAATAACCAATTCGGCTGATCTGCAATTTGTCACCGGCAGAAACAGGTTTTGATAAGCGGAAATATCCTGTTTCTTCCGTGGTAGTGAATCCCTGAGACTGTAGATGTTCAAGGATTGCATAGGCAACCGGTTCATTTAGTTGATTGGTAACATATCCTGAAAGTGAATGAGGAGATGCATGGAGGAATGTGCCGGCAAGATATAGTATCGCCAAACACCTTATTGTGTTGATTTTCATAAAAAACCCCGATTAAATTAATTTTTCGGGGTCATGATTGATTGAAATCTGTGCGATATCAATCAGCATCATGACCTTTGTCCCGAAAGCCAGTGGATACTCTGTAGCCGCTCGGGTTTCCTGACTTTTGCATCAACGGATATCCGCCACCTTCTCATTCCGATATCTCGGAACAATGGCATTTGGAGGTATCCTCCGCAATTACAGTAGCGGGAACTGTGCCCGATTTCCACGGGACTTCCCCGACACAAGCTACACGAATTTGCTGTTAAATAGCGATGGGAAAGTAGTTAGGCATTTTTGTTTAATCCAAGGTAAAGTTAAATTAGTAGAAAGTTCGTAAAGTAGAATGTAGAAAGTTGAAAGTAGAAGACAGTAGCAGTAGGTAGTTGAACACCTAACCCATAACGTACAACATTAATCCGCTAAAGGCTTGTGCGCCTAGGCGTGAGGTCAGGCACTTAAACGCTCTAATACCTGAACACTTTAACACTTTAACACTCTAATTCTCCACAATCAAAGTCTCAATCCTTATCCTCCGAATTCACTTCATCTATTTCTGGTTGTAATGCGACAGAAGAACAGATAAATTCACGAACGTTTTTCGAATGAATATGACACAAGAAATGACATTTTTCAACATCCATGTATCTGCTGTGAATGTTCACAGTAAGCCGGATTTCAACTCTGCGGTTGTTACGCAAGCGCTGTTGGGTGAGTCTTGTGCTATTTTGAACTATGAAAACAACTGGTTCAAAATCCGGCAGGATGATGGCTATGAAGGCTGGGTGTATCATTTTTTCGGAAACGAAGCTGACAACAGGTATGAGTTCACACATAGTTGTTTTTCGATGTTCGCACCCGTGTTAGAAAAAAAAGGTGGCAGAGTCATTCGTGATATTTGTTTCGGCAGTCGGTTACATGCAAAAGCAGAAGAGGATGGATACTTCGTCATACTTCCCGGCAGTGAAACAGGCTGGACAAATGCGAAATTGAAACAGACTCCATTGCAAAGAACTCGTGAAAATATTATCGAAACAGCAAAAAGATTTAACGGAACACCGTATCAATGGGGAGGAAAATCTCCCGGGGGAATTGATTGCTCCGGGTTTACTCAAACAGTGTTTAAATCCGTCGGAATACAGCTCCCTCGTGATGCATATCAGCAAGCTGAATATTTTAAAGAATCACAGATCAATATCGGAAATGCAAAAGAAGGAGACATCCTGTTTTTCACTGAGAATAAAAAAGTCAGTCACGTGGCGATATCGCTGGGCGTGAAGGATTTTATCCATGCGCAGGGCTGGGTAAAAGAACAGAGCTTAGATAAAACCGACCCGGACTATAACAGCGGTTTGGCCGGTTTGCTGACGTCTGTTTGCTCAATCACCGAATTATTTTCATGAATGCAAAAGCCATATCAATGAACGGATTGCTGTTGAATCGGGCTGTATTGGTTCTCAATACTAATTATGCACCGTTGACCATCACCACGGCAAAACGGGCAATTTGTTTGTATGTCACAGAAAAAATTGATATCGTGGAGTCTTATTTAGAAGAAATTCACTCCCCATCGATAACGTATTCTCTCCCAAGTGTTGTAAAGTTGAAAGCGTTTGTTCACTACAACAGTATGGATGTAATTCTTAGTCGGCGGAATCTACTGCAACGGGATAATCATACTTGCCAATATTGCGGAAAAATCTCAGGGAAATTAACAATAGATCATGTGATCCCCCGAGAGCGTGGGGGCAGGGACCTGTGGGAAAACCTCGTGATAGCATGTGCACCCTGTAATTTGAAAAAAAACAATCTTACTCCCGAAGAAGCAGGAATGCCATTGTTGAAACACCCTCGCCGACCCAACCGGATTCATTATTTTCAGAAATTTGTGAAACAACACCAAACCGGTTGGCGGCCCTATCTGTTTATGGAAACATGGGGGACGACGATAAAAAACAACTCATCGTATTTAACCTGATTGGATGAGCTAAAATAACATCGCATTTTATTTCACACAAGTCCGCAAGTGGAAATAAAGGGCAGACACGTTTAAATCACCCGTTACTAATTACATACAATTCTTAGTAAATTTATTGGATATGAGCACAGAAAAAAAGAAGAATAAGACTATTTTAAGTGGCATTCAGCCATCAGGGCATTTATGTATTGGAAATTATGTAGGTGCTTTAAAAAGTTGGGTGGACCTTCAGCACCAATATAATAGTATTTTTCTGGTGGTGGATCTCCATGCAATTACGGTAAGGCAAACCCCGTCGGAACTACGTAAACAATGCTTGTCGTTTCTTGCACAATACATTGCATGCGGGATTGATCCGGATATCAGTACGATAGTGATGCAGTCACATGTGCCACAGCATGCTGAACTTTCTTGGGTGTTGAGCACACTGACTTCTATGGGAGAGTTAAATCGAATGACGCAATTTAAAGACAAATCAAAACGTCATTCTCAGAATATCAACGCCGGTTTATATACATATCCGGTACTTATGGCAGCAGATATACTTCTGTATCAGGCGAATGTTGTCCCCGTTGGGGCAGATCAAAAGCAGCACCTCGAGCTAGCCAGGGATTTAGCGCAACGATTCAATTCAAGATATTCACCCACGTTTACCGTCCCGGAACCATATATTCCAAAAGCCGGAGCAAGAGTAATGAGTTTACAGGATCCAATGAAAAAAATGTCCAAGTCAGATGATAATTTAAATAACTTGATTGCGCTTTTGGATCCGCCGGATGTTATAACGAGAAAAATTAAACGTGCCATTACGGATTCCGGGATTGATATTCGATACGATGAAGTTTCACGCCCCGGATTAGCAAACCTAATCAGCTTGTATTCTTCATTGTCCGGGATGGATATTCCATCCGTCGAAAATAATTTTGCAGGAAAACAATATACCGTATTGAAAAAAGACTTAGCAGATTTGATTATTGAGACATTAATTCCGATTCAGGAAACGTATCGTTCGATTATTCAGGATAAAGATTACTTGGAATTAATTTTATTTAATGGCGCAAATACGGCAAAATATCTTGCAAGGAGAACAATGTCTAAAGTATATCGAAAAGTTGGGTTTGTTGTCCCGAAAAAAGAAAAATAATGTACAGTGTTAAACTTGAGAATTTTGAAGGACCGCTAGATCTTCTTCTATATTTTATCCGCAGAGATGAGATAGACATCTACGATATCCCCATTGCAAAAATAACAGCGGAGTACATCAGTATCCTGAATATTTCCAAAACATTAAATATAAAAAATGCAGGTGAGTTTATCGTAATGGCTACGACACTGATGCGGTTGAAAGCCAAGATGATGATTCCTCGTCCGAAACATGATGATGAGGATATGATTGAAGATCCGCGGCAGGCATTGGTCGAACAGTTATTGCAATATCGGAGATTCAAAGACGCGGCAGAAGAATTAGATAAACTTTCTGAAGTGAGAAGCCGATTCTTTTCCCGAGGAGCTGAGATGAAATCTTCCAACAGTGGCGAAGATACGGACGTTTATCTTCGTGAAGTGAGTTTGTTTGACATTGCACAATATTTTAAGGAAGCAATGGAAAGAATGCCAGTCATTCGAGATTACGAATTGCACCGGGAGCTGATTAACTTAGAAGATCAAAAAGCTATGGTACTTGCAAAAATGGATGGCGACGGCAAACTGCGTTTATCAACCTTGTTTAAAATATTTAAGACTAAACTTGAACTCATTGTTACCTTTTTGGCGATATTGGAACTTATGCGTTCAATGCGGGTAACGGTTGTTCAGAACCAATTATTTGGAGAAATGGAACTACAGCTTTTGGCGGAGTCGGCGTAATCTGATGCAAAAAAAAGAAGTACAATCTATCATTGAGGCATTATTGTTTGCCACGCCTGAACCGTTGACTCAAAAGAAAGTGAACCTTGTTTTTGAATCTGAACCGCCACAGTTAAAAAATGTGATTGCTGAGTTAAATGAGCAATATGAATCTGAAGAACATGCATTTTTTATTGATGAGATTGCAGGTGGATATCAAATCGTCACACGTGAAGAATATGAAACATGGATTCGAAGGTTTTTAAATAAGAGTGGTCGCCTTATGTTATCCTCAGCCGCATTGGAAACGCTGGCTATTATAGCATACAAACAGCCGGTCAGCCGTGTAGAAATAGAATCTATCCGAGGAGTAGACAGCAGTGGAGTAATAAGAACGCTTTTGACAAAAAGTTTGGCACAGATTAGGGGCAGAGATACCGGCCCGGGGCGCCCTTTACTCTATGCAACGACAGATAAATTTCTTGAGCATTTTGGACTGGGAAAGTTGTCAGAAATGCCGAAGCTTCAGGAAATCAAAGATATAACCGGGATGGCAGATCAAGCAGACGGTTCACAGATAAAACTGTTTTTGGATGAAGAGAATTCGGAACCACTAAGCTACAACGAATTTGATAAAGATAACAAAACAAACTTTGAGCCACTAACGCCTAACTCCTAACGTACAATACCTAACCCACAAAAAAAACCGGTGGGCTAGCACTTTAACACCTTAACACTTTTAAAACATCATGAGATTAAATAAATATTTAGCAAAAGCAGGCGTTGCATCAAGAAGAGAATCTGATCGATTAATCCAAGCCGCTACTACATTCGTAAACGGACAACTAATTCTTGATCCGGCATATTCTGTGACAGAAGCGGATGAAGTTGTTTTTGATAATCAGCGAATTCGACTGCAGACAGAGATCATTGTGCTAATGTTGCATAAACCAAAAAATACGATAACAACACTTAAAGATACTCACGGTCGCCGAACCGTTATTGATTTAATTCCAAGTAAAGAACGCTTATTCCCTATCGGAAGGCTTGATAAAGACACCACCGGATTGATTTTATTAACAAATGATGGAGAACTGGCAAATTACTTGATGCATCCGAAAAATCGTGTTCCTCGAGTCTATAAAGTGGAAATTGAAGGCCGGTTGGATGATAAGTCTATCCAAAAAATAGAGCGAGGAATGTACATCGGAGAAGGGGAGTTTGGTCGTGGGAAGGTGCTAAATCAGAAGACGGAGAAAAAGCGATCGGTGCTGATGTTGGAATTGCGACAAGGGAAGAAACGAGAGATACGTCGAATGTTCCATTTTTTGGATACGCGTATTTTTTCATTACAACGTACCAGTTATGGTCAGGTACTCCTTGGGGATCTACCCCTTGGACATTGGCGACATCTTGAGCCTAAAGAGATCGACGCATTAAAAGAAAAAGATCCAAGGTAATTTTGAAAACAATCTAATATTTTACCTACAAACCATAGATTTAATCCGAATTATTTTGTTTGATTGGGGTAGTAATATTTTTTGTTTATCTTATTTATAAAGGCTAATTTTGTAGGCTCAATATGAGCCGAAAAAACTATGATAGTTGCAATTGACGGTCCCGCTGCCTCAGGAAAAAGTACAACAGCTAAAAAAGTAGCTGAAGCACTGGGGTTTGCCTATCTGGACACAGGAGCGATGTATCGGGCTGTGACCTTAGCAATATTAAAGAAGAATATTGATATAAATGACCCGGTTGCATTGAAGTCGCTTCTTGACTCAATGGATTTGAATGTTTCCACAAAGAATGGCGATACGGTCATTACATTGAATGGGATAAACGTCTCTGACCATATACGATCAGTCGAAGTAACTCAGCATGTGAGTGCCGTAAGTGCAATCCCTGTTGTTCGTAAATCGATGGTGAAGATTCAAAGAGATATTGGTCACAGATTAGACTGTGTCTGTGAAGGCAGAGATATTGGGACAGTTGTGTTTTCGGATGCGGAGTATAAATTTTTTATCATCGCTGAGAGGGAAACACGAGCAAAACGACGTCAATTGGATTTAAGAAACATGGGAGAGGAACGTTCTGTAGAAGAATTGGTGAGCGATTTAAAGATTCGAGATCAAAAAGATTCTACCAGAAAACATTCTCCCTTAACCCGTGCCGCGGATGCGGTTGAGGTCGATACGACCCACATGACTTTGGGTGAGCAAGTTCTGTATATTGTGAGCAAAGTCAAAAAAGTGAAATAAAAAGGATAAAGATAAACCATGAATGAAAAACAAATAAACGAACCGGCTGTTGAAGAGGTTAATGTGGACATTGTATCCACAGAGGTCAGTGGTGACCCTGAAGTTCAGGCGTCAACACCATCAGTAACCCCGGAAGCACCCCTTCCAAATTATCTAGGACTTGATTTGTTTCAAGATGTGAAAATTGTAAAAGCAGACGAACTGATTGAAGAAGACTTTGAAGAAGACATTCCAGAAGAAATTCAAAAATTATATCTAGGTACGTTTTCTGATATATCGGAGCATCAGGTGATTACCGGACGAGTTATCGGAATGACAGACAAAGATGTCCTCATAGACATCGGGTTTAAATCAGAAGGAATTATCAGTCGATCAGAATTTCCAAGTGAAGAACTTCCAACGATCGGAGACCAACTGGAGGTTTACGTAGAGAGACTCGAAGATCGTCGCGGAAATACGATTTTATCGAAATCAAAAGCTGACTTTATGCGTCGGTGGAAAGATTTACGTGAAGATTATGAAAGTGGTAAAATTATCACTGGGAAAACGGTGAGGAGAATCAAGGGGGGAATGATTGTTGAGCTTGGGGTTGTTCAAGCATTTTTACCCGGGTCACAAATTGACATACGTCCCGTAAAAGACTTTGATCAGTATCTTGATCAGGATATTGAGTTGAAAATCGTCAAATTAAATGAAGCGAGGAAAAATATTGTCGTGTCTCATAAGGCGATTATGGAAGAAGAAATGAAAGAACAGCGAGATGCCTTATTTGAAAAAATTAAAATCGGGGAAGTTCTCGAAGGCCGAGTTAAAAATGTTACGGATTTTGGTGCATTTATTGACTTGGGCGGTTTGGATGGATTGTTACACATCACTGACTTATCATGGGGAAGAGTAAATCATCCATCAGAAGTTGTAAAAATGGACGACGAATTAACCGTAAAAGTCATTGATTACGATGAAGAGAAGAAACGTGTTTCTCTTGGCCTTAAACAACTGACTCCTCACCCATGGGAACGTGTGGAAGAAAATTATCCTGTGAATTCTACCGTAAAGGGCAGGATCGTCAGTATGACAAATTATGGAGCATTTATGGAACTTGAATCCGGAGTTGAAGGCTTGATTCATGTCTCTGAAATGTCATGGACACGCCAGATTAAGAACCCATCTGAAATATATTCCATGAATGACGAAGTTGAAGCGCAGGTTCTATCCATCGATACTGAAGAACGAAAAATCAGCCTTGGGGCAAAACAACTTCAACCGGACCCATGGGATAAAATTGAAGAGCGCTATATGGTTGGAACTGTTCATAAAGGGAAAGTGATTAACCTGACACAATTCGGAGCTTTTGTAGAATTAGAAGAAGGAATTGACGGCTTAATCCATGTTTCAGATTTGTCATGGACGAAAGTGGTTCGTCACCCGAAAGAAATTGTGGAAAAGGGGCAAGAAGTGGAAGTCCGAATTTTGGAAGTTTCGCGCGAAAGCCGCCGCATTTCTCTGGGATATAAACAGGTTCAGGATGATCCTTGGGTAGAGATTGTAAAATTCTATGAGACAGGAAAAGACGTTACCGGAGAAATTATTCGTGCACTGGAAAAGGGTATTATCCTGAAACTTGAGATGGATGTAGAAGGGATTGTCCCATTCGGAAAACGGAGTAAAAAAGAGCGTAAGCGTCTGATGAACGCCTTCAAGCCGGGAGAGAAATTAACCGGGAATGTCATGGAAGTACGCCCGGAGGATAAAAAGATCATCATCTTTGTAGATGACCTTCCTGAACCGGAAAAGAAAGTCTCGAAAAAGAATGAAGTTCAGGAGTATTTAGATAGCCAGGAAACTCCCGCCGGTGAAAAGATTGAGATTCCCGGCGCGATGCCGAATGATACAGATTCATCTGACGACAAAGAGAAATAAACCAGGGGTTATCCTCTAAAAAATATCAGAGGTCACTCAGTGCTTCACTCATTCCTCAAAAAGGTGTTTTCCCATCAAAAGTTGGTATTGCGCTTAGGTGCATTGGGGTTAGCTGCACTTCTTTGGGTTTTTGTGGTGAGTGACAATCAATATACGATGGTGCTTGAGATTCCGATTGAAGCTCGGAATCTCAGCGCAAAAAAAGCACTGAAAGAAGAAGTACCGGAGTTTGCCCAAGCTCGTTTCGCAGGAACCGGGCGAGCACTTTTCAAAGCCATGTTGCTGAAAGATTTTTTCGAAGATTATAAGCTGGTTTTGGATTTAAACCGGATTTCAGAAGAGTATGAATTTATTTTAAATGAGTATTTTAATGAATATCCGCAGAAGGTGGTTCTTCCTCCATCATTAGAACTAGAATATATCGAAGTGGTCTATCCCAGTGAAGTCCACATCAGTCTGGATGAATATCTTGTAAAAACCGTGCCGGTTTTGCCTGATGTTCTGGTGAAAACAGCATCCGGTTATGTGCAAGTTTCCGATATTCATGTTTCACCATCTACCATAGATATCGCGGGCCCGAAGGAACTCATGCAATCGATATATTTTGTACACACCGTCCGGGATACTGTGGAGAACTTGATGTCTTCGATCCATAAAACTATTCCGATAGAAAAACAAAAAAGAATCATTGAATATTCTTTGGAAGAAGTCAAATATTCTGTAAATATTCAAGCAATCAGCGAACGGATTATTACGGAAGTCCCTGTTAAAATAGTCAATATCAGCTCCGGATATCGTGTATTTGTTAATCCGCGAACGGTATCGCTAACCGTGATTGGCGGTGTGGACCGTATTTCAGATGTGTATCCGGAAGATGTGTTTATTTATATCGACTTCAAGGACAAATGGAATCCGAAGCAACAGTTTTACGAGCCATCGGTCGTTACGCCAAATGACATTTTAGAATGGCGTGATTTGTCACCCAGGAATGTTGAATTGGTGGTGACACGGGAGGTGGGTTGATTGTCCTTGGAATTGAAACGTCTTGTGATGAAACCGCAGCGGCGGTCTGTAAAGACGGATTAATTCTTTCCAGTACCATTGGATCTCAAACCATCCATCAAACGTTTGGCGGAGTGGTCCCTGAACTTGCATCCCGAGAGCATGAGCAGTGGCTAAATACCCTCGTAAATCACGCCATCCATGATTCGAATTTGACTCTGCAAGACATAGAAGGTATAGCCGTTACGCAAGGTCCCGGGTTATCAGGAGCGTTGCTTACCGGTGTCTGTTTTGCAAAAGGGCTTTCCCAAGGATTAAATCTCCCAATCATTGGCGTTAATCACCTTGAAGCACATATTTTTGCGAACTTTCTTGCTGATCCGACGTTAGAATATCCGTTTGTGTGCCTGCTTGTATCCGGGGGACATACTCAGTTATGGCTGGTTAAACATATTGGAGACTATGAATTAATGGGCGAAACTCGTGATGATGCAGCAGGAGAAGCATTTGACAAAGGGGCTCGAATCCTTGGGCTTGGATATCCCGGAGGACCGGAAATCCAAAAGTTTGCACAGGGTGGAAATCCTAATGCAGTGAAATTTCCCCGTTCATTTATGACAAAAGACTCATTTGAGTTTAGTTTCAGTGGATTGAAAACATCCCTTCTGTATTATATGGACGACTTTGACGAAACAAATTCAGACATATCTTTAAAAGATGTTACGGCTAGTTACCAATCGGCGATTGTTGATGTCCTCGCAGATAAATTGATGAATGCTGTTTCATTCTCCGGTGTAAAAACCTGCGTAATTGCCGGTGGCGTTGCGGCAAATAATTCCTTGAGAATGGTTGTGAAACGCAAAATGCCGAACACGCGAATTATGTTCCCGGATTTAGTATATTGTACAGATAATGCAGCGATGATAGCTTTTCTTGGCGAATTAAAGTTGACCGATGGGCAGACAACACCAATCAATTTTGGAATTAAGCCAAATATGAAACTATCCTGAGCGTGGATTTTCAATTTCAAAACAACGTGGATGCGTGGTTCTGGTTGCTATTACTTTCCATAATTTCTGTGCTTATCTGGAATTTAATCTCCTATCGGAATGATCGACGTTCACAACGTCCTTTTCTTATTCGTTCTGTTGTATTTGCTCTGCTATTGGGAGCGCTGCTACAACCAATCATTACACGAAATTATTCCAAATCCAACTCACTAAATTGGCATCTGTATGTAGATAATTCGATGAGTATGGGTTCTCATCAATCCCATACATTATCTTCGATAAACTCAGGTGTATCAGACCTCTCACACGTTTTGGATGAACAAGGTGTTGAGTTAACCCAATATAATTTTGCAGAGACGATTCGTCAAACCACATCTGCTCTGGATGCTAAAGGTTCCGCTACTGACATCGGAGCGGTGGTGCAGCACATTAAAGACCATCAATCTACTCTTGCCGGGAGTATACTTATCACCGATGGACAAACGACCCAAGGAATTGATCCGAAGCAAATGCTTTCTGATTTGAAAGTACCTCTGCACATTGTTGGGGTAGGTGAAACCTCATCATTGGTTGATGTCTTTATAAAATCTATTGATGTCCCTGCTGTTGCGATAAAAGGTGAAATGGTTGAATCAAAAGTGAGTGTGACAGCGTATGGTGATGTCTCGGGTCGGGTGAATGTTACACTTTATGCTGACGATAAAATGATCGGGTCGAGATTCATCTCCGTGCAGGGAGGCGGAGCAAACACAGATTTACGTTTTCGTTTTAAACCGGCAACAATGGGAAAGCAATCTTATCAAGTCCGCGTTTCCTCTTTTGAAGAGGAGATTAATGTAGATAACAACCGGCAAATTTTTTCGATTACCATCCTGAAAGATAGATATAAAGTTGCAGTTATCACCGGTGTTCCGTGTTTTAATACGCCAGTGGTTAAACGTATCTTGAGCGGGATGGATAGAATACAAATGGATCACTATACACAATTTGGGACGACGTTCCGTCCGGGAATTAAGTCATTTTGGGAAACATCTTACGACTTAATTATTTTGGATAATTTTCCTAAGCATGCATTGTCGTCTACCTGGCAGCGTATTTTTGCAAAAAAACTGGTTTCGCAAAAATCTGCGCTTGCATGGATTGTGGGTCCTGATATGAAGGTAAAACAGGCAAGCATTCTATATCCTTTCTTCCGAATTAAGTCCGGAAAAACGTTAAGTTCGCATGAACCATCATCCTGGTATTTTACGGACGAAATCAACTCAATGACCATTTTGGGCGAAAATGAATACTTATTTTCTACGATGGATCAATCGGAGCTTCCACCATTGTCTAAAGGATTATCCTTAGAAAGCACATCCCCATCGGTGCGCATCCTATCGTCTTTCTCAGATGATAAGGAAACATCATTGTTATTATTAAGTGAAGAAAATGCGCTTCGTAGTGTTGTATGGACATCCCCGGATTTTTATAAATTACACTTCAAGATGACAGGGACGGCGCAAGCGAATTTAGTTGAAAACCTTTGGTCCGCATTATTCTCCTGGTTAATGCGTACACAAGGTGATAAGGATATGTATTTCAGATTGGACAAAGATTTTTTCCAGCAAGGAGAGTTGATTCGCGTGACGGGAAATCGTCTTGGTAAGGCGACGAATATGGCACAAGCAGCAATGACTGTATTTAAGGAAGGTGAAAAAGTCAATTCCACTCAACTGCAATATAATCCTGCTCGTGAACGGTGGGAAGGACAGTTGTGGGCATCCAGCCCCGGGAAATATCGGTACGAGTTGGTTTTTCAGGACAAATCTACCGTATCGACACAATCAGGAGAATTTACAGTTCTTCAAAGTCAAATTGAGTTGAATAATGTCTCTCTGAATCAACCTCTTCTCTCAACACTATCAGAAAACACGCAGGGTGAGTTTTTTCTATGGAACTCACGGCTGGATTTGCCGGAAAAAATAGAGAATAAATCCATTATAGAAAAAAGAGAAGAAGAAATTGTACCGACCAAACAATGGTGGCTGCTTGCTCTCTTTTTGGTATTTTTAAGTGCAGAGTGGATATTACGGCGGAATGTAGGATTGCCGTAACTGTTTATGTTATTATATTGAAAATGGGTTGTATCTTTTATAGTTGAATGGAGATAAAATAGTGAAATCAGAATACAGAAATCAGAATTCAGAATGAGAGCCCCTGCAAAGACGTTTAGAGATCTTATCGTATGGCAGCGTGCGCATTCATTGGTGTTGGCTGTTTATAAAGCGACAGGATTATTTCCGAAACATGAGTTATATGGATTGGTATCACAAATGAGAAGAGCTAGTGTGTCGATTGCCGCCAATATTGCTGAAGGTTTTCGTAAAAGGACATCTGCAGATAAGGCAAGGTTTTTAAATATTGCTCAGGGATCATTAGAGGAAGTCCGCTACTATTTGATACTCGCTGAGGATTTAAAATATTTAGATTCAAGCGAGCTTCATCCAATGTTGGCGGAAGTCAGTAAATTATTACATGCTTATCGAAAAAAAATGATGAACACTACTTCCTGAATACTGTATTCTGAATTCTGAATACTTAATTAACTTTGAAGTCATAACGAAAGAATATACATGATGAAACAAATAACATTTATTGGCACGGGCTACGTCGGGCTGGTGAGCGGCGCAGGGATATCGGACTTTGGTCATAAGGTGGTTTGTGCCGACATAGATAATAAAAAGATTGATGCACTGCAAAATGGCGATATTCCAATTTATGAGCCCGGGCTGAAAGAAATCGTTGATAGAAACATTCATGCCGGACGGTTGTCATTTTCGTCGGATGTGGTCAGAGCTATACAAGCGGCAGAGGTAATATTTATCGCTGTCGGAACACCACAAAGCGACAATGGTGAAGCAGACCTCACCGCTGTAAAGGCAGTTGCTAAAACCATTGGGCAAAACCTTAATGGATACAAAATTGTTTGCACGAAAAGTACAGTTCCGATTGGTACCGGTGAGATGGTTAGTTCGATTATCGATGGAGAAAACACTACAGAAAATAAATTTGACTATGTTTCAAATCCTGAGTTTCTTAGGGAAGGGTCTGCGGTAAAAGATTTTCTGTGGCCGGATAGAGTGGTTATTGGCACGGAAACAGAAAAAGCGTTTGACATTTTGAAAGATGTTTACCGCCCGCTTTATATTAACGAAACTCCGATGATTCATACCAATGTAAAAACAGCTGAGATGATAAAGTATGCCAGTAATGCCTTTCTGGCACTGAAAATCAGCTACATCAACGAGATAGCCAATCTTTGTGAAGCCGTTGATGCCGATGTGCATATCGTTGCAAAAACTATGGGGATCGATGGGCGAATCAGTCCGAAGTTCCTTCATCCCGGCCCCGGGTATGGAGGCTCGTGTTTCCCAAAAGATACACATGCTTTGGCAACAATAGCGGCGAAAGAAGGAGCTCCTCTCAAAACAATTGAAGCTGCAATAAATGCTAATGATTTACAAAAAGAACGAATGGTGAATAAACTGCGAACGCTCATCGGTAATTTTGAAGGAAAAACCATCGCGGTACTTGGTCTTGCTTTTAAACCTCAAACAGATGATGTCAGGGAATCAGCTTCAATCACCATGTTGAAAGCATTAACAGAAGAAGGTGCAATTGTAAACGCCTATGATCCTATTGCAGCAGAAAACATGAAACAAAAGTTCCCGAATGTAACTTATGTATCTAACTGGGAGGAAGCTGTTACTGATGCGGATGGAATGGTCATTATGACAGAGTGGAATGAATTTCGTGGTCTGAATTTGGATACGCTAAAATCCTTAATGAAAACGCCAACTGTTCTGGACACACGAAATATATTAAGTCCAACTGCACTTAAAAAGGCCGGATTCATGTTCGATAATGTAGGTCGACCAAACGGATCAAAAACGTTATGAGAATAGAGAAAACAAGTATTGAAGGTGTGGTAATTGCATATCCAAAAGTGCATAAAGATGCCCGCGGATATTTTTTTGAAAATTATCGGGAAGATGCGTATCGGCAATTCGGGTTGCCGACAAAATTCGCTCAGGATAATCAAGCATTTTCCCATAAAAACAGCTTACGCGGATTGCATTATCAGCTAAAACATCCTCAGGGGAAACTGGTTCGCGTTACGCAAGGTTCTGTATTGGACGTTGCCGTGGATATACGCAAGGGTTCTCCAACATTCGGAAAATATGTCGGAGCAACATTATCGGATGAGAATCATAAAATGATGTACATCCCGGAAGGATTTGCCCACGGATATTTAGTCCTCTCTGAAACAGCAATATTTCAATACAAATGCACGGATGTTTTTCACCCGGAAGATGAATATGGGGTAAAATGGAATGATCCTTCCATCGGAATTGATTGGGAAATAGAAAAACCAATCTTGTCTGAAAAAGATTCAAGTTTACCTAATCTTACCGAAGTGGATCAAAACCATTTACCGACTTACGGAGAATTATAATGAAAAAAGCATATTTAGTAACCGGCGGAAGTGGGTTTATTGGAGCAAACTTCATTCATTATTTACTCAAGAATGAATTGGCAGATAAGGTCATCAATTTGGATAAACTGACCTATGCCGGAAATCCGCAAAATCTGTCAAAATATGATTCAGATGACCGTTACCAATTTGTTCATGGAGACATCGGTGATTTTGAGCTTGTGCGTAATATCCTTACCGAACACCGCCCTCATAATCTCATTCATTTTGCTGCCGAAAGTCATGTAGATCGTTCGATTGATGGCCCGGGAGAATTTATCCAAACCAACATTATCGGTACGTACGTTCTATTGTCCGAATCATTAAAACATTTCCATACACTTTCAGATGTAGAGAAAAACAGCTTTCGATTTCATCATGTATCCACAGATGAAGTTTACGGCAGTTTGGGAGACGATGGGTTTTTTACAGAATCAACCCCGTATGATCCCAGTTCTCCGTACTCAGCATCGAAGGCTTCATCAGATCATTTGGTCAGAGCTTGGCATCGGACATTTGGTCTCCCTGTGTTAATATCAAACTGTTCAAATAATTACGGGTCGTATCAATTCCCTGAGAAACTTATTCCACTAATGATATTAAACTGCCTTGACGAACAACCTTTGCCGGTGTACGGAACAGGTGAAAATGTACGCGACTGGCTCTATGTGGAAGATCACTGCGATGCGATACACGCAATTGTAAACAACGGGAATATTGGTGAAACATACAATGTCGGAGGGAACAATGAGATTCAGAATATCAGGATTGTGAAAACGATTTGCGATATTCTTAATGAAATAAAACCGAAGGGATCAGGCGGATCGTATCGTGATTTGATTACTTATGTTACCGATAGGCCCGGGCATGATTTTCGCTATGCAATTGATGCGTCGAAACTGAAGAACGAATTGAATTGGGAACCGAAAGAATCCTTTGAAACCGGAATAAGAAAAACCATAAATTGGTATTTGAAAAATGAACGGTGGTGGAAAGCCATCCAAAATGACACCTATCAACAAGAACGGTTGGGAATTACTTCATAATTAACAAAACAAACATCATATGAATAAACTAAATACAATCACAGTTACTTTTTTTGTTATGCTGTTGGCAACTCAGCTTTCGGCACAATCCTATGGACATTTTGATCAGGGACAGACAAATGTGCAATCGGATGAGATAAGAGTATTGGAATCTTTTGAGGAGTCTTTTGCCCTTGAGCGAAAAATTGACCCGAATGAATACATACTTGGTCCCGGCGATGAATTGGGCTTAAATATCTTAACAAGTGAAAATATTACCTATCCGCTGAAAGTTACACCCACGGGAGATCTATTTATTCCATCTGTTGGCGTTGTTCACGTGGCAGGATTAACGTTAACACATACAATAAGTGCCGTACAGGATTATATACACTCCCACGCATTTCCCGGGGCGAAAGTCAACCTGGTGTTGGTGAATGTTCGGATGTTCAAAATTCATATTTCCGGAGCTGTAAATAAACTGGGGTTTGTTACAGTTAATCCAATGGAAAGGTTGAGTGATATTGTCAAGAGAAGCGGCGGGTTTCATCAACAAGCACGTGAATTTAGCATTAAAATTGTTAGAGCAAACGATGATCACTTTATTGTTAATTACCTAGATTATCTTCGTGACGGTAGTCTGGATAATAATCCTACATTTCTTGAAGGAGACAGAATAATTGTTTCTTTTGGGGATATAGTACACGAAGGTATTGTATTGAGAGGTGCCGTCGCGGGTAGTGGCTATGATATCATTGAACCGAATGAATCTCTGGGTGCCTTTCTACAGCGCCGAGTGAAGTTTAATAAAAATGCTGATCTTGAAAGTGTGGTTATAACAAGAAAAGTCAATGGTGATAAATTTTTTGTTGATATAAAACCACAAGATTTTTTCTCTACAGAATTACATGCCGGAGACACGATTGATATTTTATGGAAAAAAGGGGTGATGGTCAACGGGTTTGTGTTAGCTCCGGGTGGATTTGCATTCTTCCCGGGTTATGTTGCCGCTGATTATATCAGCATGGCAGGAGGGAATACACCAAACGGAAATCCAAATCGATGTGTTGTTAAGCATAGAGACGGGACTGAAGAGCGTGGGCAGAACATTCTGATTAGGAGGGGAGATGTGATTGTCGTTCCACGGACGATGAAGGATGCAATTATCGGAGAAATATCGGCATTACAGATTGTTGTATCGTTGACGACTATTTATCTAACATATTTGGCTACCGGAGGTAATTAATGAAACTAACACCACACGAGCAGAAAATTTTTGAAATTGTCCAACATCACCCTGAAATTATTCACGATCCTGCAAAAAGAGCTGAAATTGCCGAGAAACATGGTATCACAGAAAAAACGCTCAGAAATCGAATTGCCGATCTGAAGAAATATGGGGTGATAGGAAATGATTTAGTTGAAGATACTACATTGGCCCCTACGGGAAAACCCGAGGGAGAAATGCTGAAAAACATTGAGCTATTTTGGAAAAAGCGAAAGTTGATATTTTGGAATACTTTTGGGTTTGCTGTATTATCTATCATAGTAAGTTTGTTACTTCCTAAATGGTATGCGTCAAAAGCAATTATTATATCCTCAGGCGGTGGACAGGCAAATATTCTTTCAATGCTTTCAGGCTTACCTGTTGGTGATTTTGGACTTGCACCACTCAATGAAGACATAAGCAGTTATATTGCCATCCTCGAAAGTCGATCCGTGAGAGAAGTGATCGTGAATAAGTTTGACCTCGTAAAAAGATATGAGTCTAGGGATATTGAGTTTGCGATGGAAGAATTGGCCGGGAATGTAGAGCTTAGTGTTGGCGACGAAGGTACCCTTTCTGTAAAGGTTATGGATAAGGATCCGGTTATCGCTAGAGATATGACTAAGGCATTGCTTGATGAACTGGATAAAATGAATCGAAAAATACGATCAGAAAAAGGCCAGTTTACCCGGCAATTCTTAGAAGAGAGACTCCAGCAAAATCGAAGAGAATTGGCAGATGCAGAGGAAAAATTTAAAAGTTATCAACAGAAATCTGGTTTAATCGACATCCCTTCACAAGTCGGTGCTTCTATAGAAACATTTGCGCAAGTATATGCACAAAAAGTTGATACTGAAATACAATTTAAAGTTGCCAAGAGCTTAAAGACAAAAAATGACCCCCAAGTGAAGCAATTGGAATTATTGCTTATAGAAGTAGATCGTCAATTATCTTCCATCACCAAAAATGGAAATGGTAACAATGTGTTATTGCCGTTTAATGAACTTCCTGAAAGCAGTTTAAACTACGCAAGATTGTTTCGTGAAGTTGAAATTCAGAATAAAATATTAGAGATTATTTTGCCGCAGTATGAACAAGCAAGAATGGAAGAAACAAAGAATATTCCGTCTATTCAAATAATTGATTACCCTCAGATTGCATTAAACAAAGCAAAACCAAAGAGGGCTTATATTGTAATCGCCTCGACGATGATGGCCTTTTTGCTGTCATTTATATTCATCTATATAGATGCCAGAACTCTTGGTTTGCGCAATCATCTGAAACAATTGTAAATGAGCAATCTTGCCTCGCTTATTCTCCTAATTGGGTTTGAGTTGATTACTTTTACCCTTGGAATAAAAGTGCACCCAATATTAATGGTATTTATTCCGATAGGTCTTGTGCTCTTGTGGTGGATGTTAATTCATCCTGAAGTAAGTGTACTACTTTTGATGTTTACCGGAGTAGTGAAAGGCTATATTTTAGAAATGGTACCGGTAGCCGGCGCGGTTGACTTAACCATGCTCTTGGTGTTGCTTACATGGGCAGGTCTTGCCAAGCATTTGTTAGAGGGCACATTTGCCTTTAGTAAAAAACTGTATCCTATCGTTTTGTTGTTTATACTATTCGTATTATTTGTTTTGCTTTCTGCTTTTTATACCCCTTCTCCTAATTACGGCTGGCTTAAGGCAGGACGCTTTAGTCTTATAACATTGACAATGGTTCTAGCGCCATTCGTATTATTAAAAACTCAAAAAGACTCCTTATTTATATCAAGAGCATTTATTAAATTAATTAGTATTGTTGCTGTTTTGTTTATCGGAAAACTAATTTATGTTGTTGTCAGTGGCGGATTATTAGGGTACTTGGTTCGAATTACTTTCACAGGGATTAACCCGATTGGTCCAGCGCGCGTGATGAGTATTGGAGCCGGGATTGCGTTGGTCTATATGTTTCATATAAAAAACCATATCAATTGGAAATATGGATTTATTGTGTTGCTGATGATTTTGGGAACAATCACAACCGGTTCAAGAGGACCCCTGTTAAGTTTCTTTGTTGGAGGGTTCCTGTATTTATTATTATTTGAACCGAGTCATCGAAAAAAATTATTGATGTATACAGGAATTGGAGTAGGCATAATAATTATTTTACTCTTATTACTGCCGGAAAATCTAACTTATCGATTTTTGAATATTTCAAGTGGAGATTATGTTATTACTCAAACCGGAGTTAAACGATACAGCACAATCGCGTCGAGATTAGATTTTTGGTCACTGTCATTAAATGCGTGGATATCAAGTGTAAAGAATTTTCTATTTGGTTTGGGAAGCGGCGGATTTAGCTCATTGTTTATATGGAGAGATTTTCGTTGGTACCCGCATAATTTTATTATAGAAATTATTGTAGAATTTGGGGTTGTGGGCTTTTTATTGTTTTCCGGTTTTCTTTTGAAATCATGGTTCTTTGTTTGGAAGAAACAATCATGGTCAAAAGAATCAAGGATATGGATAATGGCGACTCTCATCATGTTTTTTGCCGCATTAATATCCGGGGACATAAATGATAATCGAATATTATGGACATTGATTAGCCTAACTCTTGCTTCAGTTTCAGTAACTTCTTATATACATCAAGATGCTCAAATTATTTCATAAGCAATACTCTTTAAGAGCAGATTATTTAATGACAGCTATTAATGGTGTCGCTGTACTGTTGGGTGTGTTTTTTCTCAATGGATATATTGCCAGGAAGTATGGGCTAGAAGTTTTGGGGGAATTTCTTTTGGTCCGACGGACTACTTTTGCCATTATGGGAATTGTATTAGTTGGAATGAATGTTGGCTTACCAAGTCTAATTGGCCGCTATAAAGAGAAGTATATTGAATGGAGTGCTTTTGGGATATATAGTGTAATTACAATCCCTTTGATTTTGTTGATAACATATTTGATTAGCATGGGTAATATCGCTGGTTTTAAAGTGGAGAATGCTTTAGCCTATGGCCTTTTTTTATCAGGAGTATCATTACAATATTTGACATACGGTATGTATCGAGGCCATATGAAAATGGTTGTAGCGAATCTCATTCAAATTACAGGGACTGCAGTTATCCCTATTATTATATTTATATTTATCGGAGAATTAGGAAAGAGTCTGTCTATAATCGGTTTGAGTTTAATTATACTAAATATGACTGCAATTATTTTCCATGGATTAATAACAAAATTCCGCAAGATGACGTTGGAGTCTATGCGCTTATTACTGCGTTTTGGAATGGTGCGAATTGTAAGCTTTATTTCTCAGTTTGTATTGCTTGCAGGTGCTCCGTTGCTTATTTCTTTTTATAACCCGTATACAGATTTAGCTTTTTTTAATTCTCTGATTAGTATTGTAAGGCTCTTATTATTTGCTGTCGGGCCATTAGGCATCGTCCTTTTACCAAGAATCGCAAAAGCAGTAAAAGAAAATAATAAAGCTCAGATCGCATATGGACTCGAAGGCTTGCTGAAAATTATTATCCTTTTTGGGAGCTTAGTTGCATTATTTTTTAGCTCCACTGGGGGGATATTATTGGAATGGTGGCTAGGCTCAACTACAGAATCCGCAAGTTGGATGGCATCGGTTATATTATTGGCGATTCCGTTTTACCTCATTGTAGAAATTATGAGAAGTCCTATCGACGGATTGTCTCTTAAAGGATATAATTCAATAATTTATTTCACGGCAGCTCTTATGCTTGTAATTTCTTTTTTCCTACTTATAGAATTAGGTTGCCACGAGTTGAGTGCAGGCGTATATAGTTTTTTGATAGGATATGTAGTAGCTGCTCTAGGAAACATTATGGTCATCAAACGGTTAATCAAACTTTCATTTCTTGAAAACCGGTATCTTGTATTAACTATCAGCACATTTGTTAGCCTGATAGTTATGAATGCGATCGTTGATAACTTCCAGATGTCGGAATTTACAAAGTTTGCAACAAAACTCGGAATTTTTATTCTTTTAAGTGGGTTGGCTTTTATGAAAAGTCGCGATAATCTCAAACGATTGGTTCAGCTTTCCAAAAAACTGTGATTGCAACAAAGACACCCCCTCGCATAATGATCTTCACTTCCAGTCATCAATGGGATGACATTCGGATATATCACAAACAGGCAAGGAGTTTAGCACAAAAATATGAAGTTGAATACCATGCTCCGGCACCCTTCGGCAAAAAAACCATTCATAATATTTTCGTTAACGGTTTGCCAATGTGGAAAAAGAAATCAGATCGTATTAAAATAATTCTGATTTTATTCAAACGAATTTTAAAGTCCAAAGCAGATGTGTTTCATTTCCATGATCCAGAGTTACTTATTCATGGGCTTATATTAAAGGTGTTTCGTCGGAAAAAAGTCATATTTGACATGCACGAGAACCTGAGCCTTCTCATCAATGACCGGAAATGGATTCCTGTTTTATTCAAAATCCCTATACGATTATTTTATAAAGCCGTCGAAAAGTTATCCGTCATTTTATTTGATAAAATTATTTTGGCTGAAGAATCTTATAAAGAAATTATTCCTAACAATTCAGTTACCATTTTAAATTATCCTCTTGTTCATAAAGCGAAAAATAACACTAAAAAAATGACCGATGCAATTTATGTTGGTGGTGTTTTAGAGGAGCGGGGCGCAAGAGAGCTATTAGAAATTACCAAACAAGTTAGTAGAACTTTCCCGGATTTTACGATGAAGATTATTGGACCAATATCAAGTATATTGTATAAGGAACTATTAGCAATTGTTCGTGAGTATCAATTGGAGGAGAATGTGTTCATTGCGGGAAGGTTAGATTACATATCCGCTATGAAAGAGGTTGAGCAGTCAAAAATCGGCTTAGCGCTTCTGCACCCAATCGGGAATTACATGAAGTCCATTCCAACCAAATTATTTGAATATATGCAGTTTAGTATCCCATTTATTGCTTCAGATTTTTATTACTGGAAAGAGTATTTCCGGGGTTGCCAAGTTGGCTATTTTATTGCTTATAATGATTTAAATCAATGGACAAATCGGATTGTTAAATTACTTAGTGACCAGAATTTGTTGCACAAAATTGGTAAAGCGGGTAAGAAATTGGTTTTGCAAAATTATTCTTGGGCTTCAGAGGAAGAGAAGTTGTTCGTGCTGTATTGTGAACTAATAGAGCCATAGATAATTATTATGAAAATCTTAATAATCTCTCAGTATCATCCGCCGGAAATGGGTGCAGCTGCCATGCGTTGGAATGATTATGCGCTGATATTATCAAAACGAGGTCATTCGGTTACTGTTCTTTCGGAAATTCCAAATTACCCTTCTGGGATTATTCCAAAAAAATATTCAAATAAAAACTTTATAAGCGAGAAAGATCCAACGAGAAATTTCACTATTATTCGAACAGCCGTATGGGCAAACTCACGTCAGACTACGATTCAACGATTGGGATTCTATTTGTCATTTATGTTTTCGTCCATTTATAGTGGACTAAAGTTAGGAAAAATTGATTTAATCATTGCGTCATCACCACCGTTATTCGTCGGTGTTTCGGGGATGATTATTAGTAAAATAAAACGAGTCCCTATGATGTTTGATATTCGTGATCTTTGGCCTGAATCAGCAAAAGCACTGGGAGAAATAAATTCCACCATATTTTTATCTATTGCTAATTGGTTAGAAAAAATAATCTACATCCATTCAAAAGGTTATTTATTGGCTGTCCCCGGTTTTTCGGATTATTTGTTAAAACGGTTCCCATGGACAAAAAATAAAATGACTGCAAATCTAATGAACGGCGTGAGTCAAAACTTTTTAGACGAAGTCGATAACATAAATGTTGACGATAATAAACTGTTTACTGTTTTATATAGTGGTAATATTGGATTAGCCCAAGGGTTGGAAACGGTCATTAAAGCCGCAAAACTTTTAAAGCATTATCCTATTAAATTTCAGATTATAGGGGATGGAGTAGAACGGACTTTATTAGAAAATATAAAGACCGAAAATGGTTTATCAAATATTGACTTTATTGATCCTATATCTAGGACAAAGCTAATTTCATTTATTAAATCAGCTTCAGTTTGTTTAGTGCCGTTAAAAAACAATCCTCTGTTTTTGAGTGCAATTCCATCCAAATTACTTGAATACATGGCTTGTGGAAAACCAACGATTGTGGGTGTAAAAGGAGAAGTAGAAGAATTAATCAAAGAATCAAATTCTGGTATGTGTATTGAACCTGAGAATGAACAAGCGTTAGCAGATGGGATTTTAACATATTTCAATGATAAACAGTTAAGAAATATACATAGTTTAAATGGAGCGGATTATATAAGAAAAATATTCATGAAAGAAAAATTAATTATTGCTGCTTTCAAACAAGTAGAGGGTGTTTTATAAAAACCCTCACTAACGTCGAAGCTTCATGTTGCAAGACGGTTCGTTTGCCTTATTATTTGAATAATTAAGTATTTGTTATGTTCGGTTTTAATGTAAATTGCGTCAGCGATATGACGGTATTAATATGTATATAGATAGAACAATCAAAAAGAACCTTCAGAAGAAATTACAACCGGGTAAGGTAATTATACTCATAGGTGCACGCCGTGTAGGTAAAACTGTGCTTTTACAGGAAGTGGTAAAAGAATGGGAGAGGGATTTTATCCTTTGGAATGGCGAAGATTATTCCGTGCATGAACTCCTGGCACGCCGGTCTGTAGAAAATTATCGTCAGTTATTAGGCAACGCTACCTTGTTGGCGATTGATGAGGCACATTATATTCCTGAAATAGGGAAAATACTGAAACTGATGATAGATTCATTTTTGCATTTACACATTATTATCACCGGCTCTTCGGCTTTTGATATAACCGGACAAACAGGTGAACCGCTTACCGGCAGGAAGATAACCTTGCAATTATTCCCCATATCTGAAGTTGAAATTAATCCGATGGAAGACGCATCTGTGAAAATGGACAAGATGCGCCAACGTTTAGTATTTGGCAATCTACCGGAATTATTGACAATGAATACACACACAGAAAAAAGTACTTATTTACGTGAACTTGTAAATTCATATTTATTGAAAGATATTCTTGCTTTGGACAAAATACGCAATTCGAATAAACTATTTAATTTGTTAAAACTGATTGCTTTTCAAGTAGGTTCGGAAGTTTCACTCGAAGAATTAGGACGGAAATGCCAAATGTCAAAGAACACCGTTGAACGGTACTTAGATATATTGACTAAGATATTTGTATTGGTTCCACTTTTTGGTTTTAACAGAAATTTGAGAAAAGAAGTTACCAAAAGCAATAAATGGTACTTCTACGATAATGGAGTTCGAAATGCGATTATCGCTAATTTTTCATTAATAGAAATGCGTAACGATGTTGGTAGGTTATGGGAGAATTATATTATATCAGAACGTCTGAAATATCAGCATTCTCAAGAATGGGTTGTCAATAATTATTTCTGGAGAACGTATGACGGCCAGGAAATTGATTGGGTTGAAGACAGGAATGGGCAATTGTCTGCTTTTGAATTTAAATGGTCGAATAGAAAAATAAAAGTTCCGGGTGGATGGAAAAATGCATATCCGGCTGCTGATTTTATGGTAATATCAAAAGATAATTATAGACAGTTTGTTGGGGTACTATGATAAATTTTGGTATACTTAAGGAGAACACCACGACCTCATACTTCGGTACGGGACATCTAAGCTTCGTCGCATACTCCTCGTGATGACAATAATATCCGGTATAATTGGTTATGAAAGGTTGAAAAATATAGGAATTATAATCTGTCGAAATGTGTTTTCTGAAACACTGATTTTTGAATTAGGGTTTTCGGCGATGTTCTATAACATTACTGAATTGTTTGTGGTAAAATTTCACTTTAATATTCAACCCCTGTGGAGTTGGTCATGGGCCAATATGGTTTTCTATAAATATTCTACTCCTACAGAGTATCCCATTGTGAAAGGAAATCCCGTAGGGATTGTATATTTATAGAAACAATGACAATAAATATGACAAACTCCGTAGGAGTTAAACAGGTTATTTTAAAGTACTTCGATTACCCCGGACGAGGAATAAGTCGTACAATTTACCATTGACTTGAGAAGCAAAACAATGTCTATGAAAACCCTCACCATCATCGGTGCTCGTCCTCAATTTATAAAAGCAGGGATGGTCTCCCGTGCGTTGCGAAATAATGGAGTGAATGAAATTCTTTGCAATACCGGTCAGCATTATGACGATAATATGTCAAAAGTGTTTTTTGAAGAAATGGACATTCCGCAGCCCAATTATAATTTAGGGGTTGGTTCAGGCAGTCACGCTGAGCAAACAGCGGCAAGCTTACGGGGGATCGAAGATGTTATTCTCAAAGAAACCCCGGATATTGTTTTGGTGTATGGCGATACAAATGCAACGGTTGCCGGTGCGCTGGCAGCATCTAAACTTCATATTCCTATTGCTCATGTTGAGGCAGGACTTCGCTCTTATAACCGCACAATGCCGGAGGAGATTAACCGAGTACTAACAGATTCTGTTTCGTCTTATTTATTCTGTCCGACATCGGTTGCAGTTGAAAATCTAAAAAAGGAAGGCATGACAAAAGGAGTGTTTATTACTGGTGATGTCATGGTTGATTCCCTAATATATTTTACAAAGATTGCCGAAAGAAAATCGACGATTTTAAAGCACTTGAATCTTGAACCAAAATCTTACGGGTTAATGACTATCCATCGTCCTGCAAATGCCGATAATCATGGAAAATTATCGTCCTTATTAACCTCTCTTGAAAAATCACCCATTCCATTGATTTTCCCCATCCATCCGCGGACATTGAAATTATTATCCGAGTTCAACCTTAAACATCATCCAACTATTCGCCCGATTGATCCTGTCGGTTATTTGGATATGATGTTACTTGAAAAGAACGCAAAAGTAATTCTGACGGATTCCGGGGGGATCCAAAAAGAAGCCTATTTGCATCAAGTTCCGTGTCTAACGGTTCGCCCTGAAACAGAATGGGTGGAAACGGTTGAAGACGGATGGAATACTTTGGTTAACGATAGAATTGAAGAGCTGCCGGAGTTGATTCAGTCTCCACCAATACCGATTAGAAATAAATCACACTACGGAGATGGTCAAGCGGCGGATATTATTACAAAGATTTTGAAAGAATCATGAGTCTAATGGAAAAGGTCATGTTGGGCTAAAGCCCTCTACTTTTCGGATTTTACACCCCAACCTAAAGGAAGGGGTAAGTATCTATATAAATACAGATACACCAATATAGTTACCCCGTCCTTCCCGCCTGCCTTCTTTACTAATTTCAAAATATGGCGGGCAGGTAGGGCGGGGATTGTGGTAAAACCAACGAACTGGGGGGTTTTAACCCCTTTCCGGAGTGAGCTCAATCATGATACTCAACTTATGCCTTAGGCTACCAATTAAACTTCACCCCAATTTGACCGGATAGTTGCTGAGGGTTGTCTAAATAAGATATATTGATAAACCAATCGAGCATATAAGATATCCGGTAATTTCCCTGTAATTCAATTTGATTGGATGATGTGATTTCACCAAGCAAAAATGGAGTCGTGTCATCTAAACTGCGATCTCGATCGTCATAATTATCTGTTGGAGAACTGCCAAATACACTTCCTTTTTTCAGGTGGCGGTAGGAGAGTGTCCATAATGATTGCGGTGATAGCCACCAATTTGACTCGACATAGAGTAATTGCGAATTTGGTCCGTCGGGGAACCCAAGTCCGATATCAGCAGATGTAAATGTGATGAGCGGTTCATCATGTGTATAGACCCACGGTCGGGCTGCCGTATACTCTACTCGTAAATCCGGTAGATTTTCGGATGAAGAAGGTACCCAATACGCACCGGCTTGGAAGACGAATTTATTCCCCCACCATTGACTAAATAGGTCTAACCACGATAATTCATCCCAAAGGAATGTGCCGTAAAATTCAATCCCGGGGCGGACTCTCCACTTTCCTTCAAACGCCATGAGGATATTATCACGATCTCCAAGATTGTGTTCTTCTGACCAAAATAAGTTAACGGGAAGCAAATATCCGGGCTCGAGAGTTCGCTCAACATAGACGACCATCTCAGAAAACGCCAATGTAATATTATCTCTGGGAGAAAAATCAACCCGATGCCCGGCAATGCGTTTTTCCGGGATTATCGAATCAGGTCGAGTTGTGGAAAACGACATAAGAGCACCATGAAAACTTGTCATTTCAACCCGTTTGTATTTTTTCGAAAATCCTATAAACGTAAACGGAAGGACTTGGTTCGAAAAAATGGGTGAGTGTTTTGGAGAAAAACCCCAGTAAACAGGCTTCTTACTAAACTCAATATTGAGAATGGGATTTTCATAAACAATAGATGCTTGCGACAAGTCCCAAATTGTCATATCCACTTCATCAAAACTCTTTTTATGCCCTTGTTTATATTCATTCGGCATGCCCGAAAAGCCGGACGCATTTTCAAGCCGGTAAAGCGTGTAGTCGCTATAAAATGAGAGATGATTATTAAATTCACCATGGATACTCAACCGATCAGAATGATATCTCCGCGATGCATCATTTTCTTTTTGCCATCGGATGGTTTCTTCCCAATCAATCCATGCGGTCAATTGATTGTCTTTGTATGATGCAAAGTGCGGAGCTGCTCCAATGATGGATAACAATTGTTTTGATAATTTACGGCGATGCTCTGATTGCCACACCCCGGACAAACCTTTAGGCATGCTGTTTACTTCAAATTCTTGGGTAAATATTTTAAGGGTTTTCTTCTCAAAATCGGAAAGTGCGTCATTTCCGGAGAGGTCTTCTAACGTATGCCTTATCTCTGAATAGGTGTACGGCTGAATTCCGTTGGAGGGTTGATGTATGTGAGACAACGCAATTTGCTGTCGGATAAATATGTACACAGGATGATTTAAATCCACCGGCGTAGATTGAGAAAAACCGAATGTAAGTATCCCTAAAACCGCCGGAAAAATTTTGGAGCGAATAATGGTTTGTAATTGCATATCTTACCTTAGATTATTCGTGGAATAATTCTTAATTCTAAATTGTACATTATAAATTGTTTTACCTCATCGTCCTTTACCCGAGAACATTACCCATATAGTTGATAAAATAATTTTTATATCGATATTAAAGCTAAGGTTTTCCAGATAGTAAAAATCGTATCGTAGCTTTTCGCGGACATCATCTAATACTCTATCTGCGGGTTGCTTAATTTGCGCCCATCCTGTAATCCCGGGGCGGACATTAAACCTCCGCGCGTACAGCGGAATTTCTTTTTTGAGTTTCTCAACGAAATAAGGGCGTTCAGGGCGGGGTCCGATTAGACTCATTTCGCCTTT
>CAYLYH010000005.1:0-55485 GCA_964388155.1 uncultured bacterium | reverse complement strand
TATCATATCACCCTTTAAAATATTGATCAATTGAGGTAGTTCGTCAATCCTGAATCGGCGTAACCATTTTCCGACGACAGTCACACGCGGATCACCCTCTTCAGACCATACAGGCCCGGTGTGTTTTTCAGCATCTTCTCTCATAGATCTAAATTTGTAACATGAAAAAAGGGTACCGTTTTTTCCGACACGTTTTTGTGAATAAATTATAGGACCATGGGAGCCTAACTTAATGAGAAGACCCGTTAGTAGGGCAATCGGTAACGACACAATAAGTGCAGGGATTGTAATCAGTAAGTCTACCAAACGTTTTCCATAACGATTGTAGCTTGTGTTTAGTTGAGATTGAATCTTCAGTAAAGGCAAACCATGAAGCTGTTTAGTATGAATCAATCCTGAAATAACATCTTGTAAGGCAGGGACCACACTGGAAGAAACCGGCAAACCGTTAAGTGTATTTAATAAGAGTAAAAGTCGATCATGCTCAATTTTTTCTAAAGCAAAAATGACTTCAGTAATTTGATGATTTACAATAATATCATGGAGCATAGACTCCTTACCAAGGATGGGAAAAATAAGTTTCTCAGTACATTCTCTGTCATCGGACATATGTACGAATCCAAGGATTTTATATCCTTGCTGCTGATGTTCGGAGAGAATTTGTGCAGCAAGTATCCCGCGTGGATTTACGCCCAAAATAAGCGAGTTTTCCTGTCCAATGCCTTTGAGAAGCAAATGTTTTTGGAAGCTGCGGACAATAAAATGAGCAATTGTTATTCCAAAATAAAATTGAAACCAATATCCAAAAATACTTTCAGCAGGAATCCACGGTAAAGGGTTGATTATAGCGTTGATAACAATAAACAGAAATACAACGGCCAATGTTGTTTGGGCAATTCGTTTAATTTCATGGACGCGTGAGACTGTAAATTCCCCTTGAAAATGCAACCGAAACAGAAAGAGGAAGCTCCAAAACAACTGGAGAAGAATGAATCCCCAAATCGGATGAACACCTAAATCTATAATATTAGATTCTAACGAAATTCGGTAAGCAAAAAATCCGATGAGAGAATCTATTAAAAGAAGCATCCAAGAGAAAGTCCACTTGGGGAATCTAACGTGGAAATGTGAGATGATGCCCTTCATGATGTAGCCTGATAACTCAAGAACGGAGTTAGGTTCTTGTGAATAAAATCTGGCTGAGTATAGATAAAATCGTAGAGAGATAAAAGACGATGGTTGTTGCTATTCAGTCCGCTCATTGGCGAGTATCCTTGCGTTTATTATTGGTTGATGAAAAACTGATAGCAGGTTGAAGCGATATGGATGTCCTTTTATTCCTGTGGAAATTAGGATGAAATTTCTGTAGTTGTCAATCTTTATGGATTAGGATTAGGAGAAAAGGTGTGGGAGAGATGAGGAGAAGGAGAGATAGGGAGTAGAGGAGCATGAAAAACATACTAACCCACCTGAGGTATGTCTGTCCGAAGTAACCGGTGCGCCTAGGAGTGTAGACGGACACTTGAACACTTTAACACATATTATACTTTGACACTTTTTAATAAACACCAATCTTTGCGTTGATGAATAATCGTGGCTAATTTCCAGCTTATTAATCAATCGAGGAACGACGTGATACCGATATCTGCCATACGAGAAAATCCGAAGAAAATTCAAGATAGCTGGAAAGCAAAAGGTGAAGAATTTGACGTAAACAAAATTCTAATCCTTGACAAAAAGCATAGAGACAACTTAAATCAATTAAATGAATTGCGTGCGGAGAGGAATATTGCATCGGAAGCAATCGGGAAGGCTAGACGCAGCGGGGATGATACCACGGAAGCTATCTGCAAGATGCAGCAAGTTTCCAAGCACATTAAAGAGTTGGAAAAAATAACCGCTGATTTAGATGCACAATTAAAAAATATACTCATCAACTTACCAAATATTCCGCATTGTTCCGTACCGGTTGGCACTGATGAAACGATGAATGTGGAAATCAGAGATTGGGGAGAGAAGCCGAATTTCGGATTTACACCAAAGTCACACTTGGAGTTGGGAACACAGTTAGGTATGTTTGACTTTCTGCGAGGATCAAAAATTTCCGGCTCAGGTTTTCCTCTATATATGAATGCCGGAGCAAGATTAGAACGCGCTCTCATAAATTTTATGTTAGACCATCATCACAGTGAATATGGATATACAGAAGTGTTTCCACCCTTTGTTGCGAATAAATCTGCCATGACCACTACAGGTCAGTTACCGAAATTTGCCGAGGATATGTATTGGAGCGATACAGATGAGCTGTATTTAATCCCAACTGCAGAAGTCCCCGTTACAAATATTCACAGAGATGAAATCCTCCCCGAGGATGATCTCCCAAAATATTATTCAGCGTATTCGGCATGCTTTCGTCGGGAGGCAGGATCCTATGGCAAAGATACCCGTGGTTTTCTTCGGCTGCATCAATTTAACAAAGTGGAATTGGTAAAATTTGTAACCCCCGAATCATCGTATGATGAGTTAGAATCTCTCACGGCTCAGGCAGAATCGATATTACAAGTTTTAGGGTTGCATTATCGGGTTGTGGAGTTGTGTACCGGTGATTTGAGTTTTGCGTCCGCAAAATGTTACGATTTGGAAGTGTGGGCACCGGGAGAAAACGCATGGCTGGAGGTATCATCCTGCAGTAATTTTGAAAGTTTTCAAGCACGTCGCGGAAATATTCGCTATCGTCGAAATGCAGATAAAAAAGTAGATTTTATGCATACACTGAATGGCTCCGGAGTTGCAACGCCGCGTTTACTGGTTGCCCTGCTTGAAACCTATCAAAATGCGGATGGATCTATTCGCATCCCGGAACCCCTTCAACCTTATTTGGGTATAAAGGAGATTCGCTAATGCGGTTAATTTGGATTATGATAAATGCAGCCTTTTGGACGGTAGTTCTTGGGACGATCGGGATTGTAGTTTCTTTCTTGGATTGGAAAGGACGAATATTTGGATGGATTGCGAGAACATGGTCTAGAATTATTTTATATATATCCGGTATACGGTATGGTGTAAAAGGATTAGACAATTTGAAGATAAATCAGCAGTATTTTCTTGCAGCTAACCACGAGTCCGCATTTGACATTCCGCTCGCATTTGCGTCAATCCCTTTTCGTATGGTAGCTATTTCAAAAAAAGAATTAAGAAAAATTCCATTTTTTGGCTGGGCAATGATAGGAGCACATACAATTTTTGTTGATAGGGGAAATCGTCAAAAGGCATTGAGTTCTTTGAAAAAAGCCGTAGTCAGTTTAAGAAAAAATCCGCGATCTGTCATGTTGTATCCCGAGGGAACACGCTCGTTGGATGGAAAAATACACAAATTCAAAAAAGGCGGAATTGTGTTAGCAATAGAAACCGGAATGCCGATTGTTCCCGTTGCACTTTGCGGAACGTCTGAAGTTATGACGAAAGGTTCATGGAAGATTACTCCAAGAAATGTTGAAATGAGAATCGGAACTCCGATAGAAACGTCGTCGCTGACCTACGAAGATAGAAACTGGTTGGCAGAGAAACTAAGGGAAGACGTTATTCAAATGAAATCGGAATGGCTGTCATCAGAAAAATGACCTATCATTCTCCCACATACGGGCGGTTGTACCCCGTGTTTGATCCGGCGAGAGGTTATGAAATTTCTTTGGTGAACCAGTGGTTGAATCTTACTCCCGGGACCATAATCCGGTCAGATAAGAACCAATCCATTTTTGTGATTCATCCGGGAAAACGAAACCTGCATGAAGGACCTGACATGTTTGATGCCTCCATTCAAATAGATGGAGAAATCCTTACCGGAAATATAGAGTGCCATGTCGAATCCAAAGATTGGTTTACGCATGGCCATGACAAAGATCACGCTTATGATTCGGTGATTTTACACGTTGTTAGACATGTAAACCCAAACGCTCCAAAACCGAACATACCAACGGTTGTGCTTGAACAACCCAAACAAGAAAAAGGTCAAGTTGCGTGTTCCGTCGAAAATATTTCCGTTCCCACAGAGACATTATCTTCTTTACATTATTTAGCGGAATTACGCTGGCAGTTCCATGTACAACGATTGCTTGAAAAACAATCGATGACGGCTCAAGGATTGCTTATCTTAAGTGCAGGGATTTTGGGTGTTGGTCGTAATAAAGAAGGATTTATTCATTTGTCTAAGTCACTGGATATAACTCAACTCAAAAAATTATCTCGCGCAGAAGGGATGAAAGTTCTCAAGAAAACAGCAGAAACACTTTCAATTCGATGGTATAAAAAAGGAGTTCGTCCCGCAAGTCACCCTGAAAAACGATTGGAAGTATTGATTGAGATTATACGGTTTAGTGTGGGGTTGATTTCTGATGATTTGCCGTCACCCAACGCGCTGCGCGAACATCTTATGGACAAATTAAAACGCGTGTGTGGTGAAGGTGTCATCACGGAATTATTAGGCAATGTGTTTTTCCCGTATCTTGGAGCGAAAGCTGTTTTAGACCATGATGTTTCGCTTTTTACTTCAACAAGAGATGCGTGGTTTGAATTACGGTTGCCATACAGCTATATGAAATTTGATAAGCAATTTCGAGGAGTGTTCAGTTCGCCGGATTTACGTTCTTTTTCGTTTTTACAAGCGTTAAAATCCTTGGATAAATACTATTGTCAATATCGATATTGTAAACTGTGTCCGATAAAGGAGGGAGATGGTGATTTACTCTAGAGAAGAAGCAGCAACTCAAATAGCCCTTTGGAAAAACGCAGGGGAAAAGATCGTATTTACCAACGGATGCTTTGATATAATGCATCCGGGACACGTCACCTATCTTACGGAGGCGAAGTTGTTCGGTGATCGATTAATCATTGGATTAAATACAGATGCTTCTGTCCGGAAATTGAAGGGAGCACAAAGACCCATACAATCTGAAGAAGACAGGGCATTGGTGTTAGATGCGTTGAAATCTGTGGATGGTGTTGTGTTGTTTGACGAAGAGACGCCCTTAGAGTTAATTACTGCACTAAAACCGGATTTTTTAGTCAAAGGCGGCGATTATACCATTGAAACTATTGTGGGGGCAAAAGAAGTAATTTACCGGAAAGGTGAGGTCAAAGTCATTCCATTTCTCGAAGGGTACAGCACGTCAAAAATTGTGAAAAAAATATTACAAAGTGAATAAAAAGCTGTCAACTATCAATTATCTGTTATCAATCAGCAACTATCAATCATAAGGCTGTAATCACTCTTTCATTTGATCAATACCAAGGAAAAATATTAGGAATAATCCTTGACTGACCATGATTACCTCACCTAATTTCGCCGGCTATATTTATCTAACTATCGTATGATTCGAACACTTACAGGAATTACAAGCTTACTGTTTGCTTCAGCACTACTTGCTCAGACAGACAGTCTATCCGTGCAGAATGCCCCGGCAGACAGTTTGGAAACGTTTACCGTTTCTGATACTGTTTCTTCAGGCAATATGGAAACGGACACCACGTCACTTGCCGAAAATAATGCACCAACCAATGGGCATGTAAATGGAAATGGGTTTGTAGAAACAGCCAACCGTCTTCCACAACTTTTAAGCGATATAAAAATATATTTGACCGATGCACTTATCGCTGATGTTCATCTTGACACGCTGGAAGTCATTTATAATCTCGATCGAATTTTTGAATTGTTGGGTGAAGCTGATCAACTTGGAGAAATGATTGGTGAAGACAGAGAAGAATTTAATCGATTTGAAAACTCACTGATTGAGGTATATGCACACCGTTTGACGACGTTAGAATCTTCTGATATTACCATTACTGCTGAGCAGCTCGAGCATCAGGTTGTGGAGTTTACGGAGCCCCTCGAAATTGAAGTCGGAAATTCAAAATATATCGTGATTGATGACAGGGATGGTCACATCCCATTGGTGATGAATAAAAAAGTGGAACAATATATTTCCTTTTTTACGAACAAAGGACGTAGGCAATTTGAGATTTGGCTTAAGCGATATGCAGAATATGGAGAGTTAATCCACGGAATATTGGATGAATGTGAACTTCCCGAAGAACTGGTCTTTTTGGCGATGATAGAATCAGGGTTAAATCCAAAAGCCTATTCCAGAGCAAGTGCAGTAGGACTTTGGCAGTTTATTTATTCCACTGGAAAAAATTATGGATTGAAACGAACGTGGTACGTAGATGAGCGTCGGGATCCGGTAAAATCTACGCATGCGGCTTGTGCGTATTTAAAAGATTTGTACGAAGAGTTTGATAATTGGTATTTAGCCATGGCTGCCTACAATTCAGGTTCTGGCAGGGTTCATAGAGCTGTGCGTCTCCATCAAACCAATGATTTTTGGCAAATGCATTCTCTCCCCAGGGAGACTCGAAATTACATCCCCTACTATCTTGCTACGGCTATTATTGGCAGTGATCCCGAAAAATATGGATTTAAAACGATTAAAAAGTCTCCGCTAGAATATGATGAAGTCATCCTTGAGAAAAGTGCAGATTTGACAGTGGTATCCAGAGCTGCCGGTATTAAGTTAAAAACACTTCAAAAGTATAATCCTGAGCTTCGACAGTCTGCAACACCCGATGTATCGTCTTATGTTTTAAAATTGCCGACAGGGAAAAAGGAAACGTTTGCCGCGAATTATAACGCTCTTCCTGAGAATGAACGATTTGCTCCGGTGTTTGTTACCCATCGAATTCGAAAAGGCGAAAGTTTATGGACAATTTCTAAAAAGTATGGGATTTCCATCCATGATCTTGCTTCCAGGAATAAGATACGCAATCGACATAAAATCAGGATCGGACAAAAACTCATTATTCCTGTCCCCGGGACACATTATTCTGTTGCAGCCACGACCTCAGCCGGGACTAATCACAAAAAAGTGATTTACAAAGTACGAAAAGGGGATACTCTAGGACACATCGCTGAACGATATCGTACACGCCCGAGCAAAATTCGACGATGGAACGGAATAAGATATGGGCAATATATTCATCCTGGGCAAAAATTAATTATTTGGGTGGAGGATACGCGTCGAATTACACAGTCGAATAAATCTCAAAAAGAACTACAGAAATTGGTGTATAAAGTGAGAAAAGGTGATACTCTCAGTCAAATTGCAGAAAGACACGGAATGTATGTTGATCAGATCAGAAAATGGAATGGGCTGAAAAGACGTGAATATATTTATCCGGGACAAAAATTAACGCTTTGGGTAAAAGCAGGATGACACCGCCAATCCCTAAGTCTTCAAACCGATGGGTGTGGATTACCCTTGTCATTATTTTTGGACTGTTTCTGCTCACACAAATCATGAATGTTTTTAGCGGGGACGGTTTATCTCTTGGAGAAAAAGTCGGCATTGTTCGATTAGAAGGACCGATTATGTCGTCAAAATCCGTAGTGAGAGATTTGGAGAAGTTTAGAAAAAGAGAGGATGTAAAGGCAATTGTTTTGCGTATTGACAGCCCGGGTGGCGCTGTAGCACCTTCTCAAGAAATTTACGAAAAAGTAAAAAAGTTAACTCAACTTAAACCCGTTGTTGTCTCTATGGGTTCTGTGGGCGCATCAGGTGGATATTATGCAGCATTAGGCAGCGATAAAATTGTCGTTAATCGCGGGTCCATTGTGGGCAGTATCGGCGTCATTTTGGAATACCCCGTTGCCGTAGAACTGCTGAATAAAATTGGGCTTAGGTTTGAAACGATTAAAAGTGGAGATGCCAAAGATAGCGGAAGCCCGACCCGAAAAGTGACCGAAGAAGATCGCATCGCTTTTAAGGAGGTTATTATGAATCTCCATGGGCAGTTCAAACGCGCAGTGTCCGATGGACGTAAATTATCTATGGACGTTGTGGAATCATTGTCAGACGGTCGCGTATTTACCGGCGAACAATCTGTGGAAATAGGACTGGCAGATACAATCGGCACCATGGATGATGCTATCGTAATTGCCGGTGTTCTCGGAAAAATATCCGGAAGTCCCACAACAGTTGAAGCTGAGAAAAAACGACGGGGAATCATAAACCTTCTCCTCGGAGAAGCAGAAGAAAAAATAGGGAGCCGGTTTGATGTACAGCCGGCATACCGTTGGCGTTAGGAGGAAGCCATGACAAAACAGGATATTGTGAATATCGTATCGAACTCTACCGGCTTGACAAAAGTTGAGACTGAAGCCACAATGAATGGCATCATGTCAGCAATTGTTGAGGCGCTTGCCCAAAAAGAGCATATAGAATTACGTGGATTTGGCACGTTTGGTGTTAAACATCGAAAACCAAAAAAAGCCCGAAATCCCGGAACCGGAGAAACAGTGTACTTGCCGGAACGATATGTGCCCACATTTAAACCATCAAAACGGATGAGGGACGCGGTCAGCGAATCGTTAAATTAAATAGACTTAATTCTCATTAAACTTATTAATAACAAGAGGTAATATGCCCTGCGGTAAAAAACGGAAAAAGACGAAAATGAATACGCATAAACGCAAAAAGCGTCTTCGTGCGAATCGTCACAAGAAAAAGAAAGTTTAAACGTTCGTCGCATAACGCGACGAAACATATTCATAAAATATAGAGTTCAATTCCCCCGGAAAAATTTCCGAGGGAATTGGCAGTATTGTATTAATTTCTAATGCGATATGAACTCTGCTACGCCAATTTCTGTCAGTGAACTGACAAAAGATATCAAAGTGCTCCTCGAGGGGACATTCCAGCACGTGTGGATAACGGGAGAGATATCTAACTTCATTCATCATCGTTCAGGGCACATGTATTTTACACTCAAAGACGATCGTTCGGAGATCCGCTCTGTCATGTTTAAAGGCAGCAATCAATTCATGCGTTTTCGCCCTGAAGAAGGCATGAACGTATTTGCTCACGGCAGAATATCTGTCTATGAGAAGCGCGGATCCTATCAATTAACCGTTGGCAAGATGGAGCCTGCAGGACTTGGTGCCCTATATCTTGCATTCGAAGCCTTAAAAAAACAGTTAAACGAAGAAGGATTATTTGATCCGGTACTGAAAAAACCGTTGCCCGAATTTCCGCGAAGGATTGGGGTTGTTACGTCAGGGACGGGTGCAGCCGTACGAGACATTATTCAGGTACTGGGGAGAAGAGCTCCGTATGCTACGGTGATTGTCAGACCAACTCAGGTGCAAGGAGATTCTGCAGCCGACGATATTGTACAGGCTCTCAGAGAGTTTGAAAACTACGGGGATGTTGATTTGCTTATTGTCGGACGTGGTGGCGGTTCATTGGAAGACCTGTGGCCATTTAACGAAGAAAAAACTGCCCGTGCCATTTTTAAATGTCATCTTCCTGTCATTTCTGCAGTCGGGCATGAAACAGATATCACAATTACAGATTTAGTCGCGGATTTACGAGCACCAACGCCATCGGCTGCGGCAGAGCTTGCAGTACCAAATATTTCTGATATTATTGACCAAATTATAACCACGAAAAACAATATTGACCGTTTGTTACAGTCTCGATTTGAACAGCGTTGGCAATGTCTGGATACTCAGGCAGGAAAACTAGCAATATTGCATCCCGGGAAACGCATTGACCGAAGACAAAAAACACTGGCAATGCTGTATCATCAACTGAACCTTGCTTGGCAAAATGGGATTGATAAAAAAAGAGCAGAATTATTCGGTTTTTCCGAACAGATTGAACTCCTGAACCCACAGGCAGTGCTTGAGAGAGGATATTCCATTGCATTTACATCGACGGGTGAGGTGGTTAGGGCTGCGACTGATGTCTCGATGGGCACTGAATTTGAACTCCAGACGGCAGAAGGACGATTGATTGCAGAGAAGGTGAGAGATGGAGTGATGGCGAAGAGGAGAGTGGGAGCAGAGGAGTAGAGGAGATGGGGAGAAAAGGAGAAAGGGAGTAGAGGAGATGAGCATGGACAAGTACTCTAGCACTCTAACACATTAGCCCGCCAAAAAAAACGGCGGTCAGGCACTTTAACCCGCCTAACAAAATGGCGGGCAAGCACATTAACACACTAATAACCATGACTAAGAAAAAAGAAACACTTGAATTTGAAGCGGCGTTTACCCGCTTAGAAGATATTGTCGCAAAACTGGAATCAGGAGAATCATCGTTAGATGATAGCTTGAAGTATTACCAAGAAGGGATGGAGCTTGTTCAATCCTGTACAAAAAAGCTTGAAAGCGCAGAACAGTCTATTAAACAACTGACCGAAGATTCGGAAGGTAATTCGATTTTGGAGGATTTTGATGAAAAGGCCTAAACGGTTTGGCATTTGGGGGAATACCGAAAAACCTCAATTTTGGGAATTGTTTCCGAAGATAGTTTCTTGGGCTGAAGAAAAAGGTCTTGAAGTATTCATTACGACAAGGATTCTTGATAAAATGGACGACCCGGATGCGTTTCAATTTTCGGTCATAGAATCTGCGGATGGATTTCATCAACTGGATTTTTTGCTAACCCTTGGCGGAGACGGCACTATATTGTCCGCGGCTCGGGCAGTTGCACATCGAAAGACACGAATTTTGGGAATCCACTTAGGCAAACTTGGATTTCTTGCTCAGGTAACCGTTAATGATATGATTCGCCGCTTGAATTTGGTGGCAGACGGTCAATACACACTTCAAAAACGTATGGTGTTGAAATGTGAAGTTTACAATGGAAATGAACCGGAAGTATTTTACGCCTTAAACGATTTTGTACTCGATCGCGGAAAATCTCACCGAATGCTCAACTGTCGATTATTAGCCAATGACCGGTTTGTGGCAAATTATCGCTCAGACGGTCTGATTGTTGCCACGCCGACCGGGTCAACAGCATATTCGCTTGCAGCGGGCGGACCAATCGTTATGCCTGTTCTCAGTGCGATTGTTGTTACTCCTATCTCTCCGCATACGCTAACGCTCCGTTCGATTGTCATGCCGGATGACCGTACACTGGAAATTGATTTTTCTGAGGAGACACAAGCAGAAGTCGCCCTCGCTGTTGATGGACAAGTGTGTGAATATTTAGACAGCCATTCGAAAGTGTTTATTCAAAAAGCAGCTCATGAAATCTATATGATCGACTTTGAAGACACGAATTATTTTCAGACTCTCCGGACAAAAATGGGTTGGGGGAAACGGGGAGATTTGGAATAAAAATCCATGATTGCGAATTTGGAATGTGGAAGCAGGTGCCAGTAGCACTCACCGATTATCACGTACTTAGCTTAGATTTCACAATGCGGGGCATAGTCCGGAATACTTTGTGCTTGATGCTGACGTAAAATACAGTCGTCCATTACCACCAGTAAACCGGCGTCTTCTGCTTTTTTTGCAGCAACATCATTTATCACACCGTCCTGAAACCAGATCGCCTTTGCTCCAATTTCAATAGTAGCATCGGTGATGGGCTCAACCAATTCCGGGCGGCGAAATACGTCAACAATATCGACGGATTCCGGAATATCCCGTAATGTCGGATAGCTCTTTTCGCCAAGGATTTCGTCCTGTCCAGGATTAACCGGGATGATTTTATATCCCTGCGATTGCATATACTCAGCCACGCGGTAACTGGGTCTGATGGGTTTAGGCGAAAGCCCGACCACGGCAATAGTTTTGAAGTGTAAAATTTGTTTTATTGTGTCTTGTTCGTTCATTGTCTTCCCGTTCTTTATTGTTTGGATGAAAAAGAGTTATATTGGTTACATGTGCCAAAATGGTACTCATTAAAACATAATCAGTTATCCAATTTTAGTAAGTTGGTGAATACACGCGTGGATGAGTTTTCTTTAATCATCCATAACTCCATTACTCCAATGTCCTCTTTTACTGTTTGAATAAATTCCCGAGAACGTACCAAATGATATTAGGGTTCTCTTTCAATCGTCTAATCGAGTAATCGAACCATGATGCTCCAAACGGTACGTAAATCCGAACGGCGTAGCCTTTATTCTTTAAAATATGTAATTTATCACCCATCGGAACACCGTAGAGAACTTGGAATTCAAATTCGTCTTTTGGAATGTTATGGTCCGAAATCCAGTTATCGAGGGTTTCAATCAGTGCCGGATCATGAGTGGCAATTGCAGTAAAACCTTGTCCAAGCAGAGATGCTTTTGCCACGTTGATAAAGTTATCACGGATATCTTCCCGGCTTTGATGTGCAATAGATGGAGATTCCCGGTAAATTCCTTTACAGATTCGCAAATGAAGATTTGGTGAGTTCAGATTGCGTACGTCTTCTAAACTGCGAAAGAGATAGGACTGAAGAACTGTACCGACACCTTTGTAATTATTTACACACATTTTGTAGATATCAAGTGTATCATCTGTGTACGGAGAATTTTCCATATCGATGGTAAGCCCGCTTTGGTACTTTTCTGCTTTACTCGCAATTTTCAGAATATTCGTTTTTGCTACTTCTTTATCTAGCTCTAATCCGAGGTGCGTAGGTTTAATAGAAACGGTACTGTCAAGATTTTCAGTGTGGATTCGGTCAAATAAATCGCAGTAAGCATCGGTTACTTTTTGAGCTTCTTCACGGGATTGAACATGCTCCCCAAGAATATCAAGGGTGGTGGAAAATCCTTGCTGATTAAGTACTCGAATATGTCGGATTGCATCCTCGACGGTTTCTCCGGCAACATAAGGAGAAGCGAAAGGCTGCACCATCCATCTTGGAAGCCAGGGAAGTGCGAAGGTGATTACCCGGTTTACTGCCCTCAGAGCATAGTTTATTTTCCTGTGAACAATCGTCATAATATGTCCCTTAACATGAATTCAGGTGAATAAATTGAAGGGTGAATTTAGAACCTAAAAGAACAAAAGAGGAAACACTGAAATTGAAAAAAATATTATTATGAACAACGAGTAAACTTAAGAAGTTTTCAGTTTTCAGCAGAGAGATTGTACAATGAAAAAAATAAGAGAAAAACCTCTTATTTAGCTTGACTGACAAAAAACAGATTATCTAAATTTGTCGCTTGAGAATTGATGATTAATTTATGTTACTAAACTTCGGAACGGTATTTCTCTTTGTGGTATTGGGGGCAATCCTCATCACCCTTCTTTTGCGTTTATCTAAACTCGTTGCCCCATCCAACCCCACAGACGGAAAACTCAGCACCTACGAATGCGGAGAAATTGCCGAAGGGTCTGCTTGGGTTCAGTTCAATATCCGGTTTTATATTATCGCGTTAATTTTCCTCATCTTTGACGTAGAAGTCATTTTCCTCTTTCCTTGGGCAGTTGTGTTTAAAGATTTAGGGCTTTTAGCTTATGTCGAGATGGGAATCTTTTTGCTTATCCTCATCATTGGATTGGCGTATGTGTGGAAAAAAGGGGATCTTGACTGGGTGAAATACAGAGTGAAGTACGGTAAGGGCAGGTATGAAAATTTAAGTACCGAAGAACGGGGGTCAGATTAAGTGGGGTATTTAGAACACAAATTTGAAGACAATATTATTGTAACAAAGCTGGACAAGTTGCTAAGCTGGGCACGGTCAACATCTCCGTGGTATTTTCAATTTGGTCTGGCGTGTTGTGCGATTGAAATGATGGCCGCTGCCGCAAGCCGTCACGATCTTGAACGGATTGGAATGATGCCAAGGTCTTCACCGCGGCAGGCAGATGTGATGATTGTTGCCGGTACTGTCTCTATCAAAATGGCAGAACGTGTCGAGCGGCTTTACGAGCAAATGGCAGATCCAAAATACGTTATTGCCATGGGAAGCTGTGCCACCAGCGGAGGTCCATATTGGCAGCATGGATACCATGTTCTAAAGGGTGTGGATTTAATTATTCCCGTGGATGTGTACATCCCAGGATGCCCTCCCCGACCGGAATCCCTGATTGAAGGACTGATTAAACTCCAGGAAAAAATTCGTGGTGAACGTCCGTTGACGAAAGAAAAAGACGCATGATTAACGAACAAGTTGCCCAAAAATTGGAGACACAATTTCCCGGGGCGGTTATTGTCCCGGAAGACCAAGTAGATGATTGTATCATCCTTGTTGCGGATCGGTGGCAGGATGTTGCAAAATTCTTGCGCGATGATCCTGAACTAAAGTTTGATTCTTTGCAATGTATCACAGGTGTCGATTTAGGCGGTGAAAATCCAATGGATGTCCGATACAACTTACATTCTATGTCCCTTTTACACAAAATTGAGATTCGCATCTCAGTAACAAAAGACAATCCAACCGTTCCGTCTATCGAAAAAATATGGCGAATTGGCGATTGGTTTGAACGGGAAGTGTACGATATGTACGGTATCCGGTTTGAAGGACATCGGGATTTGCGACGAATGCTACTGCCGGTAGATTGGGAAGGATGGCCATTACGCAAAGATTATGAAACACCGCAAACCTATCATGGTATGGTTGTGCCAAAGGTGAAAAGCTGATGAGCATTATCCGTGGAGAAGAAATGGTCCTAAATATCGGACCGCAGCATCCCAGCACGCACGGAGTCCTTCGGCTGAAGGTCAAAACTGACGGCGAAATTGTTTCTGAGATAACACCGATTATTGGGTATCTCCATCGTTGCTTCGAAAAACATTGTGAAAATGTCACCTACGAACAGGTTATTCCTTACACCGATCGCTGCGATTATATTGCCGCCATGAATAATAGTTTTGGATATGTAATTGCCATTGAGGAAATGATGGATATTCATGTGCCGGAGCGGGTGGAATATATTCGCGTGATTATGGCAGAGCTAAACCGTATCGCCAGCCATTTACTTGCATTAGGAACGAATGGGCTTGACATTGGCGCCTTTACTCCGTTTTTATATATGTTTCGCGATCGCGAATACATTTTAGATTTATTTGAAACAGTCTGTGGTGCACGACTTTTATATAATTATATGTGGGTGGGTGGATTGTCTCACGATCTTCCGGTTGGGTTTGTAGAATCTACTTATAAATTTTTAGATCATTTTGAACCGCAGATTGATGAATATAATAATCTGCTGATGTACAATAAAATTTTTGTTGAACGAACCGCGGATGTTGGCGTACTCCCTGAAAACGTTGCTATCAATTACGGCGTCTCCGGACCGAATCTTCGCGGATCGGGAGTAAAATGGGACCTCCGAAAAAATGAACCATATTCCATTTACGACCGGTTTGAGTTTGACATACCTGTTGGTGAAGGAATTATGGGATCGGTAGGGGATTGTTGGGATCGCTATTGGGTCCGTATTCAGGAGATGCGTGAAAGTGCAAAAATTGTTCGTCAGGCACTCAAACAATTACCGTCAGAGGGTGAAATCCATGAAGCGATTCCTAGAAAAATCCGTCCTCCCAAAGGATCAATTTATAAACGGACGGAATCCCCAAGGGGAGATTTGGGTTATTACATCGTCAGCGATGGGAAGCCGAAGCCATTTCGAGTGAAAATGCGTTCACCTGCCTTTACCGCCATGAGCGTGCTGGATGAGATTTCCAGAGGATGGATGCTCTCCGACGTGCTTGCAATTTTGGGGAGTCTTGATATTGTTCTTGGGGAAATTGATAGATGATGAACGGACTTTTTGACAGCGGGATTATGCTGATTATTGGATTATCCATTGCCGGACTTGTCGTGTTTGGATTAATGGCGGCTATTGCGATTATCGCGGTATATATTGAGCGAAAAGTATCTGCTTTTATGCAAGACAGAATCGGACCTATGGGTCAGGGAGCCGGTCTTCATGCCGGAAAGTGGGGATTGCTTCAGACCGTGGCAGATTCGCTAAAACTTCTTTTGAAAGAGGATATCATTCCAAAAGCAGCAGACCGAAAATTATTCATTCTTGCGCCGTATGTTATTTTTATCGCTGCATTTATTGCGATTGCCGCCCTGCCATTCAATCAAGTTTTGATTGCCGTGAATCTGAATATCGGTGTGTTTTATATTTTAGCGGTCAGTTCGTTAGGAATTATCGGCTTGATTTTAGCCGGATGGGCTTCAGATAATAAATGGTCACTTTACGGTGGAATGCGATCGGCTGCTCAAATTATTAGTTATGAAATTCCTGCTGCGTTATCGATTGTCTCTGTCATAATGTTAACCGGAACGTTAAGTATGCAGGGGATAATCCAGTCGCAGTCCGGTACGATTCTAGGGTTTATCCCTAATTGGACAATTTTTAACAATCCATTTTCTTTTATAGCATTTTTTGTGTTTTTCATTGCAGGTGTTGCAGAAACCAACCGAACGCCATTTGACATCCCGGAAGCAGAATCAGAATTGGTTGCGGGTTTTCATACGGAATACTCCGGGATGAGATGGGCATTTTTCTTTCTCAGCGAATACGCAAATATGTTTGTCGTCTGTGGAGTAACGACCACAGCATTTCTTGGCGGATGGCTAAGCCCAATTTCTGGAGTAATGGATTCACCCACATGGGGATTGTTTTGGTTTATGTCCAAAATCGGGGTGCTCATTTTTATCATGATGTGGTTTCGCTGGACATTCCCAAGATTGCGGGTTGACCAGCTGATGAATGTCAGTTGGAAATATTTACTCCCGATTGCGCTGTTTAATATCTTTGGTGTCGGACTTTGGATCTTGCTGGTGGGATGATATAATGGCAGAATATTTACACGGGATTTGGGCAACAATCAGTACGATGTTTATTGGACTTGGTATTACATGGAAACACATGATGCGAATTCGCAAAGGCAATGTGACCCTGCAATATCCGGAAGAAAAATGGCCGCGTCCTGAGAGAAATATAGGGTTTGATTTTTCGAATTATAATATCATTCGTTCACAGTTGCATCAAGATATTGATGATTGTATCGGGTGTATGAAATGTGCCCGTGCATGTCCTGTGGATTGTATTACCATCGAAATCGTGAAAGTGCCCAAAGGCACTGACATTGGCACAACATCAAACGGAACGAAAAAAAGATTACTGGTCAAACGGTTTGACATTGATATGTCTGAATGTATGTATTGTAACCTGTGTACGTATCCGTGTCCGGAGAGTTGTATTTATATGACTGGCGGACCGAATTCAGAAAAACATCCTTTGGACTATGAATTCTCTGAATATAACAGAGAGAACCTCATTTATAAATTTGCCACCGTTACGCCAGAAGAGATTGAACGCTTAACCGCCCCGCCTCCTGAACCGCCGCCCACCACCGAAAAAATGTCTGAGGGAGAAGTATCAAATGGCTGATGTAATATTTTGGGTAATTGCAGGGATGACAATCCTGAGTGCATTTATGGTGGTTTTGAATAAAAACCTTATTCATTCCGCTGTAGCATTGTTATTTACCTTTTTTGGTGTTGCGGGTCTTTATGCATTTCTTTGGGCAGACTTTATGGCTGGTGCACAAGTCATGATTTATATCGGAGGAATCCTCGTGTTGATTATGTTTGGGATTATGTTAACCAATAAAATTCAATCGGTAAATATTTCGCATTCAAGTATGCAGAAAAGTGTCGGTGCGGTCGTGGTAACCGGTCTATTCGGTTTACTGGTTTGGATGATCCAAAAAACACCATGGAAAATCACTACCGCAGAAGAACCCATCCAGACGACAGGTCAAATTGGAAATCTTTTGATGAATGAATATCTCCTTCCGTTTGAAGTGGCATCTATTCTGTTGCTGGCGGCATTAATCGGAGCTGCAATGTTATCAAGGAAAACAAAATAATGGGCAGTTTACATAATTATCTGATCATCGCTTCAGTGTTGTTTTCACTTGGTGTTTTTGCCGTGATAACACGTCGGAACGGGATTGCCGTCCTTATGGGAGTGGAATTGATTTTGAATGCAGCCAACATAAATTTTATTGCGTTTGCACGATTTGGAGGCATGAGTATCAGCGGACATGTTTTTGCATTGTTTGTCATCATTATGGCAGCGGCAGAAGCGGCTGTTGCACTTGCGATCATCATCAATTTATACAATAATTTTAAATCCATTAACGTAGATGAAGCCCGGCAGTTGAAACAATGAATATTTTTATCGAATACGCGATTTGGATATATCTGCTGCCACTTGCAGCTTTTGTTATTAATATCTTTTTCGGGAAGCGGCTTCCACGGCAAGGTGATTGGGTTTCGATTGGCGCTGTATTAATTTCGCTGGCATTGTCCGTAGCGATGTTTGTGGGGATGCTACTGAATTATGATCCCGACTTTAGCCAGGAAATATCCTTCTCATGGATAAGCCTCGGTTCCTTCAACGTTAGTCTCGGGTTCCTTGTCGATAATATCACCATTACCATGCTGCTGGTTGTGAGTCTGATTTCATCGATGAGCCACATCTTTTCATTAAAGTACATGGAAGGCGATGTTAGATATTCCCGGTATTATGCGTATTTATCTTTATTCACATTCAGTATGAATGGGATTGTAGTCGCAAACAATTTGATGCTTTTGTACATGAGTTGGGAATTAGTCGGGCTGAGTTCATATTTGCTGATCGGACACTGGTATGAGAAGAAATCCGCATCGGATGCCGGAATGAAAGCCTTCTTAACCAATCGAGTCGGAGACATTGGATTCTTTATCGGCATTATGCTTTTGTTTACGGCTATCGGTTCTGTTACCTATACAGATATATTTGCCGGAGTGGCAAATGAAAAAGTTGTGGGGAGTTTTCTCGGACTGAGTATCTTGACGTGGGCAGGCATTGGACTGTTTATGGGAGCGATGGGGAAATCTGCGCAATTCCCGCTTCATATTTGGCTCCCCGATGCCATGGAAGGTCCGACGCCGGTTTCTGCACTGATGCATGCTGCAACGATGGTGGCTGCCGGTGTATTTATGATGGTTAGATTATTCCCGATTATGTCCCCTGATGCCTTGATATTTGTCGCTTACATTGGTGGAATTACCGCTATTTTTGCATCGCTGATTGCCATCACACAAAATGACATTAAGAAAGTCCTGGCATATTCCACCGTGAGTCAACTTGGGTATATGATTATGTCTGTCGGAACGGGTGCGTACGTGGCGGCATTTTTTCACTTAATGATACACGCAGCATTTAAAGCAAATCTGTTTTACGGATCCGGCAGCGTAATTCATTCGATGCACCATGCACTGCATAAAAAACACGACAATGACACCGACCCGCAAGATATGCGTAACATGGGCGGCTTCAAGGATAAAATGCCCATCACCTATTGGTCGATGTTGGCAAGCACGTTGGCGATTGCCGGTGTCCCGCTATTTTCAGGCTTCCTCTCCAAGGATGCCATCCTCGCCGGGACCTTGTCATTTGCCTCACATCAACCTCAGCATTTCTTGTTGCCGGTGTTTGGATTTGGTGCTGCGCTGATTACTGCGTTTTATATGTTCCGGTTAATCTTTATGACATTCCATAATGAACCGAAACGACCGGATTTATATGAGGACATTCATGAGTCCCCCATGGAGATGGCCTTCCCTCTAATCTTGTTAGGCGGATTGAGTTTCTTCATTTTCTATACGATTCCCTATTTCAATCCGTTGTCGGACCATGGTTGGTTTACACAACTGATCCAAGCAAAAACATCTTTTGTTGCCGGGGCTCCAACCGCGCATGAAATTGCAGAAGGAATCCACCACAGTCACACCCCTGCAATGATACTTTCCCTTCTTGTTGCTTCGACCGGTATCTTGCTCGCATGGCAAATGTATTTTAAGCGGAATTTATCTGCCGAGTCTTGGGCAAAAAAAATGGGTGTGCTTTACGATTTGTCACTAAACAAATTTTATGTAGATGAACTCTATGAGCGATTTATCTACAAACCACTTTACAAACTTGCGGGGGCAGTAGCTCATCTTGATTGGGACTTGTATGATAAATACGTCATCGATGGATTTGGTAAGGTGACAACTTGGATTTCGAAGATAAGCGGTATCACCGATTATGATGGACTGGATCAAGGAATCGTAGATGGATTTGGGCGGGTAGCACAACGATTCGGATATAAGTTAAAAGGACTACAAACAGGAAGACTGCAGAATTATATTCTCTTTGCAGCGGTGGGGATGATCCTCATTATTATTCTTCAAACAATCATTTGAAACAGGATAACGGTTTTTAAGGAAACATTATGGTAGCAAATATTCTAAGCTGGATCGTGTGGCTTCCCGTGGTTGGGTTAGTGGCGATTCTGTTAATACCAAGAGAAAAGAAAGACGTGATAAAAGTCATCGCTGCGGTGGCAACAGGTTTGCAGTTTTGGATGGCAATCATGCTGTGGCTCAATTTTGACAGTAGCAGCGGGTCCTTTCAATTTGTGGAACGTGCGGAGTGGATTCCGTCATTTAACATCACGTATGCACTCGGGGTCGATGGACTGAGTCTTCCGATGGTCCTTCTGACTGCCATGTTGTCATTTCTGGCGATTTTTGTCAGTTGGAATACCGATAAAGCCATCAAAGGCTACTTTGCGCTTTTCCTCCTTTTGGATACGGGAATGATGGGTGTGTTTGTCTCTTTGGACTTTTTCTTGTTTTATGTATTTTGGGAAGTCATGCTCTTACCGATGTACTTTTTGATTGGAATGTGGGGCGGGCCACAAAAAGAATATGCGGCTATTAAGTTTTTCTTATACACCTTAGTCGGGTCGGTGTTGATGCTGATTGCGATTCTGGCGCTGTACTTTACGTGTGGAAACACATTTGACATGATTCTTCTTATGGAGAGAGCACCGCAGGCTCTGGATGGTGTATTATGGTGGGGGATGAGTGCCATCAAGGTTATTTGGGTTATGCTATTCATAGGATTTGCCATTAAAGTTCCAGTATTCCCGTTTCATACATGGCTTCCGTTGGCGCATGTGGAAGCTCCGACAGCGATATCCGTTATTCTTGCAGGTGTGTTACTGAAACTTGGTTTGTACGGAATGCTCAGAATTAACTACACAATGCTGCCGGATGCCGTATTTTGGTTTGCCGGCTCTTTGGCCGTATTAGGATTAATTAATGTTATATGGGGGGCGTTGTGTGCGATGGCACAGACCGATTTGAAAAAGCTTGTTGCGTATTCCAGTATAAATCACATGGGATATGCATTAATTGGAATGGCTGCTGTCATTGGCGCGTCCGCAATGCACGGTCAGGATTATACAGCCGCACAGGCAGGACTTAGCGGAGCGGTCTTTCAAATGTTTAACCACGGAACCATTTCTGCCATGCTCTTTATTTTAGTTGGTGTTCTCTACGAAAGAGCTCACCATCGGAATATTGATGGATTTGGCGGGATCGCAAAACAGATGCCCATGTATGCCGGGGTGTCTATGGTTGCGTTTTTCGGGGGGCTTGGTTTACCGGGGTTGTCCGGTTTCGTGAGTGAATTCCTCTGCTTTATCGGGGCATTTCCTATTTTTAAAGTGATTGTCATTATTTCAACCATCGGGATTCTGTTAAATGCGGCGTACTTCTTGTCAGCTTACAAACGGATATTTTTTGGAGAGCTTAATGAAAAATACGCCACGTTACCTGATATTAACGGAAGAGAATTATTTACGGTTATTCCGTTAGCGATCATCACATTTTTCCTTGGGGTTTACCCAAAACCATTTTTGGACATTATCCGCGAGACGATGAACGTGTTAATTGATAAAGTCGTTCTTATTGGCAATATCGCCGGAATGTAAACATGAGTAACCTTCAAAGTATCGCTTTTTATTGGCCTGAACTCATCCTTATTGCGACGATTCTGACGGCGATTATCTACGATTTATTTACCAGAGATGATTCGCACCGGGTTGGCATTTGGGTGTTGATAGGATTGATTCTCGCCCAAATAATTGCCTACACGATCGGTGATGGAACCATAACTACTTTATTTATGGATACGCTTGCGTTTGACCCGTTTGCGAGTTTCTTCAAGCTGTTAGTGACGATTGCGACTATTTTTGTTATTTTAGTAAGTCGTGAAAATGACGAACTAAAAGGATATCGAACAGGAGAATATTACATTTTAATCGCCATGATGGCATTTGGGATGTTTCTCATGGTCTCATCCATTGATCTTATCATGGTGTATTTGTCCATCGAAGTGGTGTCTATTTCGTCCTTCGTTCTTGCTGGGTATTTGAAAAACAGTCTTCGATCGAATGAAGCATCATTGAAGTATGTGATTTATGGTGCATTCTCGTCAGGGTTGATGCTTTTCGGATTGAGTATTATTTTTGGGCTCACCGGTTCAACGAAGTTTTCTGAGATTCAAACTGCTATTGGTCAGTTGTCCGGAGTAGCGGATTTTGCATTAATGTTAGCCTCTGCACTTATTTTGGCAGGATTTGGATATAAGATATCAGCAGTTCCGTTCCATTTTTGGACACCGGATGTTTACGAAGGCGCACCAACACCGGTGACAGCGTATTTATCCGTGGCACCAAAAGCAGCAGGGTTTGCGCTCCTGATTCGGTTTTTCCATAGCGTATTTTCGGACGGTGGACTTTTAGTCCCTGCGCAATTGCTGAGCAGTACGGGCTTACCATGGCCCCAGCTCATTGCCGTGGTTGCCGTGATTACGATGACGTTAGGAAATCTGGTCGCGATTCAGCAATCCAGTGTAAAACGAATGTTGGCGTATTCCAGCATCGCCCATGCGGGATATATGCTTATGGCGGTTCCCATGTTATCAAAAGAAGGCGTATACTCCATTCTGTTGTACCTTGTGATGTATATGTTTATGAACCTCGGAGCGTTTTTTGTCGTCATGACTGTACGGAACCGCATCGGTGGTGAGCAGCTGGATGACTTCCGCGGATTGGGATGGAAAATGCCGTTTGTAGGCGTTGTAATGACCGTGTTTATGTTGTCTCTCACAGGCATCCCGCCGACGGCAGGATTTATTGGAAAATTTTATATTTTTGCTGCAGTTATTAAAGCCGGATCATCATTCTACTGGCTGGTCTTTGCAGGCGCGATAAATAGTGTATTATCACTCTATTATTATATGCACGTGGTTAAATCCATGTATTTTTCCGGCAAGTCACAAGAGATATTAACATACCCAGGGAAACTACTTACACTCCTGCTTATTTGTTTGGTTGTACCGACGATTGTATTCGGTATTTACTGGGCACCCGTTGCAGATTGGGTACGAAATTCACTGATGTTTTTCACGCAAATTCACTAATTAAATAGTACATAATCAAATGTCTGATATTCGATTAAAAAAAGGACATGATATACGCATTGCCGGTGTTCCGTCGAAAGAATTGGTTTCCGGTACTTCGCCGACATCTGTTGCCCTGATTCCTATTGAGTTTCCTTCTGTTAAGCCGAAGCTCCTTGTCAAAGAAGGGGATGCCGTTAGTATCGGTACTCCGCTTTTTTTTGACAAAGTTCATCCTGAAATAAAGTTTGCTTCTCCCGGTGGTGGAACCGTACAAAAGATTCAATATGGTGCACGTCGCAAGATTGAACGCATCATCATCGAAATTGATAAGGATGAATCTGCCTTATCCACCGAAAAGTTCGCGGAAGATTCGCTTACCTCTTTAGGGAAAGAAAAAGTTACAGAAACCATATTAAGTGCGAATTTATGGCATTTAATCCGGCAACGCCCCTATAACATAATTGCTAATCCGAAAGATAAACCCAAAGCAATATTTGTTTCAGGACTGAATACCGCTCCGCTTAGTGTTGATCTTGCATTAGCATTAAAAGGGAAGGAAAAAGAATTTCAAACAGGGCTATATGTACTGACAAATCTGACTGATGGGAAAACACATTTGACGGTACCAAAATCTTCGATGTTAACCGGAATGAAAAATGTAGACATTCATACGATATCCGGAGCGCACCCTGCCGGAAATGTCGGAATCCAAATTCACCATATTGATCCGATTAATCCACATGAAGTTGTATGGACGGTCTCAGCACAACATGTTGTAACCATCGGGAAATTATTTTTATCCGGTGTTTATGACCCGTCGATTGTCATAAGTGTTGGGGGACCTTCTGTCAATTCTCCTGAGCACATATCAACTCGGGTTGGCGCACCGTTTACAGGTTTGCTTGAGAATAGAATCAAAGAGGGTAAACACCGGGTTATCCACGGAGATGTGCTTACAGGGCAGAAAGCCAGTATGCGGTATTATCTTGGGTCTTATGATACGACATTATCTGTAATTCCAATAAGCCATGAACGTCTTGTCCTTGGTTGGATTCGTCCGGGAAGCAGTAAAAATGCATATAGTTTGACGAAGACATTCCTTTCATTTGGAAAGTCGTTGTTTAACTTTTCTACATTGCAAAATGGTGCGGAAAGAGGGCTGGTTCCGTTTGAGGCATGGGAAGATATGCTTCCCATGAACATTTTACCAAACCCGTTGTATAGAAGTATTTTAGCAAAAGATGTTGAGGAAATGGAAAAACTAGGTATTTACGAATGTGACCCAGAAGATTTTGCGCTTTGCTCCTTTGCCTGTCCTAGTAAAATAGATGTCGGAAACGCCATTAAACAGGGATTGGAACTCATGGAGAAGGAAGGGTGATGCAATGAAATTCCTTGAAAAATATTTTGTGAGAGGTGGAAAACTGGAATATTTTTATCCGATCTTTGAAATGGTTGATACCATTTTATTTGCCACGGATAAACAAACAAAATCCGGACCGCACATTCGAGACAGTATTGATCTGAAACGTGCCATGACCATGGTTATCATTGCTCTGATTCCGGCAGTCATTTTTGGCATAATTAACACCGGATATCAGCAAGCACAAGCGTTAGGGATTGAACGTTCGTGGATTGATAATCTTTTTGTCGGCATGGGATATTTTCTTCCTATCCTGATGGTGTCGTATGCAGCCGGCGGGTTTTGGGAGATCCTCTTTGCCTTGGTACGAAAGCACGAAGTGGATGAGGGGTTTTTCGTCACCGGCTTGTTAATTCCGCTGATTGTACCGGCAACGATTCCGCTTTGGCAAGTTGCGGTTGCAACATCATTCGGAGTTGTTATCGGTAAAATGATTTTTGGCGGGACAGGGATGAACATCTTCAACCCCGCATTGACTGCCCGTGCTTTTTTATTTTTTTCCTATCCCGGGAATATTTCCGGAGATTTGGTTTGGATTGCCGGCGCAGACGGATATTCCGGAGCGACAGCATTATCGGTGTCTGCTTCACAAGAAGGCGCAAATGCAGTATCCCTTTTGACTGAAATGACGCAGTTTGATTATTCATGGTGGAACCTTTTCATGGGATGGGTTCCCGGTTCTATCGGTGAGACAAGTGCACTTATGATTTTGATCGGAGCTGCATTTTTGATTGTAACAAAAATCGGTTCATGGCGAATTATGACAGGATCTGTCATTGGATTAGTCGGAACCAGTATTCTGACGAATATGTTTTCTGACTATTCCACAAACACGATGTTGAGTCTAACTCCGCATTATCATTTGGTGATGGGCGGATTTTTATTCGGAACTGTATTCATGGCAACCGATCCGGTTACAGCAGCATTCACCAACCGAGGTCGCTGGTTCTACGGAATAATGATTGGATTGCTTACTGTCATTATCCGCTCTGTTAATCCGGCTTATCCTGAGGGAACTATGTTAGCTATTTTGCTGATGAATGCGTTTTCTCCGTTGATCGACTACTTCGTCGTTCAGGGAAATATTAAAAGGAGGGTTGCCCGTTATGCGAAGTAACCTTTATGTGATTTCATTTATGTCGAGCATTACGGTCGTGCTGGGATTATTTCTCTCCGTGGCAGCAACATCGTTAGCAGAACGTCAGGATATGAATGTCCAGATCGATATGAAAAAGAATATTTTAAGTTCACTTAATATTCCCGAGGATGCATCCGTCAAATTGAGTGGAGATGAAATTCAATCTTTATTTAAGGAGAGAATAGAAGAATTAACTATTGACGAAAAAGGGAATATTGTTGCGGATGGTGACTATTCTGTGTTTAAGAAAAAAATTGCAGAAGGAGCTGGTGGATATGCTATCCCTGTCAGCGGAAAAGGGCTATGGTCCACTGTTTATGGTTATCTTGCAATTGAACCTGACGGCGAAACCGTGAAGGGAATCACATTTTACAAACATGGAGAAACGCCGGGGCTTGGCGGTGAAATCGACAAAGAGTGGTTCACATCCAATTTTACCGGGAAGAAAATTGTGGATGAAACCGGTAATCCGATGGCATTGGAAATTATCAAGGGAGAAGTTTTATCCACGGATGCAGAAGCCTTCCATCGAGTGGATGGAATTTCAGGTGCGACGCTTACCTGTAAAGGAGTCAATCAATTCCTGGCAAAGGATTTAGCAACCTATGAACCGTTCTTTAAAAACATAAGAAATGAATCGCCACAAAGGCACAGAGAAAAATAGATAAACACTAATGAAAAATATATTAGTATTATCAATATTATTGTTTGTGACAACCGGTCTTATGAGTAGAAAGGTGTTTCTCAGGTGAAAACAAATAATCAAGGAATCTTAAGATTTAATATGCAGATTGCATACGTAGGGTTATTACTCCCAAATCCTAATAAAATCTCTATGGCTCTGTGGCAAAATCTTAAAGGAGAAGGCAAGTAATGAGTTTTTTAAGTAAGAAATCCCAGCAGGTTCTTGTTGATCCATTAGTTCACAATAATCCGATCTCATCGCAGATTTTAGGAATTTGTTCCGCCCTTGCTGTAACCGTCAAGATGGATACGGCGATTGTGATGACATTGGCAGTCATGTTTGTTCTGTCGCTTTCAAATACGGTTATTTCACTGTTGAGAAATTTTATTCCGGGCAGAGTTCGTATCATCGTTCAGTTGACGGTTATCGCCTCGTTAGTGATTTTTGCAGATCAAATTCTGCGAGCCTATATGTATGACATCAGTAAACAGCTTTCAGTATTTGTCGGACTAATCATTACTAACTGTATTGTGATGGGACGAGCGGAAGCCTTTGCTATGCAAAACACACCCGGAAAATCATTTCTTGATGGGTTTGGGAATGCAATGGGATATGGCTCAATATTGATATTAGTGTCATTTTTCAGAGAATTGTTTGGGAGTGGAACGGTGCTTGGATTTACGATGATTCCACAGGTAGTTTACGATATGGGCTATCTTAATGTCGGGCTGATGGTCTTATCACCCGGGGCGTTTATCATTCTTGGGTTGATTATTTGGGTGCAGAGAACAGTCACAAAATTCGAGGAAGCTTAGGCTAAAGCTAAAAATTGAAACTAAGGCGTAGCAATTCGAGTGGTTCATCATGAAAAAAGTAATGGCTTTATCCGTAGTTTGCATTTTATTACAATTTATCTACGGTCAAGAAAATAGTGACAGTAGAAATTTAGAAAACTTCTTTCATTGGATGGTAACAATTGATATAAACTGTTTAGATGAATCCTGGTTATCTATACCTTTAGATTTTGGATTTGATCCAAATGCAACTCATGATTTTGACAATGGTTTAGACCAATACCGCTTACCGGGACCTCCCCCTCCATGTTTTTATGCATTTTTAGACTACAATTTCAATTTATATTATAGATGTTTTTTACCAAGTTCCAACGAGGAAAACACCATCCTTCTGACTTTATATTACGCTGCGGATACGGAAGGAGGAAGTATACCAAATATTATACAGTGGAATGCCGAAGTATATGCAGAGTTAGGTACATTTTGTTTAAGAGACGCTGAAGGAGCTTATATTAATTTAGACATGACCAATCCGGATGAGGACAGCCTAACATTGTCTGAAGATAGAATTTTGAGTTATGATTTTACTGATTCTTCAAATTGCTCGATTACCTTGGGCTATCTAATGACAAATTTGGAATTGGTCGTAACTCCCAACGGCAACTCCGGATACTGGTCTTTTGGTCCTACGGTTGATTTTTATACGAGTGCGGATACGATTGCACAAGGTAATTCTGTCCAGTTTTTTGGTGAAGTTTTACCTGGTGAATATGAGATTACATCCTGGTATTGGGATTTTGGCGATGGCGATACGAGTAATATTCAATCTCCTGTTCATTCATATTCTGATTTGGGTACTTATTCTGTGTTAGTAACGGTAACGGACGAAAATGGAGATAGTGCAACGGAAGTCAAAACAGATTTAATTACCATTGCCAGTTCAACTAAAATAGATGATGTACAGAATTATTCTCCCTCAAGTTTCTGGATAAATAACTACCCAAATCCATTCAACCCAACCACAACAATTTTATTTTCGATTCCGATAACAGAGGCAAGCCATATTGCCTATCTGCGTGTGTACGACATCACTGGTAGGTTAGTCGAAACATTGGTAAATGGAATCACCGATCCTGATATGCATACTGTAAAATGGAATGCTTTTGATTTTCCAAGCGGAGTGTATTTTGTGCAAATGCTTGTTGGAAGAGAATCGAAAATGCAGAAAATATTATTTTTGAAATAGTAAAGAATTGTCACGAAATAGAATGCGGAAAGATATTAATAAATCTAAAACACTTATGCGAAGGGTGAAAGAAGTAGGGATTTTGTTTGGAATCGTATTAATGGTGGTCGTTGGATATACGGAATGATGATTGAATTCTTAACGGTAATAATTCGTTCTGCGAACCCTATTTGTCCAGAAATGACATATAACAATTCTGGGGTAATATTATTTCTGCATCACTCCATCACTACAACGCTCGAATTTTCAACCTCAACCTCAACCTAAACCTAAACCTAAAAAAACTATGTTTGAACATTATTTATCACTAGCAATAAAATCGATTTTCGTCGAAAACATCCTGTTGGCATACTTCCTTGGGATGTGCTCATTCCTCGCAATCTCGAAAAAAGTGGAAACATCAATAGGGCTTGGAATTGCCGTTGTATTCGTCCTGACAATCACTGCTCCGGTGAACTGGGCGTTACATCATTTCTTTTTGGAAAAAGGTGCACTATCCTGGGCGGGGATGCCGAACAGTGATTTAAGCTATCTGAATTTCATTGCATTTATTGCGGTGATTGCTGCGATGGTTCAATTAGTCGAAATGACTTTAGATAGATTTCTTCCCGTCCTTTATCAGACATTGGGGATATTCCTACCGCTAATTGCTGTGAACTGCGCTATACTTGGCGGGTCGCTTCTTTTAGTTGAGCGGCAATATACATTTGGTGAGTCGGTAGTATTCGGATTTGGTTCGGGCATCGGCTTTTTTCTTGCCATTGCTTCGATGGCGGCGATACGTCACAAACTCCGTTACTCAAACGTTCCACCCGGATTAAAAGGATTAGGGATTACGATGTTATTGACCGGGTTATTATCCATGGCATTTATGGCCTTTTCAGGCATTGATTTATAGGAGAAAGACGAAATGATTACGGCACTAACTGGAGTTGCATTTTTTACGGTACTCATCCTCATTTTAGTTTTACTTTTGAATTTTGCAGAAAGCAAACTTTTGCCTAAGGGTGACATGAAAATCGAGATCAATGATGATCCCGAAAAGGCATTAAAAGTCCGGCCGGGTGGCACACTTCTTCAAAGTCTTGCTGCCAATGAGATATTTATTCCTTCTGCGTGTGGCGGTGGCGGAACATGTGCGATGTGCACCTGCCAAGTTGTTGAAGGCGGTGGGGATATTTTGCCGACTGAAACCGGACATATCAGCCGGGCAAAAGCTAAAGACGATTGGCGACTGGCTTGTCAGGTAAAAATAAAAAATGACATCAAGATCAAAATCCCGGATGAGATATTTAATATCCAAAAATGGGAATGCATAGTAAGGTCTAACGGGAATGTTGCCACCTTTATCAAAGAATTGATTTTGGAACTGCCCGAAGGCGAGAATTTGGACTTTCGTGCAGGGGGTTATATTCAGATTGACATCCCTGAATACACGCTGGATTACAACGAATTCGATGTAGAAGAAGAATATCGCTCGGATTGGGATAAGTTCAATTTATGGAAATTTCATGCGGTGAATGATGAGCCTGTATACAGAGCGTACTCTATGGCAAACCATCCGGCCGAAGGAAATATCGTGATGCTTAACGTCAGAATCGCCTCACCACCGCCTAACGTTCCTGATGCACCTCCGGGGATTGCCTCTTCGTTCATCTTCAATCTTAAACCAGGTGACAAAGTAATGGTGTCGGGGCCGTATGGAGAATTCTTTGCCAAAGAAACAGAACGAGAGATGCTGTATATCGGTGGCGGTGCAGGAATGGCGCCCATGCGGAGTCATATCTTCGATCTGCTGAAAACAAAACGAACGACTCGTAAAGTATCTTTCTGGTATGGAGCTCGTTCTTTACGTGAAATGTTTTACGATGATGAGTTCAAAGCCTTAGCAGAAGAATTTCCTAACTTTTCTTACAATGTGGCGCTGTCAGAACCAATGCCAGAGGATAATTGGAAAGGGCCGGTCGGATTCATTCACCAGGTAATCCATGACATTTATTTGAAGGGTCATGATGATCCGACGGAAATCGAATATTATATGTGCGGTCCGCCCATGATGATCGATGCGGTCGATAAAATGCTTTACGATCTTGGTGTTGAACCGGAGATGGTCGATTACGATAAATTTTAATGAATCGACACAGAGACTCAAAGGGCACAGAGAAACGTTATGTTAATTGAGTTTTACCTGCTGAAAAAGACCCGGCTAATGTCGGGTCTTTTATTTATGGTGTTATTTGTCTATAGCTGTGATTCAGTTCCACTTCAATATCGCTTCTCCGGGCGGACGATGGGAACCACCTATTCCGTTGCCATCATTTCAAAGACATCCGTAGATGTCGATCAAATACAGAATGGCGTAGATTCCGTACTGGCTGAGGTCAATCGACAAATGTCCACATATATCCCTGAGAGTGAGATTTCACAGTTCAATTGCTGGGAAAGCACGGAACCGTTTGCAGTTTTTGGGGATTTTGCCTTTGTCGTTAGTCGTGCGCTTGATATCCATAAACTTACTGATGGTGCTTTCGATATTACCGTGATGCCGATCGTCAACCTTTGGGGGTTTTTCGGTGCGAGGCAAGATGATTGGACACCACCACCAACTAAACGTCTAACTGCTGTTTTGAAAAATATCGGTTCGGATAAATTAAAAGTAAACGGAAATTTTCTGAGGAAAACCCATCCGAAACTTCAGGTAGATGTCAATGCCATTGCCAAAGGATTTGGTGTGGATAAAGTATTCGATTATTTATCAAATCGTGGATTTGATCGTTGTTTAGTGGAAATTGGCGGTGAAGTTCGATGTTCAGGGAAAAACCAGGATGGGAACGTGTGGCAGATTGGCATTGATAAACCGTCTTATGGCTCTTTACCGGGCAGAGATTTGCAAAGTGTGATTTCGTTAGAGAATCAGGCGATGGCAACATCAGGTGATTATCGGAATTTTGTAGAATGGAACGGAGAAATATTTTCGCATGCCATCGATCCGCAAACCGGATATCCCGTTGAAATGAATGTAGCTTCAGCAACGGTGATCGCACAGACCTGTTTAGAAGCCGATGCCCTGGCAACAGCACTGATGGTAATGGGCGAAAAAGCCGGGATAGAGTTGATTCAGTCATTAGATGACGTGAGCTGCATGCTGATCATCCGTGCAGGGGATGGAAAATTCAGAGTGGTTTCGGAGTAATTATGATGTGTTATGGAGTATGCTAACCGTGATAGCATTGGACAGACATGGTCGGTTCACTCCATATTTACTTAGATATATTTAAAGTCTTGGGTTTATAGACTTGGCCAGAGTTTTCGTTTTCACAGGCTTCTTTTTCTTCACTGCTGCAGGCACAGCTTCCTTGTCCGCTGTTGCAAGAACCGGGCAGGGGTTTGTTCCCGAAAATAACTCCTAAGGCCATCCCAAGAATGGCGATACCGATAACAGCGATTCCAAGTAAAATATTCATGCTGAAAATTACAGAGATTTTATTACGACTATCAAAATGTAATTTGGAAATAAAACGTAATTATAACTCTGTGCGATTTAAAATTATCATCCATCTCTTGGGTGAACTCTAACACTTGAATACATTAGCACATTAGTACTTTAACACGTATAAATATTCACGAAATATATCCTGTGAAAGCGGTAAATTTCACGCCTTAAATCAAACGAAAAATAAGGCGTAAAAAACATTATGTACACCCGAAAAGGATTATTTTCAATTCTGATACTCTTTCTTCCCGCACTGATAATGGCATCCTCCGGGTCAGCGCATCACTCCGCGCCGCATGTTGACGGAGCGGATTTGTCGATATATTGGATTATTCCGTTTGTCGGGATTTTACTTTCCATTGCTGTGATGCCGTTGGTTGCTCCGACATTCTGGCACCACAATTTCGGTAAACTATCATTTTTCTGGGCGATGCTCTTTATCATCCCGTTTTTCTTTGCCAAAGGATTTTCAACCACACTGTACGAGCTGCTTCATGTCGGACTGCTGGAGTACCTCCCGTTCATTATCCTCCTGCTGGCATTATTTACAATATCCGGCGGAATACGACTCACCGGTAAACTGGTTGGAAGTCCGATTGTGAACACAGGAATTATTTTGATTGGGACAATTCTTGCCAGCTGGATGGGAACCACAGGCGCGGCGATGCTTCTTATTCGTCCGCTGATTCGCGCAAATATGTGGCGAGAACACAAAGTACATGTCATTGTCTTCTTCATTTTTCTGGTGGCGAACATCGGCGGTTCACTTACGCCACTTGGCGACCCACCGCTATTTTTAGGTTTTTTAAAAGGTGTGTCTTTCTTCTGGACCACCAAAGCTATGCTGGCACCGATGCTGTTTGTCGCCACTCTGTTGCTTGTAATATTTTACATTGTAGATTCATTTTATTACAGCAGAGAAAACATCCCTGAACCGTCAGCAAAGGTAGTTGATCCGTCGGAGAAAAAATTTGGTTTAGAAGGGCAGTCCAATTTTCTGCTACTCCTTGGAGTAATCGCATCAGTTCTGTTGAGCGGCTTTTGGTATCCGCACATTTCATTTAATATTTATCATGTTGAAATGGAATTACAAAATATTGCCCGTGATGCTTTGCTTTTAGTGTTAACGGGTCTGAGCTGGAAAATGACAACAATGGAGATTCGAAAGAAAAATGAGTTTACCTGGTTTCCGATCCAAGAAGTTGCTAAACTTTTTGCCGGGATATTTGTTACGATCATCCCTGCGATTGCGATACTGAAATCCGGAGCAGAAGGTGCCTTGTCCGGAGTCGTGAACTCTGTGTCATCCAATGGGAATCCGGTGAATGCCATGTACTTTTGGGCAACCGGAATTTTATCCAGTTTCTTGGATAACGCTCCGACCTACTTGGTCTTTTTCAATACCGCGGGTGGTAATGCGGAACATCTGATGGGCGATTTGTACACAACCTTATTGGCGATCTCTGCCGGAGCAGTCTTTATGGGAGCAAACACATATATAGGGAATGCCCCGAATTTCATGGTGAAATCTATCTCTGAAGAAGCCGGTATTTCGATGCCAAGTTTCTTCGGATATATGCTAAAATATTCGATTCCGATTTTAATTCCGATATTCATCCTAGTATCCGTAATTTTATTCTAATGCGCATTACAAAAGTAACTACGAAAAAAGGAGACAAAGGAAAAACCTCTCTAGGTGATGGTACTAATGTCTCCAAAACCGATCCGCGGATTATGATTTTGGGAGAATTGGACGAGCTGAATGCCGTGCTTGGGCTTGCCATTATTGCTTGTGATGATAATGCTGTATGTGAAAAACTTACCAATATTCAGAACGACATATTGAATCTTGGGGGCGAAGTTGCTGTCCCGAATATTGAAAAAGTATTACTTATAGAAGATCGCATAAATATCCTAGAGAACGAGACAGAAACCCTGAACAAGACTCTGCCACCCCTCAAGGAATTTATCCTCCCGGGCGGGGATGAATTATCATCCCGGCTTCACGTTGCCCGCGCAGTCTGCCGTCGCGCAGAAAGATCCGTTGTACGCCTAACAGAACGCGAAGGTGGGGAGGAGTTGCGCTGGATTCGTTATTTAAACCGGTTGTCAGATTTCCTTTTTGTGTTGGCGAGATCAAAAAATTCTCAATCGGAAGAAATATGGGATAAAACGGGAAAATAATTATTCCGTTTATCTTTTTTCATCTACGACCATCAGGTAAACTAAATTTCGATTTATTTTCAAATATTTAGTATGATTTAAGAAAAAGGGATAAATTTAAGGTTCGTTAAAACTTTTATGATGATTAATTTGACAAAATATCATTCAGTAATTATGGATGCGCAGCGCATCTTGCTGACAACCCATGAAAATCCCGATGGGGACGGATTGGGATGTGAAACCGCTTTTTATGAATATTTAAGCGGACGGGGAAAGGAATGCCGGATCATAAACGTGTCGCCATTTCCCGTTGAATATGAATTTTTAGATCCTGATGGGCGTTTTGAAGTATACAATAAATCCTCACAGACTGAATGGATAGCCGGTGTAGATCTTGCGATCATACTTGATATTGGAGATTATAAACGTATTGGAGCTCTGTGGGATGCTATAAAATCTAATGAAGTTCCAACGATGAATATCGACCATCACCCGCATTTAAACCATTCTCCGTTCACTTATGATTTGGTTAACATTAAAGCAGCAGCTACCGGAGAAATGATCTATAATTATTTAAAAGATCAATATCAGGGAAAAATGCCGATGATAATCTGTGACGGAATTTATACGGCAATCATGACTGACACAGGTTCATTTCGACATAACAATACAACAGTAAAATGTCACGAGATTGCGATCGATTGCATTCAAAACGGAATTGATTATACAGGAATTTACAAGAAAGTTTACGAGTCGCATTCAAGAAACCGCATGGAATTATTAGGAAAAATATTAGCAAATTTACATTATGAAAATAATGGTGAGCTTGCCTGGTTTGTGATAGATCGAGATTTGTTACAATCCACTCAAGCAAATAAAGAAGATGTGGATGGATTTACTGATATTGTTCGTACGATTCGCGGGGTTGAAGTTGCTGTAATGATTTTTCAAAATGAAGAAAAATTCTGCCGTGTTAATTTTCGATCTAAAGGGAAATATGTGATTGGACATGCCGCTCGCAGTTTAGGCGGTGGCGGGCATGATATGGCTGCCGGAACGGTAGTTGAAGGCAAACTAAATGAAGTAATTGAAAAAGTGTTAGCTGCGACAATGGAATCGATGGATTCCCAGAAAAGCTCAAAGTAATGGTTATTAAAGTTGCTAAAGATGCCGGATACTGTTTCGGAGTTAGAGAAGCCGTGAAACTGGCAAAAAAAACAGCAGATGAGCACGGTGAAGTGTACATGTTAGGTCATATAGTTCACAATGAAAATGTAGTAAAGGAGCTGGAAGAATCCGGCGCGTGTGTAGTTCATTCGCTTGATGAAGTTCCTGCCGATAAACCCATCATGTTTCGTGCGCATGGTACCAAACCAAAGGTGTGGCAAAAAGCATGGGACAAGGGTATGAACATTGTAGATGCCACCTGTCCTTTGGTTACGGAAATCCATCGCCAGGTCAAACGGCTGGAGAGAGATGATCGTAAAATTATCATTATTGGAGATCACGGTCACGATGAAGTTATTGGGATCGCCAGTCAAGTTGAGGAAGCTATCATTGTTTCCACCTCCGAAGAAGCTAGCAAGTTGTCTAAAATAAGACGAGCCGGAGTTGTTACGCAATCTACCCAGATGATTGAGAATGTTCAAGGAATCATAAATATTCTTATGACAAAAGTATTTGATTTGCGGTTTGTTAATACGATTTGTTATCCGACGAGACGGAACCATGAACAAATTAAAACATTAGCAGAAGAAAGCGACATTATGTTGGTAATCGGATCGTTTACCAGCGCAAATTCAAAAAGGCTCCTCCAACTATCTAAACAGAGAAACGAACGGTCTTATCAAGTCACATATGAAGGTGATATTAACGAGGATTGGTTTAATAAAGAAGATTTAGTTGGCATTTCCGCCGGTGCCTCGACACCGGATAATGTCATAGAGAACGTTATCAATAAAATCCAAGAAATTGGACATGTTAAAAAAGAGGATATTTTGCATGAATAAAGAAAGTATGAAAGTAAAAATAGGATTGGCAGAGATGCTGAAAGGTGGCGTAATCATGGATGTAATGAACGCCGATCAAGCCAAAATTGCAGAAGATGCCGGAGCGGTGGCTGTTATGGCACTGGAACGAATTCCGGCTCTCATTCGCAAGGATGGAGGCATCGCCCGGATGAGCAATCCGACAATGATAAAAAAGACACAAAAGATGGTGTCTATCCCGGTGATGGCAAAATGCCGTATCGGGCACTTTGCCGAAGCACAAATATTAGAAGCATTAGAAGTAGACTTCATTGATGAAAGTGAAGTCCTGACTCCGGCAGATGAAGCAAACCATATTTGGAAATATGAGTTCAAAGCTCCCTTTGTCTGTGGAGCCAGAAATTTAGGGGAAGCCCTCCGTCGGATCGGTGAAGGTGCTGCGTTGATTCGAACCAAAGGTGAAGCTGGCAGTGGAAATATCGTGGAAGCGGTTCGTCACATGAGAACGATACAAACCCAAATGAAAGAATTGACAATCAAATCTCAGGATGAACTCATGGCGGTAGCAAAAGAAATGGGCGCGCCATTTGCACTTGTCGAACAGGTAGCAAAGGCTGGAAAACTTCCGGTGCCAAATTTTGCCGCTGGCGGAATTGCCACTCCTGCAGATGCATCTCTGATGATGCAGCTTGGTGCAGAAACTGTGTTTGTCGGGTCAGGAATTTTTATGAGTGAAGACCCAGCCGTAAGAGCGAAAGCAATTGTAGAGGCAACTACGTACTATGATGATCCGAAAAAACTTGCTGAAATATCCTCTGAATTGAAAGAAGCTATGAGGGGTTTAGATATGTCCGAAATACCGGAAGGTGAACGCCTACAAGAACGCGGATGGTGATTTGAGGATATGGTTAAGGCTAAGGTTTAGGAACTGATACACTTGAACACCCTAACACTCTAACCCACTATGATTGGTATTCTAGGATTACAAGGTGATGTGGAATCACATCGCAAAGTTCTTGATACGCTAGGCGTTGAGTCTACTGTGATTCGTTATCCTTCTGAGTTGGACGGAGTAGAAGGGTTGATTATCCCCGGCGGTGAATCTTCGACGATGACCAATCTTATGAAACGAATGGAATTTTATATGCCATTGACTGATTTTGCTGAGTCTTTTCCGGTGCTTGGAACGTGTGCAGGGCTGATTCTTATGGCCAGGAAGGTTGAAGATCCACGAGTGAAACCGTTGGGGCTTCTGAATGTCTCTATCAACAGAAATGGATTTGGCAGACAGATTCATTCTTTTTCTGAAATAATTAACGTTACAACAGATAAAAGAGAACAGAAGGTCAATGGCACATTTATCAGGGCACCAAAAATAAGCGATATTGCGGACTCTGTAGAAATATTAGCAGAATACAATGGTGAACCTGTCGCTGTAAAAGAAGGTAAACATATTGGACTTTCTTTTCACCCGGAATTGGCTGGCGAAACGATTTTTCATGAACTAATAACAAATCACCAATAATAAAACATGTCTGAAAAATTATTACCAAAAATTAAATCACCAGAAGATCTCAAGAATCTATCCATCGAAGAATTGCAACAAGTTGTTGAGGAACTTCGAGAATTTATTATTCCGACGATTGTGGAAGTTGGCGGACATTTGGCATCAACCCTGGGGGCAATTGAGCTGACGGTGGCACTTCATTATGTCTACGACACTCCAAACGATAAACTGGTTTGGGATGTCGGACATCAAGCTTACGCTCACAAAGTATTAACCGGTCGATATGAAACACTAAAAACGATTCGCCAGTATGGCGGATTGAGCGGATTTCTAAAACGCTCAGAAAGTGAATACGATTCATTTGGTGCCGGACACGCATCTACTTCCATTTCTGCTGCGTTGGGAATTGCATGCGCCAGAGATCATAAAAGCGAGAATTTTAAAGTTGTGAGTATCATCGGTGACGGATCTATGACAGGCGGTCTTGCTTATGAAGCAATTAATAATGCCGGGCATCTTCGTAAACAATTGCTGGTGATTCTGAATGATAATGATATGTCCATCAGCCCAAATGTCGGGTCGTTTAGCACTCATCTTAACAGGATAGTTACAAATCCTATTTACAACAGAATTCGCGATGAAATATGGAATTTCACAGGTTCGCTTCCGTTTGGGAAAAAAGTGGCACGAGTAGGATTGAGAAAGTTGGAAGAGAGTCTTAAGAATCTTGTGTCACCGGGAATCGTATTTGATGAGCTTGGGCTACGTTATTTTGGTCCGATTGATGGTCATAATTTGCAAGAGTTGATTCGCACTTTCGACAATATTAAAAGAATTAAAACACCCGTTCTTCTTCACGTTATTACGAAAAAAGGGAAAGGGATGAAGGTGGCAGAGGTTGATCCGATCGCTTTCCATGGTATCAGTGGTGACGGAAAAAAATCCGATAAACCTCCTTTGGCTCTGGCTTTCCAAGATGCGTTTGGGTCAATCGTATCTGAAATCGCGCGTAATCGAAAAGATACTGTTTGTGTTTCGGCTGCAATGAGAGAAGGAACGGGGTTGGTGGAATATGACAGAGAATTTCACGATCGGTTTTACGATGTCGGGATTGCCGAAGGTCATGCCGTTACATTTTCGGCCGGGCTTGCGACTGAAGGAATCCGTCCAATTGTGGCGATTTATTCCTCGTTTCTCCAACGTGCTTTTGATCACATTGTTCATGATGTTTCCCTTCAAGACCTGCCGGTCATATTTTGTCTTGATCGCTCTGGAGTTGTCGGCGAAGATGGTCCTACTCATCACGGGGCATTGGATATTTCATATCTGCGCTGTATTCAAAATATTATTGTGGCGGCTCCAAGAAACGGAAACGAACTAAGACACTTAATGTATACGGCATTGAACCAGCCTAATATTCCGTTTGCCATTCGCTATCCCAAGGGATGTTCCAAAGAGTTTGATGCTCACGGACAAGCAGAATTACTGCCCATCGGAAGTTGGGAAGTGCTGAAAAAAGGAAATGACATCGCCATCCTTGCGTTGGGAACGCAGGTCTATGATGCCCTCGACGCTGCCGATTATCTTGAGCGTGCAGGCACATCCTGTGAAGTTGTGAACTGCCGATTCATTAAACCAATGGATGAGGCAGTACTTGAATCCGTGTATAAACGATTCAACAAAATTATCACCATCGAAGAAGGAACCATTGCCGGTGGATTTGGCGATGGTGTTTCAGCATGGATGACGGACAAGGGTTTTAATGGTCAGATCACAAGAATGGGACTTCCGGATGATTGGGTTACGCATGGATCACGCGAGCAATTACTAAAAGAGTTAGGACTGGATTCGGGCGGAATTAAAAAGGCGATTCAAGAGATAAGCCGGCAATAGATGATTAAACATTAAACGTGAATTACCGTTAACTAACCACCAATAAATGATGAGTGAACAACTAGAATTATTTGAACAAAAGAAGAAAATATGGGGACAAGAAGTTAAATCTTGTTCACAGCGTGATTACGATTTTAATACGTTGAGCGGAGAACCCCTTGATTTACTTTACATACCAAATGAGCCTGACGAGGACTATTTAGAAAAACTTGGATTCCCCGGACAGTTTCCATATACGCGCGGAGTACATCCGAATTTGTATCGCGGAAAATTATGGACAATGCGTCAGTTTTCAGGGTTTGGGACACCGAAAGAAACCAACGAACGGTATCACTTTTTACTGAAACATGGCCAAACCGGGCTTTCGGTTGCTTTTGATATGCCAACGCTGATGGGATATGATCCCGGACATCCGTTTGCCCTCGGCGAAGTCGGAAAATGCGGTGTGAGTGTCGCTTCGTTGAAAGATATGGAAAATCTGTTCGACGGAATAAATCTGGGAGATATTTCCGTTTCGCAAACGATCAACGGTCCATCGGTTATTTTGTTGGCTTTTTACATTGCTGTAGCTGAAAAACAAGGCGTGCCGACGGAAAAATTACGCGGGACACTCCAAAATGATATCCTGAAAGAATTCATTGCTCAAAAAGAATGGATTTTTCCGCCCGAACAATCGATGCGTGTCATCACGGATATGATGCAGTATTGCACAGAGCATCTCCCCAAGTACAACACGATTTCGATCAGCGGTTATCATATCCGTGAAGCCGGTTCTACCGCTGCACAGGAGTTGGCATTCACATTAGCCGATGGATTTACTTATGTAGAATATGCCATGAAAGCCGGTATGGATGTAGACAGTTTTGCACCAAGATTGTCCTTTTTCTTCAATTCACATCTGGACTTTTTCGAAGAGGTGGCAAAATATCGTGCCGCCCGCAGAATTTGGGCTAAGCGAATGAAAAACAAATACGGTGCAAAAAATCCGCGATCGTGGAAACTGCGTTTTCATACACAAACTGCAGGATGTTCACTCACAGCACAGCAGCCGGAAATCAATATCGCCCGGACGGCATTCCAAGGATTAGCCGCTGTGATGGGCGGAACACAATCTCTGCATACAAATTCCATGGATGAGACACTTGCTCTTCCATCGGCTAAGGCTGCCGAAATTGCATTGAGAACCCAACAACTGATTGCCTACGAAACTGGAGTCCCGAATGTAGTGGATCCATTAGGGGGTTCTTGGTTTATTGAATCACTTACAGACAAAATGGAAGAAGTGGCTGAAAAATATTTCAGACAAATTGATGAATTTGGAGGGGTCATCCCTGCAATTGAAGCCGGATTTTTCCAACGTGAGATTGCTCACGCCGCATCTGATTATCAACGAAAAGTGGACACTAAACAACGAATCGTTGTCGGGGTGAATGAGTTTGTCAAAGAAGATGAAACAATCGATATCCCCATTCTTGAAATCGGGCACGAAGCAGAACGAGAACAAATTGAAGCTATGAAATACTTGCAATCGGAACGAAATGAAGATGTTGTAACCAATGCATTGAGAGAGTTATCTGATGTTTGTAAAGGCGGAGAGAATATCATGCCGCCTATCATTCGTGCAGCCAAGCAATATGCGACGCTTGGTGAAATCGTTCAAGCCATGAAAGATGTATTCGGTGAATGGCAAGAAACCACGATCTTTTAGATTAGGATTAAGAGACAGCCTGCCTGCCGCAGGCAGGGAAACATAAAAAGGTCACGGATTACAACAAATTTGCTTAAGAAAACAAAATAAATTTTGAATAACAAACCCCTAACGTTCAACACCTAACACTTTTGCTCTTATGAAAAAAACTTCTTTATCAAAACAAATATGGACGATGTTGATTTCCATGAAATTTGCGACCATATTGCTGACGGTACTGGGTGGTGTATCGATGTTGTCGATGCTCATCAACGAGTATCCTGCTTTTTTTAGCAAGACATCCATAATGCACAGGCTACTACAGCAGCATTCCCCGTATTCATCTTGGTGGTACCGAGGACTATTAGCCCTGTTGTTTTTGTCGGTACTCTTTTGTGTGATACAAAGATTTATGCCAATGATTCGACAATTGCCCCTAAGAAAAATCAGAACATCGGATGAAATAAAAAAATTGAAATTTCATCATGTCTTGTATGGAAACTCATCTGCATTAAAATATTCCGCAGTTGCTATTTTGAAAAAAACTCATTTTAAGATAAAAGATAAAACAGAAAATGGCATTACAAGAATAACTGCCGGTAAATATCAATTCAGTGGGGTTGGTTCTTGGGTGTCCCACGTTGGTTTGCTGGTGATTTTCATTGGTGGAGTTCTCTACAGCACGACCGAAGTGAAGAGTTTTCGTTATCTGATTGGTGAAGAACACCGCACCGGACACGAAATGAGTGACAAACTACCAAACGGTTGGTTTTACTGGGATATCCCAATTACCGACACAGAGACAGTTAAAGTGGTCGTGGACAGCTTCCGTGTCAGGTTTTACGAAGACCGAACGATGATATCAGATTATCGCTCGTATGTCAGTTTTTATGATCAATACGGGAAGAAATTACGAAATCACGAATTGACAGTGAACAATCCGTTAATCTATAAAAATATCAGTATTCATCAATCGGATTATAAACCTTTAGTCGCGGAATTTTTTATGTCTAAAGCCAAGAGTAACATGAAGAGAGCTCAACAAATGCAGGAAGCTCAGCAAATAGAGGACAATTGGATAACCGGACTTAGCTTAAAACAATATCGCGGGAAATGGTTAATATTCATTGGGATGGGGATGTCCTTTGTTGGGATGTTTGTGGCATTTATGTTTTGGCGAAGAGATATTTGGGTATCTATTGAGAAGAAGGGATTAGTTATCGGTGGGCAATCTCAAAAAAATGCGGTTGCTTTTCAACGTGAGTTAAGTCAAATTTCAGAAAGGATTAATAATGGATAATAAACAATTGATTACAATTATCGCCGTTGCGGTTTTTGTCGTGTTAGGGTTTTTCGCGTTAAGAAACGATGAAACGGTCACAGATAATATGCCCATGGATATGCAGGCACATCAACATGAGAATCCTCAAATTATCACAAAGGTGGAACACGAAATTATTTCATTCGGTGAGCTCTACTCAATTGACGATAATTGGCAGTTGAAAGTCATTCAATTTGAACCGGATGCTCGTTTATCTGAACCCATGGGAAGCGGAAAAGTAGAATCCAGTTCTGACATGGAAAGAAATCCTGCCATTAAGATTGAATTTTATAAGGATGGTGAATATAAACATTATCAAATTTGTTTTCAGACGATGCCGGGAATGCATTCTAAAAAAACAGACCAAAAATACTTTGTGGATTTACTAGGATATGAAAACATGAAAAAGATGGATATAAACACATATACCGTTGATAACGTCAGTATTAAAATTAGTGAAGTGAAATAATGGAAACACTCTATCAAAATTTATTCTGGTACACATTTATGTGTTATTTGGCTGGGTTCGCCGGTTACGCTCTCTACTTTTCACTAAAAAAGGAAGTCCTCCAAAAAGTCGGCATGGTTTTGTTTAGTGTCGGTCTTTTGTTTCAAACATCTGCTTTTGTGGTGAAATGGATGATTGTCGGTTCCATCAGATTTCAAAACATGTTCGAACACATAATGTTGATGTCCTGGGCAGGCGTGGCAATTATGCTTTATGTCATTTGGAAATATAAAAATTCCGTTGTTGGTATTATTATCTCCCCAATCATCGTTATGCTCAACGCTGCCGCTGCACTTTTGGACAGTTCACCGGCTGAGAATCTGATGCCGGCTCTTCAAAGTAATTGGCTGACTATTCATATTTCATTAGCCGCACTTGGTTCAGGTGCGTTTATCGTCGCCGGAGCGGTCAGTATGCTGTATTTGATGAAAAACCACGAATACACTCCGAAATGGGATGCAGGGAAAAAACAATTTTTCACTCAAGCATTAATGTATCTTGTTTATGTTCCGGTGTTAATATTTTTTGTCCTCAAAATCGCAGGGATGACACCTTCTCACACTGCCTTTTCCATCGGGGCTGGTTATAAGTTTGCCACTCAGGCTGCTTTTGATAACGCCCGAACCGTGCTGGGGCAATTTGTCATCGTGATGGGGATGTTATTTATTCCAATGATGGGTGTGATGGCGTATGTGGATGCAAAAAAACCATCACTTGATAGACCACGAGGTTTCGGCGGGGTCATGTTTGCCATTTTGACACTTGCATTTGCGCTGAGCAGTTTAATTGTTGGAACGTTATCCTCTACCGGTTTATTGCTCATTACACCAGGACGACACGTTGGAGGCGTCTGGAAATTTTTTGAATTTATGGGTGCGGCGTATGTGCTTGCTCTTGTATTATTTGTAGTTCTGTACTTTTTGATTTACATCTTTGTCGGTGAAAAAATCAATAAGCTTGGGAGTAAACTGGATTTATTGGACGAGATTAATTACAGAGCCGTCTCATTTGGATATCCACTTTATACAGTTGGCGCGTTGTTTGCCGGCGCGATTTGGGCTGAACAGGCTTGGGGGTCATTCTGGAGTTGGGATCCTAAAGAAGTAGGTGCTCTTCTTGTGTGGCTCTTTTATTCTGCGGTGCTTCACGCTAGGTACAACCGAGATTGGCAAGGTGAAAAACTGGCAATTTTATCCATTATCGGTACCATAACAATTTTTGTTACATTTTACGGGAATTACTTTTTCGGCGGATTGCACGCGTATGCTTGAGAGTTGAAAGTGGAAAGCCTTCTATTAATAACTAGTAACAAACCGGAGTAAACAATGCAGCGTAAAATAGTACACGTAGTGGGGACAGGAACCATCGGGGAACCTTTAATCGGGCTACTGTGTGATTATAAGGAGAAGTTGGGGATTGATGATATAACATTTCATAAGAACTCAGCTCTAAAAAATGATCATTCTAAAGTAAATAGTCTTATTCATCGAGGAGCTAGACTGTCAGTAGGACCAAATAAATATAACGATTTTAAAGAATTAGGGATGTGTCCTGATTTTGAGACGGAAGAAGCCATCAAAAGAGCATCGGTTGTCATCGATTGCACTCCGCGTGGAATTGGGCACAAAAATAAAGAACAGTATTACAGTAAGTTCAGCGATGATGTTAAAGGATTTATCGCACAAGGTAGCGAGAATGGATTTGGAAAAAAATATGCTCGCGGCATCAATGACGATGCCTTGACACCAGAAGACCAATTTTTACAAGTAGTGTCATGTAATACGCATAATCTTTCATGCGTAACAAAAACATTAGCCTTGGATGAAAGCCCCTACAATTTAGAAGACGGAAAATTTGTCTGCGTTCGTCGTGCCAATGATATCAGCCAGCCGGGGAGTTTTATCCCCGCCCCTCAAGTAGGTATGCACGGCTCACCGCAATATGGGACACATCATGCAGAGGATGCCGCTGATCTCTTCCGTACGTTAAACTTGGATTTAAACATTTTTTCTTCCGCAATGAAAGTAAACAGTCAATATATGCACGTCCTTTGGTTTACGCTGAATGTGAAAGAGCCGATTACATTGAATGAAGTCAAAGATAAACTCAGTGCAAATCATTACGTTGCCTTGACGGAAAAAGATATGACCAGCACGGTTTTTTCTTTTGGACGTGATCAAGGGCATTTTGGCAGGATATTGAACCAAACCGTCGTCGTTGAGCAAACATTAAATGTTCGGAACGACCATGAAATCACCGGATTTTGCTTCACGCCGCAAGATGGAAACTCGCTTTTAAGCAGTGTTTCTGCGGCAGAATGGATTTTATACCCACATTCATATAAGGAGAAAATCCAGTGTTTGTCAGAATATTTCTTTGATCATATTTAACCTGATATCTCCAGCAGAGTCACAGAGGACAGCCCACAGGAATCGTTCAGGCACTAATTATATAAAAACATAATGTGATGTCTTTACATGTACACAGATTAGTCGTCGGACCTTTTCAGGAGAATACGTTTATTGTCCACCATGACGATGATAAGACGGCAATCATTTTTGATCCGGGGGATGAAAGTGGAAAAATTATTGACAACATAGACAGACGTGGTTTGACGTTACTTGCCGTGTTTAATACGCATGCTCACATTGATCATATCGGCGCTGTAGTCGAATTACAAACCCGATTAAATGTTCCGTTTTATTTACATATAAAAGAGCGTGAAGTGTTAGACCAGTTAGAAAATCATAGTGCGATGTTTGGGCTGCCTTCGATCAAAACACCGAAAGTAGACCACTGGATTAATAAAGAGAGTGAAATAGTCATTGGTGCTTATTGCTTGAAAATTATACACACACCCGGACATACTCCCGGTGGCGTGTGCTATCTTTTTAATGGACATGGGTTTGTCGGGGATACCCTTTTCCGCGGGTCTGTCGGTCGGACAGACTTGCCCGGCGGATCATGGTCGACACTTGAAACGTCACTAAAAACGATGATTCATGAAATTCCCCATGACACCATATTGCATACAGGGCATGGTCCGCAAACCACACTTTCTGAAGAGTGCAAACATAATCCGTTTTTACGCCCACTGATATCGTGAATAGATAATGCATCTGAGTAAAAAAGCGTTCCTCAGTCATATTCAGAAAACCGGAATAATGAAAAATCGCACGCATGTACTGATTGCGGTATCCGGCGGAATGGATTCTATGGTGTTGCTGCACATTCTGAAGCACGTCTCTAAAGAGTTTGAACTAACGGTATCTGTCGGACATATTAATCATCACCTTCGTGAATCATCTGGTGAAGATCAAAATTTAGTTGAGAATATTTGCAGAGATTGGAACGTCCCGACTTTTGTTAAGTCCTTAAATCCAAAGGAAATCCCACAAGGCGAAAGCATCGAAGCCTGGGCGAGAAAAGAACGGTATTCCGCTCTGGAAAATATACGTACATACATTGGTGCAGATACGATCATTACAGCACATCACGGAAATGACCAAGTGGAAACAATCCTTATGCACCTCGCAGATGGGTGTGGATTAGATGGATTAATCGGAATTCGTACAAAACGCGGAAATATTTTACGTCCGTTTCTCGCATTTACCCGCACAGAGATTGATACGTATGCTCGCTTTTGGAAGATTCCGTTCTGCGAAGATGAGACCAATCGTGATCTTGCACATCCCCGAAATTTTCTTCGACATAAAATCATTCGTAAATGGGAAGAAAAATATCCATCTCTCATTCACGGGTTTGTAAAAACGAGTGAACAAGTCAGCGAAACCGCATATGCTTTGGAGTCAATTATTCCTAAATTGGCAAAAAGTGTTTTGTCGGAAGAATCATTCTCAAAGATGTACATTTCTCACACGCGTATAAAGGAACACCACGTTCTGTTACAGTCGATGATTCTAAAGTACCTTATCGGGGACAGTAATATATCTTGGCGCCGACATCAATGGAATGATTTAAAGCAGTTTCTGCAGACAGCTAAAACGGGACAGACGTTTCAGTTAAACAAAAAATGGATTTGTCTGCGGGACAGAGAATATTGGTTACTGGAAGAAGATTCGAGTATCCCCGTAGAGGAAGTGACTGTCCAAGAGAACATTGCGACGGATGTGGGTGATTCTATTTTCGAATGGAAGAATGTAACCTCTACTTGCAAACTTGATAGCAATCCAATGAGAGAGATCATCGATGGAGAGAAAATTAACAATAAAACACTTGTCATCCGACCGTGGAGGGCGGGAGATGAGTTTACACCCCTTGGAATGAATGGGACAAAAAAGGTGAGTGATTTTTTGGTGGACGAAAAGATAGATCTTTTTTCGAAAAAACGACAATTAGTTCTGACGGCAGATGAAGAAATTATTTGGGTGTGCGGCAGGCGAATCAGTGACGAGGTAAAACTCACGAAAGAAACAACGCGATTTGTGGAGCTTAGTTTACGGAAGAAGGGTTAGGGAAAGCATTTTAAAAATGCGTAAATTTTAGGTTGTCTAAACAAACAAATAAGGTGAATTATCTGTATAACCGGACAGAAAATAATAAAAAATGAATAAACAAATTAAAAATCAAAAAAAGAAATCGGGGAATAAATTCCTGCAAAAAAACAAACCCAAGAAAAAACAGGGTGAAAACCCAACATCTTCAAAGGTGGGCTTTGAATGGAAACGAGCCGGAAAAACATCCTTTGTATGGGTAGCTATCATTATGGGGGCTATTTTCCTATCCGGGTTATTTACTGATGGTGTGAAAAAGGAAATTGAATTAGATTATTTTCAATATAGAGACTATCTTGTTCATAAACAGATTGCCAAGGGAACCATTATGGAAACGGTGTTCCACGGAGAATTTAAGACACCGGAAACCGTGACAACAAAAATGGGTTCAGTTGAAAATGTAACGAATTTTTCAGTTAAAATGCCATTTGTTGATCGTGATGTGATGACAGAATGGGATGATTACGGCGTGAAATATACATTTGATGAGCCCAGTATAAACTGGACAGGCTACCTGTTAAATATGCTTCCATGGATTCTGTTAATTGGGTTTTGGTTGTTTATCATGCGCCGGATGCAAGGCGGAGCTGGAGGGATGAAAAGTGTATTCAACTTTGGAAAAAGCCGGGCTCGTTTGTGGGATTCGAATGTAAAAAAAGTAACGTTTAATAATGTCGCAGGATGCGTAGAAGCAAAAGAGGAACTCAGAGAAGTTATTTCTTTTTTGAAACATCCGAAGCGTTTTCAAAGATTGGGTGCTGAAATTCCGAAAGGAGTGCTTCTGGTCGGCCCCCCGGGTACTGGAAAGACGCTTTTAGCGCAAGCGGTTGCCGGTGAAGCAAGTGTGCCTTTTTATAGCTTAAGCGGTGCGGATTTTGTAGAGATGTTTGTAGGGGTGGGTGCCTCTCGTGTACGTGATCTTTTTGAGCAAGGAAAAAAGACCGCTCCCTGTATTATTTTTATCGATGAACTAGATGCTGTTGGACGTCAACGTGGTGCCGGTTTAGGTGGTGGGCATGACGAAAGAGAACAGACACTAAATGCGCTGTTGGTTGAGCTGGATGGTTTTGAATCAAAGCAAAATGTGATTGTGATGGCAGCCACAAACCGACCGGATGTTTTAGACCATGCCTTGTTACGCCCGGGGCGTTTTGATAGACAGGTCGTTGTGGATGTCCCGGACTTAAAGGGAAGACTAGGCGTATTGAAAGTTCACGCAAAGAAAATTTTGATGAATAAACGGAATGTAAAACTGGATATCATTGCAAAAGGAACCCCCGGTATGGTAGGCGCAGATTTAGCAAATATTGTCAATGAAGCCGCATTATTGGCTGCGCGAAGGAGAAAAAAATCGGTCGAGATGTCGGATTTTGAAGATGCAATTGATAAAGTAATGATGGGTGTGCAGCGAAAAAGTATGATTCTGTCTGAAGAAGAAAAGAAGGTGACGGCCTATCATGAAGCGGGCCATGCTTTGGTTGCAACAAAAACCCAAGGTGCAGACCCGGTGCATAAAGTGTCTATTATTCCGCGAGGACGTGCACTCGGGATGACCATGCAATTGCCTATCGATGAAAAACATGGGTATACCCGTAAATATATCGAAGGACGTTTATCAATCATGATGGGAGGACGAGCCGCCGAAAGATTAATCTTTAACGAATTAACCACCGGTGCGGGAAATGACCTTGAACAAGCAACGAAGATTGCAAGAAAAATGGTCTGCGAATGGGGAATGAGCGATATGTTAGGTCCTCTCACATATGGTAAATCATCTCAGGAGGTATTTCTGGGAAGAGATTTTCAAAGTCAACGTGATTACAGCGAAGTGACTGCCCGGATTATCGATGAAGAAGTCTCCAGAATCGTTCGAAAGGCACAAAAAAAAGCAGAAGATATGCTGAAACATAATACAGCCTTTCTCCATCGATTAGCAGAGGAACTATTAAAACACGAAACTATTGACGGAAAAGATCTTGAAAAAATTATCGCCGGAAAAAAACTGGTTAAAAATACAGGTCTAAAGAAACAAAGACCACAGCAAAGACATCGAAGAAATCAGAAGCCTCCTCAGAAAAAGGAAGTGGCAGCTTCCAAGTAAACAATGACGCGCATGCAATTTAACGAGTGGAGAAACCGTAAGGATTTCTCCACTCTTATTATGGGGATACTCAATGTAACCCCGGATTCATTCAGTGATGGCGGAGAATTTAACTCCGTACAACTTGCCGTCGAACACGCATCACAGATGGAGAAAGATGGTGCGGATATCATCGATATCGGAGGAGAATCCACGCGACCGGGAGCGGTGTCAGTATCTCTGCAAGAAGAATTAGACAGGGTCATCCCTGTTATCGCGGATATCCGTACACATTCGGATATCATGATCTCAGTTGACACCACAAAAGCTGATGTTGCCAGAGAAGCAATTGTCGCGGGAGCCTCATTGGTGAATGATATCAGCGGAATGACGGTTGATACAACGATGGCGTCTGTAGTGAAAGATTTTGACGTGCCGGTGATGATCATGCACATCAAAGGAACGCCGAAGGATATGCAGGATAATCCGCAATATCAAAACCTAATGATGGAGATTAACGCATATTTTCTTGAACGGATATCCTTTGCAAAAAGAAGTGGCATTAACGATGATCAAATTATTTTGGACCCCGGAATTGGTTTTGGAAAAACGGTTGAAGATAATTTTACCATCATCAAAGAGTTGAAGACCATTACTGGTTTAGGATATCCAGTATTAGTCGGCCCTTCTAGAAAGTCCTTTATTGGTCAAACACTTAATCTGCCAGAGAATGAACGAGTAGAGGGCACTGCAGTTGCCGTAGCGGCATCTGTTATAAATGGTGCACGAATTGTCCGTGTGCATGACGTTAAAGAAATGTGGCGTATTGTAAAAATCGCAGATAAATTACGATAAAAATATCTTGAGAAATTCTGCGAATGAATAGGTGAGTTTATTGGTTGATTAACGTAATTTCTCTACAATTATGGTTCTGTTCAAAATAGGATTTCTTGCCGTCACGCTTGTGGATTTAGTTGACCTTTTTCTGGTGAGCTGGATTTTCTTTACCGTATATCAGTATTTTCGTGGTACACGCGCGGGACAAATGCTGGTAGGGTTAATCATCCTTTTAATTGCTTCATTTTTATTTAATGCATTTGGACTTCGTGCAACATCGTGGCTGGTCAATCAATTTCAAACCGTCTGGGTAGTGGCATTTGTGATTTTATTCCAACCGGAAATTCGCCGGCTACTCATTTATGTAGGTCAACACCGCTTTTTTCAAACCATCTTTCGTGTTGGTACATCCAAAACAATTGAAGCTATCGTTGAGACAGTCAATCAGCTTGTTTCAAGAAAGTGGGGAGCGCTTATCGTCATTCAGAGAGAGACGGGACTCCGCAGCTATAAAGAAGCCGGAATGCCACTCAAAGCGGAAGTAACATCTCCACTCCTTATCTCTATTTTTAATCCGACATCACCGCTGCATGATGGTGCGGTTATTATCCAAAATGATATTATCGAAGCAGCCGCCTGTATTCTACCGTTGACTGAAAGAATTACCATCGATCCGAATATGGGAACTCGGCACCGGGCTGCATTGGGGTTGTCGGAAGAGACAGATGCGATTGTCATTGTGGTTTCTGAAGAAACACGTAAAGTGTCTATTGCTGAAGAAAGCCGGTTTGTTCACATAGGCATCGATGAAATGGATCTCAGGAGATATTTAAACGAACAATTGTTTATCTCATCAGGAGAATGAAAACCTCCACCAAAAAAGATGCATTGAAAAAGCTTAGAGAATTCTATCAGGATTCTATGTTGTCTGCTATCGGGATTGAAGTTACAGATTTTGGCGATGATTTCGTCAGCGGAAAAATGCCAGTAGACCATAGAACGATCCAGCCTTACGGACTTCTTCATGGTGGGGCATCCGCAGCGTTGGCCGAATCGCTTGGCAGCATTGCTGCAGGAATTCAGATTGACCGAAACGCAAAATCCGTTGTGGGGATTGAGCTGAATATAAATCATCTAAAAAGTGTAAAAAGTGGCTGGGTTTTTGGCAAGGCAACTCCGGTGAAAATTGGTAAGCGGATTCAAGTTTGGGATATCCATATCAGAGATGAAAACAACGTCCCCGTCAGTGTGAGTCGGCTAACGCTGGCAGTGATTGATAAGAAAAATTAAGTGTTCACGTACCAACGTGTTCGTGTGTTAAAGTGCTTATATTTTTTTACCTCATTAATTCCCCGTAAAAAAAACACGGGATTGAAAACATCAGCTACGGATAAACACACCCGCCTGCCACATTTAAAATCAAGAAAAGATGGCGGACAGGGATAAACACGGATATTCTTAATGTTAGAAAAAATAATCATCGTAAATAAATATTTTTATCCTACCACCAAATATCTCTCTAAGTTATTTTTAACAATATCTTCTCTGTGGCGAAACGGTGTGAGATGAAAACAGATACATTAAAAGACCTATGGTCTTACGCTGTTACTCTGAATGGTTCTGTGGCGGTTTGGCGATGTCCGCGGGATGAACAAATTTACTTTCTTGCCGATTTTTCTGATTCTCCTGCGAAAGGGCGTATCGACCTCCAGAACGTTGACCTCGGATTTGTAGTAAGCCCATTTATGAACCCTGAGGGGAATGAGACATTATTTTTGAAATCTGATATTTTAGCATCCAAAGATGAGACCGGGATTTGGGAAATTTTAAGAGATAGCCACAGAGATGCAGAGAATATTGAAAATAAAAAACCCTATCATTTGAATATACGTCCTGATACAGAAATATCCGGCGAAAAATCTCATTTTATAAAAATGGTGGAAAGTGGAATTCAGGCGATTGAAGATGGAGAATTTGATAAAGTTGTTTCTGCGCGAACCTACGACGAACCACTGCCGGATAATTTTGAGATTATTACTCAGTTTAATCGGTTAGAAAAAGCCTACCCGGATGCATTTGTAAGTTTGGTCTCCATTCCTGGGCGTGGTACATGGATGGGCGCTACACCGGAACTTTTGATTGAATCTACAAATGATCATTTTCGAACAGTATCTGTGGCGGGAACTCAACCGTTTCCCTTGGATAAAGATGTATCTGAAGCGGCGTGGAATCAAAAAGAAATCGAAGAACAGGCAATGGTGAGCCGTTATATTATTGAACAGTTCAAGACCATCCGTCTACGAGAATTTGTGGAAACGGGTCCGCGGTCGGTTCGTGCCGGAAATATGATTCACCTGAAGACAGAATATATCGTGGATTTGAATGAAGTTCATTTCCCTGAATTGGGAACGGTTATGTTGAATCTACTTCATCCTACTTCGGCAGTTTGTGGAATGCCAAAATTTTCGGCCTTGCGATTTATTGCCGCTAATGAACATTTAAACCGGGAGTTTTACAGCGGGTATTTAGGTCCGGTAAACATGGATGGAAATACGCGACTATATGTGAACCTGCGTTGTATGCAAATCCTACGAACTAGGGCTGTTTTTTATGCGGGTGCAGGAATTACACACGAATCCATCCCGGAAAAAGAATGGGAAGAAACAGCATTGAAATGCCAGACTTTGTTGGATGTAATGAATGGAAAGGAACGTGTTTAAGTGTGAGAGTGTTCAAGTGTTAATGTCAATGGTTGGATTAGAATGTGGTGTTATTGCGATTCAATACGCAAAATACAATATTTTCAAATGTGAATTGCTCTAACACATGAACACTTCTAACACTTTAACACCTATTCAAAACACTCAACATATTTACGATTTAGTTGGCATATGCGCAGATTATGGCGTGGAGAAAGCGGTGGTTTGTCCCGGTTCACGCTGTGCACCATTGCTCATTGGATTTGGAAAACATCCGAAAGTTAAAACCATTTCAATTACAGATGAACGCTCTGCCGGATTTGTTGGTCTTGGTCTTGCCCAACAATCGGAGAAACCGGTTGTATTGGTCTGCACATCCGGGACAGCGGGACAAAATTTTGCTCCGGCGATAACAGAAGCATTTTACCAGCAAGTTCCGCTCATTGCATTAACGGCTGATCGCCCACCGGAATGGATCGACCAGTGGGACGGGCAAACGATTCATCAAGAAAACTTGTATGAACCTCATGTCAAGGGAAGTTTTATTTATGATGAAGAAAATGTAGCAGTTGCAGAACAAGCATTTGAATTAGCTTTGGATGGAGCAACGGGTCCGGTGCATTTAAATATTCCAATTCGGGAGCCGTTTTATCCGGAATCTTTGGATGATGTTGTTTTTGCCACTGAGACGCGGAGAACGCAGAGAAATATAAGTAAAAGCATTTCAGAAGAGATAACAAATGAGTTTGAATCAATTTTGAATTTATCAGAAAAAGTGATGGTCTTGGGTGGACAAATGGAGCCGAATTGGGAATTAGTGAGATTATTGAATCAATTGGATTTGCCAATTGTTGGCGATGTTATTTCAAATCTCTATGGAGTAAATGATGTGATATATTCCGGAGATCAATTGTTTAAACATGCTGATGATTCATTGGCACCAGATTTTCTTATCACTTTTGGGCGATCGGTCATTTTCAAAAACATAAAATTGTTTTTAAGAGAACATAAGCCTAAAGTTCATTGGCATATTGGCTTTGGAATGGTGGGTGATCCGTTTCAATCTTTGACACAAACTATTGAATGTGACCCTGTTGTGTTTTTCAAAAAGTGGGTCAGTGAGTTAGCCACAGAGACGCAGAGAGCACAGAGTAATTATAAGAATATTTTATTATGCGATCAGAAAGTGTTAGATAAATCGGTTACGAAAAAACTAAATGATTCGGACTTCAATTATTTTTCTGCGGTTCGGAAAGTCATATCTCAGCTACCGGAGAATTCAGTTTTGCATTTGGGAAACAGTATGCCGGTGCGGATTGTCAATTTTATTGGAATCAATGATTCGACGATTGACATTTGGTGTAATCGGGGAACATCTGGCATTGACGGTGTCGTCAGCACAGCAGTAGGGCATGCCATTGCGGAACCAAACAGAAGTCATACTTTAATAATTGGTGATTTATCATTCTTCTATGATCGGAATGGGTTATGGCTGAATCATGAATTTCCAATGAATTTACAGATTGTTGTATTAAATGATTATGGCGGTGGGATTTTTAACATAATTCAGGGTCCTTCAAATCAAGTTGGGCTTACAAATCTTTTTACTACACCGCACAAACGAACAGCAGAACTCACAGCAAAAGAATTCAACATGGAATATTGGAGTGTTGGATCAATGGATGAATTGGAAAAAGCACTTAAAGTATTTGGATCGGGGATTCTAGAAATATTTACAGATATGAAAACAAATACAGAAACATTTAATAAAATTGCCACAAAGGCACAGAAATCACAAGATAAGACGAAGGCAATAGCCACAAAATGCCCCGATAAATGCGGGATGTAAACACACAGAAGACACAAAATAATCTCTGTGTCTCTGTGGCAAAAACAGGAGAATAGTATGAATTGGAAACAGAATTGGAAAACCATCAGAGAATACGATGAAATCAAATTTGATTTTTTCGAAGGGATTGCAAAAATAAGTATCAATCGTCCAGAGAAGCATAATGCATTCACACCACGAACAGTGAAAGAAATGATTGACGCTATGAACATTTGTCGCGACGATGAAAATATTGATGTAATCATTTTTTCAGGAGAAGGTGGGAAAGCATTTTGTAGTGGGGGTGATCAAGGCGTTAGAGGACATGGCGGTTATGTGGGCAAGGATGAAGTACCGCGCCTGAATGTATTGGACTTACAAAAACAAATTCGCTCCATTCCAAAAGTCGTAATTGCTGCAGTAGCCGGATGGTCTATCGGCGGCGGGCATGTGCTTCATGTAGTGTGTGATTTAACCATCGCAGCGGAAAATGCCATGTTCGGACAAACCGGTCCAAAAGAGGGGTCGTTTGATGGTGGATTTGGTGCATCCTATATGGCGCGAAGTGGGGGGCAGAAAAAAGCGCGGG
>CAYLYH010000004.1:0-99227 GCA_964388155.1 uncultured bacterium | reverse complement strand
TTCCGATTGATGTAGATTACATTTTAGATCCAAACGCATTGATAATACCCGGGACGATTTACGGATATGACATCGGCTATGTAGAAGCCGAAACACTGAACCCCGGTTATGGTTATTGGATGAGGAGTAATGGTGAAGGGGAGATTACCATCTCAACTACATCCCGAACTTCAGAAAGAGTGTTGGCATTTACTCCGGATGAGAATTTGAACACACTAAGCGTAAATAAACAGACTTTATATTTCGGAGCAGATGTCTCTGAGAATGAGAAGCTGAGTTACAGTCTCCCGCCCAAACCACCGGCAGGTGCGAACGATATCCGTTTTACAGGTGATACAAAACTATGTGAGGGTGATGATTGTGTGATTGAAATGACTCAACCTTCCGAAGGTTTGCCTGCCCGCCTGTTTTTTGGCGGGAATCCTTCGCAAGGTTTTCTTACCCTTGAATATGATATAAATAATGTGAATAGTGAGTGGTTATTGATGAACAGTGAAACCGGAGAAAAACACACATTAAGCGGAGCAGGAGCATTGGAGATACCTACAGGAAATGCTACTTACCAATTATCTAAAACCCCATTTTCCATTTTCCCTTCTACATTTTCCCTGAAACCTGCATATCCCAATCCCTTCAATCCGATTACAACAATATCGTTTTCCATTCCTGCGATAGAGACGCACACCAATACGTCTCTACGGATTTACGACCTTACAGGCCGAACAGTAGAAACGCTTATTAACGAGAAAATGGAACCCGGAAACCATAATGTATTCTGGGATGCGACTGGGTTTTCAAGTGGTGTGTATTTTGTGAAAATGACAGCGTGGAATTACACTAAAACACAGAAAGTAATATTGCTGAAATAATCAGTCGGGAAAGTTACTTCGTTATATGTTCTGTGATTACCGGTGTATCAGCTTTTCGGCAATTTTTGTTGATGCGTCTTTTATCGTTTTGTGAATGGAATTTCCGTGTGAATCCATCGTGACGACTGCACGGAAGTCCTCCACATCGATGACCCACATGGCTTCGGGGACTCCAAACTCCTCTAGCTTAATCACATCTTGGACGTTCTTAACCGATTGTGCCTGAATCGTAGCTGCGCCGCCGACCGCATGTAGATACACGCCGCCGTGTTCCTTTAATGCTGCTAACGTTTTTTCGCCCATGCCGCCTTTTCCCATCACGGCACGTAAACCATATTCTTTCATTATATCACCTTGGTAAGGCTCTTCACGGATGGATGTGGTTGGTCCTGCAGCAACGAAGGTCCATTTACCGTCTTTTTTTGATACAACCGGACCGCAATGGTAAATCACGGTTCCGTTTAGTAATTCCCTGACTTCTTCGGGTTTTTCGTCGATCATCCACACGTGAGCGGCATCTCTTCCGGTAACCATGGTTCCGGTCAACGAGACTTCATCCCCGATTTTCAATTTACGAATTTGCTCTTCGCTAACGGGTAGCTGTAGACTAATCATAAGTAACCTCCGTTTCGGTGAATGTCATTGTATGGCGGCGGTCTGCCCAGCACATATAGGCGATGGAAACAAAAAATGAAGCCGGCAAACGGTGAGCTGCGCCTACTTTCACTCCAAGGACGGTTGTCTTTCCGCCAAAACCCATCGGTCCGATGCCCAGTGTATTGAGGTCATCATATAAGCGAGTTTCGAGTTCTGCCAATTTTTCATCGGGATTTGTATCTGTCATCAATCTGAACAATTGTTTTTTTGCGATCAGCATTCCTGATGCTCTGTCTCCGCCGATACCAATCCCAATCACACCGGGAGCACATCCAAGTCCCTGCGCACTATTGACGGTATCGATGATACATTTATATACCCCTTCTAAATTCCGACCGGCGTTCAGTCGGTTATCGGGGAGTTTATATTGGGCAGAGACGTTCTCACTTCCGCCGCCCTTCAATGCCAGCTGGATTTTAATCGCAGGTTCATCCCATTCTTCGAAGTGGAAATAAGGTGCCATCTCCCCGGTATTATCCCCCGTATTTTTTCCTGTGACAGAATCCACCGCATTCGGACGTAAATACGCTTTTTCTGTTGCAATCTGAGTTGCTTCGACGATTGTTTGCTGTACGGCGCGCATAGAGACGCCAACCGGAATGGTAATATAGTGGATATTTGTTCCGGTATCTTGACAAATAGGCGTGCTGTTTTTCTTTGCTTCTTCGGCATTTCTAAGCATAAAGTTGAGGACAGATTTTGCCGGGCTGCCTTCGTCTTCTCTATCACGGCCGGCAACCATAGCTTGGATAACATCTTCAGGTAATTGTGTCGATGCCATGCGAATTAGCTCCACGACGGCATCCCTAAGCCGATTGGTGTCTAATTGAAAACTCATAGAATCCCTCTTTTTTTTGTTTGCATTACTTTTTCTAAACTTCTCAATCTTCAATCTTAATTCTTCAATCCGCCATAGGACGGACAAGTCTTAAATCTATTCCCTCATTCAACCGTCCAGGTATCTCCGCTTCCCAGTAGAGAATTCAAATCCGTTTTTTGATTTTGTGAGACAGCATGGGAAATTTGGTCAACCATCATGTCTTCATAGACCGGTTCGTCCACGGCGTACAATACGCCTACCGGAGTTGGTAAATCTTCCCGATATGTGAAATGACTAAGAATCGAAGCAATAATCCAGTCTTTCTCATTGTGGACTAATATATCACTTTCACTCCATTGTTCTCCGATTTCAACAACTTTTGGTGTATTTTTCGAGAGAAAAATACCTTTCTTTTTGTCCTTCCCAAACAGCATCGGTTTTCCGTGCTCCAAATGAAGTACCGTATCTTCTTTAGTCTTTTTATCCGTAAGATGGCTATACGCTCCGTCGTTAAAGATAAGGCAGTTTTGGTAAATTTCCAAGAAGGACGTCCCGCGGTGTTCCTGTGCACGGCGAATCATATTTTGGAGGTGTTTTCCATCCACGTCGATAGCGCGAGCAACGAAGGAGGCTTGCGATCCAAGTGCAAGAGCGGGTGGATTAAACGGACGATCGAGGGACCCCATCGGTGTGGATTTTGACACCTTACCCAATTCAGAGGTCGGAGAATATTGACCCTTTGTCAAGCCATAAATTCTGTTGTTAAACAAGAGAATATTCACATCGATATTTCGTCTCAAAATGTGAATCGTATGATTTCCGCCGATGGACAACCCGTCCCCATCTCCGGTGACGATCCAAACGGATAAGTCCGGGTTCGCGATTTTGACGCCTGAAGCAATTGCCGGCGCACGTCCGTGAATCGTGTGAAATCCATACGTGTTCATATAGTACGGAAATCGGCTGGAGCACCCAATCCCTGAAACAAAGACGATGTTCTCTTTTTCGATTCCAATGTCCGGAAGGGTTTTTTGGACTTGTGCCAAGATGGAGTAATCTCCGCACCCCGGACACCACCGCACCATTTGATCGGAGGAAAAGTCCTTGCGGGTTAATTTTTTAACATTTACCATTGATTTGTCGCCCATTTGATTAGTCCAGTTGTATATTAATTGTGTCGATGATGTCCTGCGATTTAAATGGTCTTGCGCGGACTTGATTATACCCTTTTACATTCACCGGATACGTTGCCCGGATGAGCAGTGATAATTGACCGGTATTTACTTCAGGAATCAGGATGGTTTTGTAGCGGGATAGTATGTCTCCAAGATCCTTTGGAAGCGGGTGTATCCAACGGAGGTGGACGTGTGCGACAGACTTTTCTTCTTTAATGAGGTGAGAAACGGCAGACCGGGATGCACCAAATGTGCTGCCCCAACTGAGAACGAGTACGTCCCCTTCTTCAACGCCGTAAACATGAAGCGGATCAATATCTTGTGTGATCCCTTTCACTCTATCTGCACGAGCCGTGACCATTTTCATGTGATTGTCCGGGTCGTAGCAGACCTCTCCGGTATCATAATTTTTTTCCAATCCGCCGATGCGATGTTCCAGCCCGGCAGTCCCGGGGATTGCCCATGGTCGTGCCTGAGTTGTTTTGTTTCTTTTCACCGGATTAAACTTGCCGTTACCGGTGTCAGGTGGTGAAAAGTTGGGAAAAAACTCAGGGAGATCTTCTGCAGCAGGAATTCGCCAGGGTTCCGAACCATTAGCAAGATATCCGTCTGTTAAGACAAGAACAGGAGTCATATATTTTACCGCAATTCGACAGGCTTCGTAGGAGGCGTAAAAACAATCTCCGGGAGTTGCCGCTGCGATAACAGGAATTGGCGCTTCACCGTTGCGACCAAATAAGGCTTGCAGTAAATCCGTTTGTTCCATTTTTGTAGGAAGCCCTGTGCTGGGACCGCCGCGCATCACGTTGACAATCACCAGCGGAATTTCTGCCATAACCGCAAGACCCAATGCTTCGGCTTTTAGTGCAAGTCCCGGTCCGGAGGTAGCAGAAACAGCTAAGCTCCCAGCGTAGGCAGCTCCAATGGTGGAAGCGATTCCCGCAATCTCATCCTCTGCTTGAAATGTCTTAACACCAAACTGTTTCCATGCAGAAAGCGTATGTAATATTTCACTGGCAGGTGTGATGGGATATCCTCCGTAGAACAAGGACATTCCGGAGCGCTCGGCTGCTGCCACAAACCCCAATGCCGTTGCGTAATTTCCGTGGATATTTCTGTACATCCCCGATGGAAGTTTCGCTTTTCCGACGATGTACCGTGTTGTAAGAATTCGCGTCGTGGATCCATAATTGTAACCGGCATTCAACGCGCGGATGTTCGCTTCGATTATTGTTGGTCGTTTGGCAAATTTTTCTTTGAGCCACCGAATTGTGGGTTCTGTGGGGCGGTTAAACATCCAGAATAGGATTCCAAGCGCCATCAAATTTTTTGTTCGTTCCGCTGTTTTTTTAGGAACATCCAGCGACTCACATGCATTTTTTACCAGTTTGCTCATTTCCACCGGGTAAACCGTATAATTACCGATTAAGGAATCATCCTCCAGCGGGTTGGATGCATATCCGGCTAATTTCAGATATTTTTCTGTAAAGGCGTTTTTATTGATAATAATGATTCCGCCGGGAGCCAGATCCTTGAGATGAACTTTCAAGGCTGCCGGGTTCATCGCAACAAGGACATCCGGGCGATCGCCGGGAGTGTGAATATCTACGGAACCAAAATGAAGCTGAAAAGCACTGACACCGGCTAGTGTCCCTGCCGGAGCACGAATTTCTGCGGGGTAATCAGGGAGAGTGCTTAAGTCATTGCCGACAATGGCAGTCGTTTCCGAAAAACGTCCGCCTGTAAGCTGCATACCGTCACCGGAATCACCGGCAAAACGAATTACAGCATGGTCAACTTCTTTTGTTAGATGTGTTTGTTTTGACATGGTAGAACCTTATGAAATATGTAGATGATGCAAAAAGAAAAGACGCTATGTTTGTGCGATATCTTTTAGATCGTAAAAGAGTGTGAGTCGTTGGTTTGAGTCCAATTGGTTGCCGATGAGTTTATTACTGTCCCGAAAATTACCAATTTGAATGAAACGAATGCAACGGATTGATTGAGAATCTTGGGTTTATTCTTTAAAGGCGCCAGGAGTCAGGTAGCAGTAGTCAGGCAGAATGTACAAAGGACTATTATAAAGTGATTTATGAGAAAAATACAATTTTTATTTATTAAATTAATTTTGTTCTTTGTTTTCTTTATCATTAACCCGTTATGCATATTAGAAAAAGAGAAATTAAAACCATGTATTTAACTTTTTTACTGTGAAAATTATGCATAATGTACCCAAAATATTAAGTATGGAGTGGATTGACTGTGTCAATCCATGTGCCGACATGGTCGGCACATGTCCGATCCACAGGTGGGAAGCCCTCTGATTTTCGACTTCACACCCCGCCCTACCTACCTGCCCGGAGCAGAAGTGCCCGCCACATTTTGAAATTAATAAGGAAGGCAGGTAGGTAGTCCAAAAGAACGTTTTCGGAGTGAACTCAACAATTATTGAAGGAAGTAAATACTTGTCAATTGAAAATGATTCACACTGCTCCTCATTTTACTTCGTAGTCACAATGTTTCCAACCACGAACTAAGTTCCAGAAGAGATGAATTTCGTCTGTTCTCTTGATGTATTTCAAACTAAATTCGCCTATCGTATTTCAGTAATCCACGGATGATTTATTCCACCCAGCCGACCCTAATATTCTGCTGTCCTTTTGTGTCAGTACAAGATTTCTGTTTCTACCTTGGTTCTATTGGAAAAGAGAGAGAGGATGCACCATCATGGTTGTAGGGGTGATACCTGCACGGCTACACTCAGTTCGATTCCCGGAAAAAATTCTGGCACGAATCACAGGGAAACCGATGATAGTTCATGTCGCTGAACGAGCGCAGAAAGCAACCCGGCTGGATGAAGTCATCCTTGCGGTGGATGACGAAAAAACGATCCGTGCTTTGGGACATTATGGTTTAAAGTATGTACTTACATCAAAAAATCATCCGTCCGGGTCGGATAGAATTGCGGAAGTTATCCGGAATATGGATGTGGAGGTTGTCGTGAATATCCAAGGCGATGAACCGATGATGTATCCTGAAATCATCGATAAATTGATAGAAGAATTTGACGACCCTAATGTAGAAATGACGACGGCTGTGAGTACGGTTTATGGTCCGGAGGATATCCTAAATCCAAATTCCGTTAAAGTATTCTTGGATGAAAAGCGTAATGCGGTATCTTTTCAGAGACAATTAGAGGATATAAATGCGGGTGGATGGTATCATCATGTGGGTATATATGCTTATCGAAAGAAGACTCTGCTTGCGTATACGAAAATGCCACCGTCCGTCAGCGAGAAGGCACACAACCTTGAGCAGTTAAGAGCCTTGGACAATGGAATTTCTATCCGTGCGGTCATCACTGATTTTCCGTTCAGAGGAGTGGATACTAAAGACGATTTGAAAAAGTTAAGAAAATATTTACAAATAAACACAAGCAAAAGATGACACTATGACACCAACAAAATCGGTAAAATACATATTTGTTCTTGGCGGCGTAATTTCAGGATTAGGAAAGGGGATTGCAGCAGCTTCTATCGGGTATTTGCTGAAGAACTCCGGACTTCGTGTTACCATCCTAAAGCTGGATCCTTATTTGAATGTAGATCCGGGCACGATGAATCCGTATCAACACGGAGAAGTATTTGTACTCGACGACGGGTCAGAAACCGATTTGGATCTTGGGCATTATGAGCGGTTCATTGATGTCAATATGGGAAAAAATAATAATGCCACAACCGGGCAAATTTACAGCACAGTCCTGAACCGTGAGCGAGCCGGTGAATATTTAGGTGCAACCATCCAGGTTATTCCTCATATTACAGACGAAATCAAAAAGCGTATCAAAGCGGTCAACACCCCGAAGAAATATGATGTTGTTATCTGTGAGGTTGGGGGAACCGTCGGTGATATTGAAAGTTTACCATTTTTAGAAGCCATCCGTCAGCTGTCCGTTGAGGTTGGATATCACAGCCACTTGATTGTGCATTTAACGCTGGTTCCTTACGTCAAAGCCAGTGAAGAACTCAAGACGAAACCCACGCAGCATTCGGTGATGAAACTTCGCGAAATTGGGTTAGCACCGGATATTATTCTTTGTCGATCTGACTACAAAATCACAAAATCCGTACGAGATAAGATTGCGTTATTTTGTAATGTTCCTCCGAATCATGTTATTGAAGGAAAGGAAGTCAAAAGTATTTATGAAGTTCCGCTAACATTGCATCGTCAGAATGTCAGCAGGATTATCGCAGACCGGTTAAAGTTGCCGGACAAAACTAATGTAGATAAACTCCAAAGATTTATTGAGCATTATAAATGTCCAAAAAAACAGGTGACCATTGCCATGTGCGGGAAGTATATTGATCTCCCGGATGCGTACAAAAGTGTGATGGAAGCCTTCATCCATGCCGGTGTGGAAAATGATGCACGAGTAAACTTAAATTGGGTGCAGACAGATAACATTTATACGGATGAAGATGCCGAGGAAGCATTCAGAGATGTGGATGGTATCCTTCTTCTCCCCGGGTTTGGTTCCAGGGGGTCAGAAGGAAAGATTTTATCCTCAAAATATGCCAGGGAAAATGGCGTTCCGTATTTGGGAATATGCCTTGGATTGCAAACTGCCGTCATAGATTTTGCACGAAATGTTTGCGGACTGAAGAATGCTAATAGTACAGAGTTTAACAAAAACACACGATATCCTGTGATTGATTTGATGGAGTCTCAGCGGGCTGTAAAGGCAAAAGGAGGGACGATGAGATTAGGTGCGTATGAATGTGTGTTGGAACCGGGCTCAAACGCCTATGTCGCGTACAGAAAAAAACGAATTTTTGAGCGCCACCGTCATCGGTGGGAAGTCAATAATCGCTATCGAGCACGATTAGTAAAACATGGCATGAAAATATCAGGGATCAATCCGGACTTAAATTTAGTAGAGATGATTGAGCTTCCAAATCACCATTGGTTTGTAGCAGGGCAGTTTCATCCGGAATTAAAAAGTCGTGTGAACCGGGCACACCCATTATTTCGTAACTTCGTGAATGCCGCATTAGAGTATCAGAGGAAATACGTATGAAAAATACAGTGAAAGTTAAAAACATTTTGTTTGGTAATCGAAAGTTACCCATTATAGCGGGTCCCTGTGTTATCGAGACCAGAGATCACGCCTTAAAAATGGCGGAATCCATTGCCGAAATCACCGGAAAAATGGATATCCAATTCATCTACAAAAGTTCGTTTGATAAGGCGAACCGAACTTCGATTGATTCCCCGCGAGGTCCGGGGATGGACGAAGGACTGAGAATATTACAGGATATAAAAACCCAAATTGGTGTGCCGGTTTTGACCGATATTCATCATTCATCTCAAGTGGAGCCGGTCGCTGAAGTCGTTGATATGCTTCAAATTCCATCCTTTTTGTGTCGTCAGACAGATTTGGTATTGGCCGCGGCAAAGACAGGAAAACCACTCAACATTAAGAAAGGGCAGTTTTTAAGTCCTGGGAAAATTAAATATATTGTAGAAAAAGCCAAAAGTGTGGGGAATGACAATCTACTGCTAACGGAACGAGGCACAATTTTTGGTTACGAAAATTTGGTTGTGGATATGAGAGCTATCCCGATTATGCAAGAAACGGGACAGCCGGTTATTTTTGACACGACGCACAGTGCGCAATCACCGGGGTACCCCGGACGTAAAACGGGAAGTTTAAGGGAATACATTCCCGTTATAACTCGCTCCGCTCTTGCCGCGGGATGCGACGGGCTGTTTATGGAAGTCCATGACGATGTCGATAATGCCCACTCAGATCCAACTACCCAATGGCCTCTGGATCAGTTGGTAACTTTATTGGAAGAATCGAAACGGATTTGGGATGTGATGCATTCATGAGTAATTTTCGTGGAAAATGTGAGAAAATAAAATTAATCATCTCCGATGTTGACGGCGTATTGACCGACGGATCGATCTATAAAGGTCCGGATGGATTTGAAATGAAGCGATTTTCGGTTGAAGACGGAGCAGGCATTGCGCTGGCAAGAGCAGGAGGATTAAAAATTGCACTACTTTCAGGGCGATACTCTGAATCAACCGAAGCCAGAGCCGCAGAATTAAATATCGAAGATGTGTACAACGGAACGCTGAATAAACTTCCGCCGTATGAAGAACTGAAAAAAAAGTATGATGTCTCCGATGATGAGATTGCTTACGTCGGCGACGGGCTCATTGATTTAATCATCATGGAAAAAGTGGGTGTGCCAATCTCCGTGCAAAACGGACATGAGTTGGTGAAACAAACTGCAGTATTTACAACATCAAAAAATGGCGGCAGTGGTGCTCTTCGCGAAGCCATTGAGTGGATTCTTAAAAGTCAGGGTCGTCATGATGAGGTCATCCAAATTATGCGAGATTATTTATTAAATCATTCTAATGATAAAAAATGAACCGACCACGTTATTATAGCATCATAATTTGGATCGGACTATATATTTTGGTGCCGGGATGTTCATCCAATGATATTTTGCAAGAGAGACAAACCCGAGAAGGACTCCCGGATCAGGAGAGTTGGTCCCCTGTTATTACACTAACAGATGAAGGTGTCCGTCGTGCGTGGGTGCATGCAGGTCATTTAGAAAAATATAATGATAAGAAACACATCCTATTGGATGATTCAGTCACCGTTGATTTTTATAACAGCGATGAAACACATTCCTCCATTCTGACGTCACATGTTGCAGAAGTGGATGAGAAATCCAACTTTATGCGGGCAATCGGTAATGTGATTGTAATCTCTGACAGCGGAGTAACCCTGTTTACCGATACATTATCATGGGATCACGAAATTGAAATGATTTATACCGATGATTCCGTCATGGTTGCAACAACACAAAACGACACTTTATATGGAATTGGCTTTGAATCTGACATGAGCATGGATCATTGGACAATCCTCTATCCGTCGGGAGTTACAGGCAGGAAATATGAAGAATAGTCACCAAAAACTACACGCATCAAATCTCTATAAAAAATATGGAAGACGCTGGGTTGTACAAGATGTGGGATTAAAAGTCGAGAAAGGCGAAATTGTTGGGTTGCTTGGCCCAAACGGCGCCGGAAAAACCACAACATTTTATATGATAACCGGCATGATCAAACCAACTCAAGGAAATATTTTTCTGGATGATGTGGATATTTCTGACCATGCAATGTATAAACGCTCCCGGCTTGGCATTGGCTATTTATCTCAGGAGCCATCCATTTTTGGAAAGCTGTCTGTTGAGAATAATTTGAATCTTGTGCTTGAGATGACAAATTTGACAAAACAAGAACGAAAAGAAAAAGTGAATGAACTGCTGAACGATTTAAGTGTATATCATCTGCGAAAAAACAAAGGGCACAGTTTATCCGGCGGAGAGCGTCGACGGGTGGAAATATGCCGAACATTGGCAATGGACCCTGATTTCATCTTGTTGGATGAACCTTTTGCCGGAGTGGATCCTATTGCTGTCGAAGACATCCAATCTATTGTACATTCATTGAAAGATAGAAATATAGGGGTGTTGATTACAGATCACAATGTCAGAGAAACGCTATCTATCACGGATCGATCCTATCTTCTGTTTGAAGGAAGAATTCTAAAATCCGGGACATCAAAAGATTTAGCTGAAGACAAAGACGCGCGCAGACTTTATTTAGGTGAAAAGTTTAGGTTAGACTGATGGCAAAATTGTCCCAAAGATTGACGCAAAAACAAGTATTGTCTCCCCAGCAAATTTTGCAGGCAAAACTGCTTCAATTAAACAACGTAAGCCTCGAAGAAGCCATTTTGACAGAATTAGAAACAAACCCTGTCCTGGATCAAGAAGATACGGATAAAGAAGAAAAAGATGAAAGGCAGAACAATGAATTGGAGTTGTCCAGGGATGATGACGAATATGAACGAGAAATTTATATTCCACAACGCAAAGAAACCATAGAACGACCACAAGCTGAAGAGCAGGATTTTATTGAAACCATCATCAAACAGTTGGATGATTACGATTTATCTGAGAAAGACAAGGTCGTTGCAGAAGAAATCCTTTGGAATGTAGATGAGCGCGGATATTTGGCGATTGAAATGCTTCTCATTGCGGACAGATTTAATCGAAGCGAAGAAGAGATAAAACCCATTTTGCATCTTGTCCAGCGATTAGATCCCACCGGAATTGCAGCCAGAGATCTTCGAGAATGTCTTTTGATTCAATTGGATAACCAAAAGGATTCATGTGCGTATAAGGTCATTGATCAGTGCTATGATTTATTTTCTAATAAACGATTCGAGACCATTGAAAAACGCTTGCAATGTCCGGAAGATGAGCTTTCAAATGCGATGAACATTATTTCACACTTAAATCCTCGTCCCGGCGAAGGTATCCGATTTACCAAAGATGAAATTGTCGTCCCCGATCTGATTGTTCGAAAAGACAATAAAAAGTGGGTGGTGCAAGTCAATGACAGCGGAATGCCTGAATTGAAAGTCAACCCGGATTATATGGCGATGATGGAAGAACGTCAGCACATTGGAACAGATGCACGTCAATTTATAAAAAAGCGGTTAGATTCTGCCCATTGGTTTATGGATGCAATTCGTCAGCGAAGAAATACAATGACGCGTGTGATGCATTCCATAATTCAGCGACAACCGGGATTTTTTAACGGAAATATTCATGATCTTAATCCGATGAAGCTACAGGATGTAGCGGAAGATATTAAGATGGACATTTCAACCGTGAGTCGATCGACAAGGGGAAAATACGCAGATACACCTTTCGGTATTTTTGAACTAAAATATTTTTTCACGGATAGAGTTAAACTGAATGACGGACGTGAAATGAGTAATCATGCCATTAAACGTATTCTAAAGGAGGTTGTTGATGCGGAAGATAAACATTCCCCGTTGAATGATGAATGCCTTGTTGAAAAATTGATGGAAAAAAAAATACCAATAGCAAGACGTACGATCGCAAAATATCGGGAACAAATGAACATCCCGGTCGCTAGATTAAGAAGAACACTTTAGTAAAAAGTGAGAAGTGAGAAGTGAGTAGTATAGCGTTATCAAGACTGATTTTACTCCAAGCTTCATACTCTCTGCTCTTTACTAATTAATAAAAAAGGAGATAAACATGTCAGCAAGACGTATTGTAATAGGAGACCAGGAGATTAACATTCCTGAAAAGCTTTTAACGCTGGGCGTCCTCCCCATTGCGGGGATTGCCCTGGTGCTATGGCTGTTAACAGGCGTGTACAGTGTCGGACCCGATGAGGTCGGAGTTGTGCGCACATTTGGGAAAGTGACCCGTATTGTTCAATCTGGACTGCGGTACCATTTTCCTTATCCAATAGAAGTCGTAGACACACCAAAAGTGACAGAGGTGAAACGTATCGAAATTGGATTCCGCACATTAAGAAACAATCAGGTTCGTGCTGTAGAGAAAGAAAGCTTGATGCTCACCGGAGATGAAAACATTGTAGATGCTGAGATGATTGTTCAGTACAAAATCAAGGACCCTACAGCATATTTGTTTAATTTTGTGAAACATGAATTGACCGTACGTGAGGCATCTGAAGCTTCGTTGCGTACCGTTGTCGGCCGACACGGAATCGATGAAGCGTTGACATCAGGAAAATTTATGATTCAGGAGGAAACAAAAGAACTTGTGCAGGGAATCCTGGATAAATATGAAACAGGAATATTTATTGTTGCTGTTCAGCTCCAGGATGTTTCTCCACCGAAACAGGTGATAAAGGCATTTAAAGATGTAGCCTCTGCCAAAGAGGATAAGAATCGAATGATTAATCAGGCGGAAGGATACCGAAATGACCTCATCCCAAAAGCCCGTGGAGAAGCTCAGGCAATGATACGGGAAGCAGAAGGCTTTTCTGAAGCGCGGATGAAACGTGCAGAAGGGGATGTCGCGAAATTTGTCAAAATGCTGAAAGAATACAAAAAAGCAAAAGACATTACAAAGAAACGTCTCTATCTGGAAACGATGGAAGATGTCCTTCCGGGGATCGAAAAATATATTGTTCCCGATGGAGAAAATGGGAATTTGTTGAACTTGTTAAATTTAGGCGGAAAAGATAAAGGAGGCCGAAAATGAAAAAAGGAATTATCGCATTAATCGTATTGGCAATATTAGTCATATTTTCGACAGTATTTATCGTTGACACAACAGAACAGGTTGTCATCCTGCAGTTTGGGAAACCTGTAAGAACGATTCAAACTCCCGGACTCCAGTTTAAACTCCCGGCTCCCTTCCAAACCTCCGTTGTGTTTGATAACCGGCTTTTGGAATATGATGTCCCGCCGGAAGAAGTTCTTAGTCAAGATAAAAAATCACTCATCGTTGATAATTATGTACGCTGGCGCATTATAGACCCGCTTCTGTTTTTACAAACAGTTCAGGCAATCCCTACGGCAGCTACCCGTTTGGATGACATTGTCTACTCTGAGCTAAGACGTGAACTTGGAACGCATAACATGTCAGAGATTATTACGGAAAACCGTGAAATTATCATGGAGAGGATTACAAAAGAGAGTGACAAATCTACCAAGGGATATGGAATTGAAGTCGTGGATGTACGTATCCGTCGAGTGGATCTCCCGCGTGAGAATGAGGAATCCATCTATGCTCGTATGGATGCGGAACGAAAACGTCAGGCAAATAAATTCCGTTCTGAAGGAGAAGAAGAAGCTCAGAAAATCCGTGCATCCACCGATAAGGATAAAACGATCATCTTGGCAAATGCCTACAAACAGGCTGAAGAAACTCGTGGGTTTGGAGAAGCAAAAGCGCTGGAAATATATGCAAATGCATTTGGAGCAGCCCCTGATTTTTATGAGTTTTTACGCACGCTGGAAGTTTATCGAAAAGTGTTAGATGATCAAACGACTTTGGTGCTGCCATCAGACACAAAGCTATTCCGGTTATTGCAGAAAGGGAGATAAATTTAGGGCTAAGGCTGAGGTTGTAGCGAGATATAGTTTAAAACATAAATAGGACAAAGAATGAAGATAGATATTCGATCTACCACCATCCTTGGTGTTCGCAGAAAGAACAAGATAGCCATGGGTGGTGATGGGCAGGTAACATTTGGAGACATGGCTCTCAAACAAAAAGCTGTCAAAGTAAGAGCGTTTGACGTGGAGAGCGGAACGGTATTAGGAGGATTTGCGGGTGCAGCTGCAGATGCCTTGACGCTCTTTGAAAAATTCGAGCAGAAACTTGAAGAATACGAAGGCGATTTAAAACGATCAGTGGTCGAGTTAGCAAAGGAATGGAGAATGGATAAATATCTTCGCCATCTTGATGCTCTGTTAGCTTTGATGGATAAACAATCTAGTTTTATTCTTTCCGGGGATGGGAATGTCATTGAGCCGGACGGTCCGATCATTGCAATCGGTTCCGGTGGGGGATTTGCACAGGCTGCTGCCACCGCCTTTTTGAAAAAAACGACCATGAACGCGGCAGAGATTACTAAATCTTCACTAAAAATTGCCTCAGAGTTGTGTATATATACTAACGATTCTATCACAGTTTTGGAGGGGTAAACGTGAATGAACTGACTCCAAAGCAGATCGTCCGTGAACTGAATAAATATATTGTTGGCCAGCAAAAGGCGAAACGTGCAGTGGCGATTGCCCTCCGAAATCGATGGAGACGCCAGCAGATAAAAGAACCGCTTCGGGATGAAATTGTTCCGAATAATATCATTTTGATAGGCTCAACCGGTGTTGGAAAAACCGAAATTGCCCGTCGGCTGGCAAACCTTGCAAATGCGCCCTTCCTCAAAATTGAAGCAAGTAAATTTACAGAAGTCGGGTATGTTGGCAGGGATGTAGAATCCATCATCCGTGATTTGATGGATATCGCCGTGAACATGGTGCATCATGAGAAAGAGAATGAAGTGGAATCAATGGCAGCTGTCCTAGCCGAAGACCAGTTGCTAAATTTACTTTTCCCGGCAGAAAGTATGACAGCAGAACGGCGTCAATCTGAAGAAGCCGAAGAGCGATTTCAACGGAATCAAGATCGGTTGATGAAAAAACTGCAAAAAGGAGATTTTGAAAACAGGGAGATTGAATTGGATGTCCCGGAAGACGGAGCGCAAATGATGCAGGTTTTTGGTCCGTTTGGCGGAATGGAAGATATGGCAACCAATATTAAGGATATGCTGTCTTCGGTTATGCCGGGCGGGAAAAAACGGCGACGGATGAAAGTGTCAGAAGCAAGAAGTGTACTGAGAGAAATAGAAGCTCATAATCTTGTCGATCAGGATGAGGTGATTCGCATGGCGAAAGAACGTGTGGAAAACAGCGGAATTGTGTTCTTAGATGAAATTGACAAAATTGCGGGAAACAATGGAAGTGGAGGACCTGATGTCAGCAGGGAGGGTGTCCAAAGGGATATTTTGCCTATTATAGAGGGAAGTTCCGTCCCGACAAAATACGGAATTGTCAAAACAGATCACGTTCTGTTTATTGCAGCGGGAGCTTTTCATGTTGCAACCCCCTCAGACATGATTCCTGAATTGCAGGGGCGGTTTCCAATCCGTGTGGAAATGGATAAGTTGACCACTCCTGATTTTATCAAAATATTGACGCATCCTAAGTCTGCATTAATCAAGCAATACCAAGCATTACTTGAAACTGAAGGTGTGGAGCTAATGTTTAACAAAACCGCAATAAAAAGAATTGCAGAAATCGCCACTGAAGTGAATCGGAAAACAGAAAACATCGGAGCGCGAAGGCTGCATACGATTATGACAACCCTCCTCGATGAATACTTATTTGAGCATAGCGGCAGAAAGAAAAAAACTATCGCTGTTACCGGTAAAATTGTTGATAATAAATTAAAAGATATAGCACAGGATCAAGATTTGAGCCGGTATATTCTGTGACGGGATTAAGATTAGCCTGCCCGCCGGTTTTTTAGCGGGGATTAGGATAAAGAAATATGACAAAAGATTTTTTACATATCGCTGATTTTACGGCGGATGAAATACTGGGGATGTTGAATTTAGCCAAGGAAATAAAGGTGAAGTTCTATAATCACGAAGAGTATAAACCGTTTAAGAATCAATCTCTTGCGATGATTTTTGCAAAACCTTCCGCTAGAACGCGGATATCATTTGAAACCGGATTTACTTGGATGGGCGGACATGCGCTGTATCTTGGACCTAACGATATCGGAATCGGGAAAAGAGAAGCTGTAAAAGATATCGCACGTGTTGTCAGTAGATACAACGATATGATTATGGCACGACTGTTTGACCATCAACACATCCTTGAGCTTGCAGAATATTCCACCAGTCCAGTCATCAATGGATTGACTGACTATAACCATCCTTGTCAAATTATGGCAGATATTTTGACAATTGAGGAGCATCGAAAAACTCTTAACGACCTTAAAGTCGTTTATGTTGGTGACGGAAATAATATTGTTCATTCATGGCTGCAATTAGCCACACGTCTGCCGATGGAATTTGCCTGCGCCTGTCCTGAAGGATATGAGCCGGATTCTGCAACGATCAACAACGTACATAAATCCGGAATTTCGTCAGTTGAAATAACCCATGATCTTAAGAAAGCCGTAAAAGATGCCGATGTGATTTACACTGACGTTTGGGCATCGATGGGACAAAAATCTGAAGCGGACGATCGGGGAAAAATATTCTCTGAATTTCAAGTGAATGAAGCCGTAATGGAATCCACAGGGAAAGAAACATTCTTTATGCATTGTCTTCCTGCCGAAAGGGGACGGGAAGTTACCGACGGGGTTTTGGAAGCACCGTATTCCATCGTTTTTGATGAAGCCGAAAATCGTATGCATGCCCAAAATGCCATCATGGTTTCATTGCTGGGGGGAAACGGATAAATTTCGTTTAAAAATATTCGTGAATTCCGCCATTAAAAAATCTGTCTATGATTATGTGATCATCGGTTCCGGGTTTGGCGGTTCAGTATCCGCAATGCGGTTGAGTGAAAAAGGATACTCCGTTGCAGTTTTAGAAAAGGGGAAGCGATACAGAACGGAAGATTTTCCTAAGACCAATTGGGATCTCAGAAAATATTTATGGATGCCGAAATTTGCATTATACGGCATCCAGTGTATGACATTGCTCAGGGATGTGTTCATCCTTCACGGAGCCGGAGTTGGCGGAGGAAGCCTTGTTTACGCAAACACGCTGCTTGTTCCTCCGGACCATGCAATGAATCAATGGGTAGACGGAAGCTGGGCGAAACGTTTGCATCCGTTTTTTACCATCGCAAAAAGAATGCTCGGTGTGGTTCCGTCTCCGGTAAAAACCGTTTCAGACTCAGCTTTAGAAGAAATCATTTCTGAATATAATTATCCTGATAGTTTTGCGCCGGTAGATGTGGGCGTGTATTTTGGCGAAGAGGGAAAAACTGTTTCCGACCCGTATTTTGATGGGAAAGGCCCCGATCGTGCCGGATGTACAGAATGTGGCGGGTGTATGGTGGGGTGCAGGGAAAATGCGAAAAATACACTAGATAAGAATTATTTGTATTTCGCAGAAAAAAATGGTGCTGTAATTATCCCTGAAACAGAGGCAACCCTGATTAATGAAAACCACGACGGAATACTTTCAATTAATACACAAAAAAGCACTGGATTTCTTCATCCAAAGAAAACATTTTATGCGAAAAACGTCATCCTTTCAGGGGGTGTGCTTGGTACGGTGAAGCTCTTAAAGAAAAGTCAACTTGCAGGACTAAATAATTTACCGGATTCCATCGGAAAAATTGTACGAACCAATTCAGAAACATTGATTGGGGTTGTCTCCCATGATAAAGAGGTTGATCATTCGAAGGGAATTGCTATATCGTCACAGGCGATGTTGGACGACCGAACACAGGTCGAATTAGTCCGATATGGTGCCGGGCAAGATGCGATGGGCAATCTCGGAACGGTGCTGACAGGTGGCGCAACGTTATTCCCAAGAATATTTGTTTGGCTGGCGACGCTTGTTAGACATCCGATTCAAACATTACGGAATATGTGGCCGGTGGGTTGGGCTAAACATACAACAATCTTATTGGTCATGCAGTCATTGGAGAATTACTTACATTTATCGCTAAAAAGATCATGGCTGTTTTTTGGTAAACATCGGTTAGTTAGTTCGAGAAACACAAAAGACCCGATTCCATCTTACATTCCACAGGCAAATAAATTGGCTGAGAGGATGGCAGAGAAATTAAAAGGTCGTGCCTGCAGTTCCATTCCGGAGGCTGTCCTTGATACGGCTACGACCGCACATATTCTTGGTGGGTGCATTCTTGGAGATAACCCAAAAACATCGGTGGTGGATGAGACACTAAGAATTCATGGAAAAGATAATTTGTATGTGATTGATGGCTCGGTCATCCCCGTGAATTTAGGGGTGAATCCGTCGTTAACGATTACCGCGATGGCAGAATGGGCGATGAGTCATGTTAAGGCTAAGGTTGAGGCTGATGTTGGGGTATAGGATTAGGATGAAATGAGTTCATATATTGAGAAAGATCAACTGAAGTGTTTTAATCCTGCGACAATGGAATCGCTTGGTGTTGTGCCGTTTTCTTCTTCAAAGGCTGTGCACACCATATTGGATAATGCAAAAAAGGCGGCAACTTCTTATAACTCCACTCCTCTACGCAATAGAAAAAGATTAATACGATTGTTTCGAAAAGCCTTAGTTAAAAAGATGGGTCAATTTATCGATACAATTCGAAACGAAACCGGTAAATCCTATCAGGATGCTGTTTTGGAGTTCTTTGTAGGCGTAGATCTTTTGACGGCTAAGTCCGCACATATGAAGAAAGCATTATCAAAAGAGAGACGGTCAGTCGGATTATATCTGCACAAACGTGCTTGGGTGGAATACCATCCGCATGGAGTTGCCGGGATTATTTCCCCATGGAATTATCCATTTATTTTGACCTTATCTCCGGTGATTGAGGCTCTGCTTGCCGGGAATACTGTTGTTTTAAAGCCCTCAGAGCACACGCCGTTAACCGGAAAGTTATTAAAAGAAACCTTCGATGAAATCACTGATCAAAAACAAATATTTCAAATCGTTATTGGAACTGCAGACGTTGGGAAAAAGCTGATCGAAAGTAAAAAAACAGACATCATTTGTTTTACGGGTAGTACGGCCGTCGGTCGCATTATTGCTGCAGAATGCGGCGAACGGCTGAAGCCCTGCATCCTCGAATTGGGCGGGAAAGATGCGATGATCATTTTGGAAGATGCGGATTTAGAGCGTGCCGCAAATGCCTGTATTTGGGGCGGATATTCCAATGCCGGACAAACCTGTATTTCCGTTGAGCGCGTAATCGTGTGTAACCCTGTGTTCGACAAATTTATTGAAAAACTGAAGCTGAAAATGGAGGCGATATCCTGTGGCGAAACCGATGCCAATCAGATAGGTGCGATGACCATGCCTGCCGGGCTGGAAAAAGTAAACCATCAGCTTGATGAAGTGAAACCTCATTGCAGAGATATGCACGCTCCGGTTAATGTTCAGATGGATAGAGGTCAGTTTTGTGCTCCAACTTTAGTCATTGAACCGGATGAAGACCAAGCCATTAGCCATGAGGAGACTTTTGGTCCGGTTATTTCTGTCTACAAGGTCAAAGATGAACAGGAAGCGATTCAAAAAGCCAACGAGAGCCGATATGGATTAGCGGCAAGCGTATTCACTACGGATAAGAAAAAGGGGAGAGCCATCGCAAAAAAGTTGCAGGCAGGGATGATTATGATTAATGATGTTCAGACAGGATATGGAATAGGAAGCTTGCCCTTTGGCGGTGTGAAGGATTCCGGGGTTGGTCGTGTTCACGGGATTGAAGGGCTACGGTCATTCAGCAGAGTATCATCCGTTGTGGAGGCCCGGTTTAGCCTTCGATCAGAACCCTGGTGGTACAGCGGTATCCGATCGTTTCCAACGTGGATACGTCGATTTGTTAAATTTCGTTATCGGTAATTGAGTACCTCATGTAAATATCAAATTGGGCTACCTGCCCGCCCAGACTGGCGGATAAGGGGTAAATATATTAAAAAGTTATCAAAATAGACTTACCCCGTCCTTTAGGGCGGGGATTGTGAGGGAACCAACAAGCGAGTGGTTTTAACCCCTTTTCTGTGTGAACTCAAATATTTAAGCACACTTAAATCTTAAATCAGTAGATATGAAAATACTCCTCTAACATGATTAAAATAAAAGGCATTCTCATGAAAAAATATTGTTATTTCCTCTCATTATTACTTCGTTAACATATAGCCAAGCTGTTTTTTTAGAAAATGGGAAAATGGCTTTGGTTACGATGGCTACAATATCCATTGGTGTAGCTATAATTAAATCAAAAGACAACTAAGCTCTGAATAAACTTTAATAGCACGTTCGACGTTATTGCACCCAACTAACTTTTTTCTAGCGTGACCCCATTATTTTTATCTGAAATAATAGTGCAGCCCGGCTTGCGGGATAAACATCGTGATACTTCCGCTCCTTGAAAAAGTCATTGGGAGATCTAAAGAAATTCTTATGTTTTCTAAAATCTCATATTCAATACCGAGACCAATCCCAAAAAATATATCATACGTAGATGTATCCGTCTTTTTGATATCGGAAACCGGACCGTAGGAATACGTGGTATCAGAGAGAATCGTGTATTTGTAATCCTTTATGTACTCTGTCTCGGTTGTGAAATACGTACTTCCTCCAGCCATCCCATAAAAGGTAGATTTTGTTGCTCTATGTAAAGGAACATAATACATAAATCCTACATTCCCCCAGCTGCCGTCATATCCCCAATCACGTTCTGTATAAATTCTAGATGTATCCGGTGTCCAGTTTTCAGGATTATATCTTTGGGTATACCCTTCTGAGAACCAAGTGTCATCTTCATCTGCACCATCGTTGAAAGACATTAATCCAAAGGTGATCTGAAATCCACGTGTATCATCCAGTTGACGGTAAGAAAATCCACTGCCGGAAATCATTCCTGCTGCAAATCCTAAACCCTTCGATAATTTAGTATTTTGAGAATATAGCAATGCTGATAAACTCACTAATACAATTAGTATGTTCTTCATGTGTTTTGTTCCTTTTATTTTTGTTTGGATTGCTTATACTATTTTATATTTTGGCACCCAACTAACTTTATATTCCGTCAGTTCGTCAGGGAGGGTGATATTTGGATTGCTCACTATCCAATCCCCTTTGATTCCCGCTTCTCTGAGTGTCAGCTCAAAGTGGCTCATAGCAATTCCGATATCGATTCGCTGCAGGTCGGCTTTTCCGGTTTTTGCTAAAATCGGTTGATCCAAATATCCTTTTGTTCGCCGTAAATAAAAATGATACCCGTACTTGTTTTTTACAATTTTCCACGGCTGCTTGTTGGATGCTGATGGAGCCAGCCGCAACATTTCAAGGGCAACAGTAAAACCTCCGGCTTCTTCTTTTTTTAGCGGAGTCTCAAAATTTTCAAGAAAAAATAATTTTTCCCAGGATCTTCGGTGGTCGGACTTTGCCAATCTTCTGATCATCATATCTGCTTTACGTTTTTTCTCAATAGGATAACCGATGGCAATAACGGCAGGAAGACTTTCATCATCTGTTAATCTAATCATTCGGCTGAAGATACTTTTTCTGAACGTACCGCCCATCCAGCAGGTTCCCAGACCCAACGCCGTGGCTTTCAGGATGATTTTTTCCAGAACATAACCAAATTCTTCCAACTCCAGCTGATCGGTATTTTTTGTTGTCGCTCCAATCAGAAATTCATCTGTTCCCTTGATGAATCCGTAAGTGTTCAACCGTCTTAATATCACTAAACCAGATGTAACCTGTCCTAAATGAACACGTGATTTTGTTCCAAATGGTCCGGTGGAATTTCCGTTGATAAAATTTATGAGTTTAGATTTGATATCGCCCACGATCTGTTCATTGATGTAGCTCCGGCAGGAGTACCGCGACCGGACTACATCAATAATTGAATGACTTTCCATCGTTTTTTATTTTTTCAGCGGACGCCCGATGGCCAAGACGTTTCCGTCAGGATCAGCGTAGTAAGCAACTTCATCGCCCCATGGGCGCTCGGAAAGTGGGGTCAGACATCTTGCACCAATTGCTTCAAATCGTTTTATAACGGCCTCCAAATCTTCCGTATGAAAATAGAATTCCGTTCCGGTAATTGTACCTTTTGATGCCATTTCCGGTTTTTGGCCGGGGTTTATGGCAAAGGCTTCTTTTTTATACAGCATAAAATGGGTTCCGTGCGGAAGTTCATAAATGGTAATCATATCTTCTTGCAGAAAAATTTTCCATTGAAACACGGTTGAGTAAAACGCTGTTGATTGTCGTAAATCTGATACGGCAATAATGGTGCTTATTAGCTGAATTCCGGTAGAACTATTTCGTGATTTCATATGTTCGATTATCTATCTTTAAATATAAATTTAGAGATGATTAATCCGGGACAATATCCACTGATTACAGCAACTATAAAGGTGATGGCGGGAACATATAAAAGCCAATGGACAGTCTCAAATCCTGTTAACCAAATACTTATCCAAATTACCAATCCCGATACAAGAAAAAAGAACCGTTTGTCTTTAGTAAGTTTGTATTGTTTTACATTCATCATATTTTCATTTATTTGAGTAGTAGTATTTTTTGCGTTTCGACAAACTTTCCTGCGATCATCTTCACAAAATACACTCCGCTGGAGAATTCAGACGCATCCCATTTTACGGTGTGCGTACCGGGCGCTGTGATTCCATGCGCCAATGTTTCGACTAACCGCCCTGTAATGTCGTAAACCTGTAGAGACAAGGCATGTCTTGTCTCTACTACGGGAATTGAAAAAGTAATGGTTGTGGTTGGATTGAATGGATTAGGGAATGCGGGATTCATGGAAAATGTACTTGGTAATTGGTTAATTGGTGATTTGGTTAATTGGTATTCCGCACTTCCTCCGGGCAATTCCAAAACTCCCTTACTGCTTAATTTATATTCTTCACTTGTCTCACTATTCACCAATAACCAATTACTACTCTTCTCTGTAATGTCGTATTCAATCGTCAGCGGTTCACCGTCATTCATGAATTCAATCAAACAATCATCCGACGAACATATCTTCGTATCTCCCGAAAAACGAATGTCTGTTGCACCAGCCGGAGGTTTTGGTGGCAAACTATAACTGAGTATTTCATCTTGAGAAATATCCACTCCAAAGTAGAGGGTTTGGTTACCTACTGTCAAAGTGTTTGTATTGTTAAGGACGGAACGTCCTGAATGAGATGGGCTGATAGTACGTCCGAAAAACGTCAGATCGGATGAAATGGTGATCTCTCCATCGCCGGAACTTCTCAGCCAGTAGCCGTAACCGGGCTCAAGAGTTTCAGTTTCCAGATATCCTTCGTAAAAACCATAGACAGTCCCGGGAATGATGAGTCCGCTTGGGTCGATAATGTTATTCATATCTACTGGTGTTGAAATGCCGGAAATTAAATTCCACCCTTCAGTCAGTGAAATCTGCAGATCATCCAACACTAATCCTGAGATAGTGGTAGTATTATTTTCAGAAAACCGCAACCAATAACCGACGCCATTCTCTACGTTTTCGATCAGCTGATAACCGTCACCGAAGGAATAAATAGTTCCCTCCACTGCATCCGGAAAAACTGAAAGATAATAATTATCTTCAACTTCTAATGGCAAGCCCACCAAGTTCCATCCGGCAAGATGCGGAACTTCAAGTGTTATCTCTCCGCTCAATTCTTCTTTGATGAAGCTGCTCCACGGGCAGAACCAGCCGACATTTTCGATCCAATATTCCAGATTGTCTTCCACATACTGCGGATTTCCGTCACACAGTTCTATGGACATCTCAGCTAATTCCCATTCATCTGGAATAAAATGCCAGCTCCACGGGGAATTGAAACCGCCATTGCCATAATCAATTGCACCACTTACGTGTAAAAATCGTTCATCTTCAGGTAGCTCTAATTGTGAACGGCACAGATCGATCAAATCTAAATTTGTTGTTCCGACTATAAACGATTCCGAACTGTCGGGATCATTATGCATCCCGACACGGAAATAAATCATGTCATCAGGTGGTTGTGTAAAACCACTTTCAAACACACCCATGTCCGGCGCAGAACCAATATATTCATCTACGGTCATATTGACCAAAGTATCGCCTTCCCACACATAAAACGCTGTGCCCGCATCTATGCAGGGGGAACCTTCTTGGAGGGTATAATCACCATTGGCAAGATCACCAAACATCGGATCGGCATCTATGTTGCCTTCACCATCATAACCGTTTTTGATATCAGAATATCGGACGATAATTTCAGTATCTGCACCGGAAGCATCTATTTGAGTGTCGCCGTTTGACCATATAATACAATTGATAAGAATAATATCTGTATTCCATGAACGGATTGTATTCCAACTCCAATCATGCCCGTAAAATGTGTTATTTACAATTATACAACTTGAGGAGGATATGCATAAAGAACTACCTTCCCAACCATAATTATTTATAATAAGATTATCAACTAAACTAATATTTTGTGAACTATCAATATAAACTCCTCCACCGAGTGTAACACCATATCCGTCAAATCCTATATTGTCATAGATTTTATTATTTGAGAGGGTAACATTATTAGATTGCTCCATATAGATTCCACTGCCCCAATAACCGTCGTTGTTATTCCTGATAATGTTATTTTTTATAAGGGTGGACGAATTTATCATCCAGATCCCAATACCATTACAATACCATTCATCACCCGTATTATACTCGATAATGTTATTTTTAATTACAGGAGAACTATTCAGAATCCTAATTCCTCCTCCGAAATAATCCCACAATGACATTCCGTTTGAAATAGTAAAATCACTTAATACTGTGGTTGAATCTTCTTCACTTTCAAACACAACCACTGGACCATTCTGATTCCCGTCTATAACGGTGTTTTCTGCACCTTCAATTGAAGTAACGACAATATTTTTCCCGTTGAAGTTAATATTTTCCACATATGTCCCTGTTGCAACCAAAACCGTATCATCATCACTTGCAGAATTAATCCCGTGCTGAATCGTTGCGAACGGATTTTCTTCACTTCCGTCTCCGGTAGAATCAGACCCGGTTGTGGCGATGAACCACACAGGGCCGGTGTAATCACTTTCAAACTCGTAGTTGATGGCTGCCATCACATCAATAATTCCCCAGCCGTACTGGTTATCGGGGTTATCCGGGTCGCTTGCTGTCATCATGAGTGCTTCACGAACCTGTTGCGGTGTCCAGTCCGGGTGTGCTTGTAAAATGAGGGCTGCTGTTCCGCCGATCAGCGGAGTTGAGAGGGATGTTCCGTTCGCACCGCCGTAATCGTTTGTATCTGAAGGAAAAGCACAGTAGGTAGAAAGTCCGCGTGCGCAGACTTCCGGTTTGATGCGGTCGTCCGCTGTTGGTCCCCATGAGCTGAACCAGGTGATCGTGCCATATTCATCTACAGCACCGCAGGAGATAACATCAAATGCATCCACCGGAGCGATAATCCCATCGGAGCTGTAGTTACCGGCGGCGGTCGCAATGACCATTCCGTTCTCGATTGCAATATTGACGGCAATCGTAGTGACTGCTGTTAATCCGTCAAGGTCTTCAAATTCGTACCAGTCTATGTACCCCAGGGATGAAGATGCCACATCAGCGCCTAGTCCTTCACCCCATTCCAGTGCGGCCACGTAATTATCCTCTTCAATGGGGACTTCTTGAGATATATCCTCGGTTTTTGCCAGGAGGAATTCAGCTTCATACGCCGGGCCATAAAGCTGTCCGTCCATTCTACCGCCAAGAGTAGAAAGAGTGAGAGTGCCATGGTCATGCTGCCCGGACGGATCACCGGGTTCATTCTGGGTATCACCGTCGCTATTGATGAAGTCCCATTCTGCGACAATTTGTTCTTCGTGGAGGGCTTCATGGTCGGTGTAGTATCCGGTGTCAAGCATCATGACCAGAACACCTTCCCCGGTGTACCCTGCATCATGAGCCGCGATAACATTTATTTGTTCCAGCTGGTCAAAGGATGGCCCGTAATTGGGATCACGGTTAGGAGGAATTGTTATGTTTACAGATATCGGTTCATTCCGTATTCCACCCAGTACCGGAGTAATCTTTTTTACAAATGGGTACTTTTGTATCTTCTGCAGCTGACTGAAAGCGGCTGAGACTGAAACTGCATTCAGCCATTTAGATTTGTGACGTAGTTTGATTCCAGTATGCATAATTTGGTTTATATAAATTTCATAAACGGGTATATCACGATCGTCGATGAGTTTTGATGGGCGTGTCTTTGATCTGCGTTTCAGCGTGCGTTTGCTGAGGGTTTCTTTCGCAGATAAACGATCAAATTCAGATACACTGCCTTTATCTGTAAAATACACCCAGGCATGATAGAGCTTGTCGCCCCTTTTCCCGGGTGACAAATTATCGATGGTAATTCCGGTTTTGGCAAATCCGATAGTAATCATTGCAATGGTCCCTATTGCAATAAAACTGTGAAAACGGGCTATATTCATAACATCCTCAGGTTTTCAATTAAGTTAAATCAGGGGCAGAACTTACACACTTCTGGTACCCATTGATCGTATTTGTGATATTAATTATCACAAAGCAAAATATTCTCTCCTTACTTCAGTAGTAAAACTTTCTGAGTTTTTGAATAATCACCTGCAACCATTTGCACAAAATACACACCACTGGAAAACTCAGAGGCATCCCATTTTACGGTATGGTAACCACTCACCGCTTCACCATTTACCAATTCTTTTACCGATCGTCCTGAGATATCGTAAATCTGCAAGGTCACGGTACCGGGTTTTGGGCACTGGTAGCTAATGTTAGTGATCGGATTGAATGGATTAGGGAATGCGGGGTTCATGGAAAAGGTTAAAGGGAGAATGGAAAATGGGGTTTTAGTCAACCGGTACACCGCATTATCACCGGGCAATTCCAGAACTCCCTTACCGCTTAATATATACTCTTCACCCGTCTCGTTATTCACCAATAACCATTCACTCTTCAATTCCCTAATATCAAATTCAACGGTTATAAAACCTTTCGAAGGTTTCAAATCTTCGAAAGGTTGAGTCATTTCAATCAAACAATCATCCGACGAACAAATCTTCGTATCTCCCGAAAAACGAAGGTCTGGTGCACCAGCCGGAGGTTTGGGCGGTAAGCTATAACTCAATTTTTCATTTTCGGGAATGTCTGCTCCGAAGTAGAGTGTCATGTTGTTAAGCCCGTCACGGCGAATAAATGTTAAAGTGTTAAAGTCCGCCACAGTGGATAAATGTTCAGATGTTAAGGATAGTACTTTCCCTGATGGCGGTGCGGTGCTTGAAATTGTGATTTCACCATCACCAAAACTCCTGAGCCAGTATCCATAACCGGGAACGATTGTTTCGACGTTGAAATAACCATTTTCATCAAAACCGTAAACCGTACCAGGGATTATCAAACCATCCGGATCAATGATCGTATTGATATCAGCTGCGGTCGATATTCCGGAGACCAGGTTCCAGTATTCTGATATATTAACGGGTAACTCATTTATCAGTGTGCCGGGGATACTCGTTGTTCCGGCATCGTCAAAGCGCAGCCAATAACCGATTCCGTTCTCTGCGTTTTCGATTAGCTGATAACAACCATCGAAGGAGTAAAAAGTTCCTTCGACTGCAGTCGGAAAAACCGATAGATAATATGGATCCTCCACATTTACTGGAAGTCCTACAAGATTCCAGTTTTCAATATTTGGTACCGGGATTGAAGATTCTGAGCTCATTGTTGCGATATCAATAATCCGCGGAAGATGATCAGATGCAATATTTGTATCTTCTTCATATAAACCATATTCCAAAAGTTCTGCTTCTGGGATAGCAAGCGTATTTAAAACGAAATGTTTTTCCGGTTCAATCACACTGTCAGTGTAGAGGATGTAATCCAGTTTCCCAGGATTAAACGAACTCCCATCATACCTCCATGTATATCCCATTCGAATGTGAGTATGACGGGAAAATAAATCTGTCATGGGTGAATCATCCCAATCCGGAGAAAAGTCAATTCCATACGATGCTTCATCTACGATATCACCGTCAGTCAACGTTTCCAATTGCTGTCTGTATCCCACAAGATTAAAATCTCCCACATGGATAATAGGCGTTCCAATCGGCAATGTAAATGGGCCTAATCCGTCTTTCAAATTTCGTAAGAAACCCATGAGCTCATCCACTTGCTGTTGTCTATCTTCATTTGCACCACAACAACTGAAATGTGAGTTAATAAAAAACAGAGGTGTTCCCAGATCTTCTTCGGTGTCCAGTAAAACACCCATAGATTTCCACGAATGATTACCCTGATATAAAATAGGATAGCGTGAGACTACGTAATTTCCGCTCCATTCATCGCTCACATACCAAGTCTCTCCCGGCAGCCAATCTTGAAAAAGTCCTTCTATATCATGATCTCCATCCGCTTCCTGGAACCCCATGATATCTGGTTCCAGAGCTTTGATAATTCGTTCAAATCTTGGTTGTCGCTCTGGGTTGAATAATCCATCACCCAAAACATTGTATGTTAGAATTCGCATATGTTCCGAATCATCTTTTTCAAGGGATATGGGTTCAGGCAATGGCACAGGAGTAGAATCGAACTCATATTCAATTCCCCCCGGTTCATCAGGTAAAATATCAGGATTTTCTCCGCTTCCCTGAAATGCAATTCTGATTGTTGTCGGTTCCTGAGTTCCATCCATTGTTAAAATATTGCTCTCACGGCTGATGGCGATCTCAAATATTTTATCAGTAATTGTAGGTGCAATCCTCAGGGTAAGATCATTTTGATAAATCTCGATTATTCCATCCATGATATAAAATGTGCCGCTCCTGCAACCGAAACACCAGTCCAGTTCTGCCCCGATCCCATGCACAGGATGGCCTGTTTCTGCATCTCCGTCAACATCAATAAACAGATGGATGTCATTCCAATCCTGCATCAGGATTTCACCATATTGAAATTCCAGGGAAAGAAACAGGAAATTGTCGTCATTTGCAATTTTCAGATATTCAAAATCCTCTTCTCCGCCTTCTCCAGTATCATCAATATCAGCAATAGGTACGGTAAGCCAATCATCGAATAAACCATCAATTGCAATGGGAAATGCTGTCTCGTTGACCGGGTTATTTGCATTGTTCCATGCTGTTTGCCAAATAGATGCTAAATCAATAATGGCTCTATGAATCACACTAATTGTCAAGGAGTCAAGTTCATCCCAAAGAATGTCATAATAAGCTGAATTGTAATCGGGATCTTGAGCACTTGCTAAATCATCGGCAGCCATAATATCGCTAACAAACGGATAAATTTCATCAATATATCGAAAGGTTGAGTCAATTACAGAGCTCCAATAAGTACTCGTAGAATCAGGCAGAGGTAATTCTGACAAATGGGGATTGATCATATGTGTTTCATATCTTGAATGTATTCCATAATTACCCGTTAATTGCCCGTTGTAATTCAATGTTAGATGTAAGGGTTGGTGGGAATCTGCAACATAATGGCCAAGTTCTGCAGCTACCTGCCAAATGGTCTCCCATTGTCCACTGGCCATGAGAACAGTCAAACTATCTGTCCACTCTTCAATAACCCACGGTACAGTTCCATTCTCAATAAGTACATTATATCCATACAGATTAACCGCTTCATTCCAATCATGAGGAAATGTTCCTTCAAAAAACTCAGAATAATAATCAATGTCTATATAATGATAATATCCAGGTAAACCATCTACATCCGGATCAATTGAATGCACACGAAGATAATCTCTATAATCTTGAAAAAAATCCATTTCAGGAGGTAGGTAGTCCACCGCATGTTCATTAATATAACGGTGAGTTTCCCAACCCCAGGCGTATACTTTATCTTGTTGAAAAAAAGTAATTGCCAATATAAAAAACAGTAGAAAGCGTATTCCTCGATATTTCATATATAGACCCTTTCTTTTTTTGTGGTAGATACTTTTAGTAAGCATCAATCCTTATTTTAGTAGCAACACTTTCTGAGTTTTCGAATAATCCCCCGCAACCATGTGCACAAAATACACTCCGCTGGAGAATTCAGACGCATCCCATTTTACGGTGTGCGTACCGGGCGCTGTGATTCCATGCGCCAATGTTTCGACTAACCGCCCTGTAATGTCGTAAACCTGTAGAGACAAGGCATGTCTTGTCTCTACTACGGGAATTGAAAAAGTAATGGTTGTGGTTGGATTGAATGGATTGGGATAAGAAGGCGATAAGATATAATTATTTGCCAACATATTCATCGTATTTTCATTAATTGCCAAGACTTCGGTTGGGGCATCGGTGGTAAATTTTATTGCAAGTCCGTTTTCTAATGCTGAAGCACCGGGAGAAAGCTGTCCGGAAAATAAATACTGAAGACCTCCATTTTGACTTGGAGATTCAATTCCAATTGTGCTGAAATTTCCGTTGGCGTCGATATCATGAATTTCTTGGTACTGAAAGATGATTTCTCCATCGCCGGTAGTGGTTGGATATACTGCTGGATTTAATAAAATCACTTGAAATGTTTCCTTCACACAGTTCGGGCAAAATTCATCATCTTCACCGTTAGACACAGCATCCCACTGAATAATAAACCGATCAGTTTCCGATAAATAAAATACATTAAATGGTTCGGTTCCATTGTTGTCATCCAAATCATCGCAAAAAGGTGCGACCATCGCCGGAGGACCTAAAGACATCGGGATGGAGAAATTCCAAAAATATGGTACCGGACTTTCTTCGAAGGAAAGCCATCCGTTGGAACAGACATTTGCAGAAAAATACGCTTGACCATAATAGGTGAAGGGGAAACTAATATCCACGGTTGTCTGGGTATCATCCGTTAGATTTAGATTAGTCCCCGAACCGCCATTTTCAGGATTTAATTCCACCCAATTGTAGACGGGAGTTTCCACATAGCCGTTATCATGGCTGTCATACGCCCAATACCCGTATTCATCTGAAGGTGATGGGTTGTTTTCCTCAACGGGACCGACCAAAACATGTATCGTCTTTTCTGCAATGATATTTCCATTCAAGGAGAACTCAACCCGGAAGGGGAGTCGGAATCCTACCGGGATATTGCCGACAGTCCCCGTGAGTAAAATCTCTGTGGTTACCGCAGTATATGGTAATAAATCCAAAGAAATATTATCAGTAGTAACATTGATCATTTCCTCGCTTAATGTTGTAAGAGATACTTCCATATTTTGGAATGATTCCGACGTAGAATTACTGATGTTAAGTGCAATAGTTTCTGTCGTATTGGAGGAAAGCCAAGATACTCCGCTATCAAGAATGGGTGTTACATCAAATTCTGCATAAACATCCGGATTGAAAGGTGAACCATCATCTTCGGTAAACGTTAACTGAATATGTTTCTGCATGAACTGAGATTTATTTAGATATAAGTCCATAGTAGATCCGATAGGAACATCAGAAAAATCAATGGACAGCGTACCGTCAGGCGTTGAAAGTCCTTTTGCGATAAGACTACCGTCCAGCATCAATGCCCCGACCACGAATTCAAGCGGTGTGCCGGTGTCATCGGTGATCTGTGTGTGTAGAAAGGATTGATGCAGATTAATGTTATTTTCAATCGATGCTGACATTCCCCCTGGATTTCGCAGCCAAACAGGTAAACTTGGGTCGCCTAACACGCCATAGATATGATGATAAAATTCTACAACATCCCCCTGGGAAGTAAGATGGGGAAATTCATGAATCATAGATTGTTTACCGGCAAATAATGCCGGCCCAAGTTCGGTAAGCCGTTCGTCAAGTAATTCATCCCACATGGCACCGCAAATCACATTGTTAAACTTTGTGTCTGTATCAAGGTCTGACGGTCCAACGACGGCTACAGCACCTTTTGGATTTGTTACACTTCCTCTGGTCAACAGTTCTTCGCCAAAACATTTTTCCGGGCCGGTTTGCGGAGCGATATCTGCTCCAAAATCCCCTGTATTGCATACTAAACTCATCACAACCGGCAGCTTCCAGCCATTGTTGATATCCTCAATGTCTTCGATATGAAAAAGTGGTTTATGCCAGCCATGTGAATTTCCCCAGCCCCGATAATTAATGATTCCGACACCGGATGTCCACGCGTTCACAATAGTAGGGTTTTCTACAACCTGATACCCGGCATGAAAAAATGCAGTATCAATTTGCGTATATCCAAAATCTTGAAGTCTATCCATGAGCCAGTGAGATGTCCATACAGGAGTGACGGGCCACGTAGAAGGAGGGACTTCATTACCGTCACTGGAAGTTTTATAGTTCCCTGCAACTAATAATCCATTGTTTAAATAATTCTTATCGCTCTCATTCAGATAATCCATTTTTGAATATTGAATTGTTCGGGCTTTAATGTTTCTTATGTCGCCACCGTTACGGACAGACCACCGTCCAACAAGAAAGGCTGGATTCAAAACATCGTAGGTTTCTGATCCGGCATCATTATCAAAATATGAATACGGATAATCGGTAACATCCTCTTCATCTTCATTTACAGAGTGAATAAAAAATGTCGGGATAGCAAGACTGCCATTGACATCTCCGACTAATAATACATACTCCAGCATGGGGTGAGACGCATAATAAGATTGAAGAAATGCTTTAATTTCCAACGCGGTAGATAAATTCTCGGTGTCCAATGCTATAACTGTTGCATCAAACCCCTGCGAATTTTTAAACGCAATGAAGTCTCCTGCTTGAGGGTCGGTCAAGTACGGTATATATGCGCTGTTTGGCAAAATGATGAGATACTCCCCGCGTTCGTAAGTGGCATTTTGTTCCGTTGTCTCCCGTGCTAATTTCGAGAGTGGAAGGCGTTGGTTTTCTGCTGTTATCCCTGAAATTAAGAGAGTAAATAGGAGGATTATTGTGTGTGTGTTATGCATCATTATTTTCCTTATTATTTTAGTAACACAAGTTTTTTTCGTTTGAACAAAATTATCCGTTTTTAGTAGATACAGATACGTTGTTTTTAGGAATCGAAAATGAAATCGTTGTTGTTGGATTGAATGGATTCGGGTAGTTTTGTCTGAGAGCAAACTCGGTAGGTATCGTAACAGCGTTTGTCTTACGGATGGTAAACGATTCAATGGGGTGTTCTATTGCAATTGTTCCTGTTCGGTTGAGTTTCACTCTGCCGATGTCTCCATATTCTTCATCCTCGTTTCTGCGTTTGGGTGCATTGCTTGATATTTCCCATTCCCCGTCGTCATTCAAAACACCGTATTCCACCGTAATCGGGTAATCGGTGTTTCTAAGTTCGACATTCACTGATGTTTCTATGTATTTGTATTGTCTAACTCCGGTTTGACTCGCACCGCTAGTCGCACCCATAATAGCCGTGCCGGTAGCCTCTTTTGCTAAATCATTTAATTTGCCTAAAGAACGGTATTCATTGTACTTTGGTTCATCGATGTAAAACCGGTGGAGCATATCTAACTGTCCGCCGTTACTGCAGTATATATTTGAAAAATTGTTTCGAATTTGATCGTGGTAATACGTTGTATCATGAGAAAATTTATGAAGAACGGTCATGAATTGTATGCCTATTTCAATAAAACAATCTTTTGCGTTGACGATTGTTGGTCTGCCGTAATTCTGATAAAGTAAATCCCGCTGGATTGAGATTCTGCATTCCATACTAAATGTTTTTCACCGGCTGTTTGTTGACCTGATGCCAATGTTTCTACAACCTGACCAAGCATATTGTAGATATCGGCAGTTACGTGGGCTTGATTAGGCAGACGATATGTAATGTGCGTAATTGGGTTAAATGGATTTGGGTACGGCGGCAGGACAAAAAACGCAGGAAGGAGTACATCTTCCGGTTCATTATGGGCTGTTTCTGATGTGGACAGAAGGGATAAGGAATAAATGCGAATTCCTCTGTACCCTAAGGTGTTATCCGGTTGGAGATGAATTGCAATTTTAATCGAGTCAGAATCGGTGATAATTGGGAGGTGTTCTTCATGATTATCCCAATGTTGATTATCCCAAATAAACGTGGTTGTGTCCGTATTTCCAAGGATTTCGATTGTGATAATATCATGTTCCCATTCAACTTCGTACTGCCAATCCAACGATAATACTAACAAAGTATCCTCCGTGAGATGAATCTGTTTTGATGAGATGGCGGATGATGAGTTTGGATAAATCAATTCAGCTTGAGAGGACAATGCTTCATTTTCAATAACCCAACCGCCGGATTCGATTGTCCAGTCACCTAAATCGGTAAATGTCTCATGATAAAGTAATTCTCTGTTCTCCGTCAAAATGAGAATTGTTGAATCTTGAGTAAGTGTGAAGGAACGAAAAACAGGAAGTATGGCAGGGTGATTAATTTGCAGGGAGTATTGGTTTTCAGGGTATGTGAACGAATTTTCTCCTTCAAGAACTTCCAGTGTGTCGGTCGAGTATCCATCTTGGATAAAAACAGAAAATGATTGGATGGATGTATCCGTGGCGGAAATCTGTAATGTCAGCGTATGTGCAGGTAAAGGTGTGAGTGCGTGATTAACCTCAAGTAGCGCCACGCTGCTGGGGCTAATGTCCTCTGAAATAGCTTCATATCCGGGTGCTGATATATTGAGTGTAAAGGTTCCCTGTGACAAGAGACGGCGATAACGTCCGAATGCATCCGTTTTGCGGGGTTTGAGCATTGGCCCGTTTAGTTCTTCAATTTCAATGATAGCTCCGACAATCGCCAGCCCCGTGTTTTCATCGGTAACGATGCCGGTAACTTGATACGCATCCGCTGCAAACTCTCCTTGTCCGTATCCAATGCTACGGTTCATCAGATGGAAGGCTCCGCGCAAACTTCGTTCGATGGTGCCTTCAATAAGCGTTGTGTCTTGCGGTTGCATATTTTCTGTACCTGTCTCAATCAAGTATTGGATACAACCGGTCTCTGTGTAGAACCAGTCATGTGCATTCCCTTTCCGTGAGAGTCCCGGGATTGGAGAATAATATCCGACACCGGCTTCTTTTGGAATGAAATGTGCTATATCAATACCAAGTGTGGAAATAATAGAATAATCCGGAGAGGTTTTTCCGGCGGCCCACATCCACGGGAAAATGACTTTTTCTGATACATTCCCCGACCGGGAACTATGGTAAGCAATAGAGAGTAAAAATTGCTTACCAATCGCAAAATCACGGAGGGCTTGAACTTCTGTTTCAGAGAAAGGATAAGCTCCTTTGTAATAATCAAAGTGCGATTGGTAATTTCCACCGGCGTTATCTTCCACGTATGGTCCGTCTCCAAAAAACCAATTGAAATCAAAATTACGATTTAAGTCTACTCCATCAGAGTCATTTCCGACTCCCACAAGGAAGTCAAAAAACCCGTTTTGATTGACATCTTGTTTGTTTTTTCGGTAACTGACATCTTGAACAAACCCTGTATCCGATTCAAATCCATGGACAACCTGAAGCCCCTCAGGATTATGCGTCGGGACAATCCATACCTCAGAGGATTCTAATATAGCCCGCATATTTTGGATAGGATATTGAGGTGTCGGATATAAAAATCTTCGAATGAGTTCCATCGTAATTTCCACTCCAAAAATTTCTTCCGCGTGGCACTGTCCTAAAAATAAGACTTTTGGTTTGTCACTATCCGTGTCTGCATCATAAGACAAGCGAACCGCATTAAACGGAAGGTTGTCTTGGGTGGAGTAACCAATTTCTTCAAGATGGTAAATAATTCCACTCCCCGGGTAGGCTCCGGAAGGATTTGGATTTTCTCCGAATTCAGTTTCCCAAACCGCAAGTTGAGCTTGAATTTCTTCGTATGTATGGTAGCGTTCTGAGAGCAATCCCTCAGTATGACCTTGGCTGATAAGGCAGATCATAAGAAATAATAATGTGTAATGCGTTTTCATAATGTCAAGAATGAGTTGTTAAGCAAACACTAAAATTAGGAAATTTATTTTGTATAAGTGCATGCCTAGTTTAATTTTCTTGAAAAACATGAAGTAATTTAAAGATAAAATGCAATAAATTACATAATATTATTGTATCATATAATGGGACAACATTAGATTAGGGCAGAATATGGCATTGAAATACACACATAGTTACTATTCAGTAGACGAATGGAAATAATGACTGCAAGACAATGTGACCATTCTCACAACGGATAAACAGCAATACACTTTTATTCGTAAATTGAACGATGGATAAAACACTAAATAACATGGATAAACAAATTAAAATGAAGAAGATACTAACAGTACTTACGTTTGCAGCAACACTCTTAACGGCAAACTCGAATACGTTTGAGTATGTTAACAAAGATAACCAAAAAGAGAAGATTTATTTTTCCCATGGCGAACTGAAAACATTGGTTGTCGGTGACTATGTACGAATAACAGACGAACAGAGTGGTGTCTCCGCCAATATAGGAGAACCTGAGCTCCCCGCCTATACGACTCTTTTTCAGGTCGATCCTGCAAAACATTATACATTTTCATATACGGTTCTTCATTCTCATGTGGAAAAAGACATTAATCTATATCCATATCAGGGATTATCTGAGCAAAGTCATTCAGATAAACCATTTGAGAAAGACACACAAATCTACACGTCAGAAACAATTTATCCTGAGGATAATTTAACGATATCCGACCGCATGACGATGAGAGATGTCCAACTTATGCAAGTGAGTGTTGTTCCTTATCAATATTCACCAAAATCACGTGAGTTGACCGTTTTTGATGAAGTAGAAATAAATATTGAAGAAGTTGGTGAACGAAATGCCACGGAATATTTACCCCCACTTCGATCGAAATCTTTTGAAAAATTATATGGGTCAATGATTGTGAATTATACGCCTTCTGAACGTGGAGAAGAATATCAGCAACCGGCAGTTCTTTACATCTGCGGGGGGAATTCTGAGGGACACCCATATTTTCAGGAATTGGTTCAGTGGAGACACGAACGTGGCTATGTGGTCTATACTGCATCAACAAGTGAAACCGGAAGTTCAACAACGAATATAAAAAACTATATTCAAAATGCCTATATGAATTATGACCCGCCACCGGAATTTGTGGGATTAGTCGGGGATGCAAACGGCACCTATACTGTTTCAACATTTTATGATACATGGTCCGGGTATGGCGGAGAAGGAGATCATCCCTATTCACAGTTGAATGGAACGGATCTCTTTCCCGAAATATTTATCGGGCGATTATCGATTCGAAATACAACAGAACTAATGACCGTTGTCAATAAAATTATTCATTATGAGAAAGCAACTTATTTGGATGAAACCGCTGCGTATTATGAACGTGCCTCGCTTTTGGGAGATCCAAGCTCTTCGGGGATATCGACGATTATTACGAATGAGTATGTTGAAGAAGTCATGCGTGCTCACGGGATGGAAGATGTCCAGACAAATTATGGGAATGGCGGTTATGCATCCTGGATGCAGAATCAATTACAAGAAGGCGTTCTGTATTTTAACTATCGTGGTTATTTAGGTGTCAGCGGGTTTGACAACGACAACGTCGATGCTGCTAACAACGGGTTTAAGTTACCTTTTGCCACGATTCCCACATGCGGTACAGGCTCATTTGCAGATGATGTTACAGCTCTCTCGGAAAAGTTTTTCCGGGCAGGGACGCCCACAAATCCAAAGGGCGGTGTAGCTTGTGTTGGTACAGCCACATGGGGGACTCATACTTTATTCAATAATATTGTCGATATGGGAATGTATGACGGCATATTTTCGAGAGATGTCGGGACTGCAGGCGCTGCACTTGCAAGCGGAAAACTGGCACTATTTACTACCTATCCGACAAACCCGAACCAATGGGTTAGTACCTTTACACACTGGCACAATTTAATGGGAGACCCTTCAACGCACCTATGGACAGATACTCCAATTATTATTCAGGCGATACATCAGGATACCATTTTGTTCGGGACAAATTATCTTGAAATATTTGTACAGAACACAGACGGTTTTTCCGTAAAAGATGCGTTTGTAACCGTATTGATGGGGGACGATGAAATATTTGAAAGCAAATTTACTGATGAGAGTGGAATAGTAACGTTTTTGTTAGATTATGAAAATATCGGAGATATCACAGTAACGGTCACAAAAAATAATTGTAAACCCTATTCAGGAACTGTCGCGATTGTAACGGCAGAAAAATTGGTGAATTTAGAAGATGATGACCTTATTTATATTACAGATGGAAATGACAACATCGCCAATCCGGGAGAAACAATGGAGGTGTTCATTCCGCTGAAGAATTTTGGAGTGCAAGTCGTATCCGGGATTCAGGCAGTATTAAGCTCATCTTCTTCGTTGGTGACGATTTCTTCATCTATGATAGATTATGATGTCCTTGATGTCGGCGAGTCTTCTTTTGGCTCAGGGTTTAATGTGAGTATTTCATCTGCGGCAATTGACCATGAACCACTTGGACTTCATCTCCATATAACAGATGACTCAGGAATGGAATGGGAGTCTGAAATTCCTCTGGATGTGTCAGGCGCATTTTTAGGATCTGCCGGGAATGTCGAATTACCATCGGGGGAGACATCAGATTTTGCTGTTTCTCTCATTAATTTGGGAGCGTTATCCATCAGTGGAATAACAGCCGAACTTCTCTATGAAGGTAGTTTGCTTGACATCGTGGATGGCGTTGCCGAATGGGACGAAATTCAACCTGGTGAGACGGTTGAGCCTTTTAATAATTTTACCGTAAACGTGAATAGCGATATTATCAACGGATCGGTTATTTCTGTTGATCTTCATGTCCAGAGTGAAGGTGGCTATGACCGTACAATTCCATATCAAATTACTGTAGGGTCTGTTACAGTTACCGATCCGCTTGGCCCGGATAATTATGGATATTATATTTACGATTCAGGTGATACAGGGTATAATTTGGCTCCTGTTTATGACTGGATTGAAATTACACCATCTAATGGAGGATCAGGAACAAGCCTTGGGCTGTCCGATAATGGTAACGGGAATTATTCTAACTCCATTGCCTATGTAGATCTTCCGACTCCATTCCGGTTCTATGGTGAGGACTACTCCGAAATTACAGTATGTACCAATGGCTGGATAGCATTTGGGCATTCAGAAATGGAGTCTTTCAGAAATTATCCGATTCCGGGTGCCGGCGGCCCAACCAATATGGTTGCCGCTTTTTGGGATGATCTCAAAACCACGGAGGGCGGGAATGTCTATACGTATTATAATACTGTCGAGGACTATTTGGTTATTGAGTGGTATCAGATGAAGACGCAGAATAACAATCATACAGAGACGTTTCAGATGATTTTGTGCCCTCAGCCTGTTTCGCCCAATGGGGATGGGGAAATTAAAATTCAATATCACACGTTTAATAATACATCTTCGGGCAGCTATGGGGGTTATGGAACACCTACACACGGCGGATATTGTACCATCGGGATTGAGAACGCAACCGCCGACGATGGTTTGGAGTACACGTTTACAGATAGATACCCCGGGTCTGCAATGGAGCTTGAAGATGAAACGGCAATTTATATTACAACTAGAATGCCCGTTTTCATGCCAATCCCAGAATTAGCGTATAATCTGAATGATGTGAACTTTTCACTGGTATTAGATGATTCTTCGACTGAATATTTGGATATATCAAATGCCGGAGCAGAAAATTCGATTTTGTATTATACGGTATCAAAATCCTATGTCGCTGATTTGCAATCTCCGTTTGAAAATCCCGGAGGCGGGCCGGACAATTTTGGATATTATTGGGCAGATTCAGACATCGATGGTACGGTTTGGTATTCATGGACGGATATAGAAGGGATGGGAACCGAATTATCTTTCCCATCAAATGATTCAGCTGGCGACCCCATTGACATCGGATTTGTGTTTCCGTTTTACGGAGATAATTACACTCAATGTATTATCAATCCAAACGGATGGATTGGATTCGGTGTAGATAATTCAGATTGGACGAATAATTCAATCCCAGGGTCGGACTCACCGAATCCGGCCATTTTTGGTTTTTGGTCAGACCTCAAACCTGAGAATACCGGAAGTACAAACTCAGTTTATGTCCATTCTAATTCTGAACGGCTTGTGGTTTGGTTCAATGATGTAATACACTTTCCGGGAAATAATAATGGCACGTACGACTTTCAAATGATATTGTTTGCTGATGGAGAAATAAAAGTGAATTATCGTGAAGTTTCCGGTGATATAAATATCGCCACCATCGGGATACAAAATGCTTACGGTTCGGATGGACTTCAAGTAGCCTATAACTCAGACTATGTGCATAATAATCTTACGGTAGCATTTAAAGTTGCCGAACCTGAGGTTGACTGGTTGACGATCACGAGTGAAAATGGCGAGTTGAGCGGTGAGTTGCCCAATGGTGAATCCACGCAATTTTCGGTAATGGCTAATTCAACCGGTCTTGAAAGCGGGAGTTACGAAGCCACCATCAATATATCTACAAACAGCAGTCAATTTGCTGTTCACATTCCTGTCTCTCTATATGTGATGAATCAAATGAGCCTTGATGTCCTAAACTTACCGGGCTGGAATTTGGTCGGTCTGCCATTGGATGTAACAAATCCTTCGGTTGCGGATGTGTATCCGGCATCTATTGAGAACACCCTATACTCATTTAATGGCGGGTATCAAATAGAGTCAGAACTGACAACCGGAGCAGGGTATTGGCTGCGCTTTAATGAAGAGGTTAACACAACAGTTGTTGGCGGGATAAACAATTCTGTCACGGTACATTTGTTGGAAGATTGGAATTTAATCGCCGGGATTGATTCCCCTGTCGCGGTATCGAATATCCAAGATATAGATCAGGTGATTATTCCGAACACAATTTATGCTTATTCCGGTGGATACGAAAGTGCAGAGACGCTAAGCCCCGGAGTCGGATATTGGGTGCGGGCTTATGCTGGAGGTGATATTGTGATTTCTACCGAAGAATCCGGTTTGCAGAGGCAACAAACCTTTACAAATCATTTAGATAAGGCGAATACGTTAACATTCACTTCTTCTTCCGGGAAATCATCGTCATTGTATTTTGGTGTTGATATTCCTAAAAAAGAACAGCTGAGTTATAGTCTTCCTCCGAAACCACCGGTTGGTGCGTTTGATGTGCGATTTAGCGGAGGTTGGCGTTTTACGGAAGAATCGGGTGAAATTCAAATTATGAATCCCGGAAAAACAATGACCATTGAATACGCCATCATGGATGAAGAGAATTGGGTTTTGGTCAACGATAACGGGAATGAAAATGTTCTAAGCGGAAGTGGTGCGATTAGTATCACTGCAGATATTACAAAAATGGAATTGCAGAAATCCACTTCTGCGAATCTTCCTATAGAATTTGCCCTTAATCAAAACTACCCAAATCCATTCAACCCAACAACAACGATTTCATTTTCGATTTCTAAAAACAACGTAGAGACGTTGCACACAACGTCTCTACAGATTTATGACCTCACAGGACGGTTGGTAAAAACCCTTCTAAATGACGACCTTGAACCGGGATATCATTCTGTTGTTTGGAACGGCCGAGACGCACACGGTCAGTCAGTTGCATCGGGAATGTATTTTTACAAACTGAAAACCGTCAACAACATCATTACAAAGAAATTAGTACTGTTGAAGTAATTGGCTATTAGATACAGGGAAACTGAAACTAAGGAAGAATATCATAGGCATCGTATAAGAACGAATGTTATTCATCCTGAATGCTCTTCTCAAGTCTAATCCAATAAGATGTTAGTACCGATATTACTGTTTTTGATAACAATCCTTATCTTATATGGGATTAAAGAAGTACGCGATCACCGGATTGCAGTCAATTTAATCCCGATACGAATTCATGTAAATGGTTCCAGAGGTAAGTCCAGCGTTACACGTTTGATTGCCGCAGGATTACGGGCAGGCGGTATTAGAACGGTTGCTAAAACAACGGGTTCTGCACCAAGGATCATAAATCCCGATGGAAAGGATCAAGTAATACATAGACTCAGATCTGCTTCTATAGGGGAACAGGTAAAACTCATTCGTCATTTTACCTCAGAAACTCCGGATGCCATGGTCATGGAATGTATGGCGGTTTTGCCGCAATATCAGTGGATATCTGAACACAAAATGATTCAGTCCACGGTTAGTGTCATCACAAATGTCCGCCCGGATCATCTGCCGGAAATGGGACCGACAATGGAAGATGTTGCGAATTCATTGGCGAATACTATTCCTTTTAATGGGACATTATTCACTGCCGAAAAAGATGTATCTCCTGTCTTAAAAAAAGTTGCAGACGAGCGAAATACACACATGAATATTACCGATGAAAATGAGGTTTCTGATGAGTATATGAATCGATTTCATTATATCGAGCATAAAGAAAATGTTGCGTTGGCTGTTTGTGTTTGTGAATATTCAGGTGTAGATAAAGATATTGCTCTGGAGGGCATGATCCATGCAAAGCCGGACCCGGGAGCGCTAATTATACGGAAACTTCAATTTGATAATCGTGTGAATTATTCCGTAAACGCAATGGCAGCAAACGATCCACATTCCACAAAAAAGATTTGGGAGAACATCCAAGAACGATTTGCCCATCAACAGATTTGTGTGTTCCTAAATACCAGAGATGACCGGGAATCCCGAACGAAACTATTGTTGAAATTGGTATTAGACGAAATTCAACCGGATCTGCTTTTAATCAGAGGGAATAGAATTCCAATGATATCGGCAGAGAATTTTAAAATTAAAACGTTTAAAAATTTAACAAAACCAAAAGAAGTCATAAATTCTTTGTCTAAACTTGATAATTATCTCATCTTTTGTATTGGAAATATGGTAGGGTGGGGTGAAAATTTCGCAAATGAATTAAGGAAGATTTCTGTAAATGACTGAAATTGCAATCGGATTTGGCATTGTCTTTAGTTTGGTGCTGACTGAAACGTTGGGTGTAACAGCCGGCGGACTTATTGTCCCCGGATATATTGCGCTTAATTTACATGACCCATTAAGAGTTGTCGGAACCTTTATCATTAGTTTGATAGTATTTATCATTGTTAAACTATTGGCGGAGAAATTACTCATTTACGGAAAACGACGATTAGTTTTTAGTCTATTACTCGGGTTCTTGCTGGGATATTTATCCAAACAATATATGTATTTTCCTGATGATCAGATTAATCTTTCCGCCATCGGAAATATCATCCCGGGGTTGATTGCCAGCTGGATGGAACGTCAGGGGGTAGTGAGAACGATATCTGTCGTGCTGATTACTGCGACAATCATCCAACTCTTATTGATGGTTTTTGGAATGGAAGTCCCCCATGTTTAGACCCGTTATACAAAAGACCCGTTTCTTGGTCATACTGGCATCCGTAAATGTTTTACTATTTTATTGGGCATCCCAGTCGATTGTCGTTGAAAAAGCAGTTGGTTACGATGAAAAAGTTTATGCCGCAGAGATTATGAAATCTGCCATGGATACACTCCGCTCCCACCAGTTGGGAGTGCGTAAAATCACGATGGATGATTACACCAACGATCCGAACGGGACAATGCTGGTGGGGACACAGTTTAGCTACATTACGACAGACAGAGGGGATTTGGATGCTAAACTGACGACGCTCAATCCAAATTTTGCTGCGATGATGGTTGATTTGCTGATGAAAGCCGGAGTGCAAACCGGAGACACAATTGCAGTGACGGTTACCGGGTCTATGCCCGGTGCCAACATTGCGCTGTATTCTGCCTGTCGTGCCATGGATGTAACACCTGTAATTATCAGCTCTGTCGGGGCATCGCAATGGGGTGCGACCAGTCCGTACTTTACATGGATTGATATGGAAAAAGTATTGAGGGATGAACAGATTTCCACTTACCAATCAGTTGCCGCATCAATTGGCGGTGGTGGGGATGTCGGCAAAGGATTGACCCGAAAAGGGAAGGAGCTTTTATGGGAGGCAATATACCGAAACGAGCTTCCGTTAATTCAGGAGGATAATCTTGCAAAAAGTATAGAAAAAAGGATGGAAATATTTTCTAAAACGGTTCCTTCATTTAACTACTCAGCCTATGTAAATGTTGGCGGAGGTGCCGCAGCCGTTGGTCCTGCGATTAATGCAAAACTAATTCCCGCCGGTGTGTCCACGCCGGTAGAGTTGAATAAACTTTTCGGGAAGAGCGTTGTTAAATCCTTTGCAAAACAAAATATCTCGGTCATACATATTTTGAATATACGTGAGTTGATAGAAAGATATCAGTTGCTTATCGCGCCGATTCCGACACCAACCCCGGGTGAAGGAGCGATGTTTTCAACGCCGATGTATAACCGATGGATTACGGCTATTACGTTATTACTGGCTGTCGGATTGTTAGCCGGAACCGGATATTACAGTCATCAACAAATTCGTGTACGGATGGAGACTTATGAACCTGAATCAATTTTATAAATATATGCGGCTTGCGCTTATTGGCATTTTTATCATGGTTGGTGTCATAGAGGGAAAAATGATTCCGCCGGTTGAAAAAGATAAAAAGGAAATTCTCACAATTAATGGTAAGCGCCGGAGTTATTTTCAATTGCATGGAAATTCATTAACATGGAAAATTACCGGTCCAAAGAGAATAGAAATCATTTCAAGACGAGCCGTACCACGGAGAGATGACCAAGAAAAAACATTTGGTTATCGGATAACATTGGATACCTTATCCACAGAAATTATTGAACATGCTGCCACACGGTCTAAAGGCGTAACCTCTTCACAACACCCCGGACATGGATATACAAAACCCGGACGGTATTCTGTTAAAATCCCTGCCGGAGACCATGTGATTGTTATGCGTCCAATTCGCGACAGAAGTAAACCAGTTCTCGTAAGAATGATTGAAAAAAAAATTATAACATCAACTGATTCCGGTGAGTACATACAGGCAGATTCTACCATCCATCATCTTAAGATAGGAAAAGCCCGAGTGCGATATTCTCCCTTGGTGTATGATAACACATTTATCGTAGATCCGGCAGAGTTTTCACAAATCAAAATTTATTCCAGATTGGCCTTTCAGCATTGGATGAATGGGGTGGACACGTATCGATTGAGAATACTTCAGGGAAATCGCATTATTGGAACATATTATTTTTCCTCAGAACGATCTGAATTGAGCGAAGTAGAAGAAGACAAAACAATTATTCCCGCAAAATGGCGTTCGTGCGATATTCAAACACGAGACAAAGAGACACCCTATTCTATAGAGTTATTGGATGAGGGAAAAACGGTGTATGTCCGCTGTCTTGGATTCGGAAGTGAGAACGAAGGTCATTAGGATTTAATCTCACTAGTGAAAAATATTCCAATCATATTTCTATTTAGTTTTGCGTCGTTATTATCCGGGCAGCCATTTCTCAATAGAGTATTAACACCAATTTATGTTACATCGTCTGTCACGTTTGGGTATGATTCTAATGTGCTAAAGCTGTCAAATTTAGAGATGGATGACGCAGGAATAAATAAAAGTGTTTTAGGAGATATGCAAACCTTTGACAGCGGAATCATCCGCCCGGAATTGCAAATAGAATACAGCCCGGAAATAATACGCAACCATGAAACTCGGTTGGTTCTAAATGCAAGTCACGCTGTTTATAGTCACTCACGGGAAAAATCATATTCCTCATGGTCTGTGAAAATGGAGACACATCTTGGGCATTATTCGTGGCTAAAATTCGGGTATTCTTTACAACCGGATATTTACTTACGTCCATATATTGACAGAGACAGAATAGATTTAACTGCACGGTCATGTACCTTTTCAAACGAAACTAGCTGGTCGTCTGTTTCGTTTCCGTTGTTTAACAAAACATGGTTTACAGGGAAGGTGAAGCACGTCCATCAATATTTCGATGAATCGTTCACAGAGTTTGATACAGAAAAACGATGTATTGAAGGTCGGTTGACGACAAAGATTCTCAACCCTTTTCGGCTCTCTTTATCCGGCGGAATCGCTCACGGGCAAAATACCACACATAATTCGGGATATATTTCGACAACATTTGATCGTTCATATAATGAAAAATCTATGACGGGGAGTTTATCCTATTTACCAAAAAAATGGATATATTCTGTCGGGAATTCTCTGGCATTAACACAACGACATTATACATCAGAGATTATTGATGACCCGGTTCATGCCGGACGTGAACAAGGAGAGATTCAATATCGTTTGTGGATAAAAATGAAACTGCAAGACAGGATATTTCTTGAATTGAATGGGAAATACCGAGAACGACAAACATATTCCGAGTATGAATGGGTTGAAGAATTAAAAAGTTATTCCAAAATAGACTTTTGGATAACTATCAGCACTAATACATTTCTGGATCTGTTTTATTAATGAGGACAACCATGAAACATATTTTGATTTTATTCACCATCGTTTTGATTGGGGAATCTTGTATAACTCCCACTGAGCCGGTTGGCGTAAAATCCACACTTATTTCCACCATAGAAACCGGTGGGTATTGCAGGGATATTGCTATTAGGGATTCGCTGTTGGTACTTGCTGCAGATGAGAACGGCTATTTAGCCTATACATTTCATTTTGATACGAATCATGCGTTTATGATAGACACGACATTATTTGAAAACATTGGTGCCGGTGCCGGCGTTGGGTTTCAGACGGGGATGATTGAATTCCCTGAACGGTATAACTATTTTATCTTTGCCGATTTGTATGATGCGCTTTATTATGTGAACCTGACCGATATTGATTCGTTGGGTAGAGTTCCATATCCCGGCTCAGAAAACAGAGATTATATTCGAGGTTTTTGTATCGACGAGAGAAGAGAAAATGAATTATTGATTTACACGTTAAACCGATCCGAAGATGGCAACTCTTCCTTTGTATCCACAAGATTAATTACTTATTTCGATTTATTCATAGAAAATGACGGAAAAATAGAATTATGGGATGCAGAGTTTGAATCCACCGAACCGCTAAATATGTCCGCAAACGATTTATCGGTGGGTAATGGTTTGTTAGCGGTTGCAAACTCCCAGCTTGGTGTAGTCGTTTTTAAACAACAAGAAGACGGTATGATTGCAGATACGGCCTTTTCTTCATACGCCATTGACGGCGAGGGAGAAGTAGTCTCAGTGGCAATTTATCAAGACAATATTTTTGCAGGCTTATCTCACAATGAAGGATGTGAAGTTACTCAGCTAGATTCTTCGGGTCACATAAGTTCATCGTATCGTATCGCTGAAGGATACTCCGTTAAATCCATTCATTATCATGACGGATTGCTGGCATTGGGGTGTGGCAGTGATGGCGTATTGCTGTATGAGTGGTTTGCCGATACAAATGAGTTTATTGAATATGGCCGACTCGACGCAGCGTATACATATACGGCAGGTATTTTTGATAACATGACCGTGTTTGTAGCAACACGGGATGGACTACAAATATTTGAAATAGAAAGGTAAATGATGAGACAAATTATATTATTTCTCTTTATGCTCTCCAGTTTGTTTTCACAGTTTGTTTGGGATGAAGACGGTGTAAAAATTCGGCAGGGAGTTCATACCGAATGGCAAAGAACAGCAACAGTCGGATTTGAGAACGAAATGATCTTTATATGGTCAGATACCCGATATGGCGGTCGGGATATTTATGCACAAAAAGTCGATGAAACAGGGAACCCCCTTTGGACAGAACAGGGAACTCCCGTTGTGCTTTCTGAGGGTCGGCAAGAAGACCCATTGGCGGTGTCTGACAGGCAAGGAGGTGTGTATATCGCTTGGATAGATTATCGAAACGAACCCGAAAAAGGAGATGTTTATGCTCAACATGTTCTGACAGATGGCTCGTTGGCCTGGAATGAAGATGGTGTTGCATTATCTTCAGTCGAAGGAGCTCAAACTGCGCTGAATATGTGTGTAGATGGATTAGGAGGGGCTTTTGTTATCTGGATTGACCAATCTGAATTGAGCGGAATTAATGGGCAAATATATTCGACACATATTTCTTATGATGGAGAAATATTATCCCCGGGGACTGGTGTGCCTGTTGTTACAAACGATGGAGAGCATACCACAATTAGTTTAGAAAATGCAGGAGATGGATTTGCCATGATGGTATGGAGAGATACCCGTATTGCTGAGGAAAAAGACATCTATGCCCAGCGGATAGATACCATCTGCTCACCTCTTTGGTCAACACTTGAAGAGGGGGGGATTCCCTTATCTGCCCAGCCCGGTATAAAAGAAATTGCCCCAAAAGTGACTCATGTTGTCGGTGACACAACGGTGGTTGTTTGGGAAGATTATCGGAATAACCCGACCAGCGGAGATGTATATATTCAATATTTGGATGGCGAGGGAAATATGTTATTAGATCCGAATGGCGCTACAGTGTGTGATGATCCCACAAAACAGAGTAAACCAAGGGTCAAAGCGGATGCAGAGTCTGCGTATATCGTTTGGACAGATTTCCGTTTAAATGGTTTCTCGGGTGATATTTATGCACAACGATATACGTTGGAAGAAGGCGCACAATGGGAAAATTCAGGGAAACCCATCTGCACGGCAAACGGCAAACAAACTCAGCCCCGGCTAACGGTTGATAACACGGGTAGTGTGTTTATGACATGGATGGATGAACGAAATGCACCTCATCCGGAAGAAGATATCTTTTTGCAGCATATCCATTCAGACGGAACACTTTCTTTTGCTGAAAACGGATTGGGCATTTGCGAGGAAGTAAATTTGCAAGAAAGCCCGATAGTACGTATGGATCAACACGGCGGTGTGTTTGTATTGTGGTCTGATTGGCGTATGGGAAGCCCGGGGATGTATGTACAGCATATTTCTCAGGACATGGAAATATCATTAGCCCCTAACGGTGAGGAAATATATTTTGGAATTGATGGAGATGCTATCGCCCCAAAAACATTATATATTGAAGATGATCGAGTGCTGATTTACTGGGAAGATAATCGATTGGGAGGAGAAAATCCGCAAATTTACGGTCAACTGGTCTCAAGGGATTTTCACCTGTCCGGAGAGTATAACGGGGTGCCGTTAAGTGAAAACCCAAAACAAACAAAACCGAAAGCGGTTACAGTTGGAGACCATATATTTTTGAACTTTCAAAGTGAAGATGAATGGGGAACCGTTATTCAGTATTACCAAGTATTAAACCATGATTTGAGTATGGTCGGCGATCCGAATGGAACACCGATTTTTACCGTCGAATATCCATCCAATCAGGAATATTCTGAACTGACTGTAGATGAAATGGGGTATGTGTATTGTGCATTTTCGGATGTCCGTGAGACATGGGATCAAGATGTATACGTGCAAAAATATGATGAATTCGGAGTTCCCCAATGGCAAGACGGCGGGATACTCTTGTACGAATTTGCGGAATATGATTACGTCCAGGCACTTGAACCACTTCCCGGAGGAGGATGTGTCGCTGTATGGTATGGAGGTCCGTGGAATAATTTAAACATCTATGCAAAAGCATTGAATGGTGACGGCGTTGAACCGGAAGAGTGGCCGTCATATCCACTGGTGGTTACCGAAGCTGAAGGACATCAGGAGACAATCAGTGCAATATCGACACCGAACGGTGTGTTTGTTGTCTGGAAAGATGCCCGAAGTGCCAATGCAGATATTTTTGGGCTGGTTATCAATTTTGACGGAACAACTGCAGGAGCAGAGAATGGCTTCGTTATTGTAGAAAAAGAGAATGATCAATTAAATCCGTCAATGATGCTGAATACATCAGAAGAAGACGTATTTTTGTGTTGGGAGGATTATCAAAGCGGACAGGATTATGACATCGTTTGCACCTCTGTCAATCTCTCTACACTGGAAACGTCGGAGGAATTTGCATTTGTAGAACTCCCAAGAAATCAGCAGTCGCCGTCTATTGAGGGAATCGACGATACATACATTGCCGTTTGGCAGGATTCACCGGACAGCAGTACGGCGGATATTTATATGCAGACTTGGAACGGAACCGAATTTGGATACGGAAACAGCGGGCTTCCTGTTTGTGATATCAGTTTCGATCAGGTTGCACCAACAATTACCAAACTCTCTGATGAGGATGGTACATTTCTTATGGTATGGGAAGATAACCGCAGTTCGGGCAAGAACCAACTGAAAAACATTTATGCACAGGTCCTTGATTTTACGGTAAACGCCACGGATGAAAATCCCGTCCTCCCGAATGAAATGGCTTTGTATCCGAACTTTCCGAACCCATTCAACCCTGTTACCGTGATTCGCTACGCAGTACCGACGGATGGGATGGTGGATATTACGATTTATGATGCACTTGGTAGAAAAGTAAACCGAATTGTGAGTGATCGTAAATCCGCCGGAAATCATCAGACTGTGTGGACAGGGGCAGATCAACACGGGCGTTATGTTTCATCCGGAGTGTATTTTTGCAAGATAACAACCAACGGTCAATCACAGACCCGAAAAATGAGTCTCATGCGTTAACGAAACGTGGTTATTTCATCAACAAAACTTTCTGTGTTTCAATAAGCTTTCCGGCGACCATCTGTACAAAATAGACACCGCTTGAAAATTCAGAAGCATCCCATTCAATCGTATGTGTACCTGGTTTTGTGATGCCGTTTACCAATGCTCCAATCACAAAAGAAGTTGCACCCCCAATAAGTTGTATCATCTGTACGAAGCTCATCGCTGAACACATCCACGTCATAGTATTCCGGGTTTAATCCGGTTAATGTTACAGAAAAATTAAATATGCATTCACAATACGCCAAATCTTCTGTATCTACTTCTGTAATAGTAAAAAGGTCTCCGTCAAGCGAAACATCCATGTCATATAATGAGCCACAATTTCGTTCGGAGTTAGTATGCCAAATGATGGCAGTATCACTATACACTTCCGTGTAGATGCTATCAGTTTGTGCAAACACGGTACCGGTTAAAATTAAACACAGAAGAAGTACCACGAATAAAGCTCTGTTTTTCATAATGTGCCTCCAAAAAGAAATGGACAGATGAGTAACGACAGAAAGTGTGCGACCGCCACAGGGTAAAAGTCAAGCGTAATCCAAAAAGCCGGTCAAAAAATACACCAACCACTGTTCACAATTTTCCTTGATTCCCATTTGTTTTTTGCGTAAAATACTTACGAGTAACTTACGGGTATTTGAAACACATGTCCCTTTCATTCAAACAAAAACGGTTTCTGGATTTTATCCGGAGGCACACCCTCATCCACGGGCAATCGCCGTCTTACGAAGAAATTATGGCCGGACTGGGGTTCGGGTCGTTGGGGACGGTGAATTGGTACGTCCGTGTGCTGACTGAAGGCGGACATTTATATCGGACAAAAGGTCCAAACGGAAAGCGGGCGCTCACCCTCACAGAGCAGGAGCACGCCACGCCCGCCACCCTTCCGCTTTTAGGACTGATCGCTGCGGGATATCCAATCGAAGCACTCGAAAATGCGGAGTCTATTGCCGTGCCCGCGCCACTGGTTCATCCGGATAATTTTGTTCTGAAGGTCAAAGGAGATTCCATGATCGAAGAACAAATTGAAGATGGGGATTATATTATTGTCCGTAAAAACCCGACAGCAAAACCGGGGCAAATTGTTGTCGCACTCATAAACGGAGAAACCACGCTAAAATATTATTATCCGACAAACACCGGAGTCGAACTCCATCCGCGAAACCCAGATTATCCGGTGATTCACGTTCACGAATCAGACGACTTCAGTATTAACGGCATCCTGCTCTACTCATTCAGGGAGTACTGAGCCATGCACCGGTCGGTGTTCCATCTTCGGCTGAAAAACTTTGAGTTGCAGGCAGAGAGGATGATGGATACATCCCTGCAAACCCGTGCCGTTGTCATCGTGTCTTCTAATCGACAGGACGGCACCATCGTCAGCCTGTCGAACGAAGCGCAAGAGGAAGGGCTTTATCTTGGTATGAGCCGCTCATTGGCGCGGCAAATGAACCGCAACGTGCTGATGCTGCCTTATAATCATTCGCTGTATTCCCGGCTGAACCGCTACCTTTATACCACTGTGTCCTCCTTTACGCCGGTGGTGGAACCCGGCAGTTTCGGTCAGTTTTATCTGGATATGAACGGGATGAACTCCGTGTATAAAAACCTGCAAAATACCGGTACACGTCTTGCGCAAACCATTGATGAAAAAACGCATCTCAAAGGCGCGGTGGGGATCAGCACCAATAAATTGGTGAGCACGATTTCCACATCGGTCATTCCGGAAATTGTGCATGAAGTGTTCCCCGGTGACGAATCATCATTCCTCTCACCGCTGGATTCATGGATGCTTCCAACCGTTCAGCAGCCACCGGTGAAAAAAGTCATCCAATTTTTATTTCTGAACAAAATCGTTCATATTCAGTCTGTTGTTCGTCATGAAACCGATGCTCAGGCACTCTTTGGGAAGTTTACAAAAAAAATAGCCCTTGAAGCAGAGGGCAAAGATTTGTCCGCAGTTCGCCCGCCCCAACTCAAAGAACATATCACAGAGCAAGTTGTTCTACCGACAGATACCAATGACAAGGAGGACCTTCGTTCCGCCGTCATGACGCTCTCCGGACAGGTAGGATTCCGCTTGCGAAAACGCGGGCAGACAGCAAAAAACGTGCGGATGGAGATTCATTACACAGACGGAATTAAACGATCGAAAATGGGGAAACTGGATGCCATTGATAATACATCGGTATTTGCCGTATTACAGCAACTGTTTGATTGTGCAAATGTACGCCGGAATCGTATTCGAACCATTCTTGCGGATGCTTCTCATTTTGTATATCATACGACGCAACTGGACTTGTTCAGCCATTCGGATAGAAAAGATATTCGATTATCTCATGCTGTTGATGCAATTCGAAAAAAGTATGGAATGAAAAGTATTTATTAGTGAATGGTGAGTAGAAAGTTCATAAAGTAGAAAGTGAAAAGTAGTGAGTAGAAAAGAGTAGCAGTTGACAGAAGCAGTGAGCACTCAAACCCACCCAGCACCCTAACACTTAATCACCCGTCCCATGTTTATCCATCTAAATCTTCATTCTAATTATTCTGCCATGCGCGGAACGATGCCCCAGAACGAGATCATTGCTCGTATCGCAAAGATGGGGATGCCAAGCGTTGCGCTTACTGACGTAAACGGATTGTGGGGGTTCATCCGATTTGTTCAGCAGGCGAGAGAGGTCGGAGTTCGTCCGATTGCGGGGGCGAATATCATCACGGATACGGACGACATTATTTTACTGGTGGAAAATCAGTTGGGGTATGAAAATCTCTGCCGCATCATATCCGCCGTTCATGATAACAAGAATCAGTCTGCCGCATCGTTGCTAAAAACCAAGTCCGCCGGAGTGTTCGTTCTTGCGCATCAAAAACACGTTTTGGAGGCGTTATCAATATTTATTCCTGATACGCATTTGTTTGTGGAGCTTCGTCCTGGAGTAACGGAACGGCAGGCGACCTCATTGGCAACGCACTATCGTTTAGAGATTGTAGCAACGGGGAATGTGTACTTTCGCCGCCCTGGTGATTACAAAACGCACCGGATTCTTAGGGCGATTGAAGGAAATACAACTTTGTCTGACCTTCCACCAGATGAGACTGCCAATCATCGCTGTTGGTTACGGTCTGAAAAAGAGATGATTGATCTTTTCCCGAATAGCTTGGAGGCGATGAATAACAGCCGGTATTTGGCAGACAGATGCAAAACGGACTGGTCTTTTGTAAATACAATTTTCCCGGGATTGTCTTTGAAAAAAACGCATAAGGCAAACCAAATATTAGAGCGATTAGTACGGCAAGGCGCAGAAACACGTTACGGACATCAGTACGATGAATTGAATTCTGCTGTGAAAGGACGTATTCAATACGAGTTGGATCTGACTTCGCAAAAAGGATTCGCTCCGTACTTTCTGATTGTCCGGGATATTGTTCGACAGACAAAGTCAACAATTGGGCGGGGCTCTGCCGCGGCTTCCATCGTCAGCTATTGCTTGTTTATCACGCAAGTGGACCCGATAAAATACCAGCTACAGTTTGAGAGGTTCATCCATCCGGAACGGGAAGATATGCCCGATATTGATGTGGATTTCCCGTGGGATGAGCGAGATGATATTTTAGATTATGTATTTGGGAAATATGGTGAGGACAGAACCGCAATGGTGGCAAATCAGGTGTTTTTGCGACCGCGATCCGCCGTACGGGAAGTGGCAAAAGTGTACGGATTTTCTGAGGATGAAATCAATCACATCACAAAACGGATGGGATATTATGTGTCACGAACAGATCTTGAAACATGGATTCGCACGGATTCACGATTCGCTGTTGCAAAACTGGACGATGCGCTTTGGAAGGTCATCCGTGAAAGTGAAAAAATTGTAGGCGTGTTTCGCAATCCGTCCGTACATCCTGGCGGAGTGGTTATTGTGCCGGATGAAATCAGGAAATACGTTCCTGTGTTGCGTGCGCCAAAAGGTGTGCAAATCACCGAGTGGGAAAAAGACCAAGTCGAAGATTCCGGCTTACTGAAAATTGATTTACTCGGAAACCGAAGTTTATCTGTCGTGAGAGACACACTTAAACAGGTCAATTTGAACAAAGGGGCGCGTGTAGTATCCAGCCGTTTTGTAGATTATCACACGATTCAGCCGGTCGGTGATCCAAAAACCGAAAAACTAATGAAAGCCGGAAAAACAATGGGCGTATTTTATATTGAAAGTCCTGCCACACGGCAATTATTGGCAAAAGCCGGCAAAGTAGATTTTGAGCACGTCGTGATTTATTCGTCCATTATCCGGCCGGCGGCAAACCGATTTACGAACATCATGCTGAAACGCATACACGGAGAGCCATGGGAACTGCCCCATCCTGATTTAAAATTTTTGGAGGAGAGTTACGGAATTATGGTGTACGAAGAGCAAGTATCGCTTGCCGCACGTGTCATGGCAGGGATGCGATACGCCGAATCGGATTCCTTGCAAAAAACCATGAGCCGAACGTCACTCCAATATTTGATATTGGCATGGAAGAAAAAATTCACCCACGGTGCGCGGGAGCGAGGATATCCTGAGGAAGTCATTGAAAAAGTGTGGGACATGATTGCATCGTTCAAAGGATATTCATTTTGCAAGCCGCATTCGGCATCGTATGCGATGCTGTCATTTACGTGTGCATATCTGAAAGCACACCACACGGCTGAATTTTTGGCGGCAGTACTGACCAACCAAGGCGGATATTACTACACATACGCCTATCTCAGTGAAGCCCGTCGGTTTGGAATTCAGATATTACCGCCGGACATTAACCGGAGTTTTTTGGAGTATCGGGGAAGAAACCGAAAAATTCGAATGGGGTTTATGAGTATCAAAGGTCTCAAAGAAAACACAATTAAGGAAATATTGGCCGAACGAAACCTCGGTGAGTTTGACTCTTTGGGGGATTTTATGATCCGCATAAATCCTGATTTGTCTGATGCAATGGCGTTGACAAATGCGGGGTGTTTCAAAACATTAGAATTTAAAAAAACACATCGCGATATTGCTTATAGCGTTGCCACCTCTTGCCTTCAGGATTCATCTCGCGAACCGCTTTCAGCGTCTCCAAATTCTGAACCACTGACTTCAGAAGAACATCATCAACTAGAAATAGACACATTCGGTTTCCCGATAACGCGTCATCCGTTGGCACCGTACGAATCACGGCTGAATGGAAAAGTTCTATCTGCGAAAGACATCTTGAAGCATGTGGGGAAAACCGTCCGCCTTGCGGGTGTGTACATCACAAGGAAAGAAGCCCGCACAAAACACAGAGAAGCGATGGAATTTCTAACCTTAGAGGATGAAACGGACATCTTTGAGTGTGTGTTATTCCCGGAGGCGTTTAAGGAGTACAGAGATCTGATTCATTGGGAAACCCTGTTTCTCATCCGTGGCAAAATCGAAAAAGCCTTTGGTGTGTGCACGGTTTCGGTGGAGAAAATGGCGAGTCTGAGTCGGATATTTATTTAATTAAGAATGAAGAATTGGTTGAAAAGATGACCGGGGTTTTGGATTGATGGAGTATTGGAGTTCTCCGTACTCCATTCTCCGGTCTCCGGTCTCCGTTTTCCGATATTAGTGGTTTCTGCGTGAAATGAAATACGACATTTTTTTAGAACTCAGCTTTGTATTGTTTTAAGTATAGGGCTATCCTGTTTGCGATAATTGGCGGTTTTTGGCAGAAGATATATCATTATCGTTTCTGTGTCTTCCTTAGTAAATTTTGCAAGATGTGTCATTTGAAATAAAAGGAATTAACCTTATCTGCGGAAGAAAAACACTCACCTGGGACATGCGTTCGATTATTAAAGAACTTTCCATTGAGGAATGGGAAGCATCGGAATTGTACACCCCGAGTTACAATATTGCGCCGTCTCAACATAATCCGATATTGCTGGATATCGGTACACGTTCGGTTCGGCAAATGCAGTGGGGTTTGATTCCGTCATGGACGAATGATCCGTCCGTTGGTTCACAACTCATCAATGCCCGTTCGGAGACAATCTTGAAAAAGCCATCGTTTCAGCATTTGGTTCCAAACCGTCGCTGCATTGTTATTTCTGATGGATATTACGAGTGGAAACGGACCGGAAATCACAAAATCCCTTATTACATTCACAGCAGGAATCAGCAACTCCTACCGATGGCCGGGCTTTGGGATATGTGGGATGCCCCCGACGGAGAAACCATTTATTCTTACACAATTATCACGACACCGCCACAAGATGCTTTGGCGCATATTCATCATCGTATGCCTGCGATTTTACCGTACAATAAACTGGATATTTGGCTGCAGCACACACGGTTCAGCATTGACAAAGCGATAGAGGTTTTAGCTCCTTGCAGAGAAGCACTTCGTGCTCACCTGGTGAACGCTTATGTAAATTCACCGGTGAATAACTCCAAAAAATGTATAGAGCCGGTAGATTTAGCTGAAACGATGGGTTTGTTTGAATAGGATTAAGATCAAAGTATGGGTGAAAATGTGAAGTGGAGAAGCGGTGATGGGGAGTGTTGGAGTAATAAATGGTCATCTACTTATCAACCCATTAACACTTTATGAATAAAACAGTTTTTTTCACCGGTGCCGGGATGTCAGCGGAGAGTGGTGTCCCGACGTATCGCGGACGTGGCGGAATTTGGGAGCAGTATAACTATGAAGAATATGCCTGTCAAGATGCCTTTGACAGAAATCCTAAAAAAGTTATAGAGTTTCACAAGGTTCGGCGAAAAGCCGTGGGTCTCTGCAAACCAAACGCAGGTCATTTAGCGATTGCAACCATGCAAGATGCAACAATCATCACGCAGAATATTGACGGACTTCATCAGCATTCGGGGTCGAAAACAGTTATTGAACTACATGGAAGTTTATGGAAAAACCGGTGTGAATTTTGTGGCGCATCACAAAAAGTAATCCACGGTGAATTTTACGACACACATTGCAGCTGTGGTAGGTATTACCGCCCGGATATTGTGTGGTTTGGAGACAGCTTGAAAGAGGGTGTGATTCGTCAAGCAATAGGTGCTGTGGAAGATTGCAAATACTTTATCAGCATCGGTACATCCGGGGTAGTGTGGCCAGCAGCAGGATTCCCGGAGTTTGCAAAATCGCACGGAGCAACCTGTATTGAAATAAATCCTGAGCCGACGGAATTATCATATATGTTTGATGAGTGTATTCAAGAGAAAGCGTCTGTGGCAGTCCCGAAATTTGTTAAACGAATGTTAGAAAAATAATTTGAAGAGTTGCTATTTCATCAAATCTGTCACCACAGACTCTACGCCGTTGATGACAAATTGTACGGCAATGACCATGAGCATAATTCCCATGATGCGCTGAATTACACGCATGCCGGTTTGACCGATTTTTAACGCCAGCTTGTTACCACCGCGGAAGACGATATACACCACAAGCAATACAAGAACGATCGATAGAAATAACGTAAGATAACTGTGAATTGCCGGTGCACGACTGGAAAGCAAAATAGCTGCGGTAATTGCCCCGGGTCCCGTGATCATCGGGATTCCGATTGGACTGATGGCTATATCATCCCGATCCATCGATTCGTCCTGTTCTGTTGGGGTGGTCCGGGTACGGCTGGTTTTTGCTTCGAGCATTTTTAATCCGCTGCGAAAGAAGATAATACCGCCCATAATTTGAAATGCCTCAACGGTAATGCTGTAAAATTTAAAGATCAGAGAACCCAATAGTGCAAAAACCGACAGGGTAATTCCGGCAGTTAATACGGCTTTCCATGCAATGGAGATACGATCTTCAGTGCTAAATCGCTCGGTTAAAATAACGAATAATGGAGCAAATCCAAGCGGGTTTACCAGCGTAAACAACGTGGATATACATAATAGAAAATACTCAATTTCGATTTGAAAGAAGCCCGACATGAGTCTACATCCGTTCGGGGGTGGAGAGTCCTAAAATTCTTAAACCATTCGCAAGGACGATGCGAACAGCAGAGATCAATGCCAGCCGAGCCTGTGTTGTGGGGACATCACCAGTAATCACTTTGCAATCTGTATAAAACTTATGGAAATGCGTGGCAAGTTCCTGCAAGTAGTTGGCAATGGTTTGTGGTTCTAGCGTGTTTAATGCCAGTTCCATAACCTCCGGGAAAACATCCATTTTTTTCAAAAGGGATATTTCAGAAGAATGACTTAATAGAGAAGGATTGTAATCCTTGGTAAATTCATGCCCCAGACTCTCTCCGTGTTTGATTATATTGCAGATTCGTGCATGGGCATATTGCAAGTAATACACCGGGTTTTGGTCAGAATGATCTTTGGCGAGGTCTAAATCAAAATTAAGATGGCTGTTCATACTCCGCATAATAAAAAAATACCGAACGACATCTGCACCTACTTCGTTCGTCAACTCATCCAGCGTAACATAATCTCCTTTTCGCGTGGACATTTTCACTTTTTCTCCTCCGCGAACCAATGTCACAAACTGATGAATGAGTACACGAATTTTCTCGGTATCATATCCTAATATGTCAAGAGCAGAGAGAACATCAGGATACGTATCAATATGATCTGCCCCAAAAATATCGATGATCAAATCATAGTTCCTGTCCACCTTGTCACGGTGATATGCCATGTCCGGCAAACGATATGTGGGTTCACCGGTGTTTTTTATCAACACGCGATCCCGGTCTTTTCCGAGGGCGGTGGTTTTAAACCATGTTGCCTTTTCGAATTCGTAAATGAGATTTTTATCGCGGAGTTTCTGAAGAGTGTCGTCAATTGCTCCGGACTCATAAAAAGATTTTTCGTTGGTGAATTGATTGTGATTAATCCCAAGGTTTTTCAAAGTGGACTTAATCAAACCAAAGATAGTATCTTCTGCAGTTTTGCGAAATATAGGATTCTCTGCTTCTAGGTTTTCGCCGTGGGTGTCCAAGACATTTTGTGCAATAGCGGTAATGTAATCACCTTGATATCCATTCTCGGGGAGCGAAATATCTTGCCCTAATTGCTGAAAGTATCGTGCTTCTACAGATTGTCCAAGCAGACGCATCTGCCTTCCGGCATCATTGAAATAATATTCGCGCGTTACATTGTACCCATGCCATTCGAGAATCTCGGAAACGGTATCACCCAAGACAGCCTGTCGCCCGTGCCCAACCGTGAGCGGTCCGGTTGGGTTTGCACTGACAAACTCCACATTTGCCGTTTTGTTTTCTCCGGTACGTCCACGCCCAAATTGATTCCCCTTTTTCAGTATTTGTGAAATAAGCGACTGGTAATAGGAAGGGCTGATGCGAAAGTTGATGAATCCCGGAGGTGTAATCGTGATGTCGGAGATAAGGTTGGTGTCTACAGAAAGGGATTGCTGAATATCCGCTGCAATCTCCATGGGAGATATTTTCAATAGTTTCGTAAGCTTCAGCGCAAGGTTTGTCGATAAATCTCCAAACTCAGGGTTTTTTGGAAGCGTGAGTTGGATGCTCTCGACAGAGACATCTAACTTTTTAAGTGCATTATATAAAGCTTGATTCAGTTGATGCTTCAGCTTCATCGACCATTTCCTGCATTGGGGCATCTGCCCACAGTTTTTCTAAATTATAATAGTGGCGTTCACTCGTTTTAAATATATGAACAACGACATCAATATAGTCCAGCAGAATCCACTGTTGGGTCTCATATCCCTCAACGCGCCAGGGCTTGTGAGGTGTGCCGCGACGAATGGCATCGGCTATGGCTTTTACTTGAACTTCCGTATCAGCAGAGCAGAAAAGAAAATAATCGGTCATGCTTGTAATTCCACGGACGTCGTAGACCTGAACATGTTCCGCTTTTTTGGATAAAGATAATTCTCCGATGTGTTGTGCAAATATCGTTGATTCTTCAGATTTCATAGGGTGCTCAAGTGCTAAGGTGTAAGAGAGTTAAAGGATTAAAGTTGAAAAGTCGCGAGAAGTTGATAGTCGAGATAATGACTTATAATTGATTATCGATATACTCAACCAAAGGTTTAATCGTTGTATAGTCTTTCCCAAGGATGAGTGTAACATCTACACTGGTTGAAGCGTCAGGTTGAATGAGAACTCTGGTTCTGTCTTTCACATCAAACCCAAGACTGGAAGCGACTTCTTTCAGCCCCGCATAATGCTCTGTTCGGCTAATGAGCAACGTTCTGCCATAGTTGTAATTTTTGGCATCTGTCGACCGGACAACATCAATCTGATGAGAATGTAAAAAGGTCGCAGCATGACCAGCAAGACCATTAGTGCCGCAGCCGTTTAAGACTTCAACTTGTACATCTAAAATCGGGTTTTCTTCAAAGACTTCTGCAGCGAGTTTTGTTTGTTCCGGTAAATTTGGAAACGTCATTTGGATAGACTCTATCGTAACACCGGTTCCGGTATGTTTTTTAGAAAAGGAAAAAATGAATGCAACGAGAAAAAGGGAAAGAACTCCAATGGCAGAATTAATAATCGTTGATTGAATACTGCGATGTCCGAAGGTTGGTTTTCGTTCCTTTTTAGAAGAGTGTCGTGGCGTCATAGTTAGTATTCGATCCTGGGAATGAATGGTGACTGATATTGTCTGAAGAATGTCGGATAATTTTGAATACTGAACTGCAAGAGAGAGTTATCTGTTGGCTTGTATTCAAGTGTTGCCGAGTACATCAATTGTTGTGAAAGAGGTTGAAGTTTGTTCAAGGGGGAAACACCGGTAGGTCGCATATACGTAAATCCGGCATGCAACCGTAGATTATTAGAGAAGAGATACGACATTTCATTGGAATAAGCGCCGATGCCAATCGATTGACCTCCTGTACTCATCATGCTCATAGAAAAGCCCTGTCGGATTTGAAATCGATCAGGGTCAAGAAGTGAGAACGATTTTGTGGGGTCTGGCGGTTGAATATCTACAGATTGGCGAGGATAAGAAAGAACACCTTGTGCCGGAGCAAAGGTGTTCAGAAATAAAATTGTTGAGATTATCTGGATTATGATGCGCATATCTGACGGTAAAAGTACAAAGATTTTTCGTAACTGTTCTTGTGAATTTTGATAATTATAAAAATATTTAGTGATTCAATTAAAAAACAACCTAACGGATTATCCCCCCACCAAGGCAGTCATCACCATTGTAAAACACGACAGATTGTCCTGGAGTTATTGCAAATTGTGGTTGAGTAAAAGAGACATTCATGTGAGTGTTTGAAACTGATTCTAGTACGCAATCTTGATCAGACTGACGATAGCGAATTTTAGCGGTTAAGTTTGCTCCCTCTTTTGGAGCAGACGTAATCCAGTGGAGCTGATCTGCCGATAAAGTGGATTTGAAAAGTTTGGGGTGGTCATGTCCCTGCCCGATGATAAGTTGATTGTTATCTAAATCCTTTTCTATGACATACCACGGGGCTTCTTTTTTTCCATGACCGCCGCCGACACCAATACCTTTTCGCTGACCAAGAGTGTAGTACATGAGCCCATCATGTGAGCCGGCGATTTTCCCAGTGTCGGTGATGATATCTCCGGGCATTGCCGGAAGGTATCGCTGCAAGAATTCTTTAAAATCTCGTTCTCCGATAAAACAAATTCCGGTACTGTCTTTTTTATCGGAGGTATTTAGCCCGGCATTTGCAGCGATTTTACGAACCTCGTTTTTTGTGATATCGCCGATGGGGAACAGACTTTTGGATAATTCTTTTTGTCCGAGAAGGTAAAGGAAGTAGCTTTGATCTTTGTTGTGGTCAAACCCCTTTATCAGATGATAGATATCATTGGACTTTCGGATTTGAGCATAATGTCCGGTGGCAATCATTTCTGCCCCGAGGTCCAGTGCGTAATCAAGAAATACTTTAAATTTGATTTCCCGATTACACAGCACGTCGGGGTTTGGCGTACGACCGGCCTTGTATTCTTTCAAAAAGTAATCGAATACATTGTCACGATACTCTTTGGCAAAATTCACACTGTGAAGAGGAAGCCCAAGCGTATCACAGGCAATAAGTGCATCTTTATAATCTTGTTCAGCCGGACATTCGCCGGTTTCTTCTTCCCAGTTTTTCATAAAAAGACACTGAACTTTGTATCCTTGATCCCGAAGGAGAAGTGCCGTGACAGAGCTATCTACTCCGCCGCTCATTCCAACAATAATATGTTTAGCCATTATCGACCGTGTTTTTTCAGGATATCCGCAATCGCATGGGTGAGCTCATCCATTTCTTCAGGTGTGTTATCTCTCCCAAAACTGATGCGTAGCGTTCGGATATTCATAGCATTGCTTACGCCCATTGCTTTCAAGACAGGAGAAGGCTTTACAATTCCGGATGCGCAGGCAGAGCCACTGGACACCGCAAATCCTTTCATGTCAAGATGAATGAGCATAATGTCACTGGTCACATTCGGAAGAGTCACATTGACAACTCCGGGGAGACCAAAATCCATGCTGCTGTTAAATACAGCTTCAGGATATACTTCCATTAAAATTTTGTGAAATTGAGTGGCTAACATTGACAAATGCTGTTCCCTCTCACGTTGATGATTCGCAGAAAGTTCCGCAGCCAGTCCTAAGCCGGCAATCCCGGAGATGTTTTCAGTCCCTGCTCGCAAATTGCGTTCTTGCCCTCCACCGATGATATGCGATTTAAGCTCAACCCCTTTTTTAATATACAAGGCACCGACACCTTTTGGCCCGTAAAATTTGTGGGCGGAAAATGACATCATATCCACACCTAAATTGTTTATCGAAACCGGAATTTTTCCCAACGTTTGAACACCATCGGAATGGAATGGAATATGATGATGTTGCGCAATCTTACTGATTTCTTGAATGGGTTGAATCACGCCGGTTTCGTTATTGGCTACCATGATAGTAATCAATCCGGTGTCTTTTGTTATGGCATCATGAATTTTTTTAAGAAGAACCCTTCCGCTACTATCTACTGGAAGAATTGTAGCGGTAACTCCAAATTCTTTAAGGCGACGGATGACGTCCAACACCGCCGGATGTTCAATTGCAGATGTGATGATATGCTTACGTTTTTGAAATAAGATATTCCACAAAACAAGGTTGTTGGATTCAGTGCCCCCACCAGTAAAAATAATTTCATAAGGGGAACACCCGATGGCATCAGCCATTTGTTTTCGGGCGGTTTCAATAAAAACACGCGATGATTTTCCAAATCGGTGCGTACTGGAAGGATTCCCAAAAGCATCCTTATTTAAACGATGAATAAGGTTTAATACCTCTGGGTGAAGAGGTGTGGTTGCGCTGTGATCAAAGTAAGACATAATTAAGTATTAAAGTATTTAAATGTTAGGGTGTTAAAGTGCCCAGTACCCAGCTCTTCTAAATATCGTTCCGAATAGATGCGTACCGGATGGTATTTTGTAAATTTTTATAAAAGGGAGGTTTCTTTTTCTCAAGTTGCTGAATGACTTTAGCGTGGTCATACTCATATCGTACAACATTCCATTCAAACGTTTCTCCTACGGTTAAAAAAGCAACAGCTCCTTTTGTATCACGATCGAATGGCAAACCGGTGGCACCCTGACACAATATATTTAAATCATCTTTGGTTTCATGCCGAGGGATATGAACATGTCCGTGAACAAATATATAATTTTCGATATCATCATGAGATGCCTTGACATGATTTCGCCAGTTTAGAGCTTCCGTCATTGATGGCGGTTGGTCGTCCCGCTGGTACCAGGCATGGGTAAATTCGACCAATGTTTCATGAATTACCTCCCGATGAAATGTATGAGTCCCTCTGACAAAGTCCACACCGACGTTCCCTAGTTGTTCTGCCGTCCATTTTTCATTAGCAACAATTCCCTGACAGACAGGATCGTAGGGGTCCATACCTTCCAGAGATGGTAACTCTTGCTCCCACAGACGTTCAATTAAATAGCGGTCGTGATTTCCCCGAATAAAAATGCAATTATCCAATGATTGGAGTATTTCCAAAGTTTTTTTTGGATTCGGTCCCAAAGCAAAATAATCCCCTAAACAAATGAGTTGATCCACATGCTTGTGAGCGTCGATAATTGAAATTGCTTTTAACAAAGAGGGGACATTGGAGTGAATATCCGTAAGAATGGCAAATATTTTGTTGCTCATGGCGAGACAATATACTGACAATATTTTCGTCGGAGCAAGCGTGAAATGTACCGTAAATTATTTTAGAACATTTATAGAAATAACAAGCCAAATAGAGTTAAAATGAACCAAACACCAATATTAATCGTCGGGTCCATCGCATTGGATACAATCGAAACACCTAAAGGTAATCGTGACAATCTGCTGGGGGGATCCGTAACGTATGCGATGATAGCCGCAAAGAATAAAACCCCGGTGCATATCTCCGGTGTTGTCGGTAAAGATTTTCCAAAGCAAGGATATTCTATTTACGAACAGTATTCCGATGATTTAACAGATTTTATTACGGAAGATGGGCCTACGTTTCGATGGGGAGGACGATATCATGATAATATGGATCAACGAGATACATTGTTCACCGAACTGGGTGTGTTTCAGGATTTTAATCCTGCATTATCTGAATTAAATCGCCAAATACCGTATGTTTTTCTTGCGAATATCCATCCGAAATTACAGCTATCGGTTATCAAACAGATGAGGGATAATCCAACCATCATTGTTGATACGATGAACTTATGGATTGAGACGACAAAAAACGACCTTTTGCAGGTGTTGAAACGAACAGATATTTTGCTTATCAATGATAGTGAATCAGAGCTGTTGACCGGTGATACGGACTTGCAGTCTTCTGCAGAAAAAATTCAGACAATGGGACCGAAAATTGTCATTATCAAACGCGGGAGTAAGGGTGCAACGATTTTTGATGGAAAATACACTTCTTCGGTCGGAGTTTATCCAGTGAGCGAAATCGTAGATACAACAGGTGCGGGCGATACGTTCGGCGGAGGATTTGTTGCATCTCTGGCAAAAGGAGAATCTTTATCAGATGCCGTCATGTATGGCTCTGCATTGGCATCCATCTGCGTGGAAGGCTTTGGTATTGAGAGATTATTGAAGGCTATCGATAAGGATGTAGAAATGAGAACGGAATATTTGCACCAAACAGGTTAGTGCTTGAACCAAACCTAAAGAATCTTATAAATTTTAGGACGTATATTAACTGAATAAAGAGGAATTACAATGAAATCCATACTTGTGACTTTAGTGAGTATTTTTATTGCCGGACTGATATTCACCGGTTGTGCCAGCGAAGAGCTAACATCTGCAAGACTGTACATTCAACAGAAAAATTGGGAGAAAGCTGAAGAGTTTTTGATTAAAGCGATGGCAGCCGAACCTGAAAATCCTGAGATACCTTACTTGCTTGGAAATTTAATTTATGCCAAGAAAGAAAATTGGGATAAAATGAATGAGATGTTTGATAGAGCGTTATTGATTGATCCCGATAAAGTAATCCTTCAGGGGGCAACAGTGCAAACGTATGTCGAACAATCCATGGAAAAGAATTGGACAGTTGTATATAATAAAGCAATTTCTGATTTTAATTCATACCGAAAATTGGGGAAAGCCGACGGACAAGATGCACTGAACAACGCAATAGCACAACTAGAAATTGCTATACAAATTAATCCGAAAGACAGCAGATCGTTTACGATATTATCAACATGTTATTTCGAAAAAGGTGATAAGGATGTGACGATTTCGATGATCAAGAAAGCGGTAGAAATGGCCCCTGAAGACTTTGATTCAAATCTGACAGCAGGTCAGATACTTGGGAATTATCAAGACTATAACGGTGCGTTACCTTATTTTAAGAAAGCCGTTGAATTAAACCCAACAGACGCAAAAGTCATCCGGCATTTAGCACAGTCGTATTACGAAATTGGTGAAAAAGAAAATTCGATCGAAACCTACCAAACCGCCATTCGGAATGAAACAGATAGAAAAGTAAAAGCCGATTTGTATTTTAATCTAGGAGTATTATATATGCAGGTTGATGATTTCATGGCTGCTGAGGATAACTTTTATGCAGCGTATGATATGAACCCGAATGATGTTGAAGCCTTGGTGGGTATGGCTCAAACATTTGAAGGTGTAGAAAAATGGCGCAGAGCAGAAAAGTTCTACAAAGAGTTGATTATGTTAGACTCTAATAATCCGGATCACTACAAAGGCATGGCAAGGGTATTGATTCACCAAGAACGTATGGAAGAAGCTCAGCACTATTATGATAAATCTAAGAGGGTTGGAAATTAACGCAAGTAATTATTTTTCACACAAAAAAAGCCCCGTTTACGGGGCTTTTTTATTGGAAGTACGCTATCCCAATTTCCGTCGTTTTTGCAGATATTCATTCAGGGCAGTGTCTAAACTCATATCCGTAAATAAAGGAATATAATCTATTTGTCGCTGTCGGCATTGACGGCGAAAGGTATCCTGAAAATCGGTAACAAGATCTTTGTACGGCTTTCGAATCTGCCATGGTTCAGTGGTGATGATTTCTCCGGTTTCGATGTCCTTAAAACGAGTTCGCACATTGAAATTGAATTCCAACTCCTGACGATCCATAATGTGAAATACAATCACTTCCTGTTTGTTATGCCGAAAATGCTTCAGCCCGTTTAAGATGTAGCTTGGTTCATCAAATAAATCAGAGACAAGAATGACCAAACCTCTTTTTTTAATCCGTTCAGCCATCTCATGAAGGGTCTGCCCGATGTTTGTATCTTTGCCGGTCGTGATTGTATCTAACTGGGTTAATACGGTGTTTAAGTGTGTAGATGTTGATCGTGGCGGAATGAATGTTTGAATCTTCTCATTAAAAAGAACCAGTCCGACACCGTCTTGTTGGTTAAGCATGAGATAAGAAAGTGCCGCGGTAAGATAGCTGGCATAATCAAGTTTTGAGACCTTCCCGCTTTTGTATGTCATCGATTTACTTGTGTCCAGAATCAAATAAGAACGGAGGTTGGTTTCTTCCTCAAACCGTTTAATGTAGTACCTATCGGTCTTTCCGTATAGTTTCCAATCCACATGACGGATTTCATCTCCAATGCCATACGCACGATGTTCGGCAAATTCTACGCTAAATCCATGGTATGGACTTTTATGATTCCCGATGATATATCCCTCCACGACCATTCGTGCACGGAGAGCCATATTACGCAGCTTAGCCGCCATTTCGGGTTGGAGATATTTACGTTTATCAATCATGGGTTAAGGTGTTAACGTGTTAAAATGTTAGAGTGTTCAAGCGAGAGGGGATGAAAAAAGTTCAAACAACCCCTAACGCTCAACGTCTAACAATTTCTTAAGGATATCATCGGTACTCAACCCATCAGCCTCTGCGTTAAAATTCGTTAATACCCGGTGGCGGAGGACAGGTAAAACCAGATCTTTCACATCCTGTACGGAAGGTGTAGGCCTGCCGTCTAAGGCAGCTTTGGCTTTTGCCCCGAGAATCAGATATTGAGATGCACGCGGACCGGCTCCCCAATCTATCCAATCTTTGATGAAGGATGGAGCAGTCGCTGAATCAGGTCGGGTGGATGCTACAAAATCTACGGCAAATTCCACCACATTATCTGCAACCGGAACACGCCGAATTAAATCCTGATATAATAGGATGTCCTCATGACTAATCAATTTTTGAAGGGCGGAGGTGGGTTGTCCTGTGGTAGACTTAACGATATTAACTTCTTCATTGTGCGACGGATAATCAATTTTAATATTAAACATAAACCGGTCGAGTTGGGCTTCTGGCAGTGGATAAGTGCCTTCCTGCTCGATGGGATTTTGTGTTGCGAGAACGAAAAACGGTTCATCAAGTGCGTATGTTTTTCCGCCTGTGGTTACGTTATGCTCCTGCATCGCTTCTAACAGAGCTGCCTGAGTTTTCGGGGGTGTTCGATTGATTTCATCAGCAAGGATGATATTTCCAAACACCGGCCCTTTGAAGAAACGAAATTCACGATGCCCTGTGGAGTGATCTTCCTGGATAACTTCGGTGCCGGTGATATCGCTTGGCATAAGATCTGGGGTGAACTGAATTCTGCTGAAAGACAAATCAAGTAATTCTGCCATGGATTTAATCATGAGTGTTTTCGCCAGCCCGGGAACGCCGACAAGCAAGGTATGCCCCTTGCAAAACATCGCAATTAAAATGTGATCAAGGACATCAGTCTGTCCAACAATGGTTTTTCCGATTTCTGATAAAAATATGTGTCGTGCTTCGGTGAGTTTTTCAAGCAAATGTAAATCTTTATGTTCGTTCATAATTTTCCTGTTTTAATGTTTTGGCTTCGATATTGAGGGGTGAAACTTAGCACACCGTTTTTCCTAAAACAATTTGTTTGTCAAAGGAATGGTTGCATGTCAAAGGCTACTCATATTTTATAAACCTCACGTTAGCATATCAAAAGAGGGCGGATTTCTCCGCCCTTTTGTACAACTGAATAAAACCTTCCGAAGGTTGATATATTATTTCAACAGTACAAGCTTCTTTGTTTTTACAAAACCATCGGACTTCAACCGGTACAAATACATCCCTGATGAGACCGGGCGACCCTGTGTGTCTGTGCCGTTCCAAACGATGTGGTGTGTGCCTGCATTGATTCTGTCGCTTACCAATTTGTTCACAACCCGTCCTCTTAAATCATATACCGTTAACTGTACGTTACTGATAACCGGTAACTGATAACTGATCACGGTTTTTGGATTAAACGGATTCGGGTAGTTTTGTTTGAGAGCGAACTCTGTCGGAAGATCATTCGTGCTTGTCTTTCGGATAGTGAACGATTCAATCGGATGTTCTACCACGATTGTACCTATGCGGTTCAGCTTCACCCTGCCGATATCTCCGTATTCTTCATCACCGTGGATGCGTTTGGGTGCATTGCTTGATATCTCCCATTCTCCGTTATCGTTCAGAATGCCGTATTCCACGGTAAGCGGATAATCGGTGTTTCTAAGTTCGATATTCCCTGATGTTTCTGTGTACTTTTTCTGGTCAGAGTAACGGGCATCTAAAAAGTTTGTTGCCATCACCTCATCCGGAGGTAAGGGCGGTAAGGTGTAGCTCAATTGTTCTTCTTCGGGAACCTCAACCCCAAAATACACTTTTTTCTCTTTCCCTGTATTATTTGTAAACTTCACGTAGTTGGCGTCTTCCATGAGATTGGCAAATTCACCGGAGGTTTGGGCTGTGTTGGTGATAGTGATGGTGCCTGTGTCATTTGCCCGCACCCAGTAGCCCTTGCCGGGGGTCATGGTCGTTACCGGCTGAAATCCTGCATTAAATTCATAAAAACTGCCGGGGATTATCAAGTCATCATCGTCGATAATCTGATCTAATGAAACCTCTTCCGATATCCCTGAAATCAAATTCCAGCCCTCTAACATATTTATCGTAATTACAGAAATCTCAGCCCCAACAATAATCGTTGTACCTTCCTCAATAAACCGGAGCCAGTACCCTTCTCCTACCGACAGATTATTTGCAGGGATGTAACCATTACCGTCATACCCCATGCAGGTACCCTCAATAGAACCCGGAAATACTTCAAGATAATGTGAATGATCTTCTTCTACTTCTCTCGGCAAACCCACAATGTTCCAGCCGGCGTTGTTCTCTAGGTAATTTCCGTTTTGCAGATAAAAGAAGGCGCCGATGTCTGTAGGTGTACCATCAGGGTCAACTGGTGAATTCGGATCCCCGGCATCTATGCAGGGAGAGTTGGGTTGGAGATGGTAGTCTCCATTCATTTGATCAACAAAGAGGGGATCTTGATCAGTAATGAGATTGTCGGTAACGTAAAAGCCGGTCTGATCATTATCCTCTATATCATTAACATTATTATTAAACAGACAATGATGGATAGTTAACCATTCTGTTGGTCTTCCCTGTGCCCAATTGCATTCATCAAGGTCTAAATCCAAAGCAACTTCGTTATTATCAAAAATACAATTGGCGATGTTCGGATAATTCATATAGGAATCTTTGATTTTCACGGCCACATCGTTATTTACAAACGTAATATTCATAAGAGCATGCATATCAACCGTGGCATTTTCATGAAAGTTTACGGCGGTATCTGCTCCGGAAATTACAGTATGATTTATAGATAACGTATTGAAGTCTTGACTTTGAACATCAATGCCGGACCAGAGTGAGCCGGAGGAGAGAGCAACAAGCTCAACAGGGTTTTCTGCCGTACCGGCGATGGTTAGGCGTCCTCCTTCTGTAATTTTAAATTCAAATTCAGAATCCATCTCATAGTTTGCTCCGGCAGGTATTGTCAGTTCACTGTCTATTGTCAAACCATGATAATCAAAGACTACCGGCGTAGATACGGCAATTACATCTGCGTTTGGTTCGGTGAAGTTTACCATCGTCTGATTGGAAGTACTATTTTCAAATTCTGCACCGGTCCCCATCCAATGGTGAAACTCAAAAATCTCATCTGTTGTTGCGTATAATTTAGGGGTTTCTACCACATAATTCCCGTTCTCAAATCTAAGTTCAGCTTCATCCTCAAGGATAGTGACCTCGAAATACTCCGCTTCGACGCTTGCAACTTCAGCAGAAAAGACGACCGGGGTTTCAAGAGCTTGTTCGTTTCCATAGAATATCGCATAGGGCAGCAAAGCTTCTCCGTCAGCATCTTTGGCAACCCACTTATCAAAGATACTATAGGTCTGATCACCGTTATCCGCAAAGGCTGGCGCACGGAGGGAGTATATTGGATCACTTGAACTTGGGTTGTTTGGATCTCCTTGATTCAGGAAGACGTTGTAGGTGCCGTCGGTTTCTACCCAGTCTTCACCGGTTTGTGTGCCGTCTGTACGGACAAACCAGGGGTCTTGGACTTCGATTGGTTGGGGAGATTCGATTGTAACCGTTGATTGCGTTTCGAAGTAGGCGGTAAACTCTACTGGATCATTAATTTGAAATATATGCTCAACCTCCATCAAATAATTTGCTGGGTCATTCCATTTTATGTGTTTGTATTCATCATCAGTGCCAAGATTTGGTTCCGTAGTTGTAACTCTGTACACAGGACCACGTTCAATAAACAGCGGTGTTTCTTCAATAGATAGTATCTCCGGATATTCAAATTCTGTGGTTTCCGTATTCTCCATAGCAAGAGTGCCTTCTAAATTTGACTGATTGACTAAATTGCGATTTGTTAAAACAACGCTTTGTATTTCCGGTTCTAAAACGGCAGTGGTTTTATTATATGCTGTGACGGTAAGTACAATATTTTCTTCTATGAAATCCAAAACATTGAAGTTTAATGTAATGTTACCGGTAACATCTGTATATCCGGCTGCAAGGATTTCACTATCAAGGGTCAAAGAAACCAAAGCATCCTCAACTGCAGTGGAAACAATACAATTGTCAGATGTAAACAAATAAGAAATAACCATTGATTCCGGCGTGTCCGTTCTGACTTGCAACGATGCATCTCCGAAAATATGCCAAGTTTTATACATATTTTCAGAATCATATTCATCTAACATTAAACAGGAGGCGTTATAACACAGTCCACCAAAAGTATTTTTTTGATCAGCAGTAAGCAAATCAGTTACTTCATCTTGAGCTGCCATTGGGGGAGACCAATCCTGATTAATAGAGGATGCATAAATAGAAATTGCTCCGGTCGGATTACCATTATGTGAAGCTCTTAACCAAGCTTCTGCAAAACAAGTTGATCCAGTAAAATCTCCATTCACACAAGCTACGTCAAAAATAAATGGCAACATGTTTTCATTTGTCAACGCATTGATGTTACTAATATTAAAACCCGATGTTGACCATGATGTTACACTACCATGACCGCAATAATTACCAAAACCCCGTCCGTTGTTTATTGCTGTTGCTACCTGTGAAGCTGATGCATTGGGATCATAAATCTGGTCTACAAGTGTATAATTGTATTCCAGTAGATCCGTTCGGATATTATTCATGTGTTCGTCATCATCTTCACCATCATCTCCAGGACCTTGATTGGAAGCAATACCGAAAGCTTTATGAAACCATTCACCACCAACAATATCTCTTTCATAATGAATTGTTCTGTCAACTTGTGTTGTCACATGACTTGTATTTTCAGCAGAAAACCTACCTATAAATATTTCAGGATAACTGTCATTCCCTTCTAAAAGTGCATATTGAGGATCCGACCCGCCATCATCATAAAAAAAGGTTGGAACTTGAGCCGCATCGCCAACAAGCTGTACAAAAGTAAGGTCATTATCTGCATCATATTCAGATTGAATAAAACTCTTTATCGAATCTTTATTCGCGCCACCAATCTCAGAACAACTCACACTATATAAATCGCACCGGATTCCCTTCTGGTTTTTCCAATCAACGAATGGTTGTATTGCTGTTAGAAAATCATCATGGGCGATAACAATCATTCTTCCGTGTTCATCAACGGAATCATATCGCATTTGATTGAAATTGATAAAACGTTCTCCGTAAAGCTCTGCAAAATATTTATTGTAGCTGTAAGATTTACGAACTTTTACATTGATATCGTCCATACCAACAGTAGTAACCGCAAACACCATTCGGTGATAAACTCTGAGAGTTTGAGCTTGGGGGTTATAGGTAAACGGTTGCGCAAGTACAGTAATTCCACGAAAATCTCTCAAAATGTATGGCTCACCTAACTTATTTATCTTTTCAGGGTAATATGTATCTTGTTGATAAACATCACCGAACGTGTATGGAATATCATCTGGATTCACATTACGAGAAATCAGACCTTTTGACGGTAAGACGGGGAATTGATATTCAGTATACTCCTCTTCAATTACACTCACCTCTACCTGTGCATCATCCGGTATAATAATACTACGACTTATAAAGGGTTATTCCGGCGCACCGCTTTCAAAGGTTTTGGGTTCTTTTTGAAGATTAAGACGATAATAAATCTCTCCGTTTATTTCAACCGGATATCGTTCAAAACTACCGAATTCGTATGAAATTGTAGTACTTTGATCGTCTGAGTTAATGACCTGAGTACTAAATTCGGTTGAATTAATGACTAACGTCTCACCGAATACTATAGTTGATGTGAAGATGATAAAGATTACGATTATTACATTTTTCATTTTCTTTGCCTTTTGTGTTTTTTGTTATTATCAGCCTGTAAGAAAAATGTAAATTCCAATATGGAAATGACCTGTCTTCTTACAGGTTTGTCGTCTTTTGACGACGGTTTCCTGTTCGTCCCGGTAGTAAATGATATTTGCCCTATCCACTGCCGGGACCTTTTTTATTCGTCATACAAATTTATTTCGTATGACAAATTCTTTATTCCATTCGGTACCCTCTGGCGACATAAGCATGTAAACCACCGGATGTAAACCCGACTGACACGACTGTATTATTGTTAAAGTCCATACCGTAACAACTGGGGTGATTGTCAAAATAATTTGTAATATATTTGTCTACTACCCAACTTAACCCATTATAATGGATGAACTTAGACCATCCGTTAAAATAGCCGATATCATTAAATGATTGTACTACCATTCCTTGATTTCCTAAATAATGTATGATATCCTCAGACAACACAACAGATTCACCGGTTATATAATTGTATTTCCATAAACCTGCTGTTGTGGCAAAAAAAGCAGTATCACCTAAAACATCCGTTCCTTGAAGCAAGGAACCCATATTCCCGTCAGTTGGAAGTACACCTTCATAATAATACAAAGTATGGCATTGATTATCTTCTATTTCTAATATAATGGACAGCGTTTCCGGATTAGAAAACCCAACCGCAAAAACATGTTCTCCGTCTGATGATCCTGAGATGCCGATCAAGTCCACATCCGTCCCGCTCTCCATCTCTGTAAAAGTGTTTCCGTCATAATGAACAATACTCCCGTTATCCCCCACAAAATATATATTGGAAGAGGAGGTACCCCAGATGGCGTTGATTGTCGGTTGGCCCGGGTGTGTACTGTTTGTAGGAGTGTATTTATAAAAACTTTCCCCATCCCAATGTACAGGTAAACCTATTTTCCCAAACCAGATATCATCTTCATTAATTGCATATATACATGATATTGGATTTGTTAGTCCCGCCGGTGAGATTAAAATCAACGCCCACTCCTCTCCATCCCAATGAGCAGCGTTGTAGGAAGCTGTGTCTGTTACAATTTTACCGACTGCCCAAATATCATTCTCATTTACAATAGCTACATCCTTCAGATAGCTGCCGTATTCTCCTAAAGTATCAATTTCGAAAATAAAGTGGTGAGACGTGGTGTCGCCTGTGGTTACGGTAACAACATTACTTGAGTCTTTTCTAACCAGTCCGTCCATCCAATAGGCTTTGTAATCATAAGCGGTGGTTGGGGTTAACCCGTTATCCGTTATCAACGTGTCTTTTTGGTAAACCGTTTGAGTACACACCGCAGAATCGTTGCGGGTTAGGGTGAATGTCCACTCATCTGTAGTGTCCTCAACCGCTACCTTTAGTTTTGTGCCGGTAATGCCTGTTTCTACTTCTGTGAGCGTTATCGTGGTATCACGGTGTTGTTCTGTGGGCGGGTCTGGGCAGGCGACAAACATGGTAAATGTAAAAAGGATAATGCCCGCCTGCCAGAGCAAAGCGGCGGGCAGGGAAAATGTAAGAAATGGAGAAAGGGTGAAAAGGTGAGGATGAAATGGGCATAAAGTTTGGGTTCGGTGCTTGATTTTACACCGCTCTATCGACAGAAACGTATTCGATATATTTTCATAATGCATGTTACATCCTTAAATAGCCTTAATCAGCCTACATTATAATAAAGAGAATAGCAAGAATGATTACGTGATTATCAATTATGCTTTTTCCAATATAGTGAATTATCCAAAACAATTTGTTTGTCTTGCTCATCTCGGAATGTTGTAAGAAATTCTACGGATGTTTTACGCCGAAAAATATGAAAAAGTTCACTGGGTTGGGATGACACTCCAAGAGATGGAAGTGGCTCTCTATAAAATGGGTGAACCAAAATATCGCGCAAAACAAATATTCCAGTGGGTTTATAAACATCAGGTTAATGAATTTGAGGAGATGAGAAATATCCCAAAATCGTTGCAAGAAACATTAAATGTCCGTTCTAAGATTCGGAGTATCGTTCCTGACAAAGTTACTTCAAATCCGAATTCAACAACAAAAAAATATTTGTTTAAACTATCAGATGGCGGTTTTGTTGAAGCTGTATTTATGAGGGGACGACGAACAACCGTATGTTTATCGACACAAATAGGATGTGCAGTCGGCTGTCGTTTTTGTGCAACGGGGACAATGACATACCAGCGAAATTTGACTGCCGGAGAAATAGTCGAGCAATTTCTTTTTCTTCAAAATGACAACGATTCCACCATTACAAATGTCGTGTTTATGGGCATGGGTGAACCGTTTTTGAATTACGCAAATGCTATCAAAGTCGCAGACCTCTTAAATGATGAAGAAGGCATTGGACTTGGAGCAAGAAGGATTACCATTTCTACCGCAGGAATTGTTCCAAAAATCCGTCTTTTTACAGATCAAAATCATCGGTATAAACTTGCAATCAGTTTGAACGGGACATCTCAGGAGAACCGGGGACAAACGATGCCGATTACAGAAACATATTCATTGGACTCCCTTATGGAAGCAGCGTGGTATTATTGGCAAAAATCTAAACGAATGATCACGTTTGAATATGTACTGTTGAGCGGAATAAACGATTCAAAATCAGACGCAAAACAACTTAAAAAATTGATTGGCGGACTGCCATGCAAAGTGAATGTGATTCCGTATAACGAAATTGGCAGCGAGTATAAACGCCCGGCTGATGAACAGCTACAAATCTTTTTAGCTGAATTAGACCATGCAAGATTTACAGTTACAATACGTCAAAGTCATGGAACGACGATTGATGCAGGATGCGGACAGCTTGCAATAAAGTAGATTGATGAGAAGAATGACTGAATTTGATGTAAAACGTATGGCAAAAGATGTGAGATCCCGCACCGGATTTGATGGAAATATCGCCATCGTGTTGGGGTCCGGGCTTGGTGATTTTGCAGAGAATTTTGAACACCCGACGGTCGTTCCTTACTCATCGATACACGGATATCCAAAACCTACTGTTGAAGGGCATGCCGGTGAGTTTGTATTCGGAGATTTGAATGGTATCCCCGTCATGGTAGCGAAAGGGAGGTTTCATTATTACGAAGGATATCCATTGTCTGTTGTTACGTTGCCAATCCATTTATTTAGTGAACTTGGGATTAAGTATTTAATTATTACGAACGCAGCCGGGTCGATGAAAATTGAATTTCCACCCGGTGATTTGATGCTGATTACTCGCCACATGGATTGTACATTCCGCCATTCCTCAGCTGATCCAAAATGGATTGACGATGCTCCCTATTACCAACCGGAAGTATTACAAGCTGTACGAAATGCCTCGGTGAAATCTGGCGTAAAAATTGTAGAAGGTGGCTATTGCTGGACGCAAGGACCTACGTATGAAACCCCGCAAGAAATCCTCTATTATTTATCCTTGGATGGAACAGCCGTTGGAATGAGCACCGTCCCGGAGATTGAAACCGCCGGAAACCTTGGGATGAATGTTGTCGGGATTTCTTGTCTGACAAATTATGCCGCCGGAATAACCGATCAGCCTTTGACGCATCATGAAGTGATGGAAACAGCCGACAGAGTGAAATCAGATTTTGCGGAATTGATTAAAGAAATAATTACACAATTTGGAGCAAGAAAATGAATATCCATCCTGAGGTCATTAAGATTGGAAAAGAAATCATCGAAACCCGCCGGGATATTCACAAACACCCTGAGTTGGGTTTTCAAGAACATCGAACCGGGAAATTAGTTGCAGATCGATTAATATCCTATGGAATTGATGTGCAAACCGGAGTAGGAAAAACTGGTGTAGTAGGCACATTAAAAGGCAAAGGTAATAGTACTACAATTGCGTTGCGTGCAGATATGGATGCGTTACCGATGCAGGAAACAGGTGATCCACCTTACAAATCAGTGAATGACGGTGTAATGCATGCCTGCGGACATGATGGTCATGTAGCGATGTTGCTTGGGGCTGCGCATCTGCTGGCAGAAAAAAAAGATAAAATTCAGGGAACGGTTAAATTTATTTTTCAACCGTCAGAAGAAGGTGATGGCGGTGCACGATTCATGATTGCAGACGGATGTTTGGATGGTGTAGATGAAATCTATGGTATGCATTTATGGAACGATATGTACTGTGGAGAGCTTGGAGGTCAGCCGGGACCGATTTTGGCGGCAGCAGACGGGTTTAAAATTGATATTCATGGGATTGGTGGGCATGGAGCAGCTCCGCATGGAACCGTAGATGCAGTGATTGTAGGAGCACAACTGGTGAACGCACTCCAAACCATTGTCAGTAGGAATACCGATCCGCTTGAAAGTACTGTTGTTACCGTAGGGAAATTTGAAGCAGGGAGTAATTTTAATATTATCTCAGCTGAAGCGCATTTAGAGGGAACTGCACGTTCGTACACAGAAGAGAATCGAACGATGATCAAAAATAGAATGCAGGAAATTATTCAGGGGATAGAAACGGCATCCGGCGCAAGTATAGATTTCGAATATATTGATGGATATCCGCCGACAATTAATCATAAATTTGCATTTGAGAAAATGGTTCAATCCGCTGTGAAAATCACAGGAGAGAATTCTATCTCAGGCTGTAAATCTATGGGAGGTGAGGATTTTAGTTTTTATCTTCAGAAAACCCCAGGAAGTTTTCTGTTTGTCGGGTCCCTTCCGGAAGGTGCCGATGAGATGAGCATCCCGCATCACTGCTCGCATTTTGATATTGATGAACGAGCTTTATTAGTTGGAACATCCATTTTTGTACAACTGATTGAAGATCAGTTAATAGGAGAATAGGTAAATGAATTCTGAGTCCACATTAAATACGCTGGTGTTTCTACTGGCGAAAGCATTTAATGAAATATTTGCCCCGCGTCAGATTGTCATTGAACATTCATTTGGCGACGGTCTTTTTTGTCACGAAGCCACATGGAAAAAAATCACAAAAAAAGATGTCCGGCAGTTAGAGGTATTCCTTAATGGCTGGATACATTCTTCAGAACCTATCGTGTCGGAGTATCGCTCAAAACAAAGAGTTATAAAAGATTTGGTTATGATGGATTCCCAAAGCAAGCTAGAACTTCTTCACCAATGGGATGTTGATCCTGTTCCGATCATTCGATTTGGGCAGCATTGGGATCTTCAAATTGGTCCGATTCAGAAGGATAAGAAACGGTTAAATATTTTTAAACTGATGAAATATAATGACGGATTTTTAATACGATTCCCCAATGATGAACAGCCGCTCCCAACATTTGTGGATCAACCACAACTTTTTTCCATTATCGAAGAACATGAACGGTGGGGTTCCATCCTTGGAGTGTCAACGATTCGGGAATTGAATAAATTGATTCGAGCTCAATCAGTACGGGAAATGATTTGGGTAGCTGAAGGACTTCATGAGAAAAAAATTAGTGATATTGCCGATATATTAGTTGAGGACTTCCCCGGGAAAAAACTCATTTCAATCGCAGGTCCATCGTCATCGGGAAAAACAACATTTGCAAAACGCTTGGGGATTCAATTGAGGGTAAATGGATTTAAAACCGTACAAATTTCAATGGACGATTATTTTATCGACAGAAAACATTTAAAACCCGGTAAAGATGGTAAGTTAAATTTTGAAACGATTGATGCTGTAAATGTAGACCTATTAAGTGAGAGAATCAATCAACTATTAAATGGGGAACCAATCCCAAAGAGAAAGTTTGATTTTGTAAAAGGAGAAGCCAAAGATACGCAAGACACAATCCATCTTGGAAAATGGGATTTTATATTATTAGAAGGGATTCATGGCTTGAATCCGTTGTTGACAAAAAAACTGGGTAAAAAGTATTTACAGCGAATTTATGTCAGTGCAATTACTCAAATGAATATCGATGCAAATCACCGGATTTCAACTTCGGATAACCGTTTGCTGAGACGTATTGTTAGAGATCACAAATTCCGTGGATATTCCATAGAAAAGACGATGGCAAGATGGCCATCCGTGCGAGCGGGAGAAGAACAAAACATTTTCCCGTTTCAGGAGGAAGCTGACATCATGTTCAACTCATCACTCGTTTATGAGATACCGGTACTGGCAACGTATGTATGTCCGCTTCTCAAAGAAATGAACACATCGAAACAACTAATAAAAGAAGCAGAACGATTAAGGGTTTTTCTTAACTTCTTTGAGCCTTTGGATGAAGAGTCTGTCCCGGGGATTTCAATTTTACGTGAATTTATTGGCGTCAGTGATTTTAATTATTAAGTGAGCTAAGAGTCGAAAGTCAAAAGTTCAAAATTTTTTCCCCCAGTACCTAGAACCTAGCTGCCTAGTATCCAATCGCCGAGTTATCTCCCCGAGGATCGGCACCTCCATATAATCCCGTTTCAAGAAATTGGATTCCGTTTGCACGTCCGATTTTCCCCCATCGGTAAAGTTGAAGCTTGTGCCCCTTCTTTTCCAGTGCCGATTGTACATCTGCAGAAACACTGAAGGGCTCAATGGTGATTACATCCGGTAGCCACTGAGAATGAATCCGCGGAGCAGAAACAGCATCTTCAATATTCATTCCGTGGATAACCGTATTCAAAATAACCTGCATTACGGTTGTAATAATTGTTGAACCACCCGGAGAACCGATAATGAGAAATGGACTCCCGTCTTTCAGAACAATGGTTGGTGTCATAGAACTTAGCGGGCGTTTCCCCGGTTGAATTGCATTGGCTTCGTTGCCGATTAACCCAAATATATTGGCTGTGCCGGGCTTTGAGGAAAAATCATCCATTTCGTTATTAAGGAAAAATCCGGCACCATCGACAACAACACCGCAACCGAAACTGGTATTTAACGTTACGGTTACACTGACGCAATTTCCGAATTTATCGGCAACGGAGTAATGCGTGGTTTCACGATTTTCGTATGGAGTGGCATCTCCGGCAGAAATATCTGCGCTGGACGTTGCTGCATCTTTGGAAATAGTGGAGGCACGAAATTTGGCATACTCATCCGATAAAAACATGTGGTTTTGAGTATCCCAATAATCCGAATCGCCCAAATGTACCGCACGATCGGCATACGCACGACGCTCAACTTCTGTCAGCAGGTGGAGGTAATCGGAGGAATGCCAACCAATGGAATCCAACGGGAAGGTTTCAAGCATATTTAGCATATGAACAAGGAGCAATCCGCCTGAGCTTGGCGGCCCCATCGAAATGATGTCAACATCGCGGAATTTACTTTTGACAGGAGTGCGATAGACGGAGTGATAATTCTCTAAATCCGCTTTGGTAATGAGTCCATTCCCTCGATTCATTTCTTTGATAATAAGGTCTGCTGTTTTTCCTGAGTAAAATCCTTCGCGTCCTTTTTGTGCAATTCGAACGAGCGTTTTGGCTAAATCATGTTGAAACAGTCTGTCGTTATTTTTCCACAATACGCTGTCTTTTTTAATGAAAATGTTCCCGGTGCTTTGGTTATACGCAAAGAACCTTTTATACATATTTAGTCTGTTTGCAAAATTATGGGAGATCAAGAACCCGCCACGAGCAAGAAGAATTGCCGGAGCCAACACTTGTCTCAGACTGATATTTCCTGAGCCGTAATCATTAAATACTTTTAACAGTCCGTCAACCGTTCCGGGTACACCTGCCGCTTGATGTGAATAGAGAGACATCCCGCGGATGACGTTGTTTTCTTCATTAAGATACATATCCCGGTGAGCGGATTTTGGTGCGACTTCGCGAAAATCCAGCGTGAATGTTTCTCCGTTTTCCAATCTGGCAACGAGAAAACCGCCCCCGCCTACATTCCCGGCTTGAGGATGGGTGACTGCTAAAGCAAACCCCGTTGCCACCGCGGCATCAATGGCATTTCCACCTTTTTTCATGATGTCAATCCCAACTTCAGAAGCCAACTCATTCGCAGAAACAACGAGGCCATTCTCTGCATAAACCGGCTTTGAAAAAGAAGTGTTCGGCAGCATCAAAATCAAAGAGAAAAATATGGTAAGGAGAGAAGATTTAAGTAGCATGATTATTCCTTTGAAAAATTGTTAGAATGTCTAATCAGAAAATCAGATAGCTGAAAGTCAGAAAGTTAAAATAATTAAAAAAAAATTTACAAACACCTAATTTTTTAACACAAGCATTACGACCCAATTTTCTCACGTAAAACGTTTACTACAGATTCCGCCGGGATGCGAATTTGTTCCATCGTATCACGATCGCGCAGGGTCACCGTACCGTCCTCCATTGTTTCATGATCGACCGTAACCCCAAAGGGCGTCCCTGCTTCATCTTGTCTGCGATACCGTTTACCGATAGAGCCACCTAAATCAAAGAAGGCACTGAATTCTTTACGAATGTCTTTTACAATTTCCTGAGCTTTCTCCGGTTGCCCGTTTTTTTTGACTAATGGGAATACAGCACAGGTGATAGGTGCAATTTTTGGAGATAATTTAAGCACAGTACGTTTTTCTCCGCGGACTTCTTCTTCTGTGTACGCATCCACTAAACATGTGAGAAAAGCACGGTCGACACCGGCAGAAGCTTCTACCACAGCCGGGACGTATCGACTATTCGTTTGTGGGTCAAAATATTGCTGCTTTTTGCCACTGTGCTCATTATGTTGGTCAAGGTCAAATGTGCCACGGTCGGCGATGCCTTCTAACTCAGACCACCCAAACGGGAATTCATATTCTATATCGTAGCATGCGGAAGAATAATGCGCTAATTCATCATCGCCGTGAGGGCGGAGACGAAGTTTATCAGACGAAACCCCAAGACTTTTGAACCAATTCAATCGTTCATCACTCCAATACTTCAGCCATTTTCCGGTGTCGTCCGGGTGGACGAAAAATTCCATTTCCATTTGTTCAAATTCTCGTGTGCGAAAGAGGAAATTTCCGGTCGTAATTTCATTGCGGAAGGCTTTTCCTAATTGAGCAATTCCGAACGGGAGTTTTTGTCTGGACGTGGTTTGAACATTTGCCCAGTTGACGAAAATACCTTGAGCGGTTTCAGGTCGTAAGTACGCAATTTCCCCTGAGTCAACCACCGGTCCGATGGAAGTTTTGAACATGAGATTGAACTGACGCGGTTCTGTCCAATCTTTGATTCCGCATCGTGTACAGGGTTTATCAAGATTCACATGATCTGCGCGATATCTGGCTTTACAGTTTTTGCAATCAACCATGGGGTCGTGGAAGTTAGATACATGTCCGCTTGCCTCCCAGACATTCGGGTGCATGAGGATTGCTGCATCCATGCCGACAATATTATCACGGGATGTTACCATCTCGTGCCACCAATGATTTTTTATTTTCCGCTTCATCTCGACACCCAACGGACCGTAATCCCAGGTGGAGCCTAATCCTCCGTAAATTTCTGAACTCTGAAAGATAAAGCCGCGTCGCTTACTGAGCGACACAATGTTTTCAATTGATTTTAAATTCATGATGTTGTTTTAGGGTTTATGTGCAGTGGAGAAAGTATTACTTCTTTTTTCTGCGTCGTTTTTTAGGAGGGTTTGCTCGTCGTTTATCGATGAGCTCAACCACTTCTTCTAATGTGATGGTTTGAGGATCAGATCCCTTTGGGATGGAAGCATTTACTTTTCCGTCCGTGGCATAAGGACCGTATCGTCCTTCTTTTATCACGATAGCTTCTCCGGTTTTCGGGTGTTCTCCAACGGATTTAAGTTCAACAGAGCCTTGACGTCGTTTCGCAAGAGCGCCAAGCGCGTCATCCAACGTAACGGTGATGGGTGTCAAGGGCGGAAGAAGTTTTGCATTCGTCTTTCCGCATTTGACATAGGGGCCATACCGCCCAAGATCGGCCATTACATCCTCCCCTGATTCAGGATGTTTTCCTAATGTTTTTGGCAGTGACAGGAGTGAAACCGCCATCTCTAATGTTACATCTTCAGGTGATGTTCCTTTGGTTAACGATTTTCGTTTTTTCCCTTCGCCAAGTTGAACATAGTATCCGTATGGACCTTCTTTTAAATAGATGGGTTCACCTGTTGCTTGGTCTGTCCCCAGAGATGCGTCTTTTTGATCGGGTTTATTTAACAGCTCTTGAATTTTCTCAGGTGTTAAATCCCCCGGTGCGACACTCATTGGAATTGCCGCCGTTTTATCATCTTTCCGCAAGTAAGGCCCAAATCGCCCTACACGTCCGTCAACAGATGTATCATAGGTCGGGATCGTACACGCTTTACTGATGTCGATTTCTTCATTGAGCATTTTGTCAAGCCCGGATTGTTTTTTTGATCCAAAATAAAAGGAATTCATAAAGGGAAGGGCTTTTAATTCTCCACGAGAAATGTCGTCGAGATTGTCTTCCATCTTCGCGGTAAATTTGGCATCAACCAACGTTGCAAAATGATTTTCGAGTAATTGAGTTACCGCAACGGCAATATAGGTTGGAACTAGTTTTCCCTTCGTCACTTTTACATAATCTCTGTATTGAATTGTATCGATAATGGACGCATAGGTTGACGGTCGCCCAATCCCTTGCGCTTCGAGTTCTTTCACGAGGGATGCTTCGGTAAAACGAGCGGGTGGTTTTGTTTGATGTTCGGCAACATCTAACGATTTGCAGGACAATTCATCTTGCTGTTTTAACGCAGGGAGCATCACTTCAGCCGATGCCAACTTAGCACTTGGATCATCCGTTCCTTCAACATAAGCCCGCATATATCCGGGGAAAAGAATGACCTTTCCACGAGATCTAAACACAGAATTTTGGTTTGTAACAAAGACGATGGTTTGCATCAATTTTGCCGGCAGCATCTGAGACGCCATCGTGCGTTTCCAAATTAAATCGTAGAGACGAGCGGCATCTTTGCCAAGCGATGCACTTACGGTTTCCATTGGAGTGAATCGCGTCCCTGCCGGGCGGATGGCTTCGTGTGCCTCTTGTGCATTTTTTACTTTTGTCGCATAAAAATTCGGTTTTTTCGGGAGGTATTTATCACCGTATAAATTCTGTATATCCGTGCGGGCGGCGTTAAGTGCCTCGGCGGATAAGTGCGTGGAGTCCGTTCTCATGTACGTGATGTAGCCGGCTTCGTAAAGCTGCTGTGCCATCCGCATGGTCTTTTTTGCAGGGTACCGAAGTTTTCTTCCGGCTTCCTGCTGTAAAGTACTCGTTGTGAACGGCGGGCGTGGACGGGATATTTGGGGCTTTTCTTCGATGTTGCTGACCGCCCAATCTCCTTTCAGGAGTTTTTCTGCTAGAGCATCTGCATCTTTTTTGTTGAGTAAAACACGATTGGATGTTTTTAACTCACCGGTGGTTTTGTCGAAGTCACTGCCACGTGCCAATTTTTCACCGTCAAGTGTAAATAGCCGTGATTGAAACGTCTCATGGGTTTGTGTGGCTAATGAAGCAGCTAAATCAAAGTATTTGGCATGTTTAAAAATCGCTCGTTCCCGATCTCTGTCCACAATAATTTTTACTGCCGCGGATTGAACTCTTCCCGCGGATAATGCAATTTTTACAAACTTCATATTTTTTTGGAGTGTATTCCAAAGTAGCGGTGAAATTTTATACCCCACAAGCCGGTCAATGATTCTTCGTGTTTTTTGTGCAGAAACCATGTTGTCATCAATGGAATAAGGATGATTCATTCCGTCAAGGACCCCTTGTTTTGTAATCTCAGTGAACTGAACTCTCTTCAATTTTGTCTTCGGAATTTCACTTGCCAAATGATCTGCAATGGCTTCTCCTTCTCGATCAGGGTCAGTCGCTATGATGACCTCATTCGCCTTTTTGGCTTTTGATTTTAACTCCCTGATGAATGATTTACGATCCGGGAGAACCTGGAGGGTCATGTTAAAATCGTTCTCTATATCAATGCCCAAATCCTTTTTAGGAAGGTCTTTGACATGTCCGACACAGGCAACGACTTCATAGTCCCCACCAATGTATTTTGATATCGTCTTTGCTTTTGACGGTGATTCTACAATTAATAGTGATTTCATGTTTTTGCGTGCCTGTATGCCGGTTTGTTGGGCGGGTTTAAGTGTCTAAGTGTTAATGTGTTAAAGTGTTAGAGTGACTGCCCGCCTTAGGTGGGTTAAGGTGCTGAGTCTCGCCTTAACCTTTTGATAATCGTAGTCTTGGCGCTGGCGGCGGTTAATATTTATACACCAATTGGTTGTTTTACTTTTCACTTTATGAACTTTCTACTTTCAACTCTTTACTGCTTCCTCCAGTTTTTCCATTGGGATTTCAATTTGTGTCCCTTTTTTCAATTCTTTGACGACAACGGTTTGGTTTTCAAGTTCTGTTTCTCCAACGATAATGGCTAGTGTCGCATTCAGTTTGTTTGCCTCTCTCATTTGTGCTTTCATGCTGCGGCGAAGCATATCCGTACCGACGGAAATCCCCATCTTTCTAAGTTTATGGGTGATCTCCATAATGTATGATCGTGGTGCGTCTCCTAAACAAACCGTGTACACATGGACAGAATCATTTTCCCTGATTAATTCGGATTCAAGGATGAGTAATAATCGCTCAACGCCGGCTGCAAATCCAATGGCGGGTGTAGGTTTCCCACCAAGCGTTTCTACAAGATTATCATATCGCCCGCCTCCACAGAGTGCATCTTGTGCACCAAGAGCTCCGGATGTTATTTCAAATGTCGTGCGTGTGTAATAATCCAATCCGCGCACCATACGGTTGTTTAAAGTATACGGAATTTGTAAAGTTTCAAGATTGGCTTTTACTTCACGAAAGTGATTTGCATCTTCAGATGTGAGAAATTCCGAAATCAAAGGAGCGTTTTTTAGAATCTCAATTTCATGGGGGGCTTTTGTATCTAAAATGCGAAGAGGATTCGTATCGAATCGCTGCTGACTCGTTTCAGAAAGTTCACCTAAATGAGGACGTAGAAAATTCTGCAAGGCAGAGCGGTAGTTTTCACGACATTCGGATGACCCGATACTGTTCAAATTCAGTACCATTTCACGGATGCCGAGTGATTGAAAAAACGACCACGCAATAGCGATAACTTCTGCATCCTGTTCCGGATGAGGGGACCCAAATGCCTCCACACCAAACTGATGAAATTGACGCAACCGTCCTTTTTGCGGACGTTCGCGACGAAAGAGAGCATCCATGTAATACAGTTTTGTAACGGGGGATATTTTGTTCAAATTGTGCTGAATAAACGCACGAACCACTGGGGCAGTAAGCTCAGGCTTTAGTGTGAGAGCCGTCCCTCCCTGGTCAACCCAGCTGTACATTTCCTTCGAAACGATGTCTGTATCTTCACCCACACCGCGGGCAAAAAGATTGGTGTGCTCAAATGCCGGTGTCCGGATTTCTTTATAGCCGTGTATCGTCATAAATGAATGAAGTTTTTCTTCCAATGCTTGCCATTGCTTGGATGCATCAGGAAGGATATCGGCGGTTCCTTTTATTGAACGGATGGACGGACTCATGGTTTATCCTAAAAGCTCTTTCAGAATAGCTTCCGCTTCAGCTTGATGGATTTCCGGGACATAGATTACAACTTTACTCCCGGCAAGATTTGCAGCAGAGATGCTGAAGGCTGATTCTGCCCAATCTGCTTTGATATAATTCGGGATGTTCTTTTTACTCAAAACCTCTGCGACCATTTCTGCATATACTTGTCCCGGTACCGGATCAAGTTTGACCCACGTTATTTTTTGCAGAGGAATTTCCAATGGCTCAGCGTCCACAAGTGACACCTTACAATCAGCGCAGACTTCTGTACCTTTCACATATTCAACCAGACATTCCGGACAGATCATGATTTTCTCCTTAATTTCATTCATAGAATTTCTAACTTTCAAAAGATAGAATGAACCAAAAAATAAAAATATTTTGTAAGACGGAAAAACCGGCTATCGGGGCCTTTGTGATTTAAAATTAAACTGCACTTTTTCTCCATTTTTAAAAAAGGTTGAAGCCTTAACTCAGGGTGTGGGTTTAACCCGCCAAAAACCCGACGGGTGGGTACTCGAACACTTTAACACCCTAACACTCTAACCATTTTACCAAGAGCGGCTTTGGAAGATTCCACCGCGCTGCTCCAATTTCAAATCACTTAAGGTTGGAGACTTGACATTGATTTTCAAATATACACCTTGTCCGTAACCGTTTGGTGTCCAGTTTAATGAGAGCTCCCAGCAGTGGAGATCACGATAGAGTGAGACGGAATGGTTGACCAAATTACGCTCAATCAAGTCAAATCGTGTGTTATATTTTAACTTCCAGTTTTCGGTGAGCTGAACGGAGGAGTTTGTGTTTAACCAAAATGTTTTTGTCGGATTCAGCGGGTTTGAGTTTTGAAGCGAGTATCGGACACTTAAACGAGTTGACCATAATTTCCCGCCTTCAACTGGTTTCTTCAATTCATCTAAAAATGAAGTTCTGGTTTGATAAGTTGGTTCTTCTTCAGTTGTTCCGACTGTATCTGCAGCGGTTTCTTCGGATGCCCCTATAAGATTTTTCCCCGAAAAACTAAATCCCGTGGAAAAACTCATACGTGTCAACCGAGGGAAGAGTAATCCGCTGTCGAGACGATTGAACTCAGGTGAGCGTGTACCATCTTTAAATGCATAAAAATCGTGAGACATAGATAAGTCAAGACTAAGAATTTTGGCAATTTTTGTTCGGACAGTTGAAGACAGATTTGCCAGCCGAAACTCATCCGCTGCGAAATTATATGAGGAAGACATATTCCAGCTAAGTAAATCTACCTTTTTTTCTTCCCCTGAGTTCGTCCTTATTTTTGCTTTAAATACATTACTCATTGACATCGTCATGGATTGGCGCTCGCTACTTGGTGTTGACCCTGCAGCCGTGCCTTTGAATCGATCCCATGTTGTATCCTGAAACGTCTGATAATATCCGAGATCAACGCCAAATAGGGGTTTGGAAAAATCAGGGGTGTACGAGTATCCGATGGAGGGAGAAATAACATGGCGTATCGCTTTAAGTCCGGCGATATTTACCGGAATTAATCCATAAATATTTGTTTTGGAGTTCAGGCTGAATCTGCCGGTAGTTTTTGCGGCAAACCCGGGCTTCTCGTATAAATAGACATCCCCGGAATCATCCACTGCTGCTGCGATGGACGATTCAATCCATTTGGACTGAACGGATAAACTGGGAACTAAAGAAATATACTTAAAGATTTTCTGCGATGCATTCAACGAAAAACTGTGATCCATAGAGTTATTTCGCTCTGATTGAGAAATTCCATCTCCGTTTTCATCCAATTGCCATCGAAAAACAGTTGTGCTATCGTTTGGGTTGACCTCCTCTGCCTCGTACCACGTTTGTACTTGATTCGTAAACGTCGAAGAATAACTCCATTTGAGAGTATTATACCAGTGGATATCGGAACGTTTCGTCGGGAAGAGGGTACTCGTCCCGTGGCGGAAAGATAATTTTGGGAATGTAGACGTTATATGTGTAATGCGTGCCGATACCGATGAGGGTGGCTGAAAAAACACTGAAGTGGAGTCTATCCGTGAATTTGCCATCAGATCTTGTTTAACTGATAAATTGACACTCAGGGAATTGTTTGATTTACGCCAATTTTTTGAATAGGTTGCGTTCGACACCGCCTGTTGTTTCAGACGTTTTTGGGAATCCAAACCGGTTTCGCGATTGTACTCCCCGTTGCTGTAATAGCTGGCATTTACACGAAAAGATTGATTTCGCCGCATGACCTGATTATGATTCCACTTTAGCACATAATCGGTTTTTCTACTATCTCTAATTCCAATGATGTCTCTCTCCTCACCAGTTAAGAATTGCCGGGTTTCTAAATGCAAACTCCCACTGTATTTATATCGTTTTTTATAACGATTTAAGGCCTTAAACGTCATGCCTTGTTTATCGGCAAAGTTTAGTAAAAACCTTGTATCCCAGTAAGGACTTGCCGCCCAGTAATACCCCAACCCGTCGATAAACTGCCCGCGGGTTCGAGACTCTCCGTACGATGGCATAATCCAACCGGAGTGACGCGCACCGCCTTTATGCGGAAAGATGGCAAACGGCAATCCCATAATTGGAATGCCTCCGATATAAAGCACAAGAGGTTTGGCAATGACTTTATCGTGTTGAATCATTTTCATTTTATCGCTGTCGAAATGGAAATGTGGAATCTCCAAATCGCAGGTTGTATAAATACTGTTTTGAACATAGATAGAAGACTTATCTTCATTGCGGATTTCTTCACCGTAATAAAATCCATCGTCGGCTTTTGTTGCTCCTTTGATTACACGACCGTGGCGTGTAATCAGATTATATGTCATCGAATCGCCATCCATAGGCTCTCGCCCGGTTTCCAGCAAAGACGGACGAAACTCTTTAGTCGTTGAATCTCCGGGTGTTGTTGGAAATGCGTGCAGTAGATTGGTTGTCCAATCAATATTCACATAACCGGCAAGGAGGTCCATATCCTCGTAATGAAGTTTCGCATTTTGATGCAAATCTGTAATCTCCTCCGGGACGCGATAATCAATGATTTTTGATTCGTACGAAACGGGGGAATTCATATCCCCACTGGTGGTGTCAGGTGTGTAGGTTCCACGGCTACCACCGATGACCACGATCCGGTTCAAATCGTCGTCAGTAAATTGTAGGGAGATTGTGTCTCCCGAGGCATTGTTTACGCCTTGATAGAGAGAATCTTCAAAGATATGATAAAGGGTTGTTGCCATTCCTTCCAGTCGCATGGAGTCTAAACGTCCATCGGTAAAAATGCCGAAAAGGTGTTTTCCGCTCATTCGGTTTTCGTAATTGACAGGATGTTTTTGTGACACAGAGTCCGTGCCTGAATGTGCCGATTCCCGCCAGCCGGATATTGTTGAGACGGCATGCGCGTTAGAAGGAATATCCATATTTTGGAGTTCCTCATCACGGTACTGAAGAATAATTTCGCTTCCTGAGATTGTCCGGCTGTTCTCAATAACTTTCGGTTGAATACTCAGCCGTGTTGTTTCATTGTCGTGGTCGTAACTGGCATAACCGCACGTAGCAGTTCTCTCTTCTTCTTTGATGGTTACATTCCCCGATGCGGAGTACGAAACAGCATCGCTATCGTCCGGTTTTACATAAGAAATTTTATCCGCTGTAATTACTTGGTCAACTTGCGTAAGACGTGTATTGCTAAGTGCATCTCCGCTATCCAGCTCAGAAAAATAATAGAGTGAATCCGCAATGAGGTCATAATCCGCATCCCAAATATGTGTGGATTGAAACGCTTTGAAAAGGTCAATTTTTGAATCAAAATGTAAAGAATCACAGGTGAGTGTCATCTTGTCATTGTGCACGGAGACATCACCGGTCATCCATCCTTGATCTGATGACTCGTGATACTCCGCTCGATGAGAAGAAATGGTCATGCCTTTTTTTGCAAATACAACATCTCCGGTTAAAATTTGTACGGATTGACCGTTTTGTGTGATATTCTCCAGCTTATCCGCGCGTTTCAGATGCAGACGATCGTCAGCAAAGAGTAAAGTTATAAAGCTTAAAGCTAAAAGCTTAAAGCCAAAAGATAGTTGTATTTTCTGTGCCAAAATTTATGAATGAATTAGTGAGTTCATGGGTTGGTGAGTAGTTATTGGTGAGTAGTGATTTATAAGTTGGATTTGCATTTACTTGTCTCCCCGTTTACACATCTATTCATCTACCCATTTACCTGTTTAATACCTTTCCGGCCAGCAGGTTTTCAGGCGTTTTAGGATAAATTTTTCGTAACCGATATTCGTGGGTTTGTAGAACATGCTTTTGTTTCCATCCGGGAAATAATTTGCATCGACAAAATGGTCAGGATGTTTGTGCGGATAATCGTAGTTTTTTCCGTAATCCATTGATTTCATTAAGTTGGTTGGTGCATTTCGTAAATGCAGAGGTACGCCCGGAGTTCCTTCATTTTTTACTTTCGCAAGTGCAGTGTTTATGGCGGTATAGGAGGCATTTGATTTTGGTGCACTTGCCAGATAGGTCGTGATTTGAGAAAGGATAATTGCTGCTTCGGGCATGCCAATCATGTGCACAGCCTGAAAACCGGAGACAGCGACGGATAGCCCCATCGGGTCAGCATTTCCGATATCTTCAGAAGCTAAGATAATCAAACGACGTGCCACAAACTCGGGTTTTTCTCCGCCTTCGAGCATCACGGCAAGCCAATACACCGCCGCATCCGGGTCGCTCCCGCGAACAGATTTGATAAATGCGCTAATCGTATCGTAGTGGTAATCTCCGGTTTTATCGTAAATCTGCGTTCGACTTTGAAGTGCCTCAGATAATATATCTTCGGTAATGACTCCTTTTTGTCCGGCAAGGGAGATAGAAACGTCCAGTGCATTTAGCATTTTTCGGGCATCCCCGCCCGCAGATAGGATTAATCTCTGTCGGTTCTTCTCATCTAATTGGATATCCCCTTTTTGAAGAAGTATATCCGTTTCAAACGCATGAGTTAGAATCGTAGAAAGTGCTTGCGATGATAGAGGTTTTAACGTCAGTACACGGCATCGTGAAAGAAGTGGACTTATCACTTCAAACGACGGATTTTCTGTAGTGGCACCGATCAACGTAACGATTCCTTCTTCCACGGCATGAAGGAGTGCATCCTGCTGGGATTTACTGAACCGGTGAATTTCGTCGATAAACAGAATGGTCATTTTACCGGAATTGCGATTTGCCTGACCCATAGCGATGATTTTTCGTAAATCCTTTACGCCGCTGGAGACTGCTGAAAGTTCATGGATTTCTGCATCTGCAGATCCGGCGATGATACGGGCTAATGTGGTTTTTCCTGTTCCGGGCGGACCCCAAAATAGCATGGAGAACAGCTGCTTATTTTTGTTGATGAGTGATAGGATTCTTCCCTTATCAATTAGGTGCGATTGCCCGATGAATTCATCGATCGTTTTTGGGCGTACTCTGTCCGCGAGCGGTGGCAAATGCCGGTTAAATAAAGATTCTGTCTCTCTTGTCATGCTTCAATTTATTGAGCCTGCGGTATTAAACAAAGATGAATTGTCGGTAGTAGGGGAATGTTAAAGTGTTAGTGTGTTCAAGTGTTCGATTGCCGGCCTGCCGGTCATTTTGGCGGGTTTATTGCTCCTGCCAACTGCTACTGCTTTCGACTCACTACTTTATTAGCTTAGAGCTTGGAGCACGGAGGTTAAAACATTCTTTACACTACTTTCTACTTTCAACTACTACCATTCAGCATAATCATGATCTTTGCGAAAGTTAATGTTTCAATACATAAATACATGAGAAATTAGAACATATTTTCGGGGACATTACAAAAACTTCCGCAAAGTTTAGTTTTTACGATTTTCAACTTTCTTCTAAATTTTTCTTTCGTAATTTCACATTGAAATATGGAGATATTATGACGAACATGATATGGAAATTAATGATAACAACAGGAGTAATACTCTTAACAATGAACGGCTGTACACAGTCAAAGGAGGTCGTGTTGGAAAACGGATTGAAACTGGTAGACCATAAGATTGGCGAAGGCGACTTAGCTGAAAAAATGGATAAAATCACCGTGCATTATACAGGAAAATTAGAAGACGGAACGGTGTTTGATTCATCGAAAAACCCAGGTCGCGAGCCTTTCGTATTTACATTAGGTGTCGGAATGGTCATTAAAGGCTGGGATGAAGGATTTGCCGGAATGAAAATCGGCGGTACACGGACTTTAACCATTCCGCCGGAACTTGGCTACGGAGCACAAGGCGCAGGAGGAGTCATACCGCCGAATGCCACCTTGATTTTTGATGTTGAACTGCTGGGTGTGGAAAAGTTTTAAAGCGGGATTGAGCAAAACACTATAAATGTTGTACAGATGAATCCATTCCGATTGGTAGGACGGGGGTTGTGGAAAAAACTAACAAATTTGGGGTTTTCCCGCCTGCCGGTCGGGCAGGAACCCCTTTCTAGAGTGGATGTATAGATACAAAATAAAAATGAGCCACTGAAGGGACTCGAACCCCTGACCCGTTCATTACGAATGAACTGCTCTACCAGACTGAGCTACAGTGGCAATGGATTGGTTTTCTTTCAAAAACCGAGTGGAAATTTAAGAGAAATATTTGATTTGATGTATTAAAAATATTCCTTGAAATCTACCCAAAAATTAGTCCATTTTCCGGTAGGCGTATGAAGACACTATTTATAAACATCGCACTTGTTTTTATGATGACCGGTATCGGAATCTCCGATAATGAAGCGATTTACATCCTTCATTCAAACAATACAAACGGTGCGCTTGAGAATTGTTACTGCCCTGATCATCCGCTGGGCTCTCTTGAAAAACGCGTTGAGTTTGTACAATCCTTCCTTCACGCACATCCGAACACCATCATTGTTGACGCCGGAGATATATTCTCTCCGGTTTACCGACCGCTGAAAGACAGCTTAGTTGCTGAAGCGTACAAGATGATTCCATACGATGCGATTTTACCCGGGGATCAGGAATTGACCCGCGGACAAATTTATCAGGAAACGCTTTTGCGAAACACCGGGGCAGATATTGTGCTGTCGAATTATTCATCCGATTGGCTACCGGGAGTATTGACGAAAAAAGTCATCAAACGTGGCGGGAGGAAGATTGCCATCCTTGGACTGTTGAGCGAAAACGCATTCCGGTATTATCCGAATGAAGTGAAGAAAGCGATGTCAATTCAAGAGCCGGTATCTGTGATTCAGCCGATGATAAACGATCTAAAAAAAGAGACGGATGCAATAATTTTGCTGACGCACCAAGGATTTGATGGTGATAAGAAATTAGCAGAAAAACTTTTAGGTGTGGATGTCATCATTGGGAGTCATAGTCAGACAACCATCATGCAGCCGGAGGAAATGAATGGTGCGCTGATAACACAAGCGGGGAAAGGCGGCTATTATATGGGCGTTGTCAAATTATTGTTCAACGCGCGCGGGAAGATTCAATCGAAGTCCGGTTGGCTGGAAGCGATGACGTTAGATATGCCGGATGACCGGAGAGTAATGGAACTTATAAAAGAGTATGAAGAGAAAAGTGGTTTAGTTAACCGAGCAAAAAAGAAATACAAACATCCTTAAGAAAATATCATGGAACAAATCATAAACACATTGACATCTAACCCAATATATTTGGTTATTGCGGTTGTGCTGTCTTTAATCATTATTATCGGAGCCATAAAAAGGCTGATAAAACTCGTCCTTTTAGTTGCCGCCATATTTGTGCTGTATATTGCATACATGATGTGGACAGGGCAGAACATGCCTGACACATTTGAAGATGTGAAAAAATCAGCACAGGAATCGGTGGATAAAGGCACGGAATGGATCAAAAAAACCGTTGAGAAAAAAGCAGAAGAAAAAGTAGATCAACTTACCAAAGAAATCCTGGAGTAACTTGATTATTTCTCCGTAAAACACGCGGGATGCCCCGTAAAAAACCCCGCACAAAACTCCGTCAAAAACACGGGAGCTCCCTCTGCTTTACAAACTTTCAACTTTACAAACTTTCAACTAAAATCGCCGGTAGCTTCTAAAATAATATCTTTAAAAATATTTCCGAATACCAGAATGAGAAAGAGTATTATGGCGAAAATTACGATGGTGATAATGAACAATATGCCATTCAGAAGCATGGAAGAACGAAATTTATCGATTGCGGAAATAAACCCCTCTGATGTTTCGTGATGCAAGCTGTATCGCAAGTGCGCGGAAGCTGAGTTTAGTCGAGTCCCGATGAGGATATAAAATACACCGATAATCACAGTTGGAATGGAGCCGATGAAAATCGTCAGGGAGTAAAGTATCCCCATGAGGATATTAACAATCCCGACAAATTTGCTCCAAAAAGCCAGTTTGTTCAATGTCTCTCTTCCGTGGAAATCCAGCGGATAATTGAAAGTAAGATTGTCGTGTGTATGATTTATGGATTCAGACATAATGTTAGGTGATTGGTTAATTGTTATTGTTTACCCGGTGAAATGTGGAACTATTTCTACAGGGGTGATTGTTTTGGTTACAGTAAGTCACTTGCAAGTTCCGCCAATGGAGACCGTTCTCCTTTCTCAAGTGTTACATGAGCAAAAACTTTTTGACCGCGCATGCGGTTAATCATGTAAGAGAGCCCATTGGATAATGTATCAAGATAGGGTTGGTCAATTTGATAAATATCGCCTGTGAACACGATTTTAGTGCCTTCTCCGGCTCGGGTGATAATCGTTTTGATTTCATGTGGGGTTAAGTTTTGAGCCTCATCTACGATGAAAAACACTTTCTGAAAACTACGACCGCGGATATAAGCTAACGGCGTGATCAACAGTTTGTCGGATTCTTGCATATCATTGATTTTTTGAAACCGATTATCTTCTTCACGGAATTGATGTTTTATGACAGAAAGATTGTCATAAAGTGGTTGCATATACGGATCGATTTTAGATTTGATATCACCCGGAAGATATCCGATATCCCGATTGCTAAGGGGGACGATAGGTCGTGCCAAAAATATTTGGCGATACATTGAGCGGCTTTCTAATGCACCGGCAAGTGCGAGTAATGTTTTTCCTGTGCCTGCTTTTCCTGATAAAGTCACCAACTGAATACGCGGGTTCGTTAATGCCTTTAATGCAAAGGACTGTTCCGCATTTCTTGGTGTAATTCCGTATGCAGGCTCTTTGTTCACTCGGACGTAATAATTATCAAATGCATCATACGTTGCCAATACCGATTTTTGCCCATTTCTCAGAATGAAATTCTCATTCGGGTCTGGCTGGATATCTTCTTTTACCAGATCAGCTTCAATTTGAAACGGCTCTGTGTGAAGCGTATCTATCGTCGATTCGGCCACGTTCTCAAATAGACGAATTCCCGTGTAAAGTTTATCTACACTTTCGATTTTATCGGTGGTATAATCCTGTGCGAAAAGCCCAAGTGATTTTGCTTTCATCCGCAGATTTGTATCTTTTGAGACGAGGATTACTGTTTTATCAGGGGTTGCTTTTGATAGACAAAATGCATTGTTTAGGATGCGGTTGTCCGGCGTATCCTCGCTGAAAACAGAGACAAGTTCCTCGTCCCACGTATTGTCGACGACCACTCGAATTTTTCCGTGATCCTTATCAAGAGAGACACCATCTTCGAAAAGAACATCACCGGTAATACTGTCCAAAGTACGCAGAAAATCTCTGGCGTGAAAATTTATCAACTCATGTCCGCGTTTGAAATTATCCAACTCTTCGAGTACGGTAATTGGGATAGCGATATCATGTTCGTCAAAGTGCAGAAAAGAAGCGGAATCATGCAAGAGGACGTTAGTATCCAGGACAAATATTTTTTTAGTGGATTTTGATTTATTTTTTGGCATCGAAGAACCTCTAAGTTGGAATTTCTGAAGAATACCTAAGGAAATTTACTGCTGATTTAATCTTGGGGCAAGAAGGTAAATCATGGAAAGCGGAAAAAGGTAAATGTCATAGCGAAATGTTTGCCTGCCGCCCGCCTGCCGGACAGGAAGCCTTAGCGCATGCAGAGAAACCCCGTGTGCTTGTGTTTACATCCCGGGCGTTTTGCGGGAGAAAATGTCGTAGCGTTTACCACGAGAAATGCGAAGTATATTTCACTGTGGAAGCACCTAGCTACTTGAACACGCCAGCACTCTAACCCGCCAAAAAACCGGCGGGCAGGTACATTAACACACGAACACTTTCACACTTTTTCCGTAAATTCCACCAAATAGTTTAGGAGAACTTTATGTTTCAATCAGATTTGTTAAACGGGAAAACCATTCTTGTTACCGGTGGCGGGACAGGTTTAGGGAAATCTATGTGCGCACGGTTTGGTGAGTTGGGTGCTAATCTTGTTATCTCCAGCCGGAAACAGGATGTGCTTGATAGTGCGGCTGATGAGTTACGAAAAACCGGTGCGATTGTACTTCCGGTTGCTTGTGACGTCAGAAAACCCCGAGAGATAAAAGAGGTGATTGCTAAATCGTTAGAAGCATTCGGTACTATCGATATCTTGGTAAATAATGCCGCAGGGAATTTTATTTCTCCGACAGAAGATTTATCCGAGGGAGCATTTAAAGTCATTGTGGATATCGTCCTAAACGGAACGTTCAATATGACTCAAGCAGTTGGAAAAGTAATGCGGAAAGCCAGCCAGGGAACAATCCTGAATATCGTTACAACGTATGCGTGGACCGGTAGTGGGTATGTCGTCCCGTCTGCAGCGGCAAAAGCGGGCGTTTTAGCGCTTACCCGATCGTTGGCAGTAGAATGGGCAAAACATGGAATTCGATCCGTTGCAATTGCACCGGGACCGTTCCCAACGGAAGGTGCATGGAGCAGATTGGCTCCACCGGGACTGGGGTTCGAAAAAAAGATGAAGAAACGCATTCCGCTTAAGCGGTTTGGAGAACATGAAGAATTGGCGAATCTTGCAGCGTTTTTAGTCAGCGACTATGCCGGGTATATCAATGGCGAAGTGGTGACAATCGATGGAGGTGAGTGGTTAAAAGGAGCCGGGGAATTCAATGATTTGGAGAAAGTTCCGAAAGCTGCGTGGTCACTGTTAAACACGATGAGAAAACGAAAGAAAAACTTATAACCTGATATCAGTCGCGAAGGTCGCAAAGATTCACGCGCGCCTGCCCTACTTACTCGTTGGTGGCGGGCAGGAAGAAAAAAAAAGACTAAAAATACTTTTTTTTAACTTGAATTATTCATCAGTATGACGACATTGTTCACAAGGATTTCCTATAT
>CAYLYH010000003.1:0-101457 GCA_964388155.1 uncultured bacterium | reverse complement strand
TAAATTGCAGTATATACATATTTTATTATTTTCTTCTAACTTATAGTCATTACTGGGGTTACGCCAATAATGACTCTCTTTTTCAATATGGTTATACTGCGCAAATAGCTGTATAACCATATTTGAAAATTTTCTCATAAAGTATCTCCCGGGCTTTTAACTCCCAATGGTCCTTTATTCATCACATGGGTATAAATCATTGTGGTTTGTAAATTTTTATGTCCCAGTAAATCTTGAATGGTTCGAATATCATAACCGTTCTCTAATAAGTGTGTGGCAAAACTATGTCTAAAAGTATGACAACCACCATGCTTTTCAACCTTAGCTAATTTAATTGCCTTTTTAACAGCTCGTTGAAGTACAGATTCGTTGAGATGATGTCGTTTTACTTCACCAGTGTTTTTATCAACCACAGTTTTTGTAGATGGAAATACATAGCACCAATACCATTCTTTGGCAATGTTTGGGTATTTTCTTTCCAGTGCATACGGAATGTTTGTTGTACCAACATCTTTAATAGAATCTGCTTTGTGGACTTTTTTTACTTTATTGATATGCTTGTTCAAATGCGGGATAATTTTTTCAGAAAGTAAAGTTACTCTGTCTTTTTCACCTTTTCCGTCACGAACAACAATCTGCTTATTATCAAAATCTATATCTTTCACTCTAAGTCGTAAGCATTCCGTCAATCGCAACCCGGATCCATACAACAGTGAAGCCATCAGTTGTTTTTCTCCGGTTAAATTGGTTAGTATTCCCCTTACTTCATCTTTTGTAAAAACCACAGGAATTTTTCTGCTTCGTTTTGCCCTGACAACGTTTCCAAAGTCACCAAGCTCTTTGTGTAAAACATTTTTGTATAAGAACAGAATGGCACTTAACGCTTGATTTTGTGTTGATGCGGCAACATTCTTTTGAGTGGCTAAATAAGATAAAAAGCGGTTTACTTCGGTTTCGCCCATCTCTTTAGGGTGTTTTTTATTGTGGAATAACACAAACTGTTTCACCCAGTTTTTGTATGTTTTTTCAGTTTTGGGACTATAATGTCGTGTTTGGACCTCAACCCCAAGTCTGTCCAGCAGGGAAAATCGACGATGGCTATGCTGGTGGTATGAGTTCATGTGGTTGAAAACAGTGTCAGAAAATTATTAAAAAAAACAACAACAAACTGTGTACGTACCTCACCTGCACTGCAATAGTCACAGCTCATGGGAACCCGTTGCGTGGCCTTGGTAACCACCGGATTCAACATAAATATTTTACCACTGTTATTTTCAGGATGTTACGCATTTACGACCTTATTGTGTTGATTTTTTAATGTTTTTCAACGCTTTAAAAGGTGTATCCACGGTTAAAACACACGAAGCGTTTTATTGTATAAAATCGGTTCGCAAATGTACACCTGCACCCTGTCAAATAACTTTAAGCCAAATGGCTTGGTTAAAAGTAAGCATAAAAAGATGAAGTTGTCCAGTAAAAACAAATAGACGGTAATGTGAATGTGTTTTTTGCGGAAGATACACGACCCGGGCCCGACAAAGAAGATCTCCCTCCCAATAAATCGTGCTTAAAATGACAGCTTTCTAGCAGATACAAGCATCCGCCCAACACTTAATAACGCCATTCCTCCGACCTCCATTCATTCAAGCTTCAATCTTAAATTCTCCAACATGGTTTCCCAAAACATATCCGTGTTTATATCAAGCCCGACGGTTACGTTGGGTTTTCGTTGCACCCTGGAATAGAGATCAACCACGGTTTGTCCTAAGCTGAGCGGAGATTTAGTTTCAATTTCCACGTTTACAAATTTTGTAGAAAAACATTCAGGGTTTGTAACATAAAACACGGCGCACGGGTCATGCAGCGGCGGATCCGGAAACCCAAAAACAGTTTTATAGGTGCCTTTGAAAAAAAGCAATAAATCTTCACACAAAAGACCAAATTCACCCAACGCCCGGACACGCTTGAAAATGTCGGGCGTTACTAAAACCCGGTGCGTTACCTCAAGTGGAATCATCACAAGTCCATAGTCTACAGAGGCACCCGCGAACACAATTTCCGCCGCGTGAGGGTCAGACTCAATGTTAAATTCTGCGGCAGGCTGCGTGTTTCCCATGCCGATAGCGCCACCCATGATGACAATTTGACGAAGGTTCTTTTTTGTCTCAGGATACCGCTGAAGCATACGGGCAATATTGGTTAATCGGGCGGTTCCAATCAGCGTAACCGGCTCAGAAGCCCGAAGAATGTTTTCAGACATCGCCGAAACCGCATCTTGTTTTTGTGGTTTCAGAGATGCGGATAAATGCTCTTGGCTAGATGAAAAACGCTCCAGCCCGGATTCTCCGTGAATTTCAGCACAGATTTGAGGTTTTAACACAAGTGGATTGGCCTCGCCCTTATACACGGGAATTTCAGGTTTGTAAATAATGTTTAACCACGTAAGCGCATTGCGGGTAGTTTTTTCGACGCCCTGGTTTCCCCCTGTCGTGCTTATGCCCAGCAAGTCTAATTTTGGATGATATGCCGCAAGGGATATCGCAAAACAATCATCGTGCCCGGGATCACAATCCAGCCAAATTGGTTTTTTCATCGTCACACCTTCATCCTTTTTCCGTCCCACATTTCACGTGGTAAACGCCCCGACCTTCAACTTTCAGCTTTCAGTTTTCGACAAAAGACCGCAATCTCGGCGCCCAATTTCACGTTATTCAGCGCCAGGGCGATGTTGGCTTCCAAGCTGCGTCCGCCAGTCAATTCTACGATCCGTTTTAACAAAAACGGCGTAACTGCTTTTCCGGAGATGTTTTTTGATGAACATTCATCAAGCGTAGTTTCGATGTAGCTATCCATTTTTATTTTTGGGATTTCCGCTTTTTCTGGGATTGGATTCGCAATAAGAATACCAGAGCACAAACCCAACTCAACATGAGACTGATACAGCCTTGCGATTTCTGTTGGAGAATCAACCCGAGCTGAAACAGCAGCGCCGGACGTCCGTGAATAAAACGCCGGAAAGTTGTCGGTTTGATATCCCAACACCGGAACAGCCTTTGTTTCAAGCACCTCCAACGTTTTTGGGATATCCAAAATTGCCTTTGCCCCCGCCGAAATAACGATAACCGGTGTCCGGCTTAACTCCTTAATGTCCTGAGAAACGTCAAGCGTTGTTTCGGCTCCGCGATGCACGCCACCGATACCGCCCGTAGCAAAAACCGGAATCCCGGAAAGATGCGCCAATTTCATTGTTGCGGAGACGGTGGTTGCCCCGGAACGTTTTTGGGAAAGCACCCGCGAAATATCTCGAACGGCTACTTTCTCGATAACTTTCCCCTTAGCGAGTGTTTCCAGTGAACTTTTTACAAGCCCAATGTGAACAATGCCGTCCAAAATGGCGATAGTTGCCGGCACAACACCCTGTTTCAGGGCGACATCCTCGGCGTTTCGAGCAAATTCCAAATTGTCCGGATAGGGCATTCCGTGCGCAATAATGGTAGACTCAAGCGCTAAAACGGGCTCACCTAATTCGAGAGCGGCTTTGACATCTTTGCTGAAATGAAAGCGATTTGTAATGGATTTCAAGGTTAATTTACCTCCGGTTAAAAGCAAGTTTACACAGGAAACACCCATGAATAAAAGGCAAGAAACACTATTTCGAATCGCACTGGTGCTGGCGCAAATCACCGTATTTTACAATCTTTTGGAAGGGTTAGCGTCGGTGTATTTCGGCATGGATGATGAAACCCTCGCCCTGTTTGGATTTGGCGTGGATTCATTTGTCGAGGTTATTTCCGGCATTGGAATTTGGCACATGATTTTTCGAATTCGTCAAAATGAAACAGAGAACCCGGATCGCTTTGAAAAAACCGCATTAAAAATAACCGGAACAGTATTTTATTTGCTGACGGCAGGATTGCTCGTTACCGCCGCGCTGAATATTTTACAAAACCATCATCCCAAAACAACCTTTTGGGGAATTGTGATTTCGACGATCTCTCTTTTGACGATGTGGCTGCTTATTCACTACAAAGTCAAGGTCGGAAAAGAATTAAAATCCGACGCCATTCTTTCAGATGCCAATTGCACAAAGGTGTGTTTTTATCTGTCGATTGTCTTGCTGGTCTCCAGCCTTGGGTACGCAATAACCGGTATCGGCGGAATTGATTCTGCAGGCGCAGTGTTGATTGCCTGGTTTGCGTTTAAGGAAGGGAGAGAAGCATTTGAAAAAGCGAAAGGAAAAGCGTGTGGGTGTTGCACAATAAATTAAACGTAAAGGTTTAGCGTCTGGTCTGTCTCCCCTGTTCCCCTGTTATACCCAATTGACTGAGCAGGTACGCAAGACTGTGATAAACCAATGTAAAAAAGACACCCCCCAGCGTCATACATTGTTTACCCCAGCCATAAATTGTTACAAAAACAGTACGATTTTATCTTGACATCCGTGCTGAAATTGGGGTAATATGAACCCGTATCCGTCCTTTATTCGGGCGGGTGTCATCAATCCGAGGTACATATTATGAAAATAGAGGCGAACATGAAAAGGACAACTTACCTTATTGCAATTCTTACATTCTTTTTGTCCGTTGTTTTTGCAGAGGACTTTTCTATTAAAGGCGTTGTTAAGAATTCATCCGGTGACAAGACAGCCAAAATAACCGTTTTGTTACTGGGAGAGGAGCGAGCAGAACTCCAACGAACCACCACAAGCAAACTTCCACTTCTAAAAGGGAACTTCACATTTAAAAAGGTAATGCCGGGGGACTACACACTTGAAGCAAAAGGTGGAGACATGGGCAAGGCTTTTTATCCTGTTACAGTTGTTGATGCCGATGTTAAGGATATTGCCTTAACGTTGACCGTCCCGAAAGAACCAATTTCTGCGGAAGGCCCGCCCCCGGTAGATGAAGTATTTACAATCGAAACAGGAGAAATAAAAGAAGGGCCTGCCAAAGATTATTTAATGAATGAACTGAGTTTCGAAATAAAGAAAATGGCTGCGGAAATCAAACACCTCAACACAGAATTAAAAGACCTGAAAGCACTGAGTAAGATGTGGGTTAATCCACTTGCGATTTATTCGAAAGAAATTATTTTGAAAAACGGTAGCACCGTGTTTGGTAAAATTATTTATCAGGATGATAAAACCCTTAAAATTGAAACGCTTGTTGGTTATTTAATCATTGAAAGAACAAACATTGTGAGAGTTATCGACAATATTGTAACGGAAGAGCAACAGGAATATGTCCCGGAGCAAATCAGAGACAGCTATACCCCGCCCCCAATGCCGAAATTAGCAGAACCGAAATACACATCACCAAGCCCGCTTGCCAGAGATGCGGGCAGGCAGTTTTCTGCAAATTGTGTGTTGATGGGAAATATCACTGAAAAGAAAGACAACCAGGGAAATATCATTTTTACCGGGCAGATTAAAAACATAGGCGGACGAAGGTCTGATTTTGTTAAAGTTGATTTTGTTTTTCGGAAAAACTGGAGCGGAGAGACCAAAACCTTAACCACATTTATCCGAGGTGGTTACCACACCTTTGATTCCGGAATTACCACAGATGCGACGCTACTGCCGGGAGCAACCGGAACCTTTGAGCTTTATGTTCCCCATTCATTTGGATCCTTTATTGGATATTCATATACAATCGATTGGGAAGAATATGAATGATAGCGCTCTTAAACCTCTAAAAAAGAATTGAAGAAAGCGAATTAATCACCATGAAACATAAACAGTTGATTTTAGCAGCCGTACTGTGTTTTGGGCTTGCCACTGCGGGGTGGGGATCTGCACGAATCGCCTATACGCGCCCGGGGCACATGATGAAAATCCCCTTTAGCAGTGTAGGACGAAGCCCCTATTTGTTCCGTGCCGGTTTTGGGTTGGAAATTCACAACCTAAACCCAATGAACACAGCGAAGGGCGTGTATTTTGATACAGAACTGGGGAAAAACTTTCATCTTGGCTTTTCTGCGGTAACAGGCGCGGACACAACAGCCCTGTCAGTTCTTGGTCAAACCCAAATGCAAGTCCCGGTAGAATTCGGATTTCATTTGCAACAAAGGGTTTACACCTATCATGATATCTCCATCTCCGTTGGGGTTCAGGATATTGTCTTTCAGAATATTGAAGGTGAAGGGCTCAGGTTAAACCCCGATGAATTATCCTTTTTTGCTGTTATAAACAGTGAAAAAGAAATTGGCGCCTATGCAATGAAAACATTTATGGGCTTTGGTACCGGAAGCCTTGCTTCAACCTCTCCGGACACGGCCACCATTGCAACAGACACAACAAACAGTACAGGAATCAGTGCGGGCGTGTTTTTGGGCTTTATTCTTAAAACCCCCTACTTTACAGATTGGGGCGGCTTAGATCTTGTGGGTGAATTCGACGGTACAGGCGTCAATGTGGGACTCCGCATCCCCCTTACCTCGGACTATCGCCTGAACATTGGGTTCACCCACATAGAAAAACTTCCGGACTGGGATACCAAATACTGGAATGGCCATCCGGGCATTACACTTGGAATTGACATGTCTGTGCCGAAAAAAGGACAGGCGGGCTCTCTTTTTCGTGGTGCCTCCGCGCCCTCACCCGACCCATCAGATATCACCGGAGAAACAGGTACAGCGATGGAAGTCCCTTCCGGACTAGACTCGACACTTCTGGCAGCAGATTTTGCGGTGAATACTATTAAAGATTCAATTAGTATGATGAATAACGAAATGAGGAATCTCATAACTCAACTTTCCGCAAAAGAGCAGGAGTCACAATTCCTTGAAGAAGCACTTAAAACGACCCGCATGGATAATAATATTGCGAAGAAAAAAGCAAATGAAGCAATGCGGCACTTATCCAGATCGCTTCGGTATTTTTATTCCGGGGATTATAGGGGGGCGCTAAAAGAAGTAGAAGCGGCCATCGATGTAAACCCCGGGCTTGCGTTAGCCTACGCGCGCAGAGGATCTATTTACTATAAATTGGGCGATATTCAGCGAGCAACGATTGACTGGAACCTTGCACTGCGACTTGATCCGGAATATGACGACGTAAGGAATATTCTGAAAGCCTTGCATGAAAATCGACTAAAAGCCACAAGCATTACTGAGGAGTAAACGTATGGACATTGCAACGATTGTCGGTATTATTCTAGGGTTGGTATCTATTGGTGCGGGGATATTTCTTGCCGCATCTTCAGCCGGCGCTGAAATGGGGGTGTTTTTGTCAACATCAAGTTTTGCAATCGTATTCGGGGGGATGGTCGCGTCCGTGTCAGTCGCCTTTCCGCTTCAGGATGTTTTAGGGCTGTTTTCCGCAATGGGCGCCGTGTTTAAAGGAAGTAAACGAACCTTAGGCGCTACTGTTGAAGATGCTGTGGAGATTGCCGGAATTGCACGCAAGGGCGGCACGATTGAACTTGAAAAGAATTTAAATTCCATTAAAGATCATTTTTTTCGAGATGGAATTGAAATGGTTGCCTCGGGATATTCTGTTGAAGAATTATTGGACGTGATGAACACAAGCATTGATTACAGAGAAATACGTGAACGAAGTCAGGCGGACTTGTTCAAAACAATGGGAACAATGGCTCCCGCATGGGGAATGATTGGGACGCTCATCGGTTTGGTTATTATGTTGGCAGGGTTTGGAAGCGGTGGTGGAATGGGAGCGCTTGGTGTCGGGATGTCAGCTGCCTTGATTACAACCTTCTACGGCGCGGTCTTTGCTAATTTGTTTTTTCTGCCCATGTCAGCAAAGCTTTCTTCTCGAATCGCATTTACAAACACCATCCAATCCATGTTTGTGGAAGCCACACGATTAATTCACCAGAAAAAACACCCGCTGATTGTTCGGGAAAAACTCAATGCCTTTATCCCACCGAAAGAAAGAAAGAGAGAAGAATAGGATAGCGTATGGCGATTACGCCAAAGGAAAAAAAGAAGTATTTAGAAAAAGGCCGCCGACAAGTTGACGAAGGGCTTCCGGGATGGTTTGGCACGTTTGCGGATATGATGACACTTCTTTTTGCTTTTTTTGTGTTAGTCGCAGCAATGTCCACCATTGACCCGGTGAAACTTCAGCAAATGGCGGATGCAATGGGTAAATCCGTTGGAAAAAAAATCAAAGTAGACAACCAAGCCATGAATTTAGCTGATGTGAAAAAGGAAGCGGATAAAATTGTTGAAGAGATGGAAAAAGACCCAACGTCAGGAGACCCGCCTGTTGAAGTGAATACCAACCAAAAGGGCATTAGTTTGGAAATAAAATCTGACATCAGCTTTAAATCCGGGTTAGCCGAGCTCACACCAAAGATTTTTCCCATTCTCGAAAAAATAGCACCGCTTATTAATAAATCACCTTTCCAAATTGCAATTGAGGGACACACAGACAATCAGCCAATCTCGGATAAGTTTATAGCAAAATATCCGTCAAACTGGGAATTGTCCAGCGCAAGGGCTGCGGTTGTGACACGAGAGTTAATCAAATTAGGTGTATCTCCAACAAGGCTTCAGGCTGTGGGGTACTCCAAATATATCCCAAGAGACAGACCGACAGATCGCCTTATTGATGAAAAATTAATCAGAGAATTAAATGCAACAAAAGAATTAATGTCAAGAAACAGGCGCGTCGAAATCACCTTTTTAGCACCCGCAGGAGCAACAAATTAAATGACAAGAGGAGTCACCATGAAAAAGCGATTTTATATGAAATGGATTACCATAGGGATCTTAATGACGGGGTATACCCTGACAATCGGACAGGAATCCGGCTATCTTACACAAAAACTGATGGTGGAAAACGACTTGCGAAATCGCATTTCTGATGCACTTTCAAAGATAATTGACGAATCGAAATATGTAATTGATGTGAGTATTGAACTCAAAATTACAGATGCGATGGAAGAACAAGTTACGGTTTTCACCGGAGATAAAACCACAAAAACAGATGTAGCGCCTATCGTAGTAAATGAAAACATCGATCTCGATGAGATAGACACAAGCCCCCTAACACCACCAAAAACATCCATGGTTGGGTTGCCTATACCCGGCTTTGAGTTTGAAGTAGAAGTGGACCGCAGTAAAGAGACACCGCCCGCCCCGTCTCCGGAAAAAGAAGCACCCGGAAACATAGAAGTGGAGATTGAAGTAAAGAAGGAGCCCTCACTTTCAAAAACATCCATTATGAAACGTCCTTCAATTGCTGAGGTCAGCCGACAGGAAATCAGCCTTATTTTAAATGAGGGAGCTGCTCCGGAAATGATAGAAAACATACGCCAAATTGTGATGATGGCTTCTCGGTTTAATCGAGCAAGAGGCGATGTTTTGAGTATTATGACGGCAAGTTTCAAAACACGGAGAGATGAAAAAACAGCGGAACAGGTCTTGTTAAAGGTGATTGCGGAAAAATTAGATGCGATGGAAAATGAAAAAATAGTCAAATCCACTGAACAAGAAAACTGGCAGACAGAATTAGACCGATATCGAGATGAAGAAGAAAGCAGAAGAATTGAAGACAGACAATACCTTCAATCATTGCTTACACAATTTGAACAAGAAGAAAAAGAAAGAGCCTTTAAGCAAGAGCGTGAGCGGATTATCAGACAAGACTCTATTCAAATAAACATTCTAAAACAACAGATTGATTCGCTAAGCGTGTCACTGGAGAAGAACCTCCCAACGGAAGAAATTGAGGAAACCCAAACGGAAATACAACAACGGGAACAACTTATTTCCCAAATAGACGCTCAAATTACCGATCGACTTGGTTCACTAGAACAAGTTCAAGAGGATTTGGATCGCCAGTTAAATGGGAGCAATGGGCAATCATCCAACACAATGAAAATCATACTTTTTCTACTAGGCGCATTGCTTGTCATTCTTCTGTTAGTGGTTGTTGCACTACTCGCCGGTCGATCAAAACAGGCGTATCCGCCACCCCCGCCATGGATGTATCCACCCAGACGCAAACCAAAAAAGAAAAAAAAAACAGTAGCAAAAGATTCGGGACAAGAAGTACAAACGTTTGAAAAGCAAAATGAAAAACCGAAGATCACTCAGGCAAAAGAAGAAGACATCAGTGTGCTTCAAAGTGAGGTCAACGACATTAGAAAAGCGGTGGTTTCTATGAGTGTCGGGCAGCCAAATACCGCAACACGAATTGTTCAAGAATGGTTGGAGGACGATGCACCTCCCGCTCCGGCTGAAAAACCCAAAGAGGGGCCCCCTAAAAAAGAATCCTCTGACAAAAAGAAGAAATAGGAATTTATCATGAGTGCAGACACTATCCGCCTATCAGGACTGCAGAAAGCAGCTGTTTTGTTTTCTGTTTTGGGTGAAAGCCTTGCCCTGACGTTGGTTAAAGGGTTGACAAAAACAGACATTCGAAAAATTCGAGCAACTACTCCCGAAATAAAACACATACCGTTTGCTGTTAAAAAACAGGTAATAGAAGAGTTTTATTTCAACTTTGTGAGTGAAAAATTCCAAGAAAAAGACGATGACGAACCGACAAAACCTTTCGAATTTCTCAACAACTTAACCGACGAGCAGCTTGCAGCTCTTTTATCTGCAGAAGAACCAAGAGTGATTGCGATTGTTCTGGCACAGGTTCCACCAGAACGCAGAATGGTGGTGATGAACCGGATGGAGCCGGAAGACAAAGGGAAGGTGCTTATCCAAATGGGCAACCTGAATGACGTTCCGCTGGAGGCCGTTGTCAATGTGGCAAATGATTTAAGGCGTAATTCGCAATTTTTACCGCGAACGGTTAAATTCTCTCGGGGCGGAGGAAAAGAAATTGCAGAGATATTAAGCTCCATGAATCAGTATGAGGAAGAAAAATATCTTGAGACACTCGAGAGAGAAAACCCAGAACTTGCAAAAGAGGTAAAGAAATATCATCTGACATTTGATGATATTTTCGAATATTTCCCTGAAAACTTATTGAGGGATATTTTGAATACCATTCCGGATATGGACACCGTAGCGATGGCGTTAAAAGGATTTCCGGAGGAAACCGTGACGAAAGCGATCGAAACGTTACCGCAGAAAAAACAGGCGATGTTTGATCCGATCGAAGGTGCCGTACCAAAAAGAGATGTTGACAGCGCAAGAAAGTTGATTTTACAAAAAGCCCGCGAGCTTGAAAAAGACGGCGCGTTTAACTTGGAAGATATTATTGGTGGCGGAGAAATGATTGAATAACACCACAACGTTTTTTCGGGTGAAGCCCAGCGTTAAAACAGCTCCAGAATTTATTTGATTCGATTTTGGAGCTGTTTAATTTTTATAAGTGAATTAAGAGGAAAAAATGTCATTTGAAAAAACATTTCGCACCGTAATAGAACCATTTATTATTAAATCCATAGAACCCATTCGCATGACAACCAGGACTGAACGCGAAAAGGTTTTACAAAAAGCTGACTACAATTTATTTAAAATCAACTCACAAGATGTTCTCATTGATTTATTAACCGACAGTGGAACCGGTGCGATGAGCTCTGAACAGTGGGCGGCAATTATGAGGGGAGATGAATCCTATGCAGGCAGCCAAAGTTTTCAGCGTTTTGAAAAAAGCATAAAAGACATTTTTGGATTCAAGCACATTATTCCAACCCACCAAGGCAGAGCAGCTGAACGAATCCTCTTCTCTGTAATGTGTAAAGATGGAGATGTAGTCCCGAATAATATCCACTTTGATACAACCCGCGCGAACGTGGAATTTCAAGGAGCTGTTGCTGAGGATTTAGTTATCACTGAAGGACGCAACACCCAAAGCAATTTTCCATTTAAAGGAAACATGGATGTCGAAAAACTTAAAAAGTTGATTCAAACCGTCGGCAGAGATAAAATACCGCTCTGCATGTTGACGATAACGAATAATTCCGGCGGCGGGCAGCCGGTATCGATGGAAAACATCAAATCGGTTAAAAACGTGTTGATTGAATTCGATATTCCGCTCTATTTCGACGCAGCCCGATTCGCAGAAAACGCCTATTTCATTAAACTCCGAGAAGAAGGGTATGCACACCATTCCGTCAAGTCCATCGTAAAAGAAATGATGAGCTACGCTGACGGCTGTACGATGAGCGCCAAAAAAGACGGATTGGTTAACATCGGCGGTTTTCTGTGTACAAACGATGACTTATTAGCTAAACAGGAAAGAGACCTGCTGATTTTAACGGAAGGGTTTCCGACCTATGGCGGCTTGGCGGGGCGCGATTTGGACGCCATTGCCGTCGGACTGCAAGAAGTATTGAACGAGGACTATCTGAAATATCGCATCGCGGAAGCGCAATATCTTGGCGAACATCTCACGGCAATTGGTTATCCGATTGTACAGCCCCCGGGCGGGCATGCGATATATATTGATGCGAAAGCAATGCTGCCGCATTTGAAACCGCTGGAATATCCGGGGCAGAGTTTGTCAGTTGAATTATATTTAGCCGGAGGAATTCGTACGGTAGAAATCGGGTCGGTCATGTTTGGCAAAGTAGATCAAACAACCGGCGAAGAAACTCCGGCAGAGATGGAGTTGGTACGCCTGGCGCTTCCCCGCCGAACCCACACACAAAGCCACATTGATTATGTAATCGAAGTTGCCAGAGACGTGCATGAAAAACGGAAAGAATTAACCGGATATAAAATAACAGAACAACCACGGTACCTAAGACATTTCACGGCAAGCTTTGAACCAAAAAGACTAGAAGGAAACACAAATGAAGCTTAAACTACGATTATCAGCCATTTTCATACTAGGGTTGCTTCAAGCTGTCGGTCCTATGAGTGACGAAACAGAAGAATGTATCAGCTGTCATGAAACAGAAACCCCGGGAATTGTACAGGATTGGATGAGCAGCCGCCATGCAAAAACCACAGTAAACAAAGCGTTGCAAATTGACGATCTTGAACAACGTATTTCATCGGGAAACATTGATGAATCATTTATGGAATATGTGGTCGGCTGTTACGAATGCCACAGCCAGAATGCCGATATCCATTCAGACAATTTTGAACATTTTGACTATGACATTAACATTGTGGTCTCTCCAAACGACTGTTCAACTTGTCATGAAGCGGAAGTTGAGGAATACTCTCATAGCAAGAAAGCACATGCTGTTGATATTTTAAGGAAGAACCCAGTTTATTCTACTTTGGTCGCAGAAAGCTTAACGGCTCATCACGGTGCCCGGGTTGAAGGAGAAACCTGTTACGGCTGCCACGGTACAGAAGTGAAAGTTCTTGGTATGAAAAAAATTTACACCAAAGACGACGATGAAGTGGATGTCCCCAATCTATCCGGTTGGCCGAACCAGGGAGTCGGCAGAATCAATCCCGATGGGAGTAAAGGATCGTGTACCAGTTGCCATCCCCGGCATAGTTTTTCGATCGAAGTTGCCCGTAAACCATATACATGTGCAGAGTGCCACCTAGAACCTGATGTTCCTGCGTACAACGTGTACAAAGAAAGTAAACATGGGAATATGTATATGTCCCTTGGCTCAAAATGGAATTGGAATGATGTTCCGTGGGTTGTCGGACAGGATTTTAAGACACCGACCTGTGCAGGGTGCCACAATAGTTTAATCGTGGACACCGAAGGTGAGGTTATAGCAGAAAGAACACACGATTTTGGTAGCAGATTATGGACGCGTTTGTTCGGGTTAATCTATTCTCATCCGCAACCCAAAGATGGTCGAACATGGCTATTAAAGAACAAGGACGGATTACCCATGCCAACAGCATTTACCGGCGAATTGGCTGAAACCGGACTGATTAATGAAGATGAACAAACTGCCAGAAAATCTAAAATGACCGGTATTTGTCAATCATGTCACAGCACCTCATGGGTAGAGGGGCATTTTGTACAGATGGATGAACAAAACAAAGCAACAGATGATATGGTGTTAAAAGCTACTCAACATTTGCAAAAAGCATGGGATGCTGGCTTAGCAGATGCCGAAAACCCGTTTGATGAGCACATCGAACGGTTATGGATCGAACAATGGCTTTTTTATGCAAATTCTGCCCGCTATGGTTCCGCAATGAGTGGTGCGGACTATGCGACATTCAAAAACGGATGGTGGGAAATGACAAAAACTATCGCCACTATGGAAGACTGGCTCAAGATTCATACAAATAAATAAACAATAACGAGATATGAAAAAAGGCAGGACACATCCTGCCTTTTTTATTTACGAAGCTATAGATTCCGTCATTGGTTCGTGCAACGTGACAAAACATCACCAATAGAGGTCGATTTCCTCGCTGCATTCGCCCGCCTACCAGAGTAAAACGGCGGGCAGGCAATGACAAGAAGTAAATAACTATTTGTTTTTCAGCGTAGCGTGTGCTGCAGCTAAACGAGCCACCGGAACACGGAAAGGAGAACAACTGACGTAATCCAGTCCGGTGCGGTGACAAAAATCAATACTGGAGGGGTCACCACCGTGTTCGCCGCAAATTCCAATTTTCAGATTTTCTCTCACACTACGTCCTTTTTGAACGCCCATTTCTACCAACTGACCGACACCGGTTTGGTCCAAACTTTGAAAAGGATCATGCGCAAGAATGTTCTGTTCAAGATAATCCGGCAAGAACCCACCGATATCATCACGACTGAAGCCGTATGTGGTTTGCGTTAAGTCGTTGGTGCCAAAGCTAAAGAACTCAGCTTTTTGAGCAATCTGGTCAGCCGTCAAGGCAGCACGCGGAAGCTCAATCATTGTTCCGACCAAATATTCAAAATTAACACCGATTTCTTCTATGACCGCATCCGCAATTTTTCTGACAATCGCTTCCTGGTTTTCATATTCCGTATAGGTTCCAACCAGCGGTATCATCACTTCGGGGAAGACATTTACCCCCATTTTCGTCAATGCAGCGGTTGCTTCAAAAATTGCCCGTGACTGCATTTCGGTAATTTCAGGATAGGCAATTCCAAGGCGACAACCACGGTGACCTAACATTGGATTGAATTCATGCAGATTTGCGATACGCGCACGAATTACATCAGAGGAAATATTCAGTTCAGCGGCAAGTTCATTAATGGATGCATCGTTTTGTGGCATAAATTCATGCAAAGGAGGATCCAGTAAGCGAATGGTCACCGGCAAATCCTGCATGGCTTCCAAAATCCCATGAAAATCCTCACGCTGATACGGAAGCAATTCCATCACAGCTGAGCGGCGGTCTTCTTCACTTCCGGCAAGAATCATTTTTCGTACCGCTAAAATTCGTTTCGGATCAAAGAACATGTGTTCCGTCCGGCAAAGACCGATTCCCTGTGCACCAAAACTGCGAGCCAACGCAGAGTCTTCCGGGCGTTCGGCATTTGTGCGAACCTTCATTGTCCTAATTTCATCTGCCCAGGTCATTAGTTCTGCATATTCAGTGTTTGATTCAGGGTTTGCATCTAATAGATTCAGCTCACCGTTATATACTTTTCCGGTAGTTCCATTCAGGGTGAGCAGATCACCTTCTTTAAGCTCAACGCCGTTAACAGAGAGTGTTTTTTTATCACTGTTAATTTGCAACGCACTGCAGCCGACGATACAGCATTTTCCCCAACCGCGGGCGACTAAAGCAGCATGACTTGTCATGCCACCCTTAGACGTGAGAATCGCAACGGCGGCATGCATCCCATGCACGTCTTCCGGGGAGGTTTCATCGCGGACAAGCACAACGGTTTTCCCTTCTTTTTTCCACATTTCGGCATCATCGGCAGTAAAGACGATTTGTCCTGTAGCGCCACCCGGACCAGCCGGCAATCCTTTGGCTAACAGCTCGCCATCTGCTTCAGCCTGAGGGTCTACCATCGGATGAAGAAGCTCGTCAATCTGATCAGGCGAGACCCGTAAAATTGCTTCTTCTTTACCGATGAGGTTTTCATGGAGCATATCCACCGCTATTTTGATTGCTGCCGGGCCGTTCCGTTTTCCGTTTCTGGTCTGGAGCATCCACAGGCGGCCTTCTTCGATGGTAAATTCAATATCCTGCATATCAGTATAATGTTTTTCAAGCTTTAAGCGAATAACATCTAATTGTTCGTAAACCTCAGGCAAAAACGATTCAAGGGACAACACATCTTGATTACCATCAGTTTTTGTGGATTCATTCAGCGGATTTGGTGTGCGCAGACCGGCAACCACATCTTCACCCTGTGCGTTTTGCAGCCATTCACCGTAAAATACGTTTTCTCCGGTGGCGGGGTTTCGTGTAAAAGCAACACCGGTAGCAGAACCTTTTCCTGTGTTTCCAAAAACCATTGCCTGAACATTGACAGCGGTTCCCCATTCTTCCGGAATGTTTTCGATCTTTCGGTAGTTGATGGCACGCTTTCCATTCCAGCTTTTAAACACGGCGGTTACGCCACCCCAAAGCTGGGCATGGGGATCATCAGGAAACTCTTCGCCAAGCTGTTCTTTAATTTTCGCTTTAAACTGGTCAGAAACGATATGCCAGTCATCTCCAGACAGATCCGTATCTTCCGAACAACCTTTTTCTTTTTTAAACGCATCCAGGATGGTTTCTAGCTGATGACGAATACCTATTCCGTCTTTAGGTTTAACACCTGCAGCTTTTTCCATCACAACATCGGCATACATTGTAATCAGTCGGCGGTAAGAATCGTAAACAAACCGTTTATTCCCGGTTTTTGCGATAAGTCCCGGGATAGTTTCGGATGTCAACCCGATATTGAGAACAGTTTCCATCATTCCGGGCATGGATTGACGCGCTCCCGAACGGACAGAGAAAAGGAGAGGGTTTTCTGCGTCACCAAACCCTTTTTCCATGATCGCTTCGGTTTGTTTTAGTGCGTCATTCATTTGAGGGGCAAGTTCTTCGGGGTAATTCAGATTGTGTTCATAATAATAATTACACACATCGGTTGTTATGGTAAATCCCGGCGGAACCGGAATTCCAAGATTGATCATTTCCGCCAGATTAGAACCTTTTCCGCCGAGCAAGTTTTTCATGTCGGCACGGCCTTCGGCGTGTCCGTGTCCAAAAAAGTAAACGTGTTTTTGCATTATTTTTTCCTTTATTTAATTTTTTAATGGTAAAATACAGCATGAAATTTAACTATTTAATAAAAAGGAGAGAAAGTAATATAATTAATTTGTAACCGATTTGTAATTGGTAAATCAAACTTAAAGAACACAAGATTGGAAACACCGTGAAAATAACAGATACAGCAAAAGAAGAACTGATAAAAGTATTATCGGAAAACGAAGGAAAATCCTTACGGATATTTATCGCAGGTTTTGGATGAGGTGGTCCCAATTTGGGGTTGACTCTGGATGAGTTAAGAGACGGTGATAAAACAGTGCAGGTTAACGGGTTGGGCCTATTGGTCGGTGAACAAGATAGTCATTACACCGAAGGGATAGAAGTAGATTATATCGATGATTATCGCGGTAAGGGATTGGTTGTTAATACCGGCCATAGTTGCTGACAGAAAAAACAAATAAAAAGGCGTTTTAACGCCTTTATTGTTTTAGTTTGAATCCATGTTTGTAAACGGTTATATTCCAACCGAACAATTAACCGGAGAGAAGAATGAATCCATGGAGCCTTGAAGCCAATCTTGAAACCGTTATCCTCGACTTACTGTATCTTAGCAGTTTTATATTAATTGGGACGGTTTTACGTCGTTATGTGAAATATTTCCAAAGATATTTAATTCCAAACAACTTTATTGCAGGGTTTATTGCCTTGTTTGTCGGCACCCAGGGGATGGGGTGGATAGACCTGCATTCCGACAGACTCATTCTTTATGTATACCACTTTTTAGCGCTTACATTTATTGCCCTTGGATTAAGGCAGAAAAAAACAAAATGGGGACGAGGCCCGCTCAGTAAAAGCCTGGCTGCCCTATCATCATATCTTCTTCAGGCGATTATTGGACTTAGTGTTGCTCTCTTACTTTTTTACACTATAAAACCGGATCTTTTTACAGGGATTGGTCTTGTCCTCCCGCTGGGATTTGGAATGGGTCCCGGATTAGCTGCCACGATTGCCGGAAGTTGGGAAAAATACGGCTTTATAAACGGAGCGCAAGTGGGACTTACATTTGCCACCGTCGGATATATGTATGCGTTTTTTGCCGGAATCGCTCTTATTAATTGGGGAATTCGAAATAAAAAAACAGCCTTGATAAAAGGAATGGACCACATTGATGAAAACATTCGTCGTGGCGTTCACAAAAAAGGCGAAGGCCCGTCAGCCGGTAGGCTTCCCCTGACAACGGAAGCGATAGAACCCATGGCATTCCATCTGGCTGCGATTGGGTTTGTATATTTATTAACCTATAAAATTGTCGGTTATCTTGCGGTCTTAATGGAAAATAACGGATTGGGCGAACTAACAGCGACCTTGTGGGGGTTTCATTTTGTGGTTGGGTTGCTCTTGGCTATTCTTATCCGAAATATCTTAGGCTGGACAGGAAAAGCTTACGTGATTGACGAGGGGCTGATGACCCGCGGCATGGGGCTGTTCTTAGATTATTTAGTTGTGGGCGCAATTGCGGGGATAAGTCTTTCGGTCATTGGTTACTATTGGTTGCCAATTCTCATCATGACATTACTCGCCGGACCGGCAACGATGGTAATGTTGTATTATCTCTGTTACCGTGCCTTTGATGATTATCACTTTGAAAGATTTATTGAACTATTTGGAGAAATGACAGGTACAATCAATTCCGCGTTAGTGTTACTACGGATTACAGATCCAGAGTTTAGAACCCCCGTTGCGGAAGATGCCGTTTATGGAAGCGGGATTTCGTTGTTTCTTGGGTTTCCCATGCTATATGCACTTAATATTCCCTTTCTCCACTTCAATGGGTCAATGATGGGGTACTGGGTTACTCTTGGGTTTATCACCGCGTACTGGGTGTTCCTCCTTCTTTTTTGGAGAGGAATTGGCTTTATTCATTTTAAGAAGAAGCCACCACCTCCATCAAAGTAAGGCGCTAAACTAGTCTATTGTTTTCGCCAATAGTACCGGGTTTTCAAGATATTTCTTCGCGGAGGACGCCAGTTTTCCACCATGGAAACCGTCCATAATCCTGTGATCGAAGACACCGGCGAAGGTAACCATTTTTCGAATGACAATCTCACCATCGCGAACAACCGGCCTGTCTTCAATCTCCCCCATTGTGATTACAGCCGGAAGCCGTGATGCAGGAAACAAGGCAGCGAAACCGGTGGTTAATCCATGGGAACCAATATTTGAAAGAAGTACAGACCCGAATGCCTCATGGGTTAATCCCAGAGATTTTAATTCAAACCCCAGTTCATTGGTTATCCACCTCAGCAGGCGAAACACTCCGCGTCTGAATGGCCATGGAATTTTAGAAAGTGAGTGTTTCTTTTTCATGGTACGGTTTTCAGTCCCACTACGGCTGGTTTTAGCTTTACCAATGATTTCTTCCGCAATATCAAACACAGATTTTTTGTGAGCCCCGCGAATTCGAACACTTCCCATTTCTCCGCCCTCTCCCATATTCACAGCAACGGTAACGATTACATCACGCCGCTGAATCAATTTTCCTCGTCGCAAGTACACATTAACTTCAGGGACATCACCTCCCAACGCACGTCCTAAAGCCGCCGCCGCGAGATGGGTGATGGTTAAATAACGCCCGGCGTCTCGATGGTCTTGGATGAAATTTACAGCGTTTGTGACATCAATATCTGCGGTTCCATAAATCTTTCCTTCGTTCGGCGGCCCGTAAACAGCGGTGGACATTTTTCTCCAGGGGGTGTTTAGCATATCATTCATGTTTGCCTTTCGGTAATTGGCGGGGCAAAGCTAACGTTGATTGTTATATAAGTGCAAGTATTGAGAAATTTCGGAAAAGTCTGTCAGTTGATTGACGACAAAGCAATATACTCATTAACGACACTTATAATTCCCTATTATTTTTGATATCGCCTAAACAGTAAAAAAGGGGAGTTTACCACTCCCCTTTTTTGTAATATCACCCCCTATGAATCTGACTGAAATCATAAAATCTGTCATTCTTTCCAATTTACACCCTGAAGAAAATCGCCGCATCGGTGTAGAGGTTGAGTGTTTTTTTTATGATAATACCGGGGTTAGAATTCCGACGAACCCATGTAATGAATTCAGTGCGGTAGATTTATTGGAGGAAATGAAACGTCGCTCAAAACACAACAACGTACCATCGGGGTATTCACTGGAGCCCGGCGGACAGTTGGAGTGGGCTTCACCACCGGTAAAAACACTTCACGAGTTAAACCATCATTTTCAAACACATCTTCGTCGGGTGGAAGCTGTCTGTGATGAGCAGGGACTTTTCCAGTCGGATTTAGCCATAGAACCGCTTTGTTCCCCGGAAGGGATCGAATTGATTGATATAAAAAAGTACCACATGATGCACGATCGGTTTCTTTCCACCGGAAAGCACGGCGCATGGATGATGAAAAACACGACCAGCGTTCAGGTGAATTTGGACATCGTATCAGAAGCAGACGCTGAAGAAATGGCGTATATTTCCGATTGTCTTCAGCCATTTTGTGCGGTGCTGTTTGCCAATACCCCGTTTATGAATTCGCAGCCTGTCGGATTAAAAAACACTAGAGTTGATGTATGGAGCGATACTGACAAAAGTCGCTGTGGAAATCTCCTTGATCATGAGATTTCAAAACCCGAAGGCCTCTTGAATAAATTCAGCGTATACCTCCAAAATGTCCCGGCAATTTTTGTGAAAGACGGCTCCGGGAATACGATAAATTATGAAGGAACACTTGGAAAGTGGTTGCAAGATAAAAAGAAAAGCGGCAACCTCACACACCAAGATGTTTTACTGGCACTTCACCAGGTTTTTACTCACGTCAGGTTTAAGAATGTGATAGAAATTCGCGGAGCTGATCGTCCTCCTAGTGGATTTGAAATGGCACCGGCAGCGTTTTGGCTTGGACTGCTAACCGCAAAGAAAACACGTACACAGGTTATGGCTCTGCTGAAAAAACGGACGGTTGAAGATCGAAAAAAACTCCACAAGCTTTCAAGCTGCCTGGACCTAAATATAAACGCCATTGGCAATATATCATTTAAACAAGAACTAGAACAGATCTGTGATTTAGCGATGAGTGGGTTGGATGACCGCAGCGAAACACGCCACATTAAAAATGAGCGATCTTTTCTTGAGGACTATGTCAATGAAATAAACACCCACGGACTTCCATCTCTGCGGCGGCAAAAAGATTTTGCCGAAAGCTGCGTGTCGCTGCGTGAATTTTTATTTAGGATTCGGAGAGCTTAGCTGAAACGATACGAACAGTTAGACAGTTTTCCTCTAAAAAAAGATATTTTCCTCTGTAAAGAAGACAAAAAGGTATGTAATTTTCCACCATCATTTTTCAAAGGTTAAGGAGAATACAATATGCCTTTAAACACAGAATTATACCCTGAGGCAGAATCGCGTCACGGTTGCAGCAGCGAAGCGTATAAAAAAGCGAAAAAAGCCATCAGGAATGAGTGGATCAGCGGGCTGACCGGAGCGTTTCTTGCTCTATTCATTTGGGGACATCTCGTGATCGAGAGCACCATACTGTTTGGAAAAAACGTATACGATGCCGTCGCACACTTTATGGAGCATACCGTTCCGATGGCACAGCCACTTATTTTTATCATTACGTTTGTATTTTTTGTTCATTTTGTTTGGGCAAGTCGAAAAATACCCGGAAAGCTCCATGAACGTAAACGGATGATGGAACTGGGGCTCAAGCTGAAAAAATCCAAAAAACAATGGAATCAAGATCCAAAGTCTGACATCAAACTCAGAAACCATTTTGAAACATCGCTGTGGATTTGGCAGGTGAGGACGGGAATGATCGTCTTGGCAACCGGAGCCTTTCACCTCTTTTTGGTGATGTGGAATATTTTTACCGATATGGGCGTGAAAGGACAGGAGATTGGGCTCACCGCCGAGGTTGCAACCAATCGCGTTGAAAGCGGGCTCTGGATTCTTTACGCAATATTAATGCTGGCGGTCGTTGCTCACATGGCGATTGGGGTATACCGGCTCATCGTCAAATGGCTGGCGGACACATGGTTCGTTCGCAATTACGCCAAAGCATTTTTCTATTTATTATTCTGGTTTTATGTCATCTTGGGTGCGGCAGCCGTCATCGGGTTGGCCGGTCCATGGGAAGGAGCGCTGTCATGAAAGTGATTACCACAGATGTATTAGTTATTGGTGCAGGATTAGCCGGCGAACGCGCCGCGATTGCCTCAGCCGAAAAAGATTTAGATGTTATCATTCTTTCACTGGTTCCACCCCGACGTAGTCATTCTGCTGCCGCCCAGGGAGGAATGCAGGCGTCCCTGGGAAATTCCGCGAAAGGAAAAGGCGACAACCCCACCGTTCATTGGCTGGACACCGTCAAAGGTTCTGACTGGGGAGCCGACCAGGAAGTTGCACGGATTTTTGCCGACAATGCTCCGATTGCGATGCGCGAAATGGCACATTTTGGCGTACCGTGGAATCGTGTTGAAGGCGGCCCGCGTGATGTGTATATCAAAGGAAAGAAAACGACAATCGTCGAAGATGACGCCAAAGAGGGTTTGATTACAGCCAGGGATTTTGGTGGAACCGCAAAATGGCGGACATGCTACACAGCCGATGGAACGGGGCATACCGTTCTGTATGCTATGGACAATTTAGTTGTTCAGCACGGAATTACAGTTCACGACCGTATGGAGGCTATCAGGCTCATTCATAAAGACGGAAAGTGCGTGGGGGCGGTGGTTCGCTCGCTGCGTGATGGTGAAATAATGGCGTACATGTCCAAAGCTACCGTCATTGCAACCGGCGGATACGGACGGATTTACGGTGAATCCACGAACGCGGTTATTAACGAAGGTACCGGTTCATGGCTGGCGCTGCAGACCGGAGTGGTTCCACTGGCGAACATGGAAGCTGTTCAGTTCCATCCGACCGGGATCGTTCCGACAGATATTTTAGTCACAGAAGGTTGTCGCGGTGATGGAGGACTCTTGCTTGATGTGGACGAGTATCGCTTTATGCCGGATTATGAACCGGATAAACAAGAACTGGCTTCACGAGATGTAGTCTCCAGAAGGATGAAAGAACACATGCTAAAGGGTAAGGGTGTAAAATCTCCATACGGTGAACATTTATGGCTGGATCTTCGTCATCTTGGAGAAGAACACCTCACGACAAAACTCCGTGAAGTGTACGATATTTGCATGTACTTTATCGGAGTAAACCCAATTAAAGAATTGATTCCGGTGCGCCCGACACAGCATTATTCCATGGGTGGTATCCGCGTTAACAAGGACGGACAGGTCTACAACATGGAAGGATTGTTTGCGCTGGGTGAAGTTGCTTGCTGGGATATGCACGGATTTAACCGCCTCGGCGGAAATTCATTGGCAGAAACAGTTGTTGCCGGAATGGTGGTCGGAGAAAAAATTGCCGATTTTGCAAGCAAGGCGGAATTGATGGCAGATGTTACTTTGGCTGAAAATACGGCACAAATCGAAAAAGATAAAATTGCGAAAATGCTGAATAATACCGATGGAGAAAATGCGTATAAACTTCGGGATGAAATTTCCGACGTGTTAAAAACGTATGTACATATTTTCCGGACAGGTGAAGGACTTGAAAAAGCCGTGGACGGTTTACGAGGGATTGTGAAGCGCACTAAAAACGTACAGGTTAAAACGGATGCTCCCGGAATGAACCCTGAGCTATCACAAGCGATTCGAATCGAGGGAATGGCAAAACAAGCCTTGCTTATTGCCGAAGGTGCGTTGCGACGTACTGAATCCAGAGGAGCACATACCCGCGAAGATTACCCGGCAAGAGACGATGCAAATTGGCTGAACCGTACATTAGCGCGCTGGCCTGAGTCACAAGAGGATCCCGTATTTACGTACGAACCGGTCGGGGTTTTGGATCTTCCGCCCGGCGATCGCGGATATGGTGGCGGACAACAAATTGATATGAAAGAATCGGTAGAAGAATATAATGCCAATGTTGATAGCGGACAAAAAGCAGAAGGAAGGATTGATCCGGTGGAAAAAACAGGAAAACGATTACCAAAAGAAGCATGGAAAGAGGCGCTGTAATGGGAAGAACACTGACCTTCAAAATATTTCGTTATAATCCGACAAAGGAAAACGACCAGCCGCGGATTGATACGTATGAGATAGAAGAAACCAAACGGCTAAACGTATTTACTGCGTTAAATATTCTCAGAGAAACGCAGGCACCAGACCTGATGTTTGATTTTGTCTGCCGTGCGGGGATTTGCGGATCCTGCAGTATGATGATTAACGGTCGTCCAACATTAGCCTGCCGAACATTAACGTCTGACTTACCGGATACGATTGAGTTGTATCCATTACCGTTTTTCAAACTGCTTGGCGATCTTTCTGTCGATACCGGAGTATGGTTTCACGAGATGGCAGAGAAAGTTGAATCGTGGATTCATACACAAAAAGAATTTGATCCGACCGCCGAAGAAGAACGAATGGATAATGCCACCGCAAACAAGATATATGAAGCCGAACGCTGTATCGAATGCGGTTGCTGCTTAGCCGGCTGTGCGACTATTCAGGTTTATCCTGACTTTTTAGGTGCAACCGGATTAAACAGGATTGGACGCTTTTTGATAGATCCTCGCGATGAAAGAGGCAATCAAGAGTGGTTTGAGTTGGTGTCAACAGACGAAGGTGTGTTTGGCTGCATCGGAATGATGGCATGCGATGATGTCTGCCCGAAAGACTTACCGCTGCTTGAAGTATTTTCGTTCATCCGAAGAAAGTTGAGCGGAATAGCATTGGCAAAGGATAAACAGAAATAACCATCCGCTTAACAAGATACCTAAAATAAAAAAGGGCTGATCCTTTTGGAACAGCCCTTTTTACATAAAGTGGGTTTGTGTATTAATTAACTTCTGTTTTTGTGGAGTAATTCAGTTTAAGCGCATCGGCTTCTCTGAGTTCGTTATGAACCCCGGATATGATTTCCATTCGAGCTGATTCATCGGCTTTTAATGATATGGTAATCTGAGGATCCGCGGAACGGCGTTCGTACATGATGTGTTTTACATCCTGGACGGCAAAGAGCTTGTCTTCAATGGAAATTAATCCTTCCTTTGAAATCCATATTTGCGCCGTATGTCGTTTCGACTTTAGTTTTTCAATCCGCTTGGCTTTCGGAAGCTCAATAGGCAACCCGGAATATTCTCTTAAAACGGTGGTAACCATGAAGAAGATCAACAGCATAAAGATGATATCCGGCATGGATGCTGTGGGGATTTCACTGCTAAGTTTTGTTTTTTTTGTAAACTTCATAATTCGCTTTCCGCAATTGAAATTCGTGTCGCGTTCGCCATTTTCAACTGATCAATAACCCTCACATAGTCGCGATACCGGGACTTTCCGTGTGTTTTAACTGAAATGATTAACTTATTGTTTACACGTAGTTTTTCTTTCACAACTCGATTAATATTCTGAATTTTTACAGGTTCACCCCCAAGGAGGACATTTCCGGAGGAGTTAATCAGGCAATTAAGAATATTTTTCTTTTTAATCTCAATTGTATCACCTTTTGGAGGGAGGACAATCCCCAGTCCCTTGTCTGTGTCAATCGTTGTTGTGACAAGAAAGAAAATCAACAACAAAAAGGCGATATCTGCCATCGATGCTGTGGGGATTTCTCCACCTTTAAACCTTCGTTTTTTCATTGCCATAATAAATCCTGAAGATTATTTTTTCTTTACAGCATCAAGTTCATACAGGTGGTCTACCAACTGTACAGATTTTTCTTCCATATCCAAAACAAGTTTATCAATCCTTGAGACAAAGAAGTTTTGGAATATTTGAATAATCATGGCTGTGATAAGACCAAATGCGGTGGTTAACAACGCCTGAGAGATACCCCCCGCAACAACAGCGGGTGAAATATCATTGGCGGCTTTAATTGCATCAAAGGCCGCGATCATTCCAACAACTGTTCCCGTAAACCCTAACATCGGTGCAATTGTAATGACAGAATTAAGCCAAATCATATTTTTTTCCAAAAATGCCATTTCAACGCCACCTGCATTTTGAATAGCTTTTTCAACCTCGGCTAATCCGCGATGTCGCCGTGAAAGCCCGGCATGAAACACCTCGGCGACAGGTCCACGCGTATTGTTACACAGTTCAACTGCGGCTTCTACACCATCTTTGTCCAGGACGTCAGAGACATCGGAAAAAAATTGTTTAGAATTGATAGAAGACATCATCAATGAATAGAGTCGCTCAAATGAGAAGGCGACGCCAAACATCAGCGAAAGTAAAATCGGCCACATGAAGTCTCCGCCATTCACAAAATATTCAACCATAGTTTCCTCCAGTTTAGTTACGAATAATTGTTTTTATGTTTTTTTGTTTTCAACAAAAGTTTGATGTATTTCGAATGAACAACAACAAAATACGGTCATGAATTTACGGTGAATGATGTAGGAAGTCAGTAGCTTCTTGAAAAAATTTTAAACTTTCTAAAACTTGGATGTCATCCGATCTTCGGATACCCCATTCTTCATCATTTCCCCATGCAACACCTGCGACCTCAGCCTTAAGTGTTGTCAATAAATAATCCTTATCTGTAAAGACAGAAGTAGAATCATAATCAATATTTTCTTTGTCGAGATAAGTAAGAAAACCTTGAAAATCCGCTTCCTGAAAATCCCAGGAGGCAAGAAACTCACGGTAATCAGGGATAGTTGAATTATGTTCTGCATAATAAACAGAAGCCCAATTAAACAAAGGACGTTTAGGGTTTGAAAGCAACTTCTGAGTTCCGACTTTAATTTTAGATTCCCAAGGGATGTAGACATCCGGCGTAATTCCACCCCCGCCATAGACGGTCCGTCCCGCCCGCGTCAGATATTTTGGACGAAGCTCTTTTAAGCTGTCAATTTTAACTTCTCTGTCCTTTGCATACAGTTCTTTATAATACGCTCGTTTGTCTCCGTTTTCATACGGGCGTTGAATTAACCGTCCGCTTGGTGTAAAATACCGTGCGATGGTGATTCTGACGGCAGAATCATCACTAAGCCGGAGTTGGCGCTGGACAAGCCCCTTTCCAAATGTTGTTTCGCCGGTGATTAATCCACGGTCAAGATCTTGTACCGCCCCCGCTACAATTTCACTGGCACTGGCCGATCCTCGATTAACAAGGACGATAAGCGGATAATCCTCTCTGCCAACCGTCACATCGGCAGTAAACACCTGTTCCACATCGGATTTCCTTCCTTTTGTGTAGACAATTGTATCGTTGTGGGTGAAAAAAAGATTTGCAACCGCTGCCGCTTGTTCTAGATATCCTCCGCTATTGTTTCGAAGGTCTAACAATAGTTGAGTCGCCCCCTTTCCTTCCAGTTCTTGGATGGCGTCTTGCATTTCTTGTCCGGTGGTGGCAGAAAACCGTGTGAGCCAAATATATCCGGTGGAATCGTTCAACATGACGGAGGCACGAATACTGTAAATAGGAATTTTATCCCGTATGATAGTCACATCAAAAGTCTCATCCAGGCCGATTCTGGCAATAGTAACGACAACCGGCGTTCCTTTTTTACCTCGGAGCTTAGCAAAAACCTCGTCCTTTGTAATTTCGTAAGCATCCTCTCCGTCAATCGCAATAATCTGATCTCCTGAGATAAGTCCGACTCGCTCTGCCGGACTGTCCGCGACAGGAGAAATAACGGTGATGTATCCATGAAGAATATCAAACTCAATGCCAATTCCTTGAAACTCTCCCATGAATTTTTCGTTGATATCTTCTAAATCTTTCGGCGGAATATAAATCGAATGAGGATCTAACTCTTTCATAATTCCATGAAAAGCCCCCTCCATTAAGTCGTCCATTTCTACAGGTTCAAAATAATATCGCTGAACAATTTGCAATATTTGGTTCATCACCTGGATTTTGGTTCGAAGAGCCTTAAAAGGATCCTTTCCTTGGGAATATAGATTGTGAACAAACGGAGACAGAACGAGGCTCAGAATTATGACCCCGGCTCCAAAAAACGACAGCCGTATTTTTTTTGTCATTTTTTTCATAATGTGAGTCCTTTTAGAAACCGACGGAGATTTATATCCGTTTTAACGGTTTGTCGGGGAAGGGTAAATAAGCACATTCGTAATTATTAATTGTAACGCTATTTAATAGAAAAGTCCTGCGTGCTTTGTGGCAAAAACCAGATTATAACCCAAAATAGAGCATGGCACGAATGGCAACTCCCTGCGCGGAATATTTAGGAGAATCGCTGATGGGCTCACGGTCATTCAAAAGCCAACCACCCGCGGGAATGGTTCCTTTGTTATATCCCACGCTTACTCTTAAGCCCACCCGATCGAGAAGCTGCCATTTAATCGCAACATAAGGCTGTACATTTAAAAAAGCCCCACTGACGTTTGTAAATCGACTTGGAATTCTATTTGGCATTAATCCAAGAGATTGAGCAGAGTCAATGCTTGTTACTTCGTAATACATGGTTCCACTGGAGTCTGGCTGTCCGTAAGTCACATCAGAAAAAGCCCTATCCCAACGTGCAGTTCCGTTGTATTGCTCAACGCTGATATTAATTCGTCCCAACCCAATTAATGCACCGGCTGCAATTTCAAGGTCGCGGAATAACGGCATCACGTATTCAACGGTAGCTGCTCCAAGCGTGAACGTTATTTTAGCCTTGGTGGAGGGTGCATAGTCTCCATCATATACGACAGCGCTATCTGCACTAACCCCCCCCAGAGGATTAGCCTGGTAGCCATCAACCCCATCACGATTGAGATAGAGCATGACGTCCGGTACGCCGCTGATTCTGTCTACGCCAATCCCGGCATAACCGCCAATTCGCCAGCGACCGGCAATATGGGTGAATCCCTCGCCGCCATGGATTGTAAATGTTGATTTGAAATCTGTGGTATCCAACCCCATCTTTGAAAGATCAGATGCTGCAGGAATTGAAGCCAGTTTTATGGATGTCAGGCTGTACCCGATACCACCGCCGTAGAACTCTTCAACGGGGTATAAATCGCTTTGCCCGAAAAGACTGACGGAAAGAAAACCTAAGAGTAGAATGTTTTTCATCATGGTTTGGTTGCTCATTTTTAATAAGAGAACCATACAATTTAGGACAATCAACAGCTTTGTCGAAAGGCAAATATTTAGGGGAGGAGAGTTTTTTTAAGAACAAAACCATGGCGAATTTCTCCGCCTTCTCTTGCTTGAGTTTGTCAACCTTTCAAAGGGTAAAAAAAACCTTTGAAAGGCGCCTATTACTTCAGCAACACAAGTTTTTTTGTTTTTACAAAGTTCGCCATTTTCAACTGATACAAATACATCCCTGATGCTACCGGCTTTCCGTAGGTGTCTTTGATCTTTTCAAGTAAAAATCTCTCTATTACTCTTACCACGGTTATTCCACTGATAATACCCCGAGGTCGTTACACCAAATATTTGGCACAAGGTCTGAACTCTGTGTGAGTGCTTATGCTGATCTATAAACTGAAACGTCATCGTCTTGGCTCTAAAAATACACCCACGACTTTTTAAAAAGTCACTTAACTACGTGTACACTTTTTATACTAAGTCTAGGACAGCACTAATTATTATAATGAACAAAAAAACAAAATAAATTTGGGTGTCGTTTTCTGACAGTCTTATGTAGATTCAAAGGCTGTAATGATGGATATCTTCGAAAAAATCGCCCTTAAAACCAACCAGCGCCCACAAAAGCCAGGCATGAAAACACGCACATTGTTCATGATGAGCTTATTCTTTTCGCTCGTTTTTGCCGGGGATGCAAAAATCCTTCATCTTGAGGGGACGTATGATTTAGATAGCGATGGACATTTGGAATACATTACAATTGAAGAACAGCCTTCTGAAAACCGCTTTTTATCGTTTATTCGTTATTATGAAACTGATGATGCCGGGAGGCAGGAGTTATTATGGGACTTAAATATTCCGGATGGAGCGTTGGGGAGTTTTATCGGTGTTGATATTGGCGATATTGACGGAGATACATATCCGGAATTAATTGTTGGTGTCAATGTGTCCGGTTCTGGGTCAGAAGATATTCTCCAGCCGCATTTTTTTGTGTATCGATGGTTTGACAACGGATTTGAAGAAATCCCGGACGTTACGCTGAACCTTGCTGGAAATAAAAAATTTCTTCGGTGTCATAACTTTGAACTTTTAGATATTGATGCTGATGGAGATGAAGAGGTTGTTGCTTCCCTGGGAATTCCACCGCGCGGCGTTGTTATCATTGATCTGGACGCTGAAGGAACTCTTTCTATCATTGAACAGCTAACCCCCACCTTTCTCCGCTCTGGTTCGGGATTTATCTTTGTAGATGTTGTGGATTATGATCACGATGGTTTTGATGACCTGATTGTCTTCAGCCCGGAAGGAAATTTCCTAAAAGCACAACCGTTTTATAATGTTCAAGGTACATTTATCCCAAGTAAGGGAACCCGGTTAAAAATCGACGGTATTAATGGATTTCTTCCGCTGAAAACCACAAAAACGGATTGGGATGCTGATGGATTTACGGACGTGGTTTTGTCTTTTCAGTCCGGGCACATCGCTGCCTTAACCATGACACCGGACAAGGTTGTTATAGAAGAAATTCCCGTAGAGGGAGGTCCTGTTTCTGATTTAAAAATCACCGATGTAGACCAAGACGGCTATACAGATATCATTCTTGTTTCCGGGGAAATGAACATGGTCTCTTTATTCTCCGGAACGAAAAACGGCATTGAGCCGTCGGCAGAATATTTTTCGCTGGACGGCGGTAATGAAACCATGCAGATATTTTCAATTTTGCCGATGGTCCGTCTTGGCACCTATACCGGATCTATTCTTGCCGCAGGATGGAACGGCACCACCAACACAGTATTCCTTACCGACCTTGGGAAAAAACCGATATCTCCGCCTGAAAAACCTGACGTCATAATTAGTGATGTTATTGAACAGGAAAAGCTATTAGAAACGTTTCCGGAAATTCCCATGGATCAATTCACGCTCCCGCAAGTGTCCAAACCGGAAAAAACAACCGGGCAACCCCTCCCTGAAAATGTGCTTCCACGACATGTTTTACCGGTGAATAAGTCTTTTGCGTATACCATCCCCGAAGATGAAGCAGAAATATTTTACAGTTTCCGCTGGCTACAGCCGCCGCCTAAAGGCATGTTTTTTCACTATGAAACCAAATCGATTCAATGGGTCCCGAATGAAAAAGACTTGGGTGCCTTCCAGTTGGCGTATCATATCGAAATGAAAATCGGGGAAACCATTGTTCAAAACGAAGAAGATTCCCTTGCGTACCAAGTTATTCCGCAATTAGAGGGTTACGATGAACGACTGTGGATTTATGTCAACGACCCGCCTGTATTTATTTCAGAGCCCACTGGAACGGAATTTGTAGCGAACACATTGTTTTCGTATGAGCCTCTTATTCAAGACCGAAACGTTGATGCGAATATTCAGATAGACATGGAAGTTGCTCCCGATGAAATGGTATTGGACAATAACACACTTACATGGCAAACCGACAGTGCTCATGTGGATATATATCCTGTGCGATTGGTGGCAACGGATGGATTTGACCGCGCGGCACAGGAATTTAAATTATTTGCCCGGGCAGGCGTGGTGATTTTATCCGAGCCGTCCGGAGAGCTATGGGTTGGTGAACCGTATGAATATCAAATGGACGTGTGGTATCAAAACTTAAATTATCCGCTGGAATTTGAATTGATAGATGCACCGGAGGGAATGACCATCAACACCGACGGACTTGTTGCGTGGACACCAACAGAAACGCAGATAGACACACAGAAAACCGCCATTATTGTCCGGCACGGCGTCGCAGCAGACACACAACGCGTGGAGCTGTTTGTGAACCATCCGCCCATTGTGGTAACAGCGCCACCGCCGATGGTCTTGGTTCGTGCCGGGGAAACATGGAGTTTTCAGATCGAGATTTTTGATCCCAATGTTTTGGATGAAATCACCTATGCCTCCATTGAACTTCCGCCGGGAATGCGGATGGATCCGTATTCCGGGAGATTATTGTGGGAACCCTCATGGAGAGAAGCGGACTTTTCACACTTAATGATTGAAGTCAGCGACGGAAAAACCACCCGAATAATTGAATCAGATTTCTTTGTAAATGCACCGATACAAATTGTTTCATTACCAACACTTACCGCTACCACCGGAGATAAATATACGTATTCACTTTTAACATCTGACCGAAATAAGGGATCGCTTCTCCCGATGAATCGCGTGGTAACAGTAGAAGATGTGGAGTCTGTGAACATGTATAAAGTCAACATTACGGATGATGTTTACCGTGAAAATATCGATCGATATATCGGAGATTGGGAATATGCTGAAACTGTATATTTAACAGGGACAAACACACCGGATACCGCAAGCGTTTCCCGTCTAAATTTAAAAAAATATGTACATTCTCTTTTTTACGAGGAAGATAGGCTGGTAGTAATTTTACAAACGATCGACGACCGCACGGTGAAAGTGAAAGATGTCCTCTGGGAGCTGTTTAAAGGAAGCAAAGGAAAGCCGCCTAAAGTCATCGTTGAACGTCAGCCGCTCACTCGCTATACACTTTTGGACTTTCCGGACGGCATGATAGTGAATGAGCTGACAGGAACGATTTCATGGACACCCACACCCAATCAGGTAGATATTCACACAATAACCGTGATGGCATCGGACGGATACAGCAAAGACGAGCAAACCTATGAGTTGTATGTCAACCAGATCCCGACAATTATTTCCAACCCGCCCGCGATGGCGCTGGTCGGAGATGTGTTTAAATATACACTTCAAGTTGAAGACAATAATCAGAACGCAGAATTAACGTATTCGCTCATTAAATCCCCAAGAAATATGCAAATTAGCCGGGAGGGAAAAATCCTATGGACGCCGGAATCTGACCAGATTGATTATCAAGTATTTGAAGTGAAAGCGTCAGACGGGTACTCAGAAGATGTCCAGACCGGAAAAGTGTTTGTCAATATCAATCCGACAATTATTTCGAAACCAAAACCGGTAGCACTTACCGGACATGAATATCGTTACAAAATTGTCGCCGAGGATCTAAACAGTGATAAGGTGACCTATCGTCCGATTCGACTCCCGAAATATGCGAAGTTTAACAAGCGAACCGGTAAATTAAAATGGAAACCACGAAACAATCAGCGCGGTCCGAATGATATTATCATCATGGCCATCGATGAACATGGTGCTGCAACAGCGCATGAGTTTCAGGTGCATGTGTTCGAAGATCCGAGTGCACGCCAATTTGTGAATACAAGCTGGCCACTGATGCTTACTTTTGTCGGCGTCATGTTTGCATGGGGAATATCACAGATTTAAGAAACTATTAAGATGTGTTCTGTGATAAAGCCTTTTAATTTTATCCTCCTTTCCCTCGTCCTTTTTCAGGGATGTGGTACCGTTTCCAACTATCCTCAACACTACGACAAGATAAATCCAAGTATCCAAACAGAAATCGGATTTAGCATTGGATTAGGCGTTCAAGATAGACGAAATTATGTAGTTAGCGGAAAGAAATCGGAAAAGTTTATCGGTAGAAAACCTCGTGGATGGGGAGCAGTAATTGACCTATTATTTCCGGTGTATGTATATTCAGAACCCTTGCCGCTTGCGTAGGCAGTGTCGAGAGGACTAACCAACGCATTGAAAAAGGAAACAAAGCACGCCGTGCCCATTAAGTTTTCTCCAAGGTTAAGAAAAAAAGAAGTGATGTCCCGCATCACAGAAAGTAGGGCTGACATTTTTTATTTGGTTACGATTATGGAGTGGAGTTATGCTTTTCCAAGATTGGATTATAATCTAAAATTAGAAGTTTTTGACGGAAAAGGTTTAATTGGAAAAAACCAAATTGAAGGAATTCATTTTATGAAAATAAACTGGAAAAAACCATCAACATTTCAATTGCCCTCTCATAATCAAATGGCGACACCAATAATACTTCAAGAAAAAATAGAGCAATTATTTAACACAATGTAAACCCCACCGAGGACAAAAAACGATTCAAAGGTTGTTTTATCCGCCTGCTTTTTGGATAAAAACCTTTGAAAGGCTAAATAACCCCCCCCTGTGTCTCTGTGGCGGAAAAAAATCAAAACCTATAAGAAAATCCCACAATAAATTTTGTAACCGAAATATCTTCCTGTGTTCCTTCGGGTGTGTAAGAATCTGATGAGTTCTCCTGCCATTTTCCGGTAATAATTGTGGCGTCCAGACTGACATAGCGATCCAGCAAAAGACTGATCCCGCCGGTAAAATATTCTTTGTTTCCATCGTCAATGGCTTGTTTCAGCGGAGACGGAATCAGCACATATCCGCCGCGCAGTTTTACTTTCGGGATAATACTCAATTCTCCGCCCAGCCGATATTCCACTGTTGGTTGGTAGTTTTGACGGATGGTTTCATTTTCATCCAAAAACTCGCGGTAGTCCGCATCATCATAGTCATTTCGATCAACTTTGAATTGAATTTGAGACCAATCACGGTACCGTGCCGAACCCGACACAGTCACCCACGGAGTACGGAGGGCAAGTCCGCCGTCAAACACAAAGGGTTTTTTTACGCGGTATTCAAACTGTCCGGTGGATTCTGTAATGTCTTCGTAGCCGTCATCAAAAGTCAGCACATCATCGGTAGAGTGAATTTCGTCAATGGCAGTAGTAGAAGGTAAGGTGATTGTCCCGCCCAACGAAAGATTTTCCCCAAGGGTGAACATCCCGCCAATCTTTAAAACCAATGAGGTATATTCAGATTGAAGGAGGTTTTTCACAGAATACGCGTGATAATCGGCGGGATATTCGTTAAAGACGTTGGCAATATCTGTTTGTTGATAGTGAAGACGATAATCTTCGGATCCGCTTCGCAGGGCGGCACTTAATCCGATGGTGAAATTAGGAGAGAGCATCACAGCGCCACCGGCTGTCCACTCATGGATACCGCCTTCGGTGACCATTTCTTCAGAGCGGAATGCGTTGATGTCAAAAGGATAATACTCGGACACACTGTCGTTCACTGCTATATCAAACCCAAGATTGTTCGAAAGACTGTCTGTGCCGGAGAACATCAGATGCTTGTCAAAATCCTGAATACGGTTGTACCCGAAGGCGAACACCAAACTGCCGCGGGTGGTCTTTGCCGGGCGGACAAATCCAAACGAACCAAAGTGGGTGTAGTTGCGCGTGTCGGATGTAAGCTCATCGTTGTAGAGCGCATCATTGGAAAAGTTGGAATGGGTGAGCTCAGAATAAAGCGTGGGGTCGGTGAGCTGTCCAAGCCCGGCCGGATTCCAATAGATGGCGGAATAATCGTCGGCAAGCCCGGTGAAAGCACCGCCCATCCCCAGGGCTTTTGTGCCAAATCCGAATTCGCTTTCTGAGAGATGAATGGCATCATAGGCGTTTTGAGCGGAGATAAAAGACATTGAGATAAAGAGGGTACTTAATAATAAATTGTGTGTTTTCATGTCGGTCTTTCTAGGTGATAATTAACGGCGGACAGAGCGCTTTGATTCCGAGCGATTCCGGGAACTCTTTTTACTGCTGCCGGAGGATGAGCGTTTTTTCGTCTTCGTGATTTTTGATGTGTGTGAAGAGTTTTTTACCGATTTTGATACTGTGGCAGCAAACGATACTGCTTTTTCGAAATTGCTGTACGCCGATGAGGAATGCCGTTTGTGAGAGGCCTTGTTGCGCGTACGGGAGTTGTTGCTTGGTTTTGGCTCATCCCGGCTTGAACTGCGGGTTTTTTTTACTTCTTTCGGTTTGGTACTGTCGTGGCTTGACCCGCGTTTCGTACTTTTTGATCTGCGAACGGAGTGGCGTTTTTTCTTTCCTGTGTCAGATTTACTGTCATCTTTATCTTTTGAACGAATTACCGTTCGTGAATTTCCGGGGGTGGCAGGCGTACTCGAAACCGGAGCCATGATGTTGTTTAATGAACTCCCGGAAGGGGAATTTGTTTGCGTCGGGCGCTGAATTGTTCTGTCGGTCAGGTTGTCACCGCGGCGGTTCCAGTCACGTTTTTCGTTGTCAGGAGAATCGCCGTAATAATAACCGCCGTAATGCCACGAATTGTAAGGATGGTAACTCCAGTATCCGTTGTAGCCCCAGCCGTAGTCGTAGTAATGGGGATCGTAATAATGTGCGTAATAATATGGATAATCCCAATAATAACGGCTGTAGCTCCAGCGCCAGGGCTGGCGCGGATAAGGTCTGTACCGGTAATAATCGTAACCCAAATTGATGTTTACATAATAATCCGCTTCGTAATAATCAGGGCAGCCGCCGAAGCAGGAATTATCCCGATCATAAAAATGATAATGGTATTCGTTGATTTCAGCGTTAGCGTAATCGACAGCAACAGTGTCAGTCAGGTCTCCAATTGGTTTAACCGGGCGAGGATCAGGCCGATTTTGAACCTGAACGACATTGTGTGTAGCAAGCTGAGTGTAGCACCCCTGTAGAGTTAAAAACACTGCGAAAAAAACGAGGGTTTGTAATATGGTTTTTGTATTCATTGTAAATCCTGTGATTCCTTCACCTTAGTTAGACGCAATAAATATGCCAAAGTTAAAATAAACCTAGAAAGCACCATAACACGCTGCTCAATAGAGAGATAATAGGATACCCGTGTTATTTTACAAACAACACAATGTAAACATAGTATACATATACACATATAAACTAGTCTACAGAGTAGACATATTAATTTATTGTTGCAACCTTGCCAAGGTGAAGAAATGATATTCAAAAAGACAACCCTGAAGCAAAACACTTTATCCTGCAAATGTCATTTATTTTACAGGACAACGTGTCCTTAAAAAAAGGTTGTGTTCTCACTCCCGTAAAAAACACGGGGTCTTCCCGCCTGCATTCTTTGTCGGGCAGGCCCTACGTTACGACAATAACAAATTCACCAATTACCACTCACCCAGCCATGGGGCGGACAGGCAATCAACTACTTATCAGTTCAAGACGTTTCATTTTTTTATATAAACCCGCGCGGCTAAGCCCAAGAATCTTTGCGGTTTTACTGATATTTCCTTTGCAGTTTGTCAGCGTTTTTTTGATGTATTGTTTTTCGATATTGTCCGTCAATTCGCTGAGTTTAAGTTCTGCTGAAGTATCCGACGGAAATAAAATGTGTGACGCAGGTGTGTCTTCTTTGTCAAAAGAAAGAACGGTGTTATTCTCGGCAAGCACAACGGCACGTTCAATCATATTTTCCAGCTCACGGATATTTCCCGGGAAATCCATATTCACAAGCCTTGCCATACTTTCAGCCGAAACAGAGGTGATGTTTTTCCCCATTCGCAAAGCGGATTTTTTTACAAAGTGATTAACCAGCCGCGGAATGTCCTCCCGGCGGTTACGTAATGCCGGCAACGTAATGGGAAAAACATTGAGTCGGTAAAACAGATCTTCCCTAAAATTTCCGGTTTTTACATCCTCGAGTAAAGTATGATGGGTTGCGGAAATAATGCGAACATCCACTGTTTTAATTTTCTCAGAACCAAGAGGTTGAATCTCCCCTTCTTGCAGTACCCTCAATAAACGCTGCTGCATGGCGGGGGACATATCAGCAACTTCGTCCAAGAAAATCGTACCGCCATCCGCCAATTCAAACAGTCCTTTTTTGTTTGCCACCGCATCTGTAAAAGCCCCCTTTTTATGTCCGAATAAAGTGCTTTCGAGAAGTGTATCTGGGAGAGCGGCGCAGTTTTGTGTTACGAACGGTTTTTTCTTTCGCGGCCCACTGAAATGGATGGCGCGGGCAACCAGCTCCTTTCCGGTGCCGGTTTCACCCTGCAGCAATACGGTTGCGTCGGTCGGTATCACTTTGCGCATGAGGTCAAAGACAGCCTCCATCGCCGGACTTTTTCCAATAATCTGATCAAACTGATAGTGTTTTTGAAGCTCTTGGTTATACAGCGTATTTTCGTTTTGAAGTGTTTGGTTGGTTTGCTGAAGCTTACTCATCAGAGAGCGATTTTCCTGAACTAATCGATAGTGATCAGCGGCACGTTTCACAATAATGCGCAACGCATCCGGCTCCCAAGGTTTATGAATATAGTAAAAAACATTTGCCGAATTGATTGCGACAATGACCGCTTCGATATCCGAATACCCGGTGATCAAAATTCGTTCCGCATCCGGTTGGATGGTTTGTGCTTTTTGGAAAAACCTCACACCGGACATTTTTGGCATCCGCTGGTCGGCAAGAATAACGGATATTTCCTGTTCCCGCAGGAGTTGAAGCCCTGCGTCTCCGCTTAATGACAACAGCACATCAAAATTGTGTCGTAAAGTTCGGTTAAGTGAATTAAGCACGGACTGCTCGTCATCAATGATTAAAATCTTTGGTTTGTATTCAGGCTCATTCATAATAGTTTTTTCTTAGTGTTTCTTCGTGCGCTTCGTGTCTATTGGTTTTTAGGGATTTTTATTGTGAAGGTTGTTCCTTTTCCTTTTTGGCTGGTCACAGATAGCGTACCACCATGATTTTCGATAATCTTGTAGCTGATACTCAATCCAAGCCCGGTGCCTTTACCGACATCTTTGGTCGTGAAGAAGGGTTCAAATATTTTTCCGATTTCCTTTTCAGAGATACCGATTCCATCATCGGTAATTGTAATAAATACCGAATTATCAATGAGCTTGGTTTCAATATAAATATTCCCCTGTCCTTTAACGGCATGGATAGCATTTTGCAAAAGATTCATAAACACCTGATTCAACTGACCGGGCATGCATTCAATATTCGGGATATCCCCGTAGTTTTTATGGATGACGATGGAATCCCCGATTTCTTTTTTTAGAATGGAGAGTGTCGAATTAATTCCATCATGGATATCTGCTTTTTTAAGCTCTGCTTCGTCCAAACGTGAAAAATTGCGAAGGTCTTCAACAATTTGTTTAACCCGCGTTGATCCATCCAGTGTTTCACTGATGAGTGCATCCACATCCTCTTTGATAAATGTTAGTTCCTGTTCATCGGAGACCTTGTCCGGGTCTTTCAATTTCGTGATATAATTTTGAAGTTCACGCATGTTTCCATAAATAAATCCGATAGGGTTATTCAGCTCATGAGCAACACCGGCAACCAACTGTCCAAGGCTGGACATTTTTTCGCTGTGAACAAGTTGGGACTGAGTCTCTTTGAGTTCAGAGTACAGCGACTCCAAGGTGGTATTTTGATTTTCCAGCATAGAAATATATTTTTCCTGCGTTTCTGTTTCGGTAATTTGCCGTGTGAGTTCGCGGGTTTTTTCGATGAAATTATTGTTTTCCACTGCTAATGCTGCCTGATTAGCAAGGATGACCAAAGTATTCAAATCTTCGGTGTCGTAATCTCGATTGTTTTTTAACACTCCTGTGGTCAGAAATGCAAGCGCCGTATCATTTCTCACGATTGGGACAATTACACAACAACCGACATCTGAAAGCTCAGAAAAATCATACGTAAGAAAGTCTTTAGTAATGGTTTTGGTGGAGAGAAGAACATTTTTCTGTTCTATACTGAGGTTTATCGTTTTCGGAAGATTATTGGCGTTTCCGGCAGTGAACACGGAAAGGGCGATTTCATCCTGTATCATAAAAATTGAGCAGAAGTCAGGGTGCATCGTGCGGTAAATCATTTGCGAAAGCTGTTCAAATAATTTTTTATTTTCACGAATGAATATTAATTGTTCGGAAAACTGGTACAGAGCTTTACGATATCCGTACCGTTTCTTTTTGAGGGAAAGTATGTATTCCATGACGACTGAGGTGATAATCAATCCAAGGCTAACAGTAATAGTTTGAGCACCCAATACATAAAGAGTGGATTTTCCTTTGAAAACCGCGTAAAGGAGAAATAAAACAATCAGGATGACAGAAAGAAAAATCCCTATTTGCCTATGTGACCAGTGATATCGTTTCAAAAACAATGTGGTTGAACCGCCAATCATTCCAACAAGCGCAAGTAATAATAAAAATGCCATCCAAAATTCGGCGCGCACCAACTGGTTGGAAATTGTTTGTTTGAGTCTTATGCCGGTTTTGTACACCCCGTCTAGTTCGGAGACAAAAAGTCGGTCTCCTTTTAGGATATTTGTTCGCAACACCTCCTCTCCGGACGGGAACAAAATTCTGGCACGAAATCTTCCTTCTGCCGGCACACCAAAATGGGCAATGTTTTCCCCTGTGGATAAATAACCAGACCCACCGGAAATTTCACGATAACCGATGAGCGTACCTGGCTCATTTTCCTCAGAAATTTTGTAAAGCCAAACTTTAGTTCCGATTCCATCGCGATTACTAAACACGCCCTCTGCCTTAATCCGAATAGAAGAGTATTTTTGTCCGTGGTTTTCATAGAGAATGCTGGCAGTGTCTTTATTGGAAATAAACAGATCCAAATCTCCGTCCTGATCAAAATCAGCAACGGCCGCTCCGGTACTGTAATGCGTATTTATTTCCGGGTCAATTAAGGTGGTTTCGAATGTTCCGTTACCGGTATTGATGCAGAGAGCATTAGCACCAATGTTTGTAAAAACGATATCCTGCCAACCGTTATTGTCAATATCTGCGATCAATCCGGAATACGCCGGGCGCGGGTTGACAACGCCGGAAGAAACTGTAATGTCGGTAAAAGCAAATTTATCATTGGATGAATCGAAATCATTTCGGTATAAGCTATTTTTTCCGTTTCTGTCTGTAACCAGCAGATCGACGTCTCCGTCATTATCCACATCGCCGAAGCAAACCCCGTTGCTGTTCAGCGAATCCTGAAGATGTGAGATCGGCAGAAATATCTGTTCAAAAGACATTCCGTTAATATTACGGTAAAGTTCATCCGGCGACAACCAATTACAGACATAAAGATCGGTGTAGCCATCCATATCAATATCGGCAAAACCGGCACCCTGGCTAATTTTTTCTTTCGTTAAATTATACGCAGACGTGAGGTCGGAAAACTGTCCGTTTTTGTTCTGTAGATATAGCGAGTTACGTCCATGCTCATTTGTAATAAACACATCAAGCCACCCGTCAAGATTGACATCACCCCAAGCGGAGGCGTTCCCGCTGATGGTTTTTTCAATCCCGGAGAGAGCGGTAATATCCTGAAAACGAAGCCGAACTGATTGTTTAAACAGGCGGGTCGTTATTCCCCACCCGGTGATCATGACATCCCGAACCCCATCATTATTAAAATCCACAACGGAGGCACCAAGTTCAAGGTTTTTTATTCCACGGGGATAGAGGTTCCCACCCAGACCGGTTGGGATGGTTTTATCCAAAAACTGCCCGGATTTTTTTGAGTAGATAAATAGACGATTGATGTCTCGAAACCGCGTGAGGTACAAATCGGCATAACCGTCTTGATTAATATCCCGAAACCCGACGCCATAAACATCGTCAATTTCCGGAAGACGCTGTTCCGCAGCGCTACTTTCAACGAACATTGAATTAAACCAATCGTTGTATTTTTGTCCGGAAGCACTGCTTGAAAAAATGGCGATACCGGCAAAAAGGAACAATCCACTTGTAATTTTTTTCAACACACCTAAGAAGGCCGACATTGGTTTTTTAAATCCCCTTTTTATTTAATCAGGAGCTAAGGTTATTGGGTATCTGTGAAATGATTGTTGTCAAAATTTCTTCAGGAATCACAACTATAACTGGCAGAGCATAGATTGTAAGGTTTTTCGGAACAAGGTGTTTTAGTTTAATAAAATCCTTTTCCGTCGTAATGATCAACTCTGAACCTGTGTTCACCTTTTTATTGTGAATTTTTTCAATATCTGCTTGGGTGAATTTATGATGATCCCGAAACACTAAGTGATCGGCAACGACAGCACCGGTTTCTGACAACGATTGCTCAAATCCTTTTGGTGATCCCAATGCGGATACAGCTAGAACACGTTTATTTTTCAGAGTACTTAATGGTAAATCCCGATTGAAACCAGTATTCAGTTTTATATCTAATTCCAGCGTCGTGCTAACAACCGGATTGTTAAACGAATTTAATTTGGCAGCCAACCTGCTATTTTGTTCAAATAAATTTGTTTTAGTTAGAAAAATCATGTCACCACGAGCTATCTGACCCCATGATTCTCTGAGATTTCCGGTAGGCAATAAGTATTTATCTTTGCGGTGAAATTGGCTGTTAACCAACAGGATATTTAAATCCCGATGAAGAGCGCGATGCTGAAAGCCGTCATCTAAAATAATCACCTTCGGATTGAATTTCTTAACAATCTCCATTCCACCGCGGAATCGATTTTCATCAACAATCACCGGAACGTCGGGTAATTTTTCTGCTATTAAAACCGGTTCATCTCCGGCGGTTTGCCAATCCTGCAAAATATTGTTTCCATCAGAAACGACAACTGTCCCGGTTGAATTACGACCGTAACCGCGGCTCAGAACCACCACAGAGATTCCGCACTTCAAAAGATGTTTTGCCAACGCGATTACAGTGGGTGTTTTTCCGGTGCCGCCTACTGTGAGATTTCCTATGCTGATGACACAACACGGTAGTATTTTTGTTTTGAAGAAGCCAATATCATAAAACAGATTTCTAAAACCGACAAAGAAAGCATAGGTAACTGAAAACGGAAACAGGAAAAACCGCATCATATTTTTATTGAATTATCCACAGTTTCTGCCAAAGCATTTAAGGCCTTCCGCAATGTTTCTGCGCAGGACTTATAATCGTCCTCTTCTGAAAAATAAAGGGGTTCACCGTAAAGCATTTCAATCCGTCCGAACGGTTTGGCAACGTAAAAGGTATCCCAGTTTGTAAATGCCCAATGTTTGGTAGATTGCCCCATTGCCGGGATGATTACTGCTCCTGTTTTTTGTGCGGCGCGAATCACCCCCGGTTTTGGGATGCGGGCTGGGCCTTTCGGTCCATCCGGAGTCAACGCAACGACAGATCCGGGAGTTTTTAGCACCTTGACCATTTCCAAATAGACTTCTTTTCCTCGATCGGAGCTTGACCCGCGCAGGAGTTTCCATCCGATGCGCTCCCCAAATTGAGAAATCAATTCGGCATCTTTATGCATTCCGGCGAGGCCGTAATATCCGCATTCTGCAAGACTCATAAACGTTGGCAATAACTGTCCATGCCAGCTTGCAATGATGATGGAACGCCCCTCTTTCAATAATTCGTCTATTTGTTCTCGCCCTTGGATGTTCCAATGGTTGGTTTTATAGAAAAAACGGATTAACCAGGTTACTATAATGACTTTAATAGTATAGAAAAATTTGTTTATCATGACAGATGTTTCTTTCTAATCAATATAGCAGCATGTTGATAGACGTCTTTTTTCCCAAGACGACTGCGTATAGCCAAAAAGTCTGTCAATATTTTTCGCCTTTGAGGAGTATTAGACACGAGCGGTGTTAGGGCGTTGAAAAGATTGTCGGGAGTCATGTCCTCTTGGAGGAATTCAGGGACAACCTCTTTGTCGGCGATTAGGTTGACGATGGAAGCATACCTCACCCTCACAATTCGTTTGGCAATCTGCCACGTTATGGCAGACAGTTTATAGGTTACGACAACCGGGCAATCCAAAACAGCTGCCTCTAAGGTAACCGTCCCGGAGGATGCTAACGCCGCCGTTCCGAATTGCAACGTCAAGCGGGAATTTGTTTCTGTTTGAATATATTCCGGGAGCGGATTTAACGTAATTCCTTCGGCTTTACCGACAATAATCTGCAAAAAAGGATATGAGTCTTTTAACCGCTGAGCGGTTTTTAAGAACACCTTCCAGTGACGTCCTATCTCCTGCTGTCGGCTACCCGGAAGCAAAACGAGCAAAGGATTGTTTGGGTTGAGATTGTGTTTTGCAAAAAACCCATCTTTGGTAATGTTTGCCGGTTTTAGCATAGAAAAAGGATGTCCGATAAAATCCACATCGATGTCACGCTCAGTAAACCAAGGCTTCTCAAACGGAAAAATACTTAGGCGTTGGTCTGTGTAATCTTTCAAAATGTTGATACGTTTTTCTTTCCATGCCCAAACTTGCGGTAAAATAAAATAGATTACGGGGATATCAAATCCCGCCAGTTTTTTTGCAAGCCTGAGATTGAATCCCGGGTAGTCAATTAAAATAATTCGGTCGGGGTTAACCTTTTTTATTTTGTTAAGTGTTTTTTTCATAACACGCATTATATACGGTAAATGACGAATAACCTCTGTAAACCCCATCATTGATAATGATGAAATATGCTCAAGGATGGTCATGCCTTGACGACGCATTCTTTCACCGCCGTGACCGATAAATTCAGAATTCGGAAATTCAACACGCAGGGCTTCAATCAGTTTTGCACCATGCAAGTCACCTGATTCTTCACCGGCGACAAGAAAGAATACTTTTTTATCACACATTATTAATCGGTTTTGATGTTGAGCAGGTGATGTGTTCTTTTGTTTTTATCCGCGTTAATCCGTTCAATCGGTGTTATCTGTGTTCTATTCATAAAATTAAATGTAATTACGCAAAAATATTAGAATCAAGATCAACAATACATTTTGAAGCGTGCGCTTTTCTGTTTTAAGTGTTTTGTAAAAAGAAAGTGGTGTGCGAGTGTCGGTATTTTCCCAGCGACGAAGTCTCGGGATCAGTGAGGGGACGTTTTGCCTGTATGTGAGATAGTCTACGCTAAACAGACCTTCTAAGGTTTCTTCTTCTAAGGAAACAATAAGTGAGTATTGCAGGATAAAAAATGCCCATGTGAAGCCTAACATTATCCAAATATTTTGAGACCCGGCAATGAAAACGATGCCGGTGTACATTAACATATTTCCGACATAAAGCGGATTTCTGACATGTGCGTATGGTCCTGCTGTGCACAAAGACGGCGCTCCGATTTTGGTTGTTCGAGTTGCTCCCCCGGCATAACGCACAGATGAAAACCGAATAAATTCCCCAAAAAGCAGAACCAGAAACCCAAACCACATTATGGAAAAATCCGGCTTTGAATACACAAGAATTCCAACAGCTAAAGGAATGGGAGTATAGCTTCTGTATTTGAAAAAAGCCTGTCTAAGATTGTTTAAATTCAATGGATATCCTCCAGAATCATATCATGAATTTGAATAGCAAGATCCAGTGCTTCCCGGCCGGCGATTCCGTCAACGATTGGGATTTCTTTTCCCTGAATAGATGCAATAAAGTTTGCAAGTTCGAGCTGCATGGCATCAGCCGAAATCACAGGCGGTTTTTCATAGGCAATTTCACGGTGATTGTTTTCTTCACTAAGCGGTGCCGTAAGAATAGCTTTTGGATTTTTATCCGACATGACTCGGTATACTTCTGTGAGCCCTAAAAGAAAATCGATCGTCACATACATGTCCTTTTGAAAAATCTTCGTTTTGCGGACTTTATCCTTGGCAATACGGCTGGAAGTCATACTGGCAACCGTCCCGTTTTCGAAACGAATCCGGGCATTGGCAATGTCTACAGAGTCAGTCATGAGCGATACACCGCTGGCGTGAATGCTTTTCACGGGGGAACTCACCAAAGCCAAAATAATATCGATATCGTGGATCATTAAGTCCAGTACAACCGGGACATCGGTACCGCGTGCGGTGTACGGCGCCAACCGCTGAACCTCGATGTACTTTGGATTCAACGCGTAATCACCTAACGCACGGAGTGCAGGATTCAATCTTTCGATATGTCCTACTTGAATAATGACTCCGTTTTTATCAGCTTGGTGAATTAGGGTGTCGGCTTCATCAACGGTTGTTGTAATAGGTTTTTCGATAAAGACGTGTTTTCCTGCACGGATACATGTCTCTGCAACAGAAGCATGCTGAACCGTCGGAGTTACGATAGACACAGCATCGCAGGAATTCAAAAGCTCATTGACGGAGGGAAATGCAGTGGTATCATAAGTGGAGGCAATTTCGTTGGCGCGATTCATATCTGTGTCAAAGACCCCCACCAGCGTTGCGGAAGAAAGTTTTTGATAGTGTTTAACGTGGTGCTGACCTAAGTGACCAACGCCAACAACACCGATTCGTGGTTTAAGAATAGGGTTCATTGTATCTTTCTTTTATGTTTAATCGTACCCAAGTTTACTGGAAATTACCCGATAAGGAAAAGAAATGAATTCACTTGATTTTCGTCAATAATTACGGCAATTTTACATCATCTATTTGATAAGAATTATTAAATCACAGGAGTAAATACATGGGGAATGATATAAAAACAGGAGTTGGGTATCTCATACCCATTGCCGCAATCGTCGGTTTTGTTCTGTCTCTTTTTGCAGAGAATTTCATACTTGCCATCATTTTTGCGATCATTGGGGTTTTGGGTTGGGTGCTTTATAGTTTTATTATGGAAAGCACATTACCGGACATTGCAGGCAGGCTCATCATCTTGTTTGGAATTTTAATGTCCATTGCGGTTTTCCTGCAATTTGGGCTTGAACAAACTAAGTTTGGTGGGTACGTCATCCGGGAAGAAGGCGCCCTTTTTGGACTGATGGTGCTCTTGTTTGCTGTGTTAACTGGCTTATTATTTAACAAAAGAGACTCCTCCGCACCCACTCCCGGACTTTCTCCAAAAGAAAAGGAATGGGTTCAAACTGCCATTGACCAAGTTGAAAAAGAGGAAAAAGATCCCAGAATTATTGTGATCAAACAAGAACTGGCAGCTTCCAAAGAAGAAAACACAGAAGAGAATTACGAAGATTATCCCCATCCGATGTATGCCTACCCACCGGAATTTTATGAAGAAGAGGACGAGTGGGAAGAAGATGAAGACGACGAAGAGGACGAGGACGAATAAATTTTAACCAAGGCTAAGGTTGAGCAAATCACTCGCCTGCCGGAAGGGCAGGAAATCCCGACTTAGTCGGGGCTGAGGTTAAGGGCTTTATATTTAAACCGGCAGAAAGACTACAGTTTGTTCACACTGTTATTGAATAAGCCCATGCGAATTATGTATGTTTACATCCCGATTTTTTCGAGATCCGTTATGGCAATAAGTTAAAAAGTGTCCAAAGACGGATCTCCACCAAAATCATAGGTAAGGTTATCAAACAATCCGACCTGTAAGTTTTTCGCAAAATAAATTATTTTGTCTTTTACTTTTAATTGTGCATCACCCCACGCCATATATACGGGTCGCTGAATGACTTTTTTAATGTCTATGAGATAGGTGACTTTGTCATGATATGGACGAACCTGTCCTTTGAATTTGACATCACCAACCCCTAAAGCACGCCCGCGGCCATTTCCGCCAATCCACGATAAAAAGAACCCTACCAACTGCCAAAATCCATCTAACCCTAAGCATCCGGGCATGACAGGATCCCCTTTAAAATGGCAGCTGAAAAACCAATTAGAAGGATTAATATCCAACTCTGCTTTTATCAGTCCTTTTCCATACTTACCGCCTTTTTCTGTGATGTGTAGTATACGGTCAATCATTAGCATTGGAGGCGTAGGTAGTTTCCCATTTTCCATTCCAAATGTTTTGCCTTCTGCCACATCCATCAGTTCGTTTTTTGTGAAGCTAGATTTTTTATCCACGAAATTCTCCTATTATCATTAAAAATAGTGGGTGAAGACTAAGCATTCTTTTTCAAAGGAAAAACAAGAAAAATTTGGATTTGAAAGAATTTGAAATTATATAGCAACATAATTGTCAAAAATCATTAAATTTATTGCTCTCTGAAAGAGGGTGACGCTGTATTTCACCCTCATTTATCAGATTGATAAAACAAAAATTGAATAACAGGAGTTAACAGGATGAAACAAAAAATCCATCCGGAATATAAATTAGGCCATGTTCACTGCGCTTGCGGAAACACATTTGAAGTGTATAGTACCCTGGGCGACCAGCGGATAGACATCTGTAACCAGTGCCACCCATTTTTCTCAGGGAAACAAAAACTGGTAGATACCGCCGGACGTATCGAAAAGTTCCAACGGAAATACGGAAAAAAAGCCACTCAATAACCGGAATAAAAACATTAAATGGCTTCAGTCGTTTTTCACGTCTACTGAAGCCATTTTTTTATCCATGAAGCAATCCATTCTTATAACCTTGATGAAACCGTCAATCCTTGTTGGTGGGCAAGCTGTAATTGAAGGCGTTATGATGCGTGTTCCCGGGGCGTATGCAACCGCCGTGCGAGACCCCAAAGGACAGATTAAACTCCAGCGACACGAGTTTACATCCGTGACAGAAAAATCACGCTTTTGGAAACGACCGATTTTCAGAGGGATGGCATCTCTGTATGAAGCCATGAAAATGGGTATGAAAACACTTCAATGGTCCGCCGACGTTGCGATGCCGGAAGAAGCCGAAAAAGAACCCAGTAAAATTGCAGACTGGCTGTCTATGGGTTTTGCTATTGTGTTAGCAATAGTTTTATTTATGATTGCCCCCTACTGGATTACCACTCACGTGCTCGGCGTAGGGAAACAAGCACTGCTTTTTAATGTGGCTGCCGGAGCAATGAGAATCTCCTTTTTCCTGCTCTACTTATTTATCATCTCAATGCTAAAAGACGTTAAGCGACTTTTTCAATATCACGGAGCAGAGCACAAGGTTGTTTATAATTTTGAATCGGGAAAAGACATCAATATAAAAAACGCTCAAAACTTCCCGACACCTCATCCAAGATGCGGCACGAGCTTCATGTTTATTGTTTTGGTAACAGCGATACTTGTTTTTGCCATCCTTGACACACTGGTTATTGCCGCTGTCGGGAACATGAGTTTAGCCGTTCGACTTGGTGTGCACTTGCCGTTTATTCCTTTGGTGGCGGGCGTTGGATATGAAGTTATTAAGCTCACGTCTAAAAACGAGGGTATTTTGTTTCGGGTACTTCGGAAACCGGGACTTTGGTTGCAAAAAATAACAACCAAACAACCGGATGACGACATGGTAGAGGTGGCAATTACGTCATTACAGTCTGCATTTGGAGAACGTTACGAAGAGATAGCCAGACAAGAATATACTGCGGAGGCAATCGGATGAAGGATAAAGTTACCCATGTTCTTGAAAAGTTCGAAGAACTCACATTACAATTGACAGACCCCGAGATTCTTGCGGATCAGAATAGTGTTCGGGAAATTGCACAAGAACGACGTCGCCTGGAACCCATTGTTGAAAAAGGAAACCAACTTCTGTCCGTGTTACAACAGATTGAAGAAGACCAAGCCATCCTAAGCGGAAATGACGAAGAACTCAAGTCCTTAGTTAAAGAAGAGCTCCCTGAACTTGAATCAGAAAAAACCGAGTTAGAAGATCATTTAAAAAGGTTAATGCTTCCCCGTGACCCGACAGATGATAAAAACACCATTGTTGAAATACGTGCCGGAACCGGCGGAGAAGAAGCCGCATTATTTGCATCAGATTTATATAGAATGTACACACGTTATGCCGAACGAACCGGATGGACATGTTCGGTGATGAACCTGAACGAAACCGGTCTTGGCGGATTTAAAGAAGTTATTTTTTCTGTAAAAGGAGAAGGGGTTTACGGGCATTTAAAATACGAGAGTGGTGTCCATCGTGTTCAGCGAGTGCCTAAAACGGAAACCAGCGGGCGGCTTCATACGTCTGCGGCAACCGTAGCCGTATTGCCCGAAGCAAAAGCAGCCGATGTGGACGTCAAAGAAACAGAACTCAAAATTGACACATATCGAGCAAGCGGCGCCGGAGGGCAGCATGTAAATAAAACAGAATCTGCCATACGGATTACTCATCTTCCCACCGGATTGGTTGTTACCTGCCAGGATGAATCTTCGCAGCACAAGAATCGAGCAGCCGCCATGAAAGTATTGCGCTCTCGATTACTTTCTCTTGAGCAAGAGCGTATTGCAAAAGAAAGGGCACAAAAGAGAAGGTCCCTTGTCTCTACCGGAGATCGTTCCGCAAAAATCCGGACCTATAATTTTCCACAAGGCAGAATTACAGACCACAGAATTAATTATACTACTCACCAACTAGAGGCGATGCTGGATGGTGATTTAAGCGACCTCACCGAACAGTTGCAATTGGCAGATCAACAGGAGAAATTGAAAGTTCAATAAATGCGGTCAGCGTCCCCAGCGACCCGGAAAATCTGGCGGGTCATTGATTTAATCCACTGGGCAGAGAAGTACTTTTCATCCCGCGGGTTTGAGAAACCACGTAACGAAATTGAGTGGCTGCTTCGAGAATTATTGAAGTGCCGTCGGATTGATTTATATATGCGGTTTGAAGAACCGATTGAAAAACAAAAACTAATAATCCTGCGCGGTTGGGTTCAGCGACGCGTAAAAAGAGAGCCTCTTCAATATATTACGGGTACGGCGGAATTTTACGGACTTCCTCTTATGGTTAACTCATCGGTGCTTATCCCCCGCCCGGAAACAGAGAGGTTGGTTGATGTTGCGCTTGATGTGCTTACGTCAACCGAAGATCCAGAGATTTTGGATATTGGCACAGGATCAGGATGTGTTGCCCTTGCGATTGCGAAAGAGAAGCCAACGTCAACCGTCACAGGGATAGATATTTCTAAAGATGTTGTTTGTCTGGCAAAAAAAAATGCAAACAAACTCGAAATCGCTAATGTTCAATTTATTCAGATGGATATTTTGAAAGATGTTCGAATGGAAAAAGTAGATTTGATTGTGTCAAATCCACCGTACATTCCGGCGGATGAAATAAAAAATGTCATGGAAAATGTTCGTAACTTTGAACCGGAAATCGCATTGACGGATGATGCAGACGGGCTTACGTTTTACCATCGTCTGGCAAAAATTGGCTCGCGTTTATGTAAATCAGGAGGATGGATTTTGATGGAAGTAGGATTGGGGGATCATCCAAAGTCTGTCATGAAAATCTTTAAGAAAAAAGACTATACAGACACAACACTTATCAAAGACTACAACGGCGATCCGCGCGTTATAAAGGTGAGAGTCCCGTGAAAAAGTTTTTTGCACATATCCGTCTTTTACGTCCGATAAATTTACTCACCGGGGCGTTTGCAGTTTGGGTTAGCGGTGCGATTTTGAACGAACTGCACCAAAGAGCAGAACTGTTATTTGCGGTTATGACCGTGGTGCTGTATAACGCAGCGGCAAATGCATTGAATGACTATCTTGATGTTGACGCCGATCGCATTAACCACCCAAATCGTCCGCTAAGCACCGATCTTGTTCAGAGAAAAACCGCATTGATTTTATCTGTTCTATTGAGTGTTTCTGGATCAGTTACAGCCCTCTTTCTCCCAGTGCAAGCAACAGTCCTTGCGATAGTGGTTACATTACCGCTTATGATTATATATAACATTAAATTGAAGAAGCTGCCACTGGTCGGAAATGCGGTAATTGCGTATATTTTAGGATTAACCTTTCTTTTTTCCGGAGCAGCATTTGGAAATATGCAACCAATGATTATTCCCGCCATGTTGGCGTTTGGGTTGACGCTTTTAAGAGAACTAGTAAAAGATATTGAGGATATTGATGGAGATACGCGTAGCGGATTAAATACATATCCCGTCATTTTTGGTTTAGAAAATGCAGAGAAATTGGTGATTGGGCTTTCCTTTCTTATTGCGATTGGTATCTTATACCCGTGGTGGCTCGGAATATATGGCCGTTTATATCTTCTTGCGGTGATTGCAGGTGTGGAAATTCCTTTAGTTATAATTACAGTATTGTTTATTAAAGACTCTTCTGATCGATATGCGGGGATTGCGACGAAACTATTGAAGTTAAGCACCATTGCCGGTGTATTGGCAATATACCTTGGTTAAAAAATTATAATTAGTTTTTTAACGTCGAAAATAGTTTTAAAAACCACCAATAAAACCCAATTTCGTTGTTACCAATCTGGTGACTCTTGTGTAATATTATTCATCATTTTCATGCGAAAAATACTCATTTAACCCATGTCAAAAAAACCCGCAAAATTTGTTCATCTGCATAATCATTCAGATTACAGTCTGCTGGATGGCGCTCAGACTGTCAATGTTTTAGTACAGACTGTCGTTGATTTGGGCATGGATGCTGTTGCGTTGACGGAGCACGGAAACATGTTCAGCGTTCTTCCTTTTTACAAAGCAGCAAAAAAAGCGGGAATCAAACCCATTATCGGATGTGAAGTCTATGTCGCTGTCAACAGTCGCTTTGATAAAAAACCCCGAGCCGAAGGTGGATGGGGAAATAACCATCTGGTCTTATTGGCTCAAAATGAAACCGGATACAATAACTTAATGAAATTGGTGACCTATGGCTATTTAGAGGGGTTTTATTATCGCCCCAGGGTGGATAAAGACCTGCTCCGAAATCATTCTGAAGGTTTAATCTGTATGTCAGCCTGTCTCAAGGGAGAGGTTCCGCAAAAACTTCTTCAAAATGATTTTGAGGGAGCCAAAGCCGTAGCACGTGAGTATGCGGAGATATTTCCTAATCGGTATTATCTTGAAATACAAGACCATGGAATTCCGGAAGAGAAAACAAATATTGAACGGATGATAATCTTGGCGAAAGAAACCGGGCTACCTCTTGTCGCCAGCAATGACACTCACTACGCAAAAAAAGAACATTCGGAGGCTCATGATATTCTTATTTGCCTTGGAACCGGAAAAGACCGGGATGATCCAAATCGCCTGAGATATTCTACATCAGAGTTTTATTTAAAAACCCAAGAAGAAATGCAGACGCTGTTTAAAGATGCGCCGGAAGCCATTGAAAACACACGACGTATTTCTGATAGTATCGATTTTGAGATTTCTATGGGAGAATATCATTTGCCGAAATATAATATACCGGTGGAATCTCAAACCAAAGACCCCGATGCGTATTTACGGGATTTGTGTGAAAAAGGTCTCCGGACCAGATATGAAACAATAACACCTGAAATTAATGACAGGCTGGATCATGAACTTGATGTAATACGCAAGATGGGATTCGCAGGATATTTTCTTATTACAGAAGATTTTATCCGGTACGCAAAAGACAAGTATATTCCCGTTGGCCCGGGCAGGGGGTCTGCTGCAGGGAGTATTGTGTCTTACGCCCTTCGAATCACAAACATTGATCCGTTAAAATACAATCTTTTGTTTGAGCGGTTTTTAAATCCTGAACGAATTAGTATGCCGGATATTGACATCGATTTTTGTATCGAGCGAAGAGGTGAAGTTATTGATTATATTAAAGAACAATATGGTGAAGGATCCGTCACACAAATTATTACGTTTGGAAAAATGAAAGCCAAGCAAGTTGTTCGGGATGTTGGACGTGTTATGGGTTATTCTTTCGGCGATGTGGATAAAATTGCAAAAGCCGTCCCAACTGAGTTAAACATCACCTTAAAAGATGCTCTGAAACGAAATCCCGACTTGAAAAAGATGGCGGATGGCGACTATAAAGAACTCATTGAGCATGCTTTAGTCCTTGAGGGCATGAATCGACATTCCTCCATTCATGCCGCCGGCGTCGTGATTGCGCCCGGGCACTTGACGAATTATGTACCACTCTATCGATCTCAGCAGGGAGACGGAACCAGCCAATACGATATGAAGGGGTTGGAAGAACTTGGGCTTCTTAAGATGGACTTTTTAGGGCTACGGAACCTCACTGTCATTGACAAAGCTGTTAGACTTCTTAAGGATCGTGGAATAAATGTAAATATTGATGAATTAACCATGGATGATTCGGTCGTCTATAAATTGTTTGCAAAAGGACAGACGATTGGTGTTTTCCAGTTTGAATCGTCAGGTATGCGTGAATTTTTAAAAAAATTAAACCCGACGGTAATCGAAGATCTGATTGCAATGAACGCCCTTTACCGTCCGGGCCCTATGCAGAACATTGACAAATTTATTGCAAGGAAAAACGGAAAAAAAGCGATTGAATATATTCACAAGGATTTAAAATTAATTTTACAAGAAACGTACGGTATTATTGTTTATCAAGAGCAAGTGATGCAAATTGCGAACAAAATAGCAGGATTTTCACTTGCAGAAGCTGACCTTATGCGACGAGCGATGGGGAAAAAGATTAAAACGCTCATGGATGAAATTTCTGTTAAATTTATTAAAGGAGCTGTAAAAAGGGGAATTAAGGAAAAAAAAGCAAAAGACATTTTTGCTTTAATCGATAAATTTGCACAATATGGATTTAACAAAAGCCACTCCACCGCTTATGCCTATGTTGCCTATCAAACCGCTTGGCTAAAAACACATTATCCAGCTGAATTTATGTCCGCGAATCTCACAAGTGAAATGACAAACATCGACCGCGTTGTGATTTTGATTAACGAATGTCGAAAAATGAAGATTGAAGTGAATCCTCCGGACATAAATGTGTCGAATGTACAATTTCATCCGATTAATGACCGGGTAATTTCTTACGGTTTAAATGCCATTAAAAATATCGGAACAAAAGCACTTGAAAAAATCATAGAAAACAGAGAAAAAGACGGGAGATTCAATACCATATTTGAAGTGTGTTCGAGAGTAGATCAACGTACCGTCAATAAGAAAGTTCTTGAAAGCTTTGTGAAAGCGGGGGCAATGGACTCACTGGAAGGAACACGAGCAGAAAAATTTGCATCCATTGATGATGCAATAAAATACGGGCAGCAAATTCAAAACGGATCAAACACAAACCAAGTGGATATTTTTGGACAAAGCGCTCACGATCATGAACTCATAAAAACACCAACACTGCCAAATGCAAACCCATGGGATGAACAAGAATCACTAGATAAAGAAAAAGAAGTTCTGGGTATTTACGTGTCAGGTCACCCTTTGTTGAAATATGCTGACGACCTTGAAGAATTCAGTAATTATGATTTTTCGGAAAAATTAAAAGTCAGCAAAGAAGAAAATGTCAGGATTGGGGGGATGATCAGTGAACTCCGGTATCACTTTGACCGCAAGAAAAAACAAATGGCCTTTTTTAAGTTGGATTGCCTTGGTGGACAGGTTGAAATACTGGCGTTCAGCGATACGTTTGCAAAGTATAAATCCTTGATTGAGAAAGACCAAATTATCTTTGTGACGGGAAAGCCAACCGACAGCACGGATTTTAGCGATTTGAAACTTATTGCGGAAGAAGTTGTGTTGTTAAAAAATGCCAGAACTTATTTTTCAAAGAGAATTAATATTCGACTGCACAATACTCAGACCACAGAGAAAGAAATTAACCAACTTTTTTCAATTGCTGAAAAACACAAAGGCGAGTGTAGTATTGTGTTCCATATCCCAAACGGAGGAAAAGGTCAGCGTGTACTGGCACATAATGTGCGTGTCACTTCAGATAAAGAATTTTTCGCTGAGATTCGAAATATTTTTGGAAAGAAAAATGTTTGGGTTGACGGAAGCGGACAATAGAAGGAGACAGCCTCCCCGCCCGACAAAGAATGCAGACTGGGAGACATAAAAGATTAGTAGATTACAACTAATTTGATTAGAAAAACAAAACAAATTTAAGCACCAAACATTTATCCGCCTCGGGCGGACCCCTAACCCCTAACGAACAACCCCTAACGCTATGATTGCAGTTTTACAACGAGTAACAGAAGGAAGTGTCCGTATCAACGGTGAGCAAATAAGTGAAATCGGGCACGGTCTCGTTATTCTATTGGGTGTGATTGACGTTGACGACGAAAAAGACAGCAGTATTTTAGCTGAAAAAATTTCAGGATTCCGAATATTTAACGACGATAAGAGGAAAATGAATTTGTCGATAAAAGATGTTTCCGGAGAAATTCTCGTTATAAGCCAATTTACACTTTGCGGAGATTGGCTCAAGGGCAGGCGCCCGAGTTTTATTCGAGCCGCCTCTCCTCAGAAAGGCAACGCCCTCTATCTTGATTTTATTCATAAATTACGAGAAAATAATATCCACGTTAAAACCGGAAAATTTGGAGCGGTAATGAAGGTTCATCTTGTCAATGATGGTCCGGTGACTTTTGTGTTGGATAGTAAAAAAAGGAAATGACAGATTATCCTAAGCCTTAACATAGTCTTAATCAACACAAATCCACACTATTTTTCTACGGGCATTCGTTGTAATTTTTCACCGAGTATTTTAAAGGATAGACTTATGAATAGAAAGATACGAATTTTGATGGCAAAACCCGGGCTGGACGGACATGACCGGGGAATTAAAGTTTTGGCGGCGGCTTATCGTGATGCGGGCATGGAAGTAATTTATCTTGGGTTACGCCAAACACCGGAAATGATTGTTTCCGCTGCCTTGCAAGAAGATGTGGACGTTATTGCGCTTTCCATTTTATCCGGGGCACATAATACAATATTTTCGCACGTCATAAAACTAATGAAAGAACATGAATTAGATGATATTCTACTTACCGGCGGCGGGATTATTCCGGACAAAGACATGAAAGACCTCCAAAAACTTGGTGTCGGAAAACTGTTTGGGCCCGGGACACCGGTGCAAGAAACCATCGACTACATTCAAAATTGGGTGAAAGATCACCGCGAATAAAAAATGGACATTCACAACAAAGCTGAACTAGAATTGTATTTTGCGGATCACCTGGATACAATTTTGTTTCCGGTATTAGCCGACATTTATTTCACTGAAGAAGACCACTCCCGCGCAAGGAAGGTGTGTGAAATAGGACTTAAACACCACCCAAACCAAGTGGATGGGCTATTTGTTTTTGCAAACGCATCGTTAGCAGAAGGACAAATTACTGAAGCGGAGCGCGCTCTGAAGAAAATACAAAAAAGCGGAGTGATTCACCTTCAGGGGACTGTGCTGTTAGCACAGGTACAGGAAGCGTTAGGTCGAGCAAAAAACACCATCCGAAAAAGCTGGGAAGCTGTGTTAAAAATTGACGCGAATCACAGGCAAGCCAAGAAAACCTTAGAAATACTAATCGGACAGAATGAGGTTGAGGTTAAGACTGACCCACTTGCGCCCGCCTGCGCCCGCCTGCGGAACGGGCAGGGAACGGGCAGGGAACGGGCAGGGAACGGGCAGGGAACGGGCAGAGAACGGGCAGGGGCTAAGGGAAAAAAGAAAAAAGTATCAGAAACACCGTCTATTGATGAACATTTAGAGCCGATGTCGATCAGCCCAAAATTAGCAACATTTACTCTAGTCTCTGTCTTGAAAAACCAAGGATTGTTTCATCAGGCGTTAGAAGTATTATCTGTGTTGGAAGAAAAAGGCGGAGACCCGGAACGCTTAGCAAAAGAAAAGCAATACCTTGAAGAACAAATTAAAATTCACATCCCATGAGACTTGTCTCCCCTTTTTTCATAAGAAATACACTAATTACCGTAAGATAAACTCAATTTTTATTTGTAACCAAAAGACTTATCCACAGGAGAAACTATGAGTGATAAAATATTTTCACGCCGTTTAAACACATTAAAAACCGAATTGGCATCAGCGGGATTAGACGGTATGTTTATTACCAACCTTACAAACGTTCGCTACATCAGCGGGTTTACCGGTTCGGCCGGGTCGTGTCTCATCCTTGGAGATACTCATGCCTTTTTTACTGACGGACGGTATATCGAACAATCTCAAAGAGAAGTAAAGGGGTTTAATCGGTATATCGACAGTGTTTCCCATTTAAAAAGTATACAAAAAAACACGTTAATTCCCAAAGATGTTAAACTAGCCTTTGAAGGAGATTTTGTCAGCGTAAATCTTTTCCAAAGGATGAAAACACTGTTCCCGAGTGTGCGCTGGGAAAGCTCTTCAAGAATTGTCGAGAAAATTGCAGCTGTAAAAGATGAAACGGAATTAAACGCCATACGAACTGCGGTTGAAATTACAGATAATGTTTATGAAGAAGTATTGCCGTTGATGCGTCCGGGTGTAACGGAGAAATTTATCGCGAACGAATTTGCCATGCGGTACAGAAAATATGGTGATGGTGAAGCGTATTCATCCATCGTGGCCTCAGGTCCAAACAGTGCGTTGCCGCATGCAGTACCCGGTGAGCGCGAATTCCAGTCCGGGGATTTTATCGTTATTGATGCGGCCGCCAAATATGCCGGGTATCATGCCGACATGACTCGTACCCCGCTGATCGGTCCGGCAACGGATAAACACAAAGAGATATACGAAATTGTGAAACAGGCACAGCAAGCCGGTGTTGACGGAGTAAAAGCAGGAATGTCCTGCAAAGATGCTGACGCCCTCACTCGGGATGTCATTGAGGTTGCCGGATATGGTGAAGCATACTCACATTCTACAGGGCACGGACTTGGGTTGGAGATACACACAATGCCGCGCCTGAGTAAAATGAGCAAGGATGTGTTAAAAGAGAATTACGTTGTAACGATTGAACCTGGGATATACCTCCCCGGCTGGGGCGGTGTGCGGATAGAAGATGATGTGATTATCCAAAAAGACGGTTGTGAAATTTTGAATAAGACCACGAAAGAATTGGTAGAATTGTAGTTTTGGTTTTTGAGTACGCCGACCATATCGGCGTTAAACTGACGCCGTCAGTTTACTGTGAGTGTTTTTTGAGTGGATTTACTACCGGCATTCTGTATGAATGGCCAAACTTTAGAGCAGGGTAAACATTCCGTAAAACCCTACCTGCTTTTTTCTGTAATTTCTCCGTCGTAATTCAACGTAACAGAATGGATATTTACACGAACCCGAATCTTTATGATGCCATCCACCGGCAATACTGTGCCGATGTGGATTTCATTTATAATTGGGCAAGCAAGATCGGCGGTCCGGTTTTAGAACTTGCAGCCGGAACTGGGCGATTGGGATTGCCACTTGTTGAGGTTGGGTTGGACTATACCGGACTGGAACTGAGTGCAGAATTTGTAAAAACCGGGAATGAAAAACTATTACCATATTCTAACGGAAAAATTCTACAAGGTGATATGCGGTCGTTCATGATTGATCAGAAATTTCGATTCATTTTTATCGGGTTTAATTCATTCCTCCATAACTATACCGATGAAGAGGCACTATCTTGTCTAAAGAGTGTGAAACGGCATCTCATCCCCGGTGGACGGTTTTTGGTCTCCGTATTTATTCCCGACCCGTCGTTTTTGTATCGAAAAACAAATAAGCTGTATCCGGTGCTTGAGAAATTCGAATACGACGGTCAAATCTGCGCAATCAAAGAGATAACACACTATGATGAAGAAACGGAAATAAACCATTTGACTTGGCACTTGTTCAGAGACGAAAAACAAGCCCCCAATCCTTATCATTTTGATTTACGGATGTTTTATCCCGATACGATGGACAGACTCATTTCCGATGCCGGATTGACCATCTTTGATAAATTAGGGGATTATGAAGGCACTCCACTGTCAGAAGAAAGCAACCTGCAAATATATCTATGCGGTTTATAACATTAGCCACAAAGCCACAGAGAAGAATGAAAAGTTTTGAGAACTTAGATATCAAAAAGAAGAACAATGTCAAATATAAAAAATAAAACGCTGGATGATTTAAATAGGCTCACAAATAAAATCATTGGTTGCGCCATCAATGATCATAAAAGACTTGGCTCGGGACTATTGGAAAGCATTTATGAAAAAGCTCTATGTATTGAGTTTGAATTCGCCGGTTTAAATTATGAAGTTCAAAAAGTGTTAAAATTAAATTACAGAGGTAGATTTATCGGAGAATACCGAATGGATATTGTGGTTGAAGACGCTGTAGTTTTAGAATTAAAGTGTGTTGAAAACATGAATCCAGTTTTCGACGCTCAAATACTCAGTTATATGAAATTGGGAGGACTCAAGCTAGGCTTATTGATAAATTTCAACAAACAATTGTTAAAAGACGGAGTAAAACGGTTCATCGTCTAAAACAGAAATCCAAAGAACACCGAGTGATTTTTTTGCTTCAACCTATAAACACCTCTGTGTCTGTGTGGCAACAAGATGAAGATTAAGACCATCTTTTTTGATATTGGGGGCGTGCTTTTAGACATCCACCCTGACCGCACAGTTACGCATATTGCCCAAGTGATGGAAATACCCGCAGACGAAGTGTTTCATCACTTTCCCATGGATGTCCACCATCGCTACGAAAAAGGAGAGATCGATGACGACGCATTCTATCTGGAGGTCTGTAAATACTTGCCAAAAGGAAAATATTTACCGGAGATTGCGTTTTGGTCTGCGTGGCGAAAACTGGTCGGAAACGAAACCGGAGCATCAAAAATACTTGGTGAGTTGAAAAAGAAATATCCGATTTGGTTGCTCTCGAATACAAACTCCAGACATATTGTAAACGGTGTTGGGAATTCTTTTTCATTTTTTCAACACGTAGACGGTGCAATTTATTCGTATGAGGTTGGATCAAGAAAGCCTGAGCCAGAGATATTTAATATTGCCATCAAGAAAGCCGGTACCACCGCGGGACGGTCGTTGTTTATCGATGATAATGAAGCCAATATTATTCAAGCCAAAGCGATGGGGTTTAAGACGATCCTCTTTACAACGGTTTCGGCTTTGAAGAATGAAAGGATAATAAAGGAAATATTACATGCCTGAGTTCACACATTCCGGAGAGGACAAGAAAAAATATGTGCAGAAAATGTTTGATGATATTTCTTCACGGTATGATTTTTTAAATCATTTTCTAAGTCTTGGACTTGATTTTTACTGGCGGAAACAACTGGTAAATTCCCTGCCAAAAATCCTGAATCAACCGGTGTTAGACGTTGCCACGGGAACAGGCGATGTTGGTTTCGAAATAAAAAAACAATTTTCAAATGCTGAGATTGTCGGGTTAGACTATGCTCATAAAATGGTGGAGATGTGTCAGAAAAAAATTGATGAGAGAAAAGCTGAAAGGTTTACCGTGATACAAGGAGATGGAGAGAATCTTCCGTTTAATAACAATGTTTTCTCTGCATTAACCATTGCATTTGGATTTAGGAATATCGGGCATTACTCAAAAGCCTTGTCTGAGTTTTATAGAGTTTTGGAAGATGGAGGAACGCTGCACATCCTTGAGTTTGCCGAACCCTCATCAAAAATATTTGGAGCGGTTTATCGCTGGTATTTCAAAACAATCTTGCCGCGAATAGGTGCATTGTTTTCCCGGTCTGATGCCTATAGGTACCTTCCGGAGTCTGTTGAATATTTTCCTGTCAGAGATGAATTAAAGATGATGATAAAAAACGCAGGATTTATTGATGTTGATATCCAAGATATGACGCTTGGCGTGGTTACGCTTATAACGGCAAAAAAGAGGGTTTAAACAATATCGGGATTCATTGTGATAATCTTACATGCCCGCACAAAACAAAATCCATAGAAGTAACAAGCAGGCGATTAAATATCGCCGGAATAATACTATCATTTCCACTTTGTTTTGTATACGGGGTTAAGTGTTTTGTAAAATCATATACCCAGAGATAAATATTGTAGATCCCTCAGTCATTCTTTCTTCGGGATGACAAAAATACAGGGTCATTCCGAACGGAGTGAGGAATCTAAATACTTCTCACCACGGAGCATTGTTTTGTGTACAGAAAAAGTCTTGTGAACACCGCATACATACCGAATTTGATTGTGTGTGTCCCCCGCCTGCCGGACCGGCAGGAACCCCTTTCTGGAATGGGCTCACATATAGAAACAGAAAAGCCGACAACCGCCGGCTTTTCTGTTAACAGAGTGTTTGTATTATATCAGGTATTAAAAGATATAACGAATTCCAAACTGCATACGCCACCGGGAGAACAAGCCCGGATCATCAATGAATGTTTCTTCAACACCGTTGAAATTCAGGATTGGCTCACCGTTGTCGTCCCAACCGGTCAGGCTGAGTGGGGCAAGTGCCATTGGATTGGCAACCTTACGCACACCCCAGCTGTCATTGATTAGGTTTGCAACATTGAGAATATCTGCACTGAACTGGAATTTTCCAAGACCGGTTTTGAAGTCATGGAGAATCTTCAGATCAATATTACTGAACCAGGGGTTGATTAACCCATTACGCTCGGCAATATTACCGCGATTCTGACTCAGATATGGATCTTGTTCAATGAAGGCGTTTAACGCAACCCACTGATGCGGATCGGCGAGAACGATATCATTTGGATTTTCCGGAATGTAAATCAGGTCATTGGCAAATCCGTCACCATTTACATCACCTGCATAGGTGTGTGAGTAGCGGTTGCCACCGGAGTAGACATACTGGTTTCCTTCAACCATTTCAAAGAACAGACCAAAATTCGTACTTTGGTTTGCGTCCCATTTATGGGCATAATTAGCTGTTCCGATAATACGATGGCGGTTTCCAAACTCTGATGGAGACATGGTTGGTGTGTTTGGATCACCCTGAACCGGTTGGCTTTGGAAAAGTACAGAAGCAATCTCAGTTGATTTGAGGTTGTTCATGGATTGTGTGTATGTGTAAGCCACGCTTGTCACAAGACCCCAATCATGTACTTTTTTCAATTGACCGGTTAAGGTCAGATTGTATCCTTCGTCTGTATTATCAATGACGTAAACACCTTCGCCAGAACCCGGGTAGAATGAATTTAACTCATTCGCGCCAACACCACCAAAGTAGGGGCGTCCGTCAGCGAGTTCACGCACCGGTGCAATGAGATCAGCGTTACGCATATAAATGGCGTTCAGGTCTTTTCCGTAAACCATTTCGAATGTCCCCAGCATTTGACTTGGAAGTTCCATGTCCAGAGCTAAGTTTGTCGTCCAAACTTGTGGCCATTCAAAATCTTCGGTCATAGCATTTAAGTCAAAGGATTGTTGTAAAACAGAGGCGACATCCTCTCCTTCTGTGCGACCCTCACCGCTGTCAGTTTCATGGTCAGGATTGCTTCCGTCCCCGGGTATATTTGGATTGTTTCCCGGATTTGAAATCACATTCCCAATCCAAACAAAGGGTAAGCGTCCGGTAAAGATACCGGTTCCACCGCGTAGTTGCATAGATCGATTACCTTTTACGTCGTAGTTAAATCCAACCCGAGGTGAAAACAATGGTTTTGAGTCAGGAAGTTTCGCCTGATCAACCGTTTCCGCTTCATCGTTTTCATCCAGTAATGTGAGTCCGGTTGAGAATGGGTTTTCTATCGGTTCGGTATTATAAATAGGTATATCTACGCGTAAACCTGCCGTAATGTTGAGGTTTTCGTTGACCATAAACTCATCCTGTGCGTAAAACGCTAACTGAGCAACATCAATTAATTCACCTTTGTAAGGTCCTGAGCCAATCATTCCATTAAAATCTACAGGATCAGCTGGGTCAGTAGCCGCTAAGAACTGATCTATTGTAGAGAACGTGGTTCCTCCCAAGAAAGTTGCCCACGAAGCATCCAGCATAAACAATCCATGCCTAAAGATATTGAAGGAATTAAAGAACTTAAACTGTTCGTAATTCACCCCGGCAGTAATAACATGTTTGCCCATAAAATAGGACATATTATTTGTTATCTGTAGGACATCCTGGTCAAGAATATTATGAATTGAGAAGGGTTCGTGTCCCAGCGTGGCGTAGGTTACACCGTCTTCGCCTATTTCAACCGTTGGGAAATCAACACTTTTTGGTGTTCGCCAATCTCTGAATTGGTTATAACTAAAGAAAAACCGATTAGAGATTTTTCCGCCAAAGGTACTATTTAACTCACCGGCATACGAATGAAGAACGTTATTAATACGGTATCCGGCATTTTCAAACGGAAGGCTGGAGCTGTTAGGTCCACGTCCGGTATTGTTGAAACTTAACACAAATCCATGAGGGCCAAGATCCCGTGAGGCATCAAGCATATTATAGCGAAATACCGCATTATGGTTTGGTCCAAGATTCAGATCCAGTTTTACCAAGAGCTTATCGTTGTTTGTTTCATGGTTATATCCTTGATAATCACCGGTGTCATATCCGTAGACGTCCATCATTCTATCGCGGATCGCATCCATCGTTGTGGCTGATACGCGGGATTCTCCAAAGACAAGATCTCCGTTGTCATCGGCGACAAAATTTGAGCCGGGGTCTGTCCGGCGTTCTCTTTCGTAGTTCACAAAAAAGAAAGCTCTGTTTTTCAGGATTGGGCCGCTCAATGTAAATCCGGATTGGTTATAGCTGAGTGCCGGGTTTGCAATAACGTCATTTCCGGCAACGGTATTTCCTTGCAGGACTTCGTTTCTGCTGAAGCTGTACACAGATCCTCCAAAGTCATTGGTTCCGCTTTTGGTTACCGTATTGATACCCGCACCTGTAAATCCGCCTTCACGCACGTCAAACGGAGCAACAGAAACCTGTACCTGTTCAATTGCATCAAACGGTACCGGCTCGGCGTTGGACTGTCCGCCCGGTGCCGGGTCGTCTAATCCAAACGGATTATTAAAATACGATCCATCCAGAGAGATATTGTTATACAGCCAGTTCCGTCCGCCGAAGCTGAAGTTTCCATCACTGCGAGGATCAAGACGAGTTAAGTCCCGGGTACTGCGTTTGATGGAAGGCATTTGCGCAAGAAGGTCTTCTCCGACAAATGTTGCAGCGCCTGTGCGGTTGGCGTTCATGACATCATCTTGTACAGCCGTCACATCAACGCCAGCCATTTCAATGGCTTCATGGGCGAGCTGGAAGTTTATGTTTGTTGCTGCACCGAGGTTCAGATAGACATTTTCTTCTACCTGAGTTTTATACCCGATGTAAGACACGGAGATCGTATAAGGACCGCCAACACGCATATTCAGAATTGTATAGGCCCCTCCGTCGCGAACCATCGTCCCGTATTGTGTTCCACTGGGTTCATGTGTGACAACGACATTTGCACCGACCAATGGGGTATTATCTTGATTTGAAATCAGTCCACTAAGTCCGGACGTTGTAACTCCCTGCGCGAAAAGCACGCGTACAGCTAGCGTCAGGACGATAAAGACCGACAGATTTCGTTTTATCATTTTCTGTTCTCCTTGGTTTTGTTTTACAAATCGTTTTCGCAAAAGATGGAAATCAATTGCAGAACAATGAGCGGAACCATAAAAATGCTCCCGCACATCTATTTGTAGAATTTATTACCTAAAAAGAACGTTCACAATAAAAAAAATGTCGTACACCTCGTTTTGTTGTTGTGTATTTTTTGTTTGACTTTTTTAAAAATAAGACGGTAGATTCACACGCTTGGATGTCCTAATAACCGAAGCAGGTGATAACCATTTTGCTTGTTTCCGAAAAAAAGACAGCAGGGTGTCCACTCAACAAACAAAATGAGGAACCACAAATGAAAAAAAATGTTTTTGTTGCTCTCCTGGTAGTTTTGACCACCAGTCTGGTCTTTGGGGGCAATATAGTTCACAATACAAATCAAAGCGCGGATTTCATCCGAATGATGAACCGCAATGCATCAACAGATTTGGATGCAACGTACTTTAACCCTGCAGGATTAACCAGCCTTGAAGACGGCGTGTATTTTTCTCTGAGCAATCAGACCATCTGGCAAGACAGAGAAGTAAAATCCTCTTTTGTGCTGTTTGGTGAAGAAAAAACCTATCTTGGCGAAACCTTTGCACCGGTATTCCCGAATATGTATTACGTAGATAAACGCGGTGATTTTGCTCTGTCCCTTGGATTTATGCCCATCGGCGGCGGTGGAAGTGCCAATTATGACAAAGGACTTCCTTCTTTTGAAGAACCGGTTTCAGGGCTTCCTTATCTATTAACAGAGGCGGGCATCCCAACAACAGCTTACAGCATGGATATGGCATTCGAAGGCTCTTCCGTTTACCTGGGTTTCCAGGCAAATGTTTCTTATAAAATGAACGATGCCATTTCTCTTTCGGTTGGCGGACGCTACATACAAGCCAAAAACACGTATATGGGGCACCTGAAAGACATCAGCATTAATCCAAATTATCCCGATTTAGGGTATACTGGGAACATGGTTCTGGCGACGGACTTTTTTACAACTCTGTCGGGCGCACTGTCCGCCGGCGCTGCTCAAGCATCAGGCGCTGCAGAAGGGCTTCAACCACTAATTGATGGTGGTGCCGGTAGTTACACATTTGTTCTACTAAAATTGTTTGGACACATTACACAAGACGACATAGATGCAATTGCTGCTGGAGCGGCTGCCCTTGGAATACCTTTTGACCCGGCAGTAAATACTCCCGGAGATCTTCAGGAATCCCTCAATTATGCAGTAAGCGCCCTTGAAGCAGACGCCGCTGCCGCCGCAGGAAATGCAGCAGCTACGGCAGACGTAGAAGTGGATGTTGTTCAAACCGGGTCCGCGCTTGCTCCGGTATTCGGACTTTATCTTACACCGGTAGAAGGACTGGGTCTATCGGTTCGCTATGAAGGTCAGGCAGACATGACATTGGTCAACGATACTGAAATCGATGGCTCCGGACTTTTCCCTGACAAAGGAGAAACTCCCTCAGATATGCCGGCGATGTTGGCTACAGGTATTTCGTTTAAACTTTTCCCATCTCTGCGTGTTGAAGGAAGTTACAATATTTACTTTAACAAAGATGTAGATTGGGGCGGAAAAGAAGCATATACTGATAACGGTTTTGAATACGGTGTCGGTGCTGAATTTGCTCTGAGCAATGCGCTTACACTCAGTGGTGGTTGGTTATATGCAAACGGGAATGTCCAAAACTTGTACAATTCTGACCTTAGTCACAGTCTTCCATCTAATACAATTGGATTTGGGGGTAAGTATGCCTTAAGTCCAAGAATGGGACTTTCATTTGGTGTGTCAAATACATCTTATGAAGAAGCGACGAATGATGTGGGAGACGAAACATACATGAAAACAGCATTAGATGTTGCGTTTGGAATAAACTACGCTTTTTGATCGCTGTACAGAAAAATGATGAAAGAAAAAGACCGCATTTGCGGTCTTTTTCTTTATAGAGAAATAGATATTTGATCTGTTCGATTTTAGAAACAATGGCGATGTTCTAATAATGAACTGTTTTGAATACTGTTTATACCATCTTGTTGAACCCCGATGGGGTTCGTGTTTTTATATATCGCATTCTATAAACATCTAATTCCTACGGGATTCTTGTTCTTGTATGAATACTCCGTAGAAGTACAATGTTTAAAAATTGGTTCGAATCATTGTATAACTCCATGGCTTACAGTCCCGAACCGAAGGTCGGTGGAGCTGAATCTATCTATCGGTTTTTACCATGACTAATTCAGTCAGGTATCCATGTTTTTCTTCTAAAAGTAGAATATCGGAGTACAATAATGAGACGGAGGCAAATTGTTGTCGAAGTTAAAAATAATTCCCCGCCTGCGCCAAGGCTTTGGCGGGCAGGCGCTTCGCTCCAACTTTATCTTCACCTTGTTCGTCAGAAAGACAAAAATACTGTGTCATTCCGAACGGAGTGAGGAATCCACATTTTTTGTAAACAGAGTTAAGTTTTGTGTTTTATTCAATTGTATCAGGTTTTTTTCTCTGTTACAGGGGAAACACCTGTCTGCGTTCCACTGCGAACAGGCAGGCGACTATCAATCGCTACTTTAATACTACAATCTATGGTTCAACTATTCTACTCATTCAACCATACATTCATTCAGCCAACAATCCATTCCTCTAGTACTCTATTTTCTATTATTCATTATCAATTATCTTGGTTATTTTCTATCGGAATATTTTTATGAATAAAATCATAGTTACCGCGTTATTAGCCCTGATGATATCCGCAGCACATAGCCAACAGACCTTGTTTACACATTGCTCAGTTTACCAATATCCAGATGCAAACTCCATCTTGTGCCGTGAAGGACGAATAGAAATAATCGGGAGTAACTTATCAGCCAAACACGTAAAGACGATTGATTTACAAGGCGGGGTTGTTTATCCGGGATTTACCGATGCTCATTTACATCTTGTCGGGCTTGGATGGTCTTTAGAAGTGTTAGATCTGGTGGGGACATCGTCTGTCGATGAGATTCTGTACAAGGTTGCTATTCAAGTTGGTTCCATCGAAAAGGACCACTGGGTTCAGGGACGCGGATGGGATCAAAATGACTGGGAGGACACAAAATATCCAACCAAAGAAATGTTGGATTCTATTGCCCCTCAAACGCCTGTTTATCTTCGCCGAATTGATGGTCATGCGGCATGGGTAAATTCAAAAACATTTGAACTTGTCGGCATTACAACGTCCACTCAAAGCCCTGAAGGTGGAAAAATCCTCAGAGATAATGAAGGGAATCCAACCGGCATACTGATAGACAATGCGATGGAATTAGTCGCTCCTCACATTCCAATCAGCACAGAAAAAGGTGAACAGCGACAAATATTAAAAGCAGCATCACTATTAAATACTTTGGGTATAACCGGTGTTCACGATGCCGGAACCAGCCGGAAAACCATTGAAATTCTTCAATCTCTTATTAAAGACAATCTGCTTCCAATCCGTGTCTATGCCATGTTAAACGACACTCCGGAAGACGCCGGATATTTCTTGTCCACGGGAACCAAAACTCAAAATCAATTTCTCAATATTAGATCGGTAAAACTCTATATGGACGGCGCGTTAGGTTCGCGAGGGGCAGCACTTCTTCAGCCGTATTCCGATGACCCGAGGAATTCCGGTTTAATCCTTACCGATTCTTCTGAAATTGCTCAAAAAGTTCGGCAGGCAAACGCTGCTGGTTTTCAGGTGGGAATTCATTGTATCGGAGATCGTGCTAATCGAATCGCTTTAGACATTTTTGAGCAAGACGGAGACACTGCACTAAGAAATCGCATCGAACACGCACAGATCGTCCATAAAAACGATATACCGCGTTTTGCAAAACTTGGGGTGTTGCCCTCCATGCAGCCGACGCATTGCACCAGTGATATGGACTGGGTTGATGACCGTTTAGGCAATGTTCGGTTGGAGGAAGCCTATCCTTGGAGGTCGCTTATTAGGGCAGGATCTATCATCCCGGGCGGGTCAGATGCTCCCGTTGAATTTCCAAATCCGCTTGCAGGAATTCATGCAGCTGTTACCCGACAGGATAAAAACAAACATCCTCACGCCGGCTGGCAATCTGATGAATGTATATCAATAGATCAAGCGATTAACATGTACACCTCATGGGCAGCGTATGCCTCGTTTGAAGAAGACGTAAAAGGAAAAATTGCCCCCGGTTTTTATGCAGATTTTACCGTGCTGGATACGTCCCTGGAAACCATATCGCCGGATGAAATATTGAACACAAATGTTCTTTTCACAATTGTAAATGGAAAGGTTGTGTATTCTTCAACACCTTAACGTATGCTTACGAATAAAGAAAAAAAACAGATTCGATCACTTCAGATAAAGAAGTATCGAAAACAATATGGAGAGTATCTTGTAGAGGGAGCTCGTTTGATTTCCTCCGCGTTAGAAGTAGAGGACACTCCATTAAAACAAATTTATGCTACCGAAACTTTTTTATCTAATCTAAACCATCAAGAGTTTATCGAAACTCTGCGGAAAAAAGAGATTCCCTTTTGCGTCGTATCTGAGGCCGATCTTCTATCTATTTCCGACACCGTCCATCCATCGGGCATCGCCGGAGTGTGTTCTTTCTCACATAAAAATGATATAAAACCAGACGACCGAAACAACTGGTTATATCTATTTGAAATGCAAGATCCGGGTAACCTCGGCACTCTGTTGCGGACGGCTGTTTGGTTTGATGTAAACCATATTGCTCTCTCACCCAATTCTATTGATCCTTTCAATGCAAAAGTTATTCGCGCAGGAATGGGCGCTCATTTCCATACATCTATTTTTGAGCCGCTGGAGTTATCAGTCTTGAAAAAAACGCACACTATTTTGGGAGGAGTAAGTAATGGTGCATCTATTTCTTCAATTGAAACAATTGAAGAACCATGGATTTTGGCAATTGGGAGTGAGGCGCATGGACTTTCCGCCGAAATTATAAACAGCCTTGATTTTTCTGTGTCCATTCCTAAAATTGGTGGCGGAGAGTCTTTAAATGCGGCAATTGCCGGAAGCATTCTGTTGTATGAATTGACCGGTCAAAATCCTTAACTTTTACCTATGATATACGAAGAAACAGACCCTCATGAATCGGATACTCACAGTCTCCGTTGTTTTCGGACTTGTGGCAGCGTCTATCCTATTGGCGTTTGCTGTAAGTGGTGTTATCCTCGATTTTGGGTTGAGGTTTCATCCTGACAGGGAGTTATACTACACGCACCTTTCTTTGTTAATTGGTCAGGGCACCATTATTCTTCCGGCGTTTATTTTTCTAAAATTTCGCGGAGAGAACATACGTTCCAGGTTTCGCCTGCATCCCGTTTCAGCTTCTGTGGTTTTTTCTGTGGTTATTTTGTCTATTGGTATCATCATTCTTGCGGATGAAATGGACAGGGTGATGAGTCTTTTTTTTCCTCTTCCCGGCGCACTGGAACAGCTTGTGGATAATTTTAAACTGACATCAGTAAGAACGATGTTTCTGGTTATCTCTGCAGTCGTTATCATTGCACCACTTGGAGAAGAATTACTCTTCCGTGGTTTTTTACAAAAATTTCTTGAAGATAACTGGCGTGATATTACTCGGGCAGTCCTCGTCACCAGTCTGTTTTTCGCTTTTACGCATATGAATCCATATTGGTTGATCCAGATTTACGTTCTTGGTGTTTTGCTTGGATATCTCGCGTGGCGGACAGGGTCTATCCTCCCTAGTTTTATTTTACACGGAATGAACAACGGGTTTGCGCTTTTACAGGCGAATACCGAGGATAACTCCGACGTGTTTTACACATGGCATAATCATGTCTCACCTATTTTACTTGTATTTGCAGTGATATGTGTTTATTTTGGTTTCAAATGGCTTCATAAATCTTTGGAGATTCAACGATGAAAAAAGAAATGTTTGTACATGAAATTACTGTTTTGCGTGATACGTTCCGCCGTTTGCTTCGACGGCATGCAAAAACGAACTTAATTAAACTTATCCAAAAAACGCATCCCGCTGACCTTGCTGTTCTCTTTCGATATTTCTCAGACACAGAACAAACAACCCTGTTTGGGTACATGATCGAAGATGTGCATACGGCGGAGGTTATGGTCGAGCTGGATGAGTCGATTGTATCAAACCTTCTTGAGAGAGAAGACCCTGCACGAATTGTCCGGATATTTCAAGAACTTGGGTCGAATGATCAGGCGGATATCCTAAACTTATTATCCGAAGAAAAAGTACAATCGGTGCTTGATCTTATGAAAGAAGAAGAACAGGAAGAGGTTGAAGAAATATTAGCTTATCCGGAAGACAGTGCCGGGAGCCTTATGTCCACAGATGTTTTTACGCTGCACGAAGAAACAACAGCGGAGGAAGCCATACGCTCTTTACAGGACCATGAAGACGCAGAAATGGTATTTTACCTTTATATTACCGATGATGACGGAGGTCTTACCGGCGTGATTTCACTTAGAGACCTTGTGACAACACCCCCTGAAGTTCGATTAAAAGATATTATGGCTAAGCACGTTCACTCTGTTCGCCCGGAAACAGATCAGGAAGAAGTTGCGCATGTTGTCTCCCAGTATAATTACCTTGCCATCCCCGTGGTCGATTCTGATGATCACATTTTAGGAATCGTTACGGTTGATGATGTTGTGGATGTTGTCCGGGAAGAGGCAACGGAAGACTTTCTCCAGATGGCGGGTGCCGGAAAAGACCGTGAAATCTTGTTGAAGTCTTCGTGGGATAATGCACGCGCACGCTTACCCTGGCTGTTTGCTAGCTGGATAGGGGGAATTGTTGCTGCGTACATCATTGGGGCTTTTGAACATGTCTTGGAAGCTACGATGGCCTTGGCTGCCTTTATCCCTGTCATTATTGGGATGGGAGGAAATGTTGGGACGCAAAGTTCGACGATTGTGGTGCGTGGGCTTGCCACCGGGCGTGTAAATATTGGTGACGATCTTAAATTAATTCTCAAAGAAACCAGCGTCGGGCTAATTCTTGGCGGTCTGTACGGTTTATTACTTGGCGTGTTTGCTATCTTTAAATTTTTGGACACAAGTCCGTATCTTGGGCTTGTGGTGGGGTTGAGTATTTGTGCTTCCATGCTGATTGCGACATTCATCGGCACACTTGTTCCACTTCTCCTTCGAAAATTGGATGTGGATCCTGCGATTGCTACCGGACCATTTGTGACAACCAGTATTGATATTCTTGGTGTTGCGCTCTATTTTCTGATTGCAATATCTATCCTTCCCGTGGGGTAAAAAGTATATAGGTCTGGCATCTGTGTTGTTTTTCATAACTGAATAATTATCTTACGATGAATTTTTTACTCATATTTTTTACCGGTGCTTTCTTAATGTATCTTGTTTTTATTTTGGCGCTTACCATTGGGCTGCTTCGTCTGCGTCGAGGGTCGGAGCACCGAATTGACCTCCCATCTGTTTCTGTAATTATTGCAGCAAGAAACGAAGAAAAGAACTTGCCACAGCTCCTTCAGGATTTGTCCAAACAGGAGTATCCGAACGATAAATATGAGGTGATTATTGCGGACGACAGATCAGAAGACAGCACATGGAATATCATCTCTGAATATGCGTCAGGACATTCAAATATTATTGGGGTACAGATAACGAAGAAATCAGAAGACATGACCCCCAAAAAACACGCACTATCCCGAGCCATCAAGGCATCTTCCGGCGGAGAGATTATTCTCTCAACAGATGCAGATTGCCGCATACCGATGACATGGATCCACAGCATGGTTCACGCATTTGATCCGGGAACTGGGATTGTTGTTGGGTTGTCTACAGTGCAAAAAAACCCCAACTCTCTTTTGAACCAACATCAATTTCTCGATTTCTTTGCACTTATGACTGCCAATGCCGGGGCGATTGGTTGGAACAGGGCATGGTCAGGGTCCGGGCAGAATTTGGCATACAAACGATCTTTCTATGACAAAATCGGAGGATTTACCTCCGTAGCAGATGAGCTCTCGGGCGATGATATGTTTTTGGTTCAATCCATTGCAAAGTATGCTTCTGTGTATTTTAATCTTGATTCACATAGCTTTGTAACAACAGAACCGGTACAGTCGCTTTCTGATTTCTTCAGTCAACAAATCCGATGGGCTTCTAACACAAAAAAACTGTCAGGATATTCCCGTTTTGGTTTTCTGTTTTTTCTGCTTACCACATACTTCACAAATGTCGGTCTATTTATCTCAGCATTATTTTTTCCGATGTTTTCTCTTTTTATTCCGGCAATTTTCATAAAATTTGTTTTTGATACTCTACTCTTCACCGCAGGGGCAATAAAATTTCATTTTCGACTAAATCCAATTCAAATCATTCTTTGGGTTTTATTTCAAATTATTTACATCCCAATGCTTGGTGTTTTAAGTCTTATCGGTCGTTTCAACTGGAAAGCCACCTCTTGAAACATTTTCGTTTTTTATTATCCCTGCTGACAACAGCAATGATGATAACTCCCCTTGTTCAATCACAAACCTATGAAATAACGTTATGGGGATTTCAGATTGGTGAGGTAACCATTCATACACCCACGCCAGACTCAATGTATGTTCATGCAAAATCAACAGGAATCGTTGATATCATTATTCCTTTTGACAATAATTATATCACAACATTTGATTCAACTGCTTATGCATGCACGTCGTATCGAAAATCCATTAAACAGAAAACGTTTGACCAAAAACTAACCTGTGTTTGGGATGAAAGCTCTCATGAGTTTAATTACAAAAAGCACATGAGGGTTTCAAGGAAAGAAAAACACCACAACATTTTTTCTTTGTTCCGTCGTGCGCAATACACACCTATAAACGAGCTGGACACAAAGTGGTTCTTGATGGAACACGAAGGGTCATCCTTTAGAGCTCGTTTTTTGTGGGCGGATTCGATGAATCTATTTGTTGGTAGTGACTCCATTTCATCTAATCATTTTCGTTTGGACGTTTTTCCGGCGAACAAAAAAAATGTAAAAATACTTGACCAAACAGACTATTTCAGCCGTAATATTACCCATCAAAAAGGCGTCAGACAGCTTTGGGTTGAGCGGGGGGGGGACAAACATATTCTCCAAGCTTCTTTTACGCTGTCTGGCATTCCGATAAAGATTCAGATGAAACCATGAATAACATTTGGAAAGAAAATAAACGACATTTTCTAATTTGGGGGATTGTTGTCATCGTGATTATTGTGGCGCTTCGGTTGGGAACTGACGAAAAAATCGTTGTCTTCTTAACGTTGGCTCTTGGACTGTTTACGCAAGTGTTTTCCGGGTTGGGCGCACTCATTGCACTCATCCCCTGGATTGGTCCCTTTATAATTAAACTTTTCACCATCCCTTTTTTCTGGGTTGTGAATGCTCTTGGATATTTTGTATCTGTTGTGGCAATTAAAAAAGGATACACAAAGTCTGTAACAAGTTCGAGAATTCTAACGTTTGCAGTCCTTACCGGAATTATTATCGGCTACATACTTGGGCATCTCCTACCGCTGAGATGAAAAACAAATCAAATGAAGAAATAAGAACCACGATACTTTAAAACTCTAACCCGCAAACACCTTAACACTTAACAATGAACACACTAATTATTCAGGGACCTAACCTCAACTTGTTGGGTATAAAATCATCAAAAACCGGAAACATCTTAACACTGGACAAGGTAAACCGTGCCCTGCGGCTTCATGTCCGAAATCAAGATATTGAATTAAAAATCCTGCAAACGCATAAGTTAGAAAAAGTGATTACGCTTATTCAACGAAACCGCAACTGGGCTGATGGAATCATCATTGCTCCAATGTCTTGGGCACGGTATGAATATATGCTCAAAGAGACACTGGAGTTGGTTGGGCTTCCGTTTGTCGAAGTGTTTTTTGATGGTGAATTTTTCATGGGAACAGCCGCCGGAGATTCCATCCTTGCCGACAGTAACATCGGATCCGTAACCGGGAAACCGGACCAGTCATTTATGGATGGAGTCGATATTCTCACAAAACATTTACGCAACATCTCTGAATAACCGTTGACGAAAATCTACACCTATGTTTTAGGTATTATGCTGTTTGTTTCAGGATGTTCTTACTCTCCACCTGTCACGACCGAAGACGTTAAACCTGTTTACTCGTTTTCCAAGGATTCCCTTCAGTTTTCCATTACGGTTCCTTATGGTCTTTTGGATGAATGTTTTTCACTAGATACCCCACCTACCCCGTCTCAAACCATTATTTTGAAAACAGTTCTATCCGACATTGACGACGCCTTACTCAAACAGATTGTCGAAGATAATATATCCTCCCACTTTGAGGATTATAACATTCATTATGAATTAATAAATATAAAATATTCCGATGATAATTTCACATTCGTTTATAAAATAAACCAAAATAATTTGCTCAATCTCGCAAACACCATTATACAAAAACACAAACAAACTGTGCTTTTACCAATCGAGCCCCTGTTTTCTAAACCGGCTCATTTACTTTCTGCTGATGCCCTTAAGAACACTAGATTACTTCTCCCCTGCGAGAGTGTTCCTCTGCCGACAGAACCTCATTTTTTACCCAACTCCCCACGCCAATATCGAAACGGCATCCACCGTGGAATTGATTTTCAAGCAAATTGGGGAACACCGGCAAGGGCAGTTTCGGATGGAATTATTGTTCGATCAGATCATCATTATAATGAGGTTACAACGGTGTTCTTAAAAACCATGTTAGAAAACGCCAAACGTACCGGACATACGCCTTCCGACATCTTTAATCATGTACTTTTAGGGCGGGCTGTAATCGTTGACCACGGATTTAACCTTGTCCCCGGATATCGTGCCATTTCCATTTATGCTCACCTTTCTGATATCTATTCGCACATAACTCGCGGATATGAGATTAAACAAGGTGAGGTTTTTGGAATGACCGGGAACTCCGGTTTGATGCCGGCTGCCGAAGGAAGTAAAGACATTGCACATTTGCATTATGAATTGATTCTCCAAAACACTGATGGTGAATACTATCTCGGACAGAATATGGATTATGATGAACTTGTCGTGTTGCTTTCAAGCATGTTTAAATAAAAAACGATTTTTGTCATCCCGACCCGCTTACCCTCCGGCGGATGGTGAATGACATGGTCTTTTTGTCTTTCTGACGAACAAAGTGAGGAAGAATCTACATCTTTAAACCCCACACGTATGCCCAGTGCACAAAACACTTAACCCCACATACATAACAAAGTAAAAATGAGGGTATTATTTATCCAATGCTTCCTGTTCTTCCAGTAAATAAAAATAGGCTGATTCTAATTCCATGTCTTTTTTGGACAATTCATGAATTTTTTCATAATCGGATGCAACAGAAGAACTTGAAAGTTTTTTTTGAATAGATTGTTGCTCAGCTTCAATACCTTTCAGAAGTAATTTAATTTTTTGCAGCCGATTTTTCTTTCGCTTTTTTTCGCGATAAACTGTTTTTTTTGTTTTAACCTTAATCCCTACCCGTTCCCTGCCCGTTCCGCAGGCGGGCGCAGGCGGGCGCAGGCGGGCGCTTCGCTCAACCTCAACCTTATTCAACACTTTCCACTCGTAATATTCATAATTACCATGATACAAGGTTGCTTTTCCATTGCCTATTTCTGCGGTTAAATGTGTGACGGCATTGAGAAAATGCCGGTCGTGAGAAATACAAACGATTGCCCCGGAATAATTTTTTAAAGCCGTTTCTACAATATCACGGGATACCATATCCAAATGATTGGTTGGTTCATCCAATAAAAGGACATGAGAAGGTTCCGCAAGTATCCGTGCAAGTGCAAGCCGTGATTTTTCACCGCCGGACAATACAGAGATTCGCTTATCAATCGTTTCACCGGAAAAAAGAAAACCGCCTAAAAACGTGCGAATTTCTCTGTCAGTCCAACCCGAACATTTTTTTCGGATAGAGGTAAACACTGCATCATTCGGGTTCAATATTTCTAACTGATGCTGAGCAAAGTAGGCTTTTTTTACACCGGGTGTATACTCCAGACGTCCTTGTGTAACCGGCTCCACACCAGCGAGTAATTTTAACAAGGTGGATTTTCCGGCGCCGTTTCGCCCGACAAGCCCGATTTTCATCCCGCGTTCTATAAGAAAATCAAGCTGTGAATACACCTGTAAATTCCCATAGGATTTCTCGACCTGAGAGAGCGTTACCAATTTTAACGGACTTCGATGCGGTTGTGGAATTCGGAGTCGTATTTGAGACTTTTGTTCAACGGGAGGAGGAATTATCTCCATTTTTTCCAACATTTTTACCCGGCTCTGAACCTGTGTTGCTTTGGTGTTTTTGTATCGAAATCGTTCAATAAACCGCTCTATTTCAGCAATCTTCTTTTGCTGATTCAAGTAGGCAGATCGTTGTTGCTCTCTCCTGAGAGATTTTTCTTCAATATAGCGGGAATAGTTTCCTGTATACGACAGGATAGTCTCAGATTCAATTTCCCAAATATGAGAAACAGACCGGTCTAAAAATTGTCTATCATGACTAATCAAAATCATTCCGCTCTTCCACGATGACAAAAAAGCCTCCAGCCAAATTGTTGCATCTAAGTCGAGATGGTTTGTGGGTTCGTCCATGAAAAGAAAATCAGGTTTTTGCAAAAGAAGACCTGCAAGAGCAACTCGCATTCGCCAACCACCGCTTAATGTTTCCATAGGCATAGTAAATTGATTCGTGTTAAACCCCAAACCACTTAGAATTTTTTTTGCACGATCTTCCAATTCCCATCCGTCTAAAGATTCGTACCGATGATGAAGAGCACCCAGTCGTTTTAGTTGCTTTTCATCATTGGGGTTCTGAGCTAATTCAACATTTAATTTATCAATCTGTATTTCTAATTCAGAAACATCGGAGAAAGAAGAAAGAACCTCTTGAAGAATAGATTTTTTTGAAGTGGTAACAATGTCTTGAGGAAGATGTCCAATGGATAAACCACGGCTCTTGAGAATGTTTCCAGAGTCGGAAATCTCTTCGCCAATCATCAGACGGAGGAGAGTGGTTTTCCCTGAGCCGTTTGCACCGACCAACCCAACACGCATGCCTGACTTAAGCACAAGATTGACGCCTTGAAACAGAATCTTATCAGGGAATTCTTTTGAAATATTTTCTAATCGTATCAAAATTCACCACAACATTCTGAGAGTTAAAAATGGTGTTTGGGATTGAAGCTAGTTAACACGTTAAAGATACGATTGGATATTTCCAATAATCTGATCGAGCATTTGATGATCTTCAAAAATATTGAAATTATTTGTATCAATTGTGTAGACAGGAATATTTTTAATGGCAGGAATCCATTTTCCGTATAAAATATTCAGTTGGTGTAGATACCCGGGGTCTATGCCGGATTCAAAATCACGTTCACGCTTATTGATCCGGGTTATCAGCGTATCGGTGGAGGCTTTCAAATAGATGATGAGATCCGGTGTTTTTAAAAACGAAGACATGATGTTGAATAATCCGATATAGTTTTCCCAATCACGTTTGGTCATTTTTCCGATATCAAAAAGATTTTGCGCAAAGATTTCCACATCTTCATAAATTGTTCTATCCTGAATTGTTCCTTTGGAGGAATTTATCATTGCTACATGTGTTTTGAATCGGTGGTGGAGGAAATAAATCTGCAGATTAAAACTCCACCGGTCCATATCGTGATAGAAGTCATCTAAATATGGGTTGTCGATTACGGACTCAAAATAAGGTGTCCAGTCCAAGCGATCAGCAACAATTTGCGTGAACGTGGTTTTTCCTACACCGATATTTCCGGCAATTCCTACAAAAGGCGATTTTTTCAATGGTAGAGTTTCCCTTTCATTGTGATGTGGTTTCCGTCAAATAATTTTACAGAAAGAATTTGATTAATCATTTTTTTATCTCCCGAAACAGCGGTGAGAATGTAATTATCGGTGTGACCATAAACCAACCCACTTTTCATGGTTTCAAACAAAATATTTCTGGTTTGACCAATAAACTTTTGGTGAAAGATCTTTCGTTTTTCATCTGATAATGTGTGTAAAATTTTACTGCGTTCAGCTTTTAAGTGTTTTTCAATTTTTTCAGGAAATTGTTGCGCCATTGTGTTCGGGCGTTCTGAATAGGAAAACACATGGAGATAGGTTATATCCAACGCCTGTAAAAAATCGAAAGTGTCTTGAAAGTCTTTATCGGTCTCGGTTGGAAATCCAACAATCACATCTACACCAATTGCGGCATCCGGCATTTTGGTCTTTATCCGGTGAACTCGTTCAGTAAATAGTTCGCGTTTGTACCGCCGCCGCATCTCAGACAATACTTTATTTGACCCGGATTGGAGGGGAATATGAAAATGCGGAACAAATAAATTTGACGCCGCGCAAAATCGGATAATATCATCTGTAAGCAGATTCGGTTCTATGGATGATATGCGAATACGGTCAATTCCATTAAGAGTGTCTAACGCACGGATTAAATCAAAAAATGTTTCGCCCGTTCCGGATCCGAAATCGCCGACATTCACGCCGGTCAAAACAATTTCACGAGCATCACTTTCAGCGATCTTTCGTGCAATTTTCATGGTGTTTGCTACCGAATCACTACGGCTTTTGCCACGCGCTAACGGAATGGTACAGTATGTACACGGATAATCACAGCCATCCTGAACTTTAAGAAATACACGTGTTCTTTCGTGAGTTGAATATGATGATCTGAACGTAGTGTCCTGTAAAATATCCTGATTGAATATAGTCGGGATGTTTTTTTTCTCAAAGGAGCCTAAAAGACCCAACAGATGAAATTTGTCTGAGTTTCCTAAAACCGCATCGACACCGTAAATACCGGCAGCTTCTGCCGCATTGATTTGGGTGTAGCACCCGACGAGCGCAATAAATGCATTCGGGTTTCTCTTTTGAGTTTGCCGAACGATCTTACGGAGTTCTTTATCTGCGTTTTGAGTGACGGTGCAAGTGTTAATGATATAAATATCAGCAGATTCCCGAAAATCAGTTATTACATATCCATGGCGGATAAAATCACGGGAGATTGTGGCTGTTTCCGAAAAATTCAGTTTACAGCCAAGCGTATGAAAAGCAACAGTTTTTGGTTGGGTACTCAAGAAGGGACTAAAATATTAGGGTCAGTCTGGGTCGAATAAATGTTCGTGTTTTAACGTACTGGGTTGTCGTTTGTAAAACAAAGGAACCTGTTTTTTTCTGCAATAACCTTTCGATTTTATTTGCGGATGTGACAAGCCCTTTGATCATCGCAGAACTGAACCCTCGATGTTCCATTTCATTTAAACCGGCAATCGCTTCGATCAACCCCAGCCTCGTAAAAAACACGGAATCTTCCCGCTCCGACCTCAATCTCAGCCTTAACTTTAAATATCACCAATCCGAATCCTCAAAGAGCTTGTCTTTCAAACCGCGATTCACTTTGTAGCGTGAGAATTCCATCGTAATAGTTCCGCCTATTGAATCCTCTACAGGATTAAATCCCATTTCTTCCGCAATATCATTACCCCTTTTATGATGATCAAGCCCTCCCTGCACCGGATCGTAAACTGACCAGTCTTTTAACGTATTCAATTGTATGGTCATTATGGTTATTTTCGGGAGATAAAATCCACCTGATTCAGTATATTCGCTGGAAATATCAAATATTGTGGTGCTGTCAAATACGGCACTCACTTGTGTGATAATCCATTTTTCCGGATCAACAGAAAGAATCATTTTCATGTTTGGAAACTCACCGGCTTCCGACATTGGAATGTCTAAAGAATCGGGGATAATATCACCTACTAAACGGAGTTGCTGGTCCACGGATGAATGTTCATTGGTTTCTAATTTTACAGAACTCAGCATATTAAAAAATTGTATTGGAGAGCCGCCTAAACCGGCTTTCGGTACAATGGCAAACCCGCGAGATTCCACCTTGAGTTTATCCGGTGCCTTATAATATAGCTTAATACGTTTCCTCGGCATTCTGAATCCCGTCATATCCGCGGATATTTTCACATTTACCGTGTAATCTTCGATACGATTAAAGCGGGTTACAAGGTTTTCCTTGATAGAATCAACCGTAAGTGGTTGAGCGAACATAATACCTGTTATAAACATTGCTATAGAGACGTAGTACACTACGTCTCTATATAATGATTTCCCACCCATCTTCATGTTTTGATATCCCGTTTTAAAAATACGGCGATACTGATACCGATAAAACCTGCGGTATACAGCGAGAGGACACTTAAACTTTTCAGGATGACATCCCATGGGATAGGTTCTTTAAATGCATGTAGCCATACACTAAAATAAGTAACAAATATATAGGGTTCAATGGCATCAAAAAGGTCTAATGGGATAGCCATGATGATGTAACCAATTACTATGAGAAACATCGCGCCGATGATGGGACCGATACCATTATCGACCATCGCTGAAAACATAAAACAGAGGGCCGCAACGACCCACATTACCAAAATCGCTAACGTAAACGATAGAAACATTCGCCAAAGAGCCTCTGTTTGATCGAAGATAAGAATCCCTTCATCAAAGACGATTAAATCTCCGGCACCCAACCAAAGAGACCCCAGACCTAAACTCAAGATTGCGAGAAAAATTAATAATGCCGCGGTGTATATCCAAGTGGCAAACAGTTTTGCCATCAAGGTTTTCAATCGGCTGACACTTCGGATTAAGGTAATCCTGAATGTTCCGGCGGCACCTTCGGCAGCCACGGCATCTCCTGCCGCCAACGTAATCAAAAACGGGATGTGAATCCATAAAGCGTTCAGAAGGATATACGTTGCTAAAAACGCATTAAAGGCAGAGCCGGTTACGATGAAACTATCCCCGATTTTACTCATGTAATCTTCGTTAATTTGTCCGCCGCCATAAGAAAAACCCCATAAAATGAACGGCATGAGTACAGCGATACCGACAAAGCCGATATAGCTACGCCACCGTCCGGTAATTTTTAACAGTTCGTTATAGATTAGTCCAACCATTTTACAGTGTGTTAATCATTGGTTTTGGATAAAAATAAATCTTCCAAAGATATTCGAGGAATAACGGCTTCAACTTTGCAACTATTATTGACTAGAAGTCCTGTTACATTCGGCAACTTTTCTGAAGGGACATTAATCCACAATGCACCATTTTTTTCGTCACAGCGGTGAATCCAACTCACTTTTTTCAAAATTGTTTCAGCTTTACCTAACGGCGTTACTCTGATTTCTGTAGCAGACAATTCTGAATTTGCCAATAAATCACGGACGCTCCCTGTCGTAATTAATTTCCCGCGATGAATGATCCCAACGTAACTGCACATTTTCTGCACTTCGTCCAACAAATGGGAAGACAGGAAAATGGTAATTCCTTCTGCACTAAGCTCACGAACCAACTCACGAATTTCCTTCATCCCCTGCGGATCGAGTCCGTTTGTAGGTTCGTCTAAAATCAATAGTTTTGGATTTGCCAATAAAGCTTGTGCAATCCCCAACCTCTGCCGCATCCCCTGAGAATAATTTTTCACTTTATCTTTCGCGCGATTCGCTAACTGTACGCGTTTCAATACTTCCGAAACACGTTGAAACGGAATATTATCCATTCTCGCCAACATTTCAAGATTAGTTTTTGCGGAAAGATGTTTATAAAAATCCGCCCGTTCAATAAAGCTTCCAGCTCCGATTAATGCTTTGTTGTGCATTTTTTGAACAGATTTACCATTGATGAATACTTCGCCGGAATCAGGGCGTATCAAATCTGTCATCATACGAATGGTCGTGGATTTTCCGCTGCCGTTCGGACCTAAAAACCCGAAGACAGACCCAACCGGCACCTCCAGATTCAATCGGTCAACGGCCTTCAATTGTTTGAAGGTCTTTGTCAGATTGATAATTTGAATGGCAGGTGTCATTTTTTGTGATCGTCTAAATAGCGCTTTGCCCAAGAGCTAAAACTACCGTCATGGATTCGGGTTCTCATTTCTTTCATCAAGCTTAAATAGTAGGTTACATTATGCAAAGAAGCCAGGCGTAAACCATAAATTTCGTTCACGTTCAGCAAATGCCGAAGGTAGGCGCGCGTATGATTTTGGCACAGCATACACGAACAGTTTTCATCTACAACGGAAAAGTCATCTTTATATTTTCCGTTACGGATATTGAGTTTCCCGGTGGATGTAAACAGCTGTCCATTTCGCGCATTGCGGGTCGGCATGACACAGTCGAACATATCCACGCCGTTCATTACGGACTCGACCAGATCGGCAGGTGTACCAACACCCATCAAGTACCGCGGATGATCTTTCGGAAGGATATTATCCATAAGGGCAATCGTATCAAACATCGCATTTTTTTCTTCACCGACGGCTAACCCTCCAATGGCAATTCCGCATTCGACAAATGGAATTACATCTTCTGCGCTTCGTTTGCGTAACTCAGGAACGACACCACCCTGAACAATTGGAAAGAGTGTTTGCTTCCATGAATGGATGGGTGGTGTGTTTTTCAGATAATCCGAACATTGTTTAATCCATTTGGCGGTGCGTTTTACGGCAGCTTCGACGGTTTGGAAGGCTGCATCACTTGGGGGGCATTCGTCAAACGCCATGATGATATCTGATCCCAAATGGCGCTGAATATCCATGGAAACATCCGGTGTGAAAAAATGTTTACTCCCGTTTAGATGCGATCGAAATTCCACGCCGTCGTCGGTGATTTTGTTTAGTGTTGCCAGCGAAAAGACCTGGAACCCGCCGCTATCGGTGAGGATGGTTTTTTTCCAATTGGCAAACCCGTGAAGTCCTCCGGCATCCTTGATGAGTGTATGCCCGGGACGCAGATAAAGATGATAGGTGTTCCCTAAAATAATTTGTGCTCCGGCAGTTTCCAATTCTTGTGGTGATAGAGTTTTTACCGCACCATGCGTTCCAACCGGCATGAAAATCGGAGTTTCAATGGTGCCGTGATCCGTTTGTAGAATTCCGGTTCTGGCAGAAGTGTTTTTATCGGATTTAAGAAGGCTGAAGTTCATTAATCAAATATTTTGTTGAGCGCTTCTCTAACGGTGCTTACCGGGATTGTTCGAATACCTAATGTTTTTGATGTCAGTTGTTTGGCGCTCGCTTTGGGAATTAATGCTTTTTTAAATCCAAGGGTGGCTGCTTCTTTCAGGCGTTTTTCTACACGGCTGACAGACCGTACCTCTCCTGCAAGCCCGACCTCTCCGATGAGAACCGTATCTGCGTTTACTGGCTTGTCCCACGCGCTGGAAGCAACTGCCGACAAGATAGACAAATCCGCAGCGGGGTCATCGATTTTCATTCCGCCGACCAAATTCACAAATACATCACGCATCCCCATCGGAATATTCAACCGTTTTTCTAAGACAGCCAACAGCATCGAAAGACGCCGATAATCGAATCCATTCACATTTCGCTGGGGTGTGCCAAAGTTTGCGTTAGAGACCAATGCCTGAACTTCCACCAAAATTGGGCGGGTGCCTTCCAGGGATGAAAATACCGCCGTTCCCGCTGCGTCGGTGTTTCGTTCAGCCAAAAAGATTTCAGAAGGATTCTCAACTTCGATCATCCCTTTTTCTTCCATACGAAATATGCCGACTTCGTGCGTAGCACCGAATCTGTTTTTTACCGATCGCAGAATGCGATGGTCATATCGATCATCGCCTTCCAAATACAGAACCGTGTCCACCATGTGTTCCAGCATTTTTGGTCCGGCAATTACACCTTCTTTGGTGACATGTCCGACAATAATGACGGCGACCCCAAATTGTTTACACGTATGTAGAAGCTGTTGTCCGCATTCCCTAATTTGACTGACAGATCCAGGAAGAGAATCTATCTCTCCGCTGTACACTGTTTGAATGGAATCGATTACAACCAACTCCGGTTTGAGTAGCGATATCTGATTTAAAATCCCCTCCATGTGATTTTCGCCGGAGAGCTGCATCGTGTCGGACATCACATTGAGACGCCGGGCACGCATGGCGATTTGTTCTTCGCTTTCTTCGGCAGAAACGTACAATGATTTTTTTTCAGCACCATGGATAATTTGCAACGCTAACGTGGATTTTCCAACTCCGGGACTTCCGCCCAGCAAAATGAGTGACCCGGGAAGAATTCCACCTCCTAAAGCTCTATCCGCTTCTTTCAGTCGTGTCGGCATCCGTTCTCCGGGGCTGGTTTGAAGAATATCGCTTAGAGAAATGCTTTCTTTTGGGGTGACCGTTTTTCCTCGTTTTCGCCTAGGCTCTTTGAACTCATTAAGTGTTCCCCATTCTTTGCAGGCAGGACATTGTCCATGCCATTTTGGGTAATCATTCCCGCAGGATGAGCACATGAAGATAGTTTTTTCTGATTTCATTTGTTAGCCACAGAGTTCACAGAGTGATAAAAAGGTCTTAATGTATGTTCCCAAAAAAAACTAAACGCTCCCAATCCTCAACCCCGTAAAAAAACACAGAATCTTCCGGCCTGTGCAGATCCGTCTGCTTGGGCAGGCAAGCGCTTCGCTACGACCTCAGCCTTAATCTTAATCATCACCAATCCGCACCAAAGGAGAAGTAATACTGCGGACGTGAGTATGTACCGTCTCGATGAATATCCCACGCTGTGTCAATTCTGAGCAAACCAAACGGGGTGAATAACTTAATGCCAATTCCTGTCCCGGATATGACGGAATGTGAGTCTTGCTCTAATTGCTCCCATTTGTCCCATGCTGTTCCCATGTCAAGAAAGACATGCCCAAATAAATAGGTAGATGCGACGTGCGACGGAGTCCCAAATGCAAACAGGAGGGGGAAACGCAACTCAAGATTGGTGAGAGCGACGTTGGTACCAATCCGCTCACCATATCGGCTTCCGCGAACCGGCATCACATAATCCACAAAGTAAATATTATCTAACATGTCTTGAGAACCATCATCGGCATCCGTAAATTCTCTATAAGGCTCCTTATCTTTTTCTCCGTTGGTTTCACCGTTTCCGAATAACCAATTTGACAACCCGCCAAGCATGTATTTTACCGGTTCTTTTCCTGTACTTTTTCCTAAGAAAACCCGCCCGGAAACACTGTAATATTTCCAGAAGCGAATATATTTCCGGGCATCGTAAGATAGCAAGTTAAACTGATAATTATTTGCTAAGTTGGGGCTCATCAGTAAGGAAATCCGCTGCCGGAATCCATCGGTGGGACCGGTATATCCCATGACAGAATTATCGAAGACCCAATGGATGGAAGGGACCAGTGTTGATATTTGATGTTTAGGATACGGAGTCATCACACCATCGGTTTCTTCTTTAAACATTTGAGCGCTCTGTACGTAGTAAGAAAGACTGCTTTCAATTCGATTAAAACGATTAAATGGTCGAGACCAATACGCACTTATGCCATACTCTCGAAGTTTGTAGAGAGTTAGATACCCGAACATATTTTGATATGCAAATGTATTTGTCTGATGAGAACCGGAAAAATACCAATCGCTTCGATTTTTTAGAAAGGCATACGACAGATAAAGATCACTGTTATCCAATGTCATGACCATTTGTGTCCCCAACGTGATCTGATGGTCGCCCATGATATCACTCCATGTAAAATAGGCTATACTTTGTGCTCCCTCAATGGTGTTAATCCCCATGTTCATACTGATAATATCTAGAGTAAACCGAGTTTTGTACACTTGCGGAATATACTCTTCGGAGACCCTGAGAGTATCATCGAAAGCATCCCTGTTGACATCGGGAGCCTCTGTTTCTTGATGATAGCGTTCATATTCGGGCGCAAATATATGGGAGGAATAATCCTGGTCTGTCGTCACGACACCGGAGGAACGTTTTTGATCCTTGCGAAGATCGATAACAAACTCACTTTCAGCTTTCATTTTCACGTAGTTTGTGAGAGGAACGGTTTGAGGAGTTAATGATAACGGCAACGATACAGAATAAATATCCCATCCGGATTTATCGTATCCCGCAAAGACGAGGAGATTATCGTCGTTGGATACCGTTAACTGCTGAATGCCGGTCAAAACATTGGTGACGGCATAGGACTCTCCGGAGTCAAGGTCATGTCGATAAATATTCCACACGCCGTGTTGATCACCAGTGTAAAAAAGGACGTTTTTTTCATGTGCCCACACCGGATAATTTTCTCCGGACTCAGTATGGGTAATCTGCGAAACTTGTTTTGTTCCTATATCGACAGTATAAATATCGGATTGAAAATAATCATGGGATTCCATATCCCGAGTTGTTGCATTACTGCGGTCTGACACGAAAACAATTTTTTCACCATTCGGACTCCATGATGGTTCAGAATCGGAAAAAATATCGTTGGTCAAATTGGCGAGTATTTCAGTCTCCAAATCGTATGTATAAATATCACTCGCAGTTCCATTTTGTCCGACAAAGGCTAATGTCGTTCCGCTCGGACTCCATGTAGCAGAAAAGAGGCCCTTCAAGTTTAACGTAATTTTTTCCGATTTTCCCGTATCAACATTGATAATATGAAGTGCATCTTGCTCCCCGGATTTAGCCGCAATAACGATGTGTTTTCCGTCAGGCGACCACGAAACTCCCGGCTGCAGCCATTTAAGTTCTTCAAAGTCAATTGATCGGTTCCCTTTTACCAGCCGTTTAATGGTTTTTCCGTTTATGGCATCAATGAGATAAATATCTGCATAACCGGACACATCGGATAAAATCGCAATTTTACTTCCGTCAGGAGAGAGCGCAGGTGCAATATTGTAATAGTTTTTTTGTTTAATATGATTCGTTAATTGTTTGGCAATATCCCCAAGCTCTTCCCGCCCGGTGATGTCCGGCCAATATTCCTTTTTTAAATACTGATGCCATTTTTTTGTTAATCCCTCAAAGTCTAAACTAATTGCGCGTTCAAATCCTTTTTCTGCATGTTGGGTTTTTTTCATCGAGATTAAAATTTCCCCAATGGATTCCCGTCCATATTTCTCTGCGATGAACCGCCAAACAGACTGTCCGCCCTTATACGCCATATAGGCATTCAAATATTTTACTGACGGCATATCGTTATGAATTGCGATATCTCTTAATATCATGTCGGCTTTGGTATCCCAGTTGGATGATAAAAATTCCGCTAACCCTTCATTTGCCCAAAGAGGGATTCGCAATTTTATTTTCCCGGATACGATGCCCTGTATATTACCGCCATAGACCATGTCATTCACCATCGCATGAACAAGCTCATGATGAATCACATGCCGGAATTGTTCATAAGAGCCTTCAAAAGGCAGGACGATACGATTTTTGAATAATTCCGTAACACCGCCGATGCCTTCGACCATATACTGCCATATGATATTGGTTTGTTGAAAATCATTATGTGAATTATACACAATAATTGAGATGGGCTTAGAGAGCGTCCAACGGAGGTGCTTGGAAATCTGTTCGTAGGCAACTTCAGCTTCATCGGCTGTAAACTCGGCAATGGGATAGTTTTCTTCGTAATAATAGATGTCAAAATGTGGAGACCGGATAAAATCCCAGTCAAAAGCACGATATTGCACTTTGTTTTGTCCAAATTGTGCAAAGGCAATTTGGCCGGTGATAATGATGAGTAATATAAAAAGTCGTTTCATGTTCACAGTCCATTTACGAAGATGTATTCTTCCGGTTCCACCGAAAATACTGAGTCGAAAGTTACACAAAGTAGAGTGTAAAACGTAATGTGTTATATTTTAAGTGTTAGCGTGTTCAAGTCCCAACCTAAGGCGGGCTTGTGCGCCGTGGCGTGCGGAGAAATGTTAGAGTGCTTGCCTGCGCATGAAAAAAAGGAGTTAAAAATTATAGTAACAATTTGTTTCAATGAACCGATAGGATAGAGTAAGTTTACCGCCTATGGAGACACCTCTCTATTTTATTTCAGACGTCCATCTGATGTTAAATACATCACCGGAGGAAGAATCGAAACAGAAAAAACTGTTTTCGTTTTTGACGCATATCTCCAATACGGGTGGGACGCTTTTTATTGTCGGTGACTTTTTTGAATTTTATTTTGAATATCCCCACGTAATTCCAAAAGTATATTTTTCTGTTTTTAGTAAACTACACACACTGAAAGAATCCGGGGTGGATATCCACTTTTTGGTTGGGAATCATGATTACTGGGTTCAGGAATTTATTACCTCCACGCTCACAACAAAAACGTATCTTGGTGAAACAACGATTACCATAAATGGAAAAACATTTTATCTCACTCACGGAGATGGGCTCTTAACATGGGATCGTGGGTATCGGGCACTGAAATCCGTGATCCGTAACCGTGTGTTTATCTGGCTGTACCGATGGCTGCATCCGACATTGGGCTATAAAATTGCGGATTGGGTTTCTCATCGGGGGCAGCACTATATTCACACCGATGAATACAACCAAAAAGTGGTGAAAGAACTAAAAGTATTTGCAGAAACCATCACAAATGAGGGAGCGGATTTTGTCATCTGCGGGCATTATCATCAAATGGTGAACGAACCCGTCAATGGCGGACGGCTCATCGTCCTTGGAGACTGGATTCAATATTTTTCTTACGGAGTTTTCGACGGAAAAACAATGGAATTAAAAAGGTGGGAATTCGATGCGTAAGCTAATTCTTTTATTACTGTCAATCGCTTTAATGGCACCCGGATGTTCAAAACTGAAAAGCATTTCGTTATTTGGCAAAAAGAAAAAACAAGAGGTCTATGAGGATATCCTGCATCAAGATATTGAGCGCTTACGGATGTCTTATAAAGACGGGCAGGTACAGGCGTTGGAAGAATTGATTACGATTTTTAATGATGCAAACCAACCGTTTGATGTTCGTATCTCTGCCGGTGAAGCGTTAGCAGAAACGCATCACCCGACAGCATTGAACGCCTTGGCAAATGCCGTCTCAACTGCAGCAGCCGTTGATATGACACTCATGGAAACATCCATCAATTTACTTGCGCAGTTTCAGGATAATCCGAAAGCAGCGGAAGCCATGGTGAACGCCATGCATACCATCGAAGACCGAACCAATGATTTACATCTTGTGCTGATAAAAAATCTGAATAAGGTTCGGACAAAAGATCAGGTCTATGCCATGCTGGATTTATACGAAGTAGCCAAGGCAAATTTATCCCGCACTGAAAAACTGTTAACAGAAACCTTGGGTGCACTTGGCGATGATGAGGTTATCCCAATTTTAACCGATATTGCACGGGACGTAAATGTGAATATTGCCGTTCGAAACCGTGCAGTAGAAATTCTTGGGAAGAAAGAACCCTCCGAAGTAGTCGGAGCATTTACAGAGCTGTTAGGCGATCCGACAACCGGTTCGGAAGTTCAGGATTTTGCACTGAACATGATGTCAGGCGTGAAAGAAGAAAACCTAATTCTTTCATTACTGGACACATATAATGTCGGAAAAAAGCAATATTACAGCTTGCTGAATACGCTGTTAGACGCACTCGGTAATTTTGATGACCCGGAAGTTAAATCTGCCGTCATTGAAATTGCGCTGAATGCAGATTATAAGCTGGCATTGCGAAAAAAAGCGATTCATAAATTGGGGCAATATAAAGATCCGGCTGTCATTGATTTGTTTCTTCCTCTCCTTGAAACTTCTGAAAATTATTATCTTTACCCTTCCATTGTTGAAATGATCAAAGCATTAAGTAAAACGGAGTCCACAAATGAACTGCGTCGCCGATTAGCCTTCCAAGCCCATAGAAAGGCAACCCATGAGTAGATATGTGTTTATGCTAAGCGTTTCTTTGTCTGTTCTTTTGGCACAGGATGTGAACCTCCCCACAGACTCAACCCTGGGCTCACAGGAGGTTGTTTTATCCCGGAGCGTTTCAGACACCAATCAAATAGTGGTTGCGCAGGTAGATTCAAGTTATGATTCCACCCAGATTTCGTTACCGGAGTTTATCCCTGATTACCCTCCGCCGTCTCAACTTCAAACGGGAGAACACTTTTTTGAGTACCAAAACGATATTGAATTTCTTCAGGCTCAAATTGACTCACTCAAGGAGCTCGTCCGAGTATACAGTAAAAAAGACACTATGCCTAAGGTGCAGAAGACATTATTGGATCTTTTAGAAAAAATAAAATATTCTCACCGGATTACATTAGAAAACGGAACAGTCGTACGAGGACAAATCCTAAATAAAACAGAAGATAAGATTATTTTGGATACTGATATTGGACGGCTGGTTTTAGATAAAGATTTTGTGACGAAGATTGAAAAAGAACTTCCAAAAACAGCCAAAATCGAATTAGAGGGAGAACCTTCTATTAATTTATTCCCTGATAGAGACGTGATGACCGGACGAGTAAAAAATGTTGGTGATAAACGGGGAGATTTTGTCCGCGTAATAGCAAATCTTTGGGGAGAAGACACCGCGTTGATTGCCAGGGATTCTACATTTGTAAATGGGACAGTAATTCAGTATAACTCAGGTGTGATTACCGACACGTCTCTCGAACCAGGAGAATCTGCCTTGTTTAAGATCATCATTCGATTCCCGGCGGGGAGTGAAGTTTCATATCGGACGTTTGATGTCCGCTGGGAAGAGGTGGACTAATACACCATACTTTTTAAGCGAGCCCCGGACTGGATTCGAACCTGTGGCCTACGACTTAGAAGGCCGTTGTGTCGCTTGTCGGCAATACAATTTCAAATTCGGTAAACGAACGATAGTTGAGACAGGAGTTAATAAATGTCGTTTCTAATGCCTATGCAGATCCTTATGCATTACCTTGCGTGTCTCGTGTAAGCGGTCATCTGCAGGGAGGTCTGATAAATACTGGTTAATATCTTTATCATTTTCCTTTTTTAGTGAAGAGGCCACATAGTCAGTAATCTCTGAAGGAAAGATATGATTCCGCTCATATTTGTTACGGTCGTTAATCAATACGGACGCAGATTCTGAGCAGCTACGTGGAAGTGCAGGAAAATCACTGTCGTTCAAATCGAACACATTTCCGGTTACATGAAGTTTTTTTGAAATGTCAATAGAATTGTCATTGGTTAAACCCCATTCTGCAGCCATTGTAATTCCTGCCAATAACAGGTGAGTGTTTGCACTTCCGTCGGGGCTGCGAAGTTCAATTGTTTGCCGTCCGACCTGATCGATATATGGAATATCGCTTTGTTTGTTTATTAATGAACTGAGATCAGAATTGTCCGGCCATCCGAGTGGTACGCGAATCATTGCACTGCGATTAAATTCACTCCAACAAATACGAACCGGTGCTTCTTGATTTGGTACCAACCTTAAATAGGCAGAAGATGTCGTATTTCCAAAGGCAGTAAGAGAGTCCGCATAATGACATAAGCCACCAATGAGCTTGTGAGCTTCTTCTGATAATCTTCCTTTTGTATTCGTCATCATATTTTTCCCGTTTTTCATTAATGCCATATGAAAATGATAACCGTTTCCGGCAATTCCTTCTTCAATCTTTGGAGTAAATGTGGCAATATAACCATATTTATATGCGATGTTGCGTATCAACCACCTTGCCAGAACAAGATAGTCTGCCATATCTGTTATGGATGTCGGAAGGAATTCCACTTCAATTTGTTCAGCTGGTTTCCCATTGATTTCAGGAAGATCGCTCCTGGCTTTTCCGACATACCCCACTTCATTATGAGCATATTTAATTCGTATATCTAATATCCATTATTGCCTTGAAATATGAATAGACTATATCCAATATTCAGGGTATATTACACCCGCTATGATTGAAAGATTAGCCCAAATAGCCCACATTGAATCATTAATGGAACAGAGTCCCATTGTGGGGATTATTGGTGCCAGACAAGTTGGTAAAACAACCATGACGTATGAGATAGAAAAAAAATGGGATGCACCGGTGACCCGATTTGACTGTGAAGACCCTGATGATTTGGCTCGGTTGAATAATCCCAAATTAGCACTGAAGAATTTGACCGGATTGGTCATTATTGATGAAATACAAAGAAAGCCTGATTTATTCCCATTATTACGTGTCCTGGTTGATCGAAAAACAAATAAAACTCAATTTTTAATTCTTGGGTCAGCGTCACCAAAACTATTAAAACAAAGTTCCGAAAGTCTAGCCGGGAGAATTTCTTATTTCATGCTTAATGGATTTTCTCTTAACGAAGTTGGTGTAGAAAATGAAGTAAAATTATGGATGCGTGGCGGTTTCCCCCGGTCATTTTTAGCTCGTTCGGAAGTAGCGAGTGTTACATGGAGAAAAGATTTTATTCGCACATTTCTTGAAAGGGATATCCCACAGCTGGGTTTTAGTATTCCTGCAATTACTTTGCGACGGTTTTGGAATATGCTGGCACATTACCATGGACAAATTTGGAACGGGAGCGAGTTAGGTAGGGCGTTTGGAATTTCCCATGCCTCTGTAAAACGATACGTAGATTTACTCACAGATGCTTTAGTCGTTTGGCAGTTGAAACCTTGGTATCAAAATATTAGGAAACGACAGGTAAAGGCTCCGAAGGTATATATTAAAGATTCAGGGATATTGCACGGGCTTTTAGGGATTCAAACCTTTAGTGGACTTGAAAATCATCCTAAAATTGGAGCATCTTGGGAAGGTTTTGTATTGAGTGAGATTTTGTCTCAGCTGAACATTGACTCTGATGATGCTTATTTTTGGGCTACACATTCCGGAGCAGAATTAGATCTATTGGTTTTTATCAATGGACAACCTTTTGGGTTTGAAATAAAACGGACAACTGCCCCAAAAATGACACCGTCAATGAAACATAGCTTGGAGAGTCTTTCGTTGAAAAAACTCTTTGTTATCCACGCTGGGGAGCATGAGTTTTATCTGCATGAAAAAATAAAAGCAATACCACTTAATAGAATTCAATATCTAACCTCATTAATTCATCACCCACAGATTAACACAGATAACCCCAAATTCTCGATGAGAAAGAGGGGTTATTGACGAAGTACCCCGGACAGGATTCGAACCTGTGGCCTACGGCTTAGAAGGCCGTTGCTCTATCCAGCTGAGCTACCGGGGCATTTTAATTTTTATTATCGATTAGGAATTAGCAAAGAAGAGGCATTACTGCATCCAAAACTCACGAAAATCAAATCAAAATCTGCGGGGAAATTAGGTCACTCTGCAAATGTGAGGCAATGGGGGGATAATTTTGGTTTTTTCCGTTATTGTAGCGTTGGAAGCCAAGGAGAAAATATAGCGTGGAAAGATCATAATTTGCATAAAAAATGCCTCGTCGGTGCTTCGTCGAGAAAAAGTCTTGACATTTATCCGGTACTTGGCGTACACTTCCTCCCGAGTGAGGATAAGATTTCATCTTAATTCATTAACAAACAACTAACACGGAGGTATTATGGCTGAAGTCGTAAAAACCACAGGCGTAGCAAAAGAGAAGGGCTACCTTTATTATCTAGGTAAAGACGGAAACGTATGGCGTTCCAAAATGGCACGCGCCGGAAAAGGCGGCGGCAATGCAGAAAAAGTAGCAGATGCCGGTGTACAACGCGAATCAGGTTTTCTGTATTTTATAGATAAAGACGGAAACGTATCTCGTGCAAAAATGGCACGGGGCCGTAAATAAGGACTCATCATCAAAAAAAGCCCCGTGTTTGGGGCTTTTTTTTTACAATGTAAGTGAAAATAGTCTAAATTCCACCGTGAAATACAATCAATATGCGCTCTTAATCATCCTAGTGTTTCTTTCAGGATGTATTCCACCCCTTTCTCCAAAGATAGAAAATCCTTCCTCTTTGAGTGGATCCATGCGGAAACCTCTTCCGGCAGGCTGGGAGAGCAAGAAAGAACTCCTTGCCAAATGGGGGACGAGCCTACCAACACTTCAGGCACTGATTCCTGACACCTCGATTGATTTAAACTACTGGGAGACCTATTATTCAACGGAGAAGGGAATGCGGTTACCGATTAAACGAGCAACGATATCTTTTTCCCGTGCAGACCCGGTTACAATCATTAACACCGACTTTCATTTCGTAAATGTTGCCTACATCTATAGCACAAAAAATTATGAAACCGACCATTATTTATTGGAATCCATTGTTAAAAAAGTTGAATGCAAACCAACCGGGTTTCCCCAGCTTTTGGCAGGCGACATTCTCCGTCATAAAATTCTAATGGTGTACGGAACACCGCATGAGTACAATGGCAACTGGCATCGGTATAAAGATCAAAATACTGGTATGAGCATTCAAGAAGTGGATGATTTACATCTTATCGTAGAGCAAAAAAGTAACAAAATGTCAACACATCTTAAAAAGGCAATTCGGGATATGTACTCTGATGAGGGTATCGAATATAGAAAACAGCTCATGATGAAAAATATTGATTTATAGCGTCTGCGTTAATCCTGTTATAACATTGATGGAGAATTCTCGTATACTTTTTATGTTTGGGTTGATTACTTTGATCACAGCTCAACCAAAAAATATTACTCAAATACAGATTGTCGGGAATGAGACCACAAAAGATTATATCATCCGTAGAGAAATTCAGCATCCTGTATCTCTGCCATTGGATTCAGCCTTAGCCAATGCGGACAGAGACAGGATTGATAATCTTGGGATTTTCAGCCATGTATCGTGGGAGGCCGTTCCACAGGAAAACAGCAAGCTGATATTACGATACTTGGTCGTTGAATCCTGGAAGTATTTGCCGGGCATTCTTCCGATTTATAGTGAAGAATATGGGTGGATTTTTTCCGGGGGATTAATTGTAAGTAATTTCCGGGGGAGAAACCAAACCCTATCAGTGGGGGGAGAATTCGGTGGTCGATCTGCGTATGGACTTGAATATTCTGACCCGTGGATTGTTGGGGACCATATATCTCTATCTGTATCAATCGGAAAGAATTTCTGGGTTCATCCTTATTTGCCCATTGAAATGTCCATTCGATCTGCAGAAATCACTGTCGGTCGATATTTTGGATACAAACTAAAAACATCTGTGGGAATGGAATTTGAAGAACAATCACTTTCGGATGGTACTCTGTTTCGGACAGCCTCTCCCCAAATGCGGGTTATGTATGATACTCGTGATGTGTATGCAGGTCCATCGCAGGGAATAGCCATCACTCAGTTTTTACAATGGGATGTTGATGTGTTGGACGAAGAAAGAAACCGATTCTTTTGGGAGCACTCCTATAGCGCATATAAAACACTTATTTTTGGGGAAAAGAGACTGGTGGGTGGCGCGAATATTTCGGGGCGTTTTATGTTTGGAGATGGAGAACATCACATTTGGAAAAAATATGTCGGGGGCGCGGAATCAATCCGTGGCTGGACACCTCCGGATACGACCAACTTTATAGAGGATCAATTTCGATTTGGTGTTCACACTCTTACAACGTCCGTAGAATTACGGCAAACAGTAATTCCACGCCACTCAACACGGTTTGGTACTGATTTTGGTTTAACTGCTGTTGGGTTTGTTGACATAGGTGTTGCAGATGAAACTGTGTCCGGGCTACTGAAAAAGAAACCTCTTCTTGGTGTCGGTATTGGACTTAGGTTTCCAATCGCCATATTACAGACACTCCGTTTTGACTATGGATGGGGATGGCGCGACGGACAATGGACTGGGTCAGCACTACATTTTTCTATAGGCCATAAGTTTTAGAATCCTTTGAAAAACCTGATATACAAATTAATTCGCCTGCCACAATTGAAATAAATAGAAGGTGGCGAGCAGGGATCAGACAACTTTTATCTCTTTTTTCTTTACACACAGAATTTTACAAAAGATTCTTTTAATGATTCAGAACACGGCACCAGAAAATATTCGTAAATTCTTTTAGTTATTTGACAATGGGGGCGACCGGTTTCGACGGGGTAAAAACGCTGTTGAACTGCATGTCGAGGACCCGGGCAACTCGTTAATCACCCGGAAAACACAATAAGTGCCAATTACGGCCAAGTTGCTTACGCTTAACTGACGTAAGTCGTCCCGAGTAAAATTTGCCTGTAGTTTTACTCAGGGGCGTCATCTTTACAGGCTGGTTCAGCAGAGTGCTCATATCTACTGAATGAGAACGCATGAGCTGGTTCCGATATTTGGTGTAGCTGGCAGATATCGGAATGAGAACAATCCAGCGAACTAAACATGTAGATGTTCTTCGGGGTTTTATTTCGGACGGGAGTTCAATCCTCCCCGCCTCCACAATAAAATTTGGCTCACCACAGCATTGCGTACCTCCTCTCCCCACTAGACAAAATGAACAGAAAGAGGGATACAAGAATACGGAGAACAGGAGTGGGGAGAAAGGGAGACGAGCGACAGATTGTCCCACGTTGTCAAGTAAAAAAGAATATTTTCGGAGTGCGATCAAGAACCCCTGTGAAATATGTTCCGCATTGTTCCACATTTCACGGAGTGAATCAATAATCAATGAGATTTTCTGGTACGGGATATTGCGAGGAGCACTTTAACCCGCCTCAGGCGGACAAACACATGAATACAGAATGAGTATAGAATTAGGAAAAAAAATCATAAAAGCAGAAATTGATGCCCTGAAGGATTTATTAAAAGGGATGAACACCTCGTTTGAAAGCGCCATAGAAACAATCAATAACTGTCGTGGAAAAGTTGTCATTACCGGTGTTGGTAAATCCGGCATTGTCGGACAAAAAATTACAGCAACTTTCTCCAGCACCGGAACGCCGACCGTTTTTATGCATGCTTCCGAAGCGGTGCACGGCGATTTAGGCATGGTGACAGACAATGATGTTGCTATTATTATTTCTTACAGCGGAGAAACTGCCGAAGCTCTGAATGTTCTTTCTCCTTTAAAAAAACGTAGAATTCCTATTATCGCAATTACCGGTAATCCAAATTCGACGTTAGCAGCAGAAAGCGATGTCCATTTGGATATAATGGTTCGCAAAGAGGCTGATTCACTGGGCTTGGCACCAACATCCAGCACAACGGCTACATTGGTGTTGGGAGATGCTTTGGCAATTGCACTTTCGCAAGAAAAGAATTTTACCCGTGAGGATTTCCATCAATTTCATCCCGGCGGAAGTTTAGGAAAAGAATTAGAGAAATAGTAGATAGTATACAGTAATTAGGAAAAAGCCGATGAAGAAACCTAAAGTAGTTGTGGTAGGAAGTTTCATGATGGATTTGGTCGTGAAAGCTGAGCGAAGACCAAAAGTCGGTGAAACTTTGGTGGGGGAAGAGTTCGGAATGTTTATCGGCGGAAAAGGAGCCAATCAAGCTATCGCCGCCTCACGCTTAGGTGCGGATGTTCACATGATTGGGCGGCTGGGAAACGATATGTTTGGTGATATGTTTTTTGAATCCCTGGAAAAAGATAACATAAACACAGAATTTATTGTCAGAGATACCGAAGTCGGAACCGGTGTCGGTACGCCCGTAATTGATGCGGACGGCAACAACAGCATTATCTGTATTCCGCGGGCGAATATGCACTTAACAGCGGGAGATGTCGAAAAAGCCGGCGATGTAATTGCAGAAGCAGATGTGTTGATGCTGCAGCTGGAAGTCCCGATCGAAGCCTCAGAATGTACCGCAGAAATTGCCAGAAAAAACGGCACGGCGGTGATATTAAACCCTGCGCCTGCCCGCGAACTCCCGGATGAGTTTTTGACATTCGTGGATTATTTAACCCCAAACGAAGTGGAAACCGAAATGTTGACAGGCATTAATGTTGCGGATGAGAACAGTGCCGTAAACGCTGCAAAAATTCTGTTGGATAAAGGAATGAAAGCAGTCGTTCTTACATTAGGTTCACGCGGAACATTGCTCCTTATAGAAAATACGGTAATATCCCTCCCGGCACATAAAGTGAACGTCGTCGATACAACTGCTGCCGGAGATGCCTTTTGCGGTGGGTTCGCTTTTGGGCTTGCCGCGGGAAAGACTCTTAAGGAAGCTGTCCGTTACGGGAATGCAGCAGGTGCGATGGCTGTAACCGTCATGGGTGCTGAGCCCTCTATGCCGACGTTTGAAGAGATTGAAAAATTGCTATGAATAAGAAAAATTAATTATAAAGTACCAGGTTGACTAATTTTACAGAAGAATGCTGTGGTTAAGAAAAATATACGCAATTGTGTTTAGCCCTCCAATTTGGCGGAATAAACACTATAGGGTTTATACAAACGTTGTAGGGCATTTGACTGAACCGCATAATAAGGAATAAACTATGAAGAAAACAAGAATAGAAACTATTAATGAATTGAAAAAGGAACTTTCAAATATTGAAAATCTTTACAAATCAAAATGTGTAAATTGGACTGGTACAACCAAAGACACGGATGAATTATATTCTGAAATTATTGCAAATGAATTATTGCGAGAATTAAAAGAATTTGACAAAATATCGACAGTAACGAGAACCGAAACATATTGTAGAGAAAATCACTGCAATATTGAAATTGATATTTGCAATAGTAATCGAGATGAAGAAAATTTTGCAAAACGAATTACGGGGTTAACATTAGACGGTTTAGGATTAATAAAAGACTTTCAAATACCGTTAAAAGATACCAGAGCAGATAAGGGTTTAGGGAAAATAGATTTAATATCATTTAATGAAGAAACCAAGACATTATATTTGATAGAACTCAAATATGAAGGAAATAAGGAAACTTTATTAAGGGCAAGTCTTGAAAGTTATACATATTATAAAATTGTAGATAAAGTCAAGTTAATAAATGATTGTTTTAATAACCAAAAATTCATTTTAAACAAGGTTTACAATCATATTGACCCAAATGAGATAAATGTAAAGTCAGCAGTATTAGTTGTTCCTAAATGTAATGCTTATGACGAATTAGAAGATGTTGAATTAGGTGAAAGGCCAAAATTAAAAGCCTTGGCACTTGCACTTGATATTAAATACTTTACAGTAGAATTCTTAACAAATGAAACTATTCTTTAAGATACATCGTGGAACAAAAGAAATAGGCGGTTCTTGTGTTGAAGTTTGGACTGAAAGCACAAGAATATTGCTTGATTTTGGAATGCCATTAGTTGAAAAAGATGGAAAAGAATTTGACTTTGGTAAATACAAAACTTCAAAACCAACTGAATTAGTTGAAAAAGGGGTTTTACCAAATATTGAAGGACTTTATGACAGTTCAAAAAACCTAATAGACGGAGTAATTATTTCACATCCCCATCAAGACCATTATGGGTTAGCAAATTTTATAAATGACAATGTTAAATATTATTTGGGCGAAGCATCTCATAAAATAATTGAACTCAATAATTTATTTACACCACAAGAAATATTTCTGAAAAACACTAACTATTTTGAAAAAGAAAAGACTTTTAAAATAGGAGATATTTCAATTACAGCGTATTGGGCTGACCATTCTGCATTTGACGCTTATTCATTTTTAGTTGAAGCAAATGGGAAAAGCCTGTTTTATTCGGGAGACTTTCGTTCTCACGGGAGAAAAGCAAAAGCATTTTATTGGTTTACTCATAATGCACCGAAAAGTGTTGACTATTTACTTCTTGAAGGCACGACTATTAGCAGAAATAACAAGCCATTTAAAACAGAGCCTGAAATTGAAAATGAATTAATTGAAGTATTTAAGCAACAAGGTAAAATCAACTTAATTTATACTTCTGGTCAAAATATTGACAGATTAACATCAATTTATAGGGCTTGTAAACGGACGGGAAAAATATTTGTTGTCGATGTTTATGTAGCCAAAGTTTTGAAAGAATTATCCAAATATGCTGGAATTCCTTATCCATCGGAAAACTTTGAAAACCTAAAAGTAATGTTTCCATTTTTCACAAGTCGCAGACTAAAAAATGAAGGAAATGAAAAAATATTATATGAATTCAAGAAATACAAAATAACAAAAGAAGAAATCAGCAATCAATCCGAAAATATTGTAATGATTGTTAGACCATCAATGCAAAAAGATTTAGAACGAATAAACAAGATTGAAGGCGGAAACCTGATTTATTCAATGTGGGAAGGATATTTGCGAAAATCTACCACAATTAAATTTGTTGACTATTTGACAAATAGAAAATTCACATTACATAAAATTCATACAAGCGGACACGCTGACACTAAGACTTTGAAAAAAATGGTTGAAGTGATTAAACCGAAAAATATAGTTCCAATTCATACATTTGAAGGAGATAAATACAAGGATATATTTAATGAACCAATTGTAGAACTAAAGGACGAAGAAACAATAGAAATATAAACAGAAATGAAGAAAAAACGCCCTACAACAATGTATATAGTTTATGGCGGGTGAAGTGCTAAATATGAGAGTATTAGTATTAAATACAAATCGGTGCAAGTAGAAAGATTTGTGTTTCAAAACCGCCACAAAACCATATACTTAACGT
>CAYLYH010000002.1:0-140749 GCA_964388155.1 uncultured bacterium | reverse complement strand
GGAACAATCGAATCCGGTAAATGGAATGGGATTGATGGCCGTGCAGTGAAAGAAGTAAAAGATATGGTAAAAGCACTGCATCATGAAAACATAGCTGTTATCATGGATGTCGTTTATAACCATGTCTCCAATTATGATTTTCACCCTTTTAAATATATTGATAAGGCGACGTATTTCAGATTGGATGATAATGGAAATTATATTGCTCATAGTGGATGCGGAAATGATACTCAAACCGAGCAGCCTGTCATGCAGCAACTCATTTTAGACAGCGTAAAATATTGGATGACAGAATATCATATTGACGGATTTCGATTTGATCTCGGAAACTTGATTGATGCCAAAACACGAGAAATGATTATTGCCGAATTAAGAGCAATTAATCCGAATGTGATTATTCTTGCCGAACCTTGGGGAGATGGGTATGATCCTTCCGAGTTTTCTGATATGGGGTGGGCATCGTTTAATGACCAATTTAGAAATGGTGTTAAAGGACAAAATCCGAATGATGGCTTGGGCTTTATTTTTGGGGAATGGCAGGGAGAGAATTCCAAGAAGAGTCTTTGGCGGTTTATTACAGGATCCCTGCGGAAGGATGGCGGACAGTATGTTAATCCTGCTCATAGCGTAAATTATTTAGAAAGCCATGATGATTATACATTAGGAGATTTTATTCGTTTAGGGACAAGGCACGTTAACGCCCATGAACAGATTATTGATCGTAAGCAAAACGCGGTTGTACAAGGTCAACAGTTGGCGATGAATAAATTAGGTGCGCTATACTTGTTCACCAGTCAGGGGATTACTTTTATCCACCAGGGACAAGAGTGGGGACGAAGTAAAGTGATAGCTGAAACAAACGTACCGGGTTTACATGTTGGGCAAATTGATCATAATTCCTACGAAAAAGACAATGAGACGAACTGGTTAAATTGGGACGAAAAAGAGTTGAATCGAGAGCTGGTGGATTACTATCGCGGACTCATTCAACTTAGAAAAACCACACAGGAACTCAGGCACTCTAAACCGGAAGACTTTACATTTTTATCGCTGAAAAATAAAGTATCCGTAGGGTATCAGCTTAGAGAGAATATTATCGTGTTATTAAACGGCGACGCAGTAAAAACTATGGATGTAAAACTACCGACAGGAGAGTGGCAAGTTTTGGTAGATGAAAAATCAGTAAATCTAAACGAAGGGATTTTGATTCATGGAAAAATCCTCGTACCACCTACCAGTGGAGTAGTACTGAAAAAGTTATAGAGTTCCTGCCCGCCGGTTTTTGGCGGGTTAATGTTCACCACGACGAATTGAGATACAATAACTTGCCGAAGTTCTCGACCGATTTAGAATTTAATCTATGTGGTTAATTTGGTAGTCGCCTTCGCTACATGACGATGGACAATTTTAGAGTATAATTTCCCCATCTACTCTTCTACCCATCAACCCATCAACTTCTTTCCCATAAAAGTAAATTATTTCAGCAAAATCAATTTTTGAGTAGAGGAGTGGCTACCCTGTACCAGTTTGCAAAAATAAACACCTGACGGAAGATTATTGGGTTTCCAGTTTACGGAATAGAATCCTGGTCTTTGCGTCTTGTTTAGCAATGTTTTAATAATCTGTCCTTTTACATTGTAAATCTGCAACGATACATCACTATCCGCTGATAACTGATAACTGATAACTGTTACCGGATTAAACGGATTCGGATAATTTGGTTCAAGATTAAATTCAAACGGTATAGGTCTGACTAAATCATCCACAGATAAATCTTCCCAGTCTTTATAGTTTGTGTACACTCGAGCAGTCGAAGCCGGAATTTCATAATTTGCATAACTTCCGTCATTTGTGTGGAGGACTTCATCGAGTGTGAATTCGAACCAATCTCCTGCATAAGGAAATCCAAGATTAGAGATGGTCTGAGCAGAACTATTGAAATTCATGACAATAAATACAGTTTGTCCAAGCGTATCATCGTGTCGTTTCATCGTAATATATTTTTGAGAATTATTAACAGACATTACCTCTAAATTAGGTCCGCGGATGACCCCCCGGTTATTTCGTAGCCAGAGAAGGCGCTTGTAATGAGTAAAGATATCATTTCCCCAATCGGAGTTTAGATTTTCCCACTGTAACGGTTGGGGGATAACATGGCCATTCGGGTCGCGGCTGGTACCACTTTGTCCAAATTCCTGTCCGTGGTAAATCATAGGCGTACCTGTCCCTGTTAGTAATGCGACCGCACCCAATTTTGTTTTTAATGCTGCATCATCTATCGTCATTCCTTGATAGTTAATAGCTTCATAAATCAATCGCGGTTCATCATGGCTTTCGGCGTAGTTTAACGGACCAGTATGCTCTGAGTAGCTTTGACTCCACCATTGAAAATGACTCTGTAAATTATATATACTCAAATAGATTTCCATCAAATTGTCAAAAATTGTATGATGATAGGAATAGTCCCACCCCGCATCGAAGTCCGTTGTATTTATTTTACTTGGATTGTCTTCTTCAGCTATTAAAATTAATGAGGGATCAATATCATCCAGTAAATCAGCATAATATGATGCGCCGTTTGCATCTTCACCCCAGCCAATACCTGCCGTGTGATCAAAACGAAAACCATCTATATGATAATCATATATCCATGTGAGTAGTACATCCGTAATATGTTTCCAAGAACGATACGAACGTCCGTTTACCTCATGCCAATGTTCAAGTTTATATCCCCATTGAGATTCTTGATTGTGAAAATACGGACATTGGTCGTAGTTGTGATCATCAAAATCATAGTTATCAATAGGTTGGTAAAGCTGAAAGAGGGGAGCAGAACCCCACATGTGATTGAACACCACATCCATTAGAATGGCAATTCCGTGTTGATGAGCGGTGTCGACAAGTTCTTTGAGTTCGTCCGGTGTCCCGTAGGTCGTTTCCGGTGCCATATAAAAAGTTGGATTGTATCCCCATGAATTACTTCCCTCAAACTCATTTACAGGCAAGAGTTCTATCGCGGTAACTCCCAGCTCAGTAAAATAGCCCTCATTCAATTTCTGAATGATATCCTGGTAGGTTCCGATTTCACCTTCGATTCCACGGAAGTCTCCTACATGTAGCTCATAAACGATAACATCTTCTTGAACGGGTCGAACAAAATTATAATCAGTCCAAGTAAAAGGAACTGCCCCTATCTCAAATATAGTTTTAGCATGTGAGTAATTTCCACTTTCCCAGCCGCCTCCCGGGTCTACCCATAATACATCCTTAGACCAAGGATCTGCGATAGTTTTTTCACCTTCTAAATTATATTGATACGAAAAGGTGCCATCAGGTAATTCCGTTTGATACCACCAGAGTGTATCCCCGGATAATTTCATAAGTTCGCCGTTAGGGAAATCCTGATTCCAACTGCCTTTAATAGCCACAAAATCTTTGAAAGGTGCATACAGAGCAATTGTAACCGTATTTCCATTGATGTTAACGCCATCGGTGACGCCTGTTGGTACGGGTTCCTCTACGATATTGTGTACGATATTTACGTGTCGGAACAGATACGTAACCTTGTCCTCAGAGCCATGAGCGATTACTACGATTGTCGCATTTCCAAACTCAGATGGTTCTGGCGTCCAAGTTGCTTCATAGGGGGATGCGTTGTCTGTACCTAAATTGCTTCCGTTTGCCCAAAATTCTACTGTTTCAGCGTCTCCGACTACAGAAAGGCTGACGCCGCCGGAGACCTGAGCCCCTTCATCCGGGGTCGGGCTGACAAAAAACACATACGGATCACCGGGAGAGTAATCATAATCAATGTAAATATCGTAATACATCACTTGTCCGTTGGAACCGATATCCCAGCTACCGTCATCCCAGCGAATCTTAAATTTAATAGATTGTACGACTTGCTCACCGGAGAGAAATGGGCCAATATCAATGCTGAGGCTGTTCTCCCCATTGCTTCCCAATGGAGATAAAACCAGCTCTTCTTCAAGATAGGAACCGTCAGGCCAATAATCTTCGATGGGAGGAACATGATTGCTTCCGTTATTGATTGTCCAGGCAATCTCACCGCCTTGAGTGGTATTATTCAGAACAATTGAAACCGTCTCTTCCGGTCCGGGGTGGTAAGGTGTCCAGTAGTAATTCAGACTGATATGCCAATCGATGCCAATTCCGCCGTTATTATCCCAGTTTCCTTGGAGGTCAGTAAACACAAAATCGATTGTTTCTGCATTTTGCGGAATATTATACAAATATTTCCACCAACCCGTCCCAATATCGGGGGCGGGAGTCATGGAATAGTCATTCGTATTTTCCCAGCCGTTGTACCCCAAATGTATGTAAACAGGGTTCGCGTTGTTTGGTAAAGTTCCGGCGACAACATTATAGTAAATGGTGATGTCACCTCCGGGCACCGGTATTTCTGGTTCCCAGAATACAACATCCTGCGCCCATATTCCTGAGAGAGCTAACAATAGCGGTAATAATTTGCGATTCATAATTTATTCCTCAATGTTAACCTTTGTAGAAAGGTATTTAAACCATGAGAAATATAACGCTACCGACAATATTACCAGTGTGATGCCAAGTATAGCAACATTGCCCCATGTTTTGAAAATAAGGCTCATCATAAAGAGAAAGAAAACCACCTGCCACGGTACTGCAAGAAATGTTGAAAAGATGTCCCTGCGATTCTCCGCATCGATGGCGGCAACATCTTTACCGGATAACTGTGCTTTAAACCTGCCCCATGACCCAAACGGCCTGGTATTACGATAGAAACGTGATAGCGTATCATCATCAATTGGTGCGGTCAATAATGTTCCAAGGATTGTTCCCAGGAGTGAAAATCCGGTGGCAACGGCAAACATGGTATACTCTGTAACGCCTTCAGGTGCAATTGCCTTAAAAATGATTGCAGAAGCCATCCCTGCAAAAGTGCCCCAGACAAATCCCCAGCCATTCATTCGACTCCAGTACCAACGAAGCAACATCGGGATCAGTAATCCGGACCCGATACTCATGGTGATCCAACCCCAGATAGAATTAATGTTTTTGAAGACCAGCATAAGTCCTAATCCAAATACAACAATCAGCACAGAGGCTATGTAACTTTGCATCATCATCTTTTTTCCCGTAGCTTTAGGATTAATGTACAGCTTGTAAATATCTTTCACCCAGTAAGCGGCACCGGCATTTACGGTAGAATCAAAAGTGGACATTCCGGCTGCCATCAACCCGGCGATCAGGAAACCTTTAATTCCGACAGGCAATGTTTCTACTACAGCAGGTAGAACCAATTCAGGGTCGGTAATTTTTTCACCCAGCGATATTCCGATAACGGCAATTGCTCCTATAAATACCCATCGAAAAGAAAGTAAGAACACCCAAAACGCACTCAACAGACCGGCTTCGCGGTCATCTTTGGCAGCGAAAAAACGCTGGAGCATATAGTTCCCTGTACCACCGGAACCCTCTAAAATCACCTTCATCAAGTAAAACATAATTGCTACTCCGAATAAATTATAAATGGAGTATTGTGAATATTGATCAATAGATAAATTTGATGTTGGCCAAATGCTTGTCCACTCTTTGAGGGTTGTCGAGAATCGATGAAACCCTCCGCCTGCACTTTCCATCATCGGAAGTGAAATTGTGAATTCGTCCGGGAGTGTTATCCCATACGCCTTTGCAGCCATATAGGCAATCGCCGAAAAGATAAGAAATCCCTGAAAAACGTCAGTCCACACAACACCGTACAAACCGGACGCGACGGTGTAAATCATGGCAACGGAAATTAAAAGTGTTGCTGCCCAGAATTCAGATGGCAGTCCAAGATAATTTTCGATACCAAGAAATGTGTCCAGAAATTTTCCGCCGCCAAGAGCAAAATATGTTACCATCGCAACGGTCATAATAATCGAAGAAATCGCAGCAACTAAACGAGCAGCTTGTCCCTGGGTTCCTTTTCCAAATCTTAATTCCATCCATTCTGCTAAAGTCATCGCACCTGATCGACGATTCCATTTCCCCATGTAGATCATTAAAAATGCCATGATCAGGGTTACGCCGCCTCGAATTTCAATATAGAATCCTTTTGCACCTAACGCATAGATCAGCGCTGCGATAATCATCGTCCCGCTAATATCTAAGTTAGATGACATTCCGGATGAGGCCAACGCCCACCAAGGAAGATTTCGATTTCCAAGGAAATACGAATCAATCCCTTGTGATGCTTTCCGTTGCATATATAAACCGATAAAAACTATAGCGGATAAATAAATACCTATAATAGTAAAATCAATAGCACTCATGATTACTCCTCAATTTAATTAATGTTTTTTTAAGGAAATGTCCCTGTTGTTTTTCAAAATCTCTATAATATCAAGTGGTTGTTCTACGATAAACTCAGCACCACTTTCTTTTAATTCACCCACATCACGAAATCCCCACTTAACTCCAACGGGGGTCATGTCTGCATTTATAGCGGTGATCATATCAACATCTGAGTCACCGACATATAAACATTCTTCCGGGTTTACATTGAAACGTTCTGCAATATCCAGAACACCTTTTGTATCGGGTTTTGGTGGAAATTGTTCATTGACTCCTGCGATCTCAAAAAGCCATTTTCCTAAGAATCTATGATAGCATTTTTCAGCAAATAGATGAGGTTTGTTAGTAAAAACTCCCATGAAGATATTTTGATGACTAAGGGCATCAAGAAGATCTGCAATTCCATCGTAGAGTTTTGTATGATCCATCAAATTTTCACGATATACAATTTTTAATTCAGGTAAATATATATCTAAGGAATCCTTATACGGTATATCAGAAGGCAAAGCAGCTTTCATTAAATACTCAATGCCACTCCCAACAAAATATTTGTACTGCTCCATCGAATGCGTTGGAAAGTTATATCTATCTAAAATGATATTGACGGAATTACCGATATCTTCAAGTGTGTCCAGCAGAGTCCCATCCATATCAAATATGACTGCTTTGTAGGTTGGATGGTTTGTTTTACTCATCGGTTTAAATTATAGTATTATCAGGGATTACCGTATCTTTTGGAATGACGATGATCCCGTCTTTAATGCAGAAAAGATCACATTGTCTGTTTTGAATACCTTCTTGGTTTTCCAGAATAACATTTTTTCCGATACGAACATTTTTATCTAAGATCACCTTTTTCAGCCTTGAACCAGAACCAATTCCAAGAGGGATGTTTCCGTTAGATTCGTAGTAATCCGCTCCCATCATATATGTTTCTTCCATGTGAACATCATCTTGTACAATACTTCGCAACCCCAAAACCGAGTTTGAGATTGTTGCATTCCCGATTTGAACCCCGTCAGTGATAATAGATTTATTAATTTTAGTGTTTTTGAACTGACTCCCGGGTAAGAAGCGAGGGTGGGTATAAATTGGATAGTTCGGATTGTAAAATGTGAATGCGGATTTTTCTTTGGTCAGGTCAATATTTGCTTTAAAAAATCCATCCATTGTTCCAATGTCCTCCCAATAATCATCAAATGTATATGCAGTTGTACGGAATTTATCAATCGATGCAGGAATAATATTTTTCCCGAAATCATTTCCATCAAATTTTAGGACTTGTTCCAAAATTTCTTTACGGAATATATAGATTCCCATGGAGGATAAAATTTGATCCGATCCAATATTTGGATCTATCAATTCTTCAATTTCTTTGGAAGTCTGAGGCTTTTCGACAAATTTGACAATTTGATCCTCATCATTCGTTTTTACAACACCTAACTGGTCAGCAACCGAGACAGGCATAGGACGCACCGCTACCGTTACATCGGCGTTAGATTCAAGATGAGCCTTAAAAAACTTTTGATAATCCATTCGATATAGATGATCTCCTGCCAAGATAATAAAATGAGAAGCATCTAAATAACTCAGGTTCTTCCAATAGGATCTTACAGCATCAGCAGTTCCTTGAAACCAATCACCGCCTTCAGATGATTGTTGTGCTGCAAGGATTTCAATATTACCACGAGTAAAAATATCGAAATTGTATGTTTGAAAAATGTGACGATGCAATGAAGCCGTATTAAACTGTGTTAAGAGTCTGACCTGTTTAATCCCTGAGTTAATACAATTACTAATGGGAATATCAATCAATCGATATTTTCCTCCGATAGGAACAGCAGGCTTTGCGCGGTCACGGGTGAGAGGGAAGAGACGTTCTCCTCGTCCACCTCCAAGAATAATGGCATGTAAATTTGGAAAATCACTCATTGCTTTCTCCAAGAATATTTTGATAAAGTTGAATGTATTGGGAAGCAGATTTAGACCAGGAAAAATTTTGTTTCATCGCATTAGATAGAATTCGTTTCCAAGATTTTTCATCTTTATAACAGGCTAATGCTTTTGTAATTGCACGGTACAAGGCTTGTTTAGAATAAGTCTTGAAAATGAACCCTGTTCCGTTGCTCCCGTCCCAATTGACGATCGTGTCTGCTAAACCACCTGTATAATGTACGATTGGAATTGTACCATATTTCAAACTATAAATTTGATTTAATCCGCAAGGTTCAAATAACGATGGCATAAGAAACATATCTGATCCGGCTTCGATCAAATGGGCCATCTCCTCATCAAATTTTGAGAAATAACACACGTTACTTGAATAATCGATACTTAGCTCTTTTAAGGCATTTACAATCTTTATGTCTCCGGTACCCAGAAAAACCAATCGAATATTTTGTTTTATCAATTTGTCTATGATCCTCAAAATAAGGTTATATCCTTTTTCGTCGACTAAACGTGAGATCATCCCAATCACCGGTTTACTTGTATCTAAAGTAAACCCACATTTTTCAAGTAATTGTTTTTTATTTTTTGTTTTTCCCTCAAGAGAAATAGAATCAAAATGAAATTTGAGGAACGAATCTGTTTCAGGACTCCAATAAGAATAATTTACACCATTTAAAATTCCGGTAAATTTCTTTCGATTTTGTTTTAGTACCTTGTATAATCCGAAAGATAACGATTTATCCGTTAGTAATTCATGAGCATATCGAGGACTTACAGTATTAATATGATCTGCAGACATAATACCTTCCTCAAGCGCATTGAAGTTATCATTCACAGGATTCAATGCTTCTATATCTTCAGGATTTAATAAATGAAGATCATGTTGGCCAAACCATCCTTGATAATGAAAATTATGAACCGTTAAGAGAGTCGAAATAGATGAATTCCGGTTTTTCAACATCATCGGGAGAAGAGCAGTGTGGTGATCATTACAGTGAACAATATTTGGTTTGATCACTCCTTTTTGAATAAGATCTATAATAACATATTGAAAGAAAAAATATCGAGCATTATTATCCGAGAATCCTTCACCGGTTTCGTTTACATAAATCCCTTTTCTACCAAAAAAGTGTTCGTTGTAAATAAAGAAAAATTCAGGATCATCAGAAGTAACCGCTCGATAATAAATTTCGTAAGGATAATTAGAACTTCCCATTTTGACCTGCCCGGATATCAAATACGGAATGATGTTATGTGATTGTGTGTCGATCTGCGAATAGAGAGGAGTAATAACCAGTGATTTTGTTCCGAGATTAATTATCTCGCCGGGTAATGATCCCGCTACATCTGCTAAACCACCGGCTTTAGAAAATGGAGAGACCTCAGCTGAGACAAAGAGTACATCAGTTTCATGTTGAACCATCTTCAATAACTCATCTGTTATGCTGACAACTCCGCGTCCTGATAAAATATCACACAATTTCTTATATTTTTGTAGTGAATTATCTTTGACTGATCTAATCTCCAGATAAACCTGATGTTGATAGCCGTTTAATTCAACATAAATTCCATTTTGATGAATGTAATCGGCTTGTCGTAGATACTCCAGTCCAGAAATCAAGTCCTTGAGAATAATAAAAGTATTTTCATCATTGAGGATATTCAAAGCATTTGCAATGGAACTATCTCCAAACTCATTTATTTTATTATAAACTGACTGCTTTAACCATCCGGATGCATTATTTCCGGAATTGTTATAAAGCACCAAAGATCTGGAATCATGAACTCCATTGGTAAAAGCGAAGACATCGTGATTAGAAGTTCCATCTGATGACAATAATGTGAATAGTTGGAAATTTTCAACATTTGAAAAACGATATCGATTTTTCAAGATGGGTGTAATAATCCGATAATGATGATCTATGAACCCTTGGTCAGGTGTTTCATCCCAATAAGATCTTCGAAATTCCATACCATATTTTTCTTCAAATCCTTCAATTTGACCATGGCCGAACATTGGTAGTCCCGGCAGCGTGCACATTAAAACAGTTACTCCAAAATATTTATCGGCTTTCCCAAATTGTTTAACAGCTGTTTCTTCGTCAGGGTTATTCAAAAAGTTTACATACCGTTTTAGAATTTGTGGGTCATACTCCAGAGTTTTTTTAATCAAGTCATGAAAATCTGAGTTCCGTTCCATCTTCAGCATATTCATAAAAGCACTGTTATAAACTCGATGCATTCCTAACGTTCGAACAAAATAACCTTCCATCATCCAAAAGGCTTCAGCTAATAAAAGTGTATCTGGAACTTCTTCAGCGACGCGATCAACAACTTCTCTCCAAAACTCAATGGGGATTGCCTTATGAAACACATCGTTGCTCATTGCATGGTTCCACCTTGAAGGAATTCCACCCCCTTCTCCGGGGATAGGAAACCAGAGTCTTTGAATATGTTTTTTTGCAAGGGTCATTGCAGCATCAAATCGGATGATCGGAAAACTTTTTGCGATCTTTATAATGGTTTGAATAATGGCTTCTCGAACTTCAGGATTAAGATAATCCAATTGAGCGGTGTCATTCCAAGGCATTGATGTTCCGTCGTTTCCGTGATAAACATAGGAGACTGCATTGGTTTCATTATGGATTAATTTGAAAGTTACAGCTGCGTCACTCTGAGAATAATAATGATCTTCCAGGATTACCTGTATTTTATCATTGGAAGAAATATTTTGACTGGAATAAGTATATCCATGAAAGGGAGGATGATCTGTAGAAATGTACCAATCCGGGCGATCTGCTAACCAAGGAGAATCTAGTCCGGTGTGATTGGGAACCATATCCCCGGCGATCCGGATTCCAAATCTGGCGCAAAGGTGTTTAAAGTGTCCTAAGGCTTCCCAACCTCCGATGTCGTCAGCGATTTCATATTCACTCAATGAGTATGCAGAAGCTTCAGCATCGGGATTACCCATACGGTGTTTAATTGTTTTAGATGCGGGACTTCGTTTCCAGATTCCGATCAGCCAAACCGCATTAACACCAAATTCTGAGAGTTTCTTGATCTCTTCCTCCGGTATTTGATCAAGGCGATGAATTCCTCTTCCATATGATCTTGACAATTGATCCATCCAGACGAGTGCGTTTTTAGCGATCATAACGACATTTGGCATCCAATCAGTATCAGGGCTAAACCCTTCAATTTCATCCAAACTGTTGTAATCAGGGAGTTCGTTTAATGCGTTTACGCCAAACCCTCTAAATTTCATTTCTTCAGCAGATTGATCGAGTCCTTCCTGAATCCTTCGAATAAAATCACCCAAATATTCAGACCAATTCTCCAAGATGAATCGGAGCTGATCTTCCAAACTATTCGGAAATAATTTGATTGGTTCGAAAATAAAATCAGGTAAAGTTTGGTGATTAATTCCGATTTTTTTCTCATTCTTATACGCATCATTGATCTTAATAAGAGCATGATCCATATTTAATGATTCATTCAAATAATCACTGGTAAAACATGGTTTGAAGGCGTCTGCAGCCGGATTTAGATTTTCAAAACATAATATCATCAGGTCTTTCATTGATACAGATGTATCTTCATGAAACACTTGTTCAATCTCAGAAACAGAATCCTCTGAAAAAATCGAACAGATGAGGCTTAACTCATTCTTTAGATATGAAGGTTGATTTGAGGTTTGGTAATCGGAGATTACTATATCTATGGATTCAATTATTAATGACAGTAATCGAATCTCTGATGTAGAAACATCTTTTATAAGACTATTAATACTATCGTACAGATTATAAATATCATTTGAAGAGTTATTGTTGAATCTCCCAAAATGATCATATTGAAATTTCTGTAGATTTAAATCATCACGAATATGAGATGCAATATGAAAACTCATGGATCACCAATTGTTGAGAAAATTCACTTTTTACTATAGAACTGTTCTTTATAATCATTCACCATTCGATGAGCAGTATATTGAACACTGGTTTTAATTGATTCGCGCATAAGGTTGATCCAAGACCTATCTTCTGAATAATAAGCCGGGATGACTTCTTTCTCAAGAACATTATATAGAGAATTTGCATCATGAATATCGTTGGTAACATCCGGATGACCTATTGCCCATCCATTTTTACCATGCTCACATGCTTCAGCCCACCAACCATCGAGGATTGATAAATTTGGAATACCATTTAATGCAGCTTTCATTCCGCTTGTACCTGAAGCTTCATTAGGACGTAAAGGAGTATTTACCCAAACATCAACACCGGATGTGATTAATTTTCCTAACCACATGTTATAATTTTCCAGATACACAACTTTTACTTTACCCATCAGAGTATTGGCTTTCTCAACAATATTCTGAATGATTTTTTTACCATTTTTATCATTGGGGTGTGCTTTTCCTGCAATGATAATCTGTAACTTACCTTTCCCTATCTCAATTAATCTTTCCATGTCATGAAAAATTAATCTAGCACGTTTATATTCAGCAGCGCGACGAGCAAACCCAAGTGTTAAAACATCCATTGACAGTGCTTTTCCGGTCTGAGAATTAGTATAACCAAGTAAAAAGTGTTTATGAGATTGATGCATATACCATAACTCATCATCCGGAATCGTATCAATATTTAATAAACTTTCAGGATTCTCTTTCCAGTCAGGAAGATATTTTGTGTATAGTTCTCTGAATTCTTTTCCAACCCAGTATGGATGATAGACTCCATTCGTGATTGCACCGATATTAAATTCAGGAAATTGCTCCTGAGCAATGTCGCCGTGAAGTTTAGACACCCCGTTTGCTGACCGACTGAAATACAGTCCTAATTCTGTCATGTGCCACCGACTGTTTTGTACAAGTGAAGGAAGATTTATATAATCCGGAAGCAACCCATGTAAGAGTTTTTCACACCTTTTTTTTGAGAAATGGTCGTGGCCTGCTTCAACGGGAGTATGTGTCGTAAAATGACAGTGCCGACGGACGGTTTCTTCGTTAGTGTCAAATTTTTCCAATAAACCTAACGTTAAAAAAGAACAATGTCCTTCATTCATGTGATACGTATTGATGTTGCCGTTGATTCTAAGTTTTTCTAACAATTGGATTCCACCAAACCCGAGAATAGCCTCCTGAAGTATTCTGTGATCTTTGTCTCCGGAATATAATCTTAAAGATATAATTTGATCATCGTGAAAATTTTCTTCTAAATCGGTATCTAAAAAATAGATCGGTATGACATGACCATTAATACCCTCAAATTTATATTCAAAGGCTTGGATCCAAACATCTCTTTCTCGCAGCCGCAAAGTAAACTTAACGGGGAGTTTGTTAAGCATTGGATAGGGATCGAAACGCGGATATGTTTCAGATTGGGCTCCATCTTCATCAATGCGCTGTTTAAAATATCCCTCTTTATATAATAGGGTGACGGCACACATTTTCAAACCGGCATCGGCGGAAGCTTTTATGTGATCTCCGGCTAATACACCTAATCCACCGCTATAAGTCGGTAACTGTGATGAAATGCCGATTTCTGCACTAAAATAGGCAATGGTGAAATCAGTTTTTTTTTCGAGACGTGAATCACTGTTTGTCATTTTGTCCTGTTATATATTTTTGTTAAGTATTTTAGACGGGTAATCATATCATCGGAGAGCATGTCCCATGAAAACCTCCATGCCCAATTTCCATTTGCGGTTGCGGGGATGTTCATTCGGGCATCTGATCCAAGACCCATCACATCTTGTAAAGGAATAATAGTCGTGTTGGCAGATGATTGCAATGCAAAATCAATCATGTCCCAATGAATTTCAGAACCATCCGTCCCAAAATATTCCAAAACGGTTTTTCTTTCAGCGACAATTTCACTCTCCGATTGGACACGCCCATGCTCGGGTTTCATCGTAAACCAACCTTTTGTAGTGTCATTGTCATGCGTGCCCGTGTACACAACGCAGATTTCGGGATAATCACCGGGTTTTTTTTCTTCTCCAAAAGCAAACTGTAGGATTTCCAATCCTGGGAACCCAAATTTTTTTCGAATCGGTTCTGCATCACCGGATGCTTCACCTAAATCTTCAGCAATAATGGGCAACGGACCTAATTCCTGAGTAATCACCTCGAAAAAGTCTTCACCCGGACCTTGCACCCAGTATCCGTTTTTCGCCGTTTTAGAATTTGCTGGGACTTCCCAATATTTTACGAATCCATTAAAATGGTCGATTCGAACAATATCGACCATCGTAAACAATTTTTTAATTTGTGAGACCCACCATGTGTAACCGGTTATTTTATGAACATCCCAGTTGTAGATTGGATTCCCCCAAAGTTGTCCTTCTTTACTAAAATAACACGGAGGAGCCCCTGACAGTCTATCCATCTTTCCTTTTTTGTCCAAATGGAACAACGATTGATTTGCCCAGACGTCCGCACTGTCGTAGGCAACATAAATTGGTATATCTCCAATGATGTATACATTTTTCTGATGAGCGTAATCCATTAAAGATTTCCATTGATCATGAAAAAGAAACTGAAGTATTTTTACTTTTAAGATATTTGCTTTATACTTTTCTTTTATTTCAGATAAAGCATCGGGGTTTCTATCCTTATACTCCGATTTCCAATCTGCCCACGTTTGGTTTTTATGTAATTCTTTTAAGGTGGTAAAGAGTGAGTAATCATCTAGCCAAGCACCATTATTTGAACAAAAATCACAAAAATCGGTGATTGACTCCTTAGAGGCTCGAGAATAAAATTTTTCTGCAACAATATTTAACACAGATGAGCGTAGAGGAAGGATTGATTTAAAATCAATCCTAGTTTTGGAAAAAGCATTTAAGCTTTGCAGTTCACTTTTTTTAAGAAGTCCGTTTTTGAGGAGTAAATCAAAGCTGATAAGGAATGGATTGCCTGCGAACGTCGAAAGTAATTGATAGGGAGACGCACTGAAACCTGTAGGTCCAATCGGAAGAATTTGCCATAAATGCTGTCCCATTGTTTTTAACCGGTCAATGAATGTGTAGGCATGGGGTCCAATTTCTCCGATTCCGTATCGACCGGGGAGAGATGTAATATGCAGTAAAATTCCGCTTGAGCGATGGGACATCATAAGGAAAAAACTATAGAAAAATAATGTTATTCTGCTTTACTTAAAAGCGAAGTAAAATCTAATTCGAGAGTTTGAATTTTACCATCGACATCTTCGCGATAAAATATCAACGTCGTGTCAGGTTCTTCCGCGACTGTCCATTCGTAGTGATCTATAATGACGGAATCACCTACTGTAATGGATTCAATTTCTGATTTTGTGCTTGTGCCCAGGGTTATTGTTTTCATGAGAGTGCTCCTGTTTCAAATGTCCGCCAGTAAACTATCTAAATGAATGTCCGGTCGGCGCATAATTTTTTTCACTATCGGATTTGGATCGAAATCTAATCTTTGTCCGGCTAAGGTGATGTCAAGGATGATATGATTTGTGGCAATTTCAGTAATGGCTTTATTCTGTGTAAAAATCGTTCGGCTGTCATTGTGCTCAACCGTGCTTCCCATTACCGTAGTTTTTTGATCGGCTACTAAAATTATTTTTGGATTCCAAACCTTTAATAATTCCATTTCATCTAATCCGTAACTAACGGTGGTTCCAATATCTTCCTTAAGCTTGCAGAAAGAAAACAGCGTAACATCAACATTTCTGGTCACCGCATCTTTTAATGCTCTTTCCAAGGTCGTGACTTCTTTACACCACGCACTAAGAATGATTTTTTCTTGAGCATGATTAATAATTTCTTTTGCTTTCATGATTAAATTTCGATACCCGTGGAGGTGCCAAAAATCAAAAGCTTCATTACTGGTGTTTAAATGATTAAATGCGTCGGTGATTTGCTGAACGCGGTCCACATGTAAATTATTCATGTGTTCTATCATTGATGAGGGTGATAATGCGATATACTTTTTAGGGTTCTCTCCCACAAAATTCACCAAACCTAGTGCGGTTAAACGATTTAAAACGGAGTAAATTGCTGACCGGGGCACTCCTGAAGATGTGCTAATTTCGTAGCCGGTTGCAGGATTGTTTTTTATTAAGGCCAAATATGCCTTTCCGGCATTAGCAGAGAGACCGAATTCCGTTAGTAAATCAATTATTGTTCTTTCAGTATTCATTTTATTTGTATTACGGAGTAAGTAATTTTATTAATTTTTCATTTGATGGATTGCAATATTTACTCTAATATCCCAACCGTAACTCATAACAGAGTTACTAAATTTAATTGAATTTGCCAATTGGATGAAACAAATTAAATTAATAATTCAAATTCTGACTTTGTTCGTTGTTATTGGTCCGACCCTCTTCGGAAGCCAACATCCCAAATGGGCTGCTGATGCCGTGTGGTATCAAATATTTCCTGAGAGATTTTCTAATGGCAATCACGCCAACGATCCAACATTGGCGAGTGCGATGGGAACGTGGCCTTGGACTCACCCCAAAAGCTGGGAGCGTTCTCACTGGACATCTGACTGGTATACTTTTCAACCGTGGGAGATTGAGAATGGAGAAGATTTCCGATATCAATTTCAGCTTCGGCGATACGGAGGTGATATCCAAGGAATTTTGGATAAACTTGACTATCTGGAAGAGTTGGGAATAAATGCTATATATTTGAATCCCATTTTCGATTCGCCATCCTCTCATAAATATGGAGCGGCACACTACCATCATATTGATCGACACTTTGGTCCGGATCCTAATGGAGATACTAAAATTATTCAATCTGAAGATCCACATGCCCCATCAACTTGGAAGTGGACTTCAGCTGATAAATTATTTCTTCAGCTCGTCGAAGAGGTGCATCGCAGGGGAATGCACATCATTATAGATGGTGTGTTTAATCATGCAGGGTTAACATTTTGGGCGTTCCGAGATGTTATTAACCATCGGGAAGAAAGTCCTTATTATCTTTGGTATTCCATAGAAGGCAACGGATTAGAAGACGCATCGCATTTGAATGATTACCTTAATTTACCACCGCAATTTAATCCGAACGGGTATCCTCCTTTACGCTACAAAGGATATGTGGAAGACCTTCCGGCTTTTCGTCAGAATAAAAACGGTCCGGTTAAACCCGTCCGTGAACACATTAAGGCTATTACGCATCGGTGGATGGATCCCAACAATGACGGAGATCCTTCTGACGGTATTGACGGATGGCGTTTAGACGTCGCTGAACGTATACAAATGCCGTTTTGGGATGAGTTTTGTGGCTGGGTGAAAGCGATAAACTCAAATGCCTATATTACCGGAGAAGTCTGGTGGGAAGACTGGTGGAATAACAAACAGTATAATGCATCTCCTTGGCTGAAAGATGGTCGTTTCGATGCGGTGATGAATTATCGATTTGGTGATGCAATGTTCAGGTTTTTTATTGATCAAAATAACAAAATTACGCCATCCGAATTGGATGGATTGCTTCAACAGGTCAGGGATGAATATCCTCCAAAGGCGGCGAATGTATTGCAAAACTGTCTTGGAAGTCATGATACTGAGAGATTGGCTTCAGCGGTTGTCAATCCTGATCGAGTGATTGACCATGCAAACAATACATGGTGGAATAAGGAATTTGACATCCGAAAGCCAAATGCCAAGCAGCGACAGATTCAAAGAACAATTCTTTTATTTCAATTTGCCTATGTAGGGGCTCCGTATATATATTACGGAGATGAAGTTGGAATGTGGGGAGCTGATGATCCCGATTGCCGCAAACCAATGGTGTGGCCTGAGTTTTCCTATGACGATGAAACGGCGCATCCCTGTGATTATTTGGATTGCGCCGGAAAACGTCCTATAGATAGTGTTAGTGTGGACAAAGATTTGTTAGCGTATTATCGGGATTTGATTGAACTTCGTTTAGAATATCCAGCCTTGAGACAAGGCAATTATGTTACTATCTATACAAATTCTAATGGACTCTATGTATTTAAAAGGACGAAAGATAGTGAGGTTATAATTTGTGCATTTAATAATTCAAACACTAAGCAAATAATACCAAATAGTATATTTATCGATGGATTTGAAAATTGGTCTATGATATTTGGTAATAACCATAATAAACTGCTCCAAGCAAAATCAGGGAAACTATTTCAAAAGAAAATATGAAGAATTTAACGAAACTCGTTTTAATGTTATCCATTGTGTTGATTTCAAGTATTTATGCAGGAACAACAGGGAAAATTTCTGGAACAGTAAAAGATAAAAAGACCGGTGAGTCTTTGGTTGGGTGTAATATAATGGTTGATGGAACAAGTTTGGGAGCAGCAACTGATATCCACGGTAATTATTTTATTTTAAATATCCCCCCGGGGAAATATACCGTTCGTGCCATGATGATTGGATTTACCACAGTACGAATGACCGAAGTTGATATTGCGGTAGACCTGACAACACATATTAATTTTTCTATGAGTATGGAAGCCATTGAAGGAGAAGAGGTTGTGGTGGTTGCAAAAAGGCAAACCGTTCGATTAGATCAAACTTCAATGGCGTCTGTTATGGATGCAAAAACGTTAGAAAATCTACCCGTGGCGGAGGTAACGGATGCGATTGGTTTGCAAGCTGGAATTGTTCGTGATGGTGGTGGTTTGCATGTCCGTGGAGGGAGAAGTGGTGAAGTTTCATTTTGGGTGGACGGTATCTCAACAACAGATTCTTACGATGGAAGCAGTGTCGGAGAAGAGATTCAAAATAGTTCTATACAAGAGCTTCAGGTTATCAGTGGAACTTTTAATGCGGAATATGGAAACGCAATGTCCGGCATTGTCAACATTGTTACAAAAGATGGGCAAGATCATTTAAAAGGTGGCTTGGAAATATATGGAGGTGGGTTTCATACCTTAAAATCAGATCTATACACGATCTCGTCACCTTTTTCGACTTGGAAATCGTATGAAGACTTAAATGGAGATGGTCAATGGGATAGCCCTGAATGGTATAATGATTTGAACGGAAATCTACAATGGGATTACAATGAACCTTATGATGATGTTAATGAGAATGGGGAATTTGATGCAGGTGAGCCCCTTAATAATGACTTAGGACCGGATGGTATTGCCGGTGACCCTATGGATAATGGTTCAATGATTCCTTCATATTATAGCAATAATAATGGGCAAAAGAACGAACCCAGTTTAGGTGAAGGAGACGGACAACCTCAGTGGGGAGAACATCGTTTTTCGTTAGATAATAATGGGTTTGTGGACAAATTAAATGTTGTGCTGAACCCGTTTCAAATAAAAAACATCAATGCCCATTTGAGTGGGCCGGTTCCTTTTTTAAATGATTGGGTTACATTTTACACAAACATTCGATACTTTAATACAACAAATAAGTACTATGGCAAACGACTATTCCAATCAAACGGTATGCTGTTTGGAGATCAAAAAATTGTACCATTAGCACCGTTCTCTAAATTAACTGCTCAATTTAAATTTACTATAAAACCAACCCCAAAAATGAAGTTTGCTTACAGCTCTTTCAGTGCAGAAAAACAATATAAAAATTATGATGCTGACTACAAATATATTCCGGATGGTTTGATGAATAGATATGAAAAAGATTTATCTCATATCCTTACTTTCACGCATAGTATCTCATCAAAAACCTTTTATGAATTAAAATTTATTGATTTTTCATCTGCTTACTGGGAACATCTTTACAAAGATGTCAACAACGTACCGTTTGAATCACAGATTATGGATAATTTATCTTGGCAAGCTGATTCAATTCAATTTTACAATGGAGTAAAATGGGAAACAATTCCACAATATTATGAGGTGGGCTCATACCAAACTCAGGACTCAACTTGGCATTACATAGTTGTAGATTTAGATGATTCAGAAGGCTATGTTGATCCGGTTATTATGAACCGACCGGCTTGGTCATTTGCGTCAGGGGGAACTCAAGGAGGTCGTTACGAAAGAGAAACAACCTATCGTATGTTAAAATTTGATATTTCTAGTCAAATCAATTCTGTTCATCAAGTAAAAACCGGTTTTGCTTTCAAGCGATATGACCTTTGGGCAAATGATAAACACGTAGAATATCTGATGGAAGGAAGTTATGGATTTACAGCGGAAGGAGATACGATTGGTTACAACCCTATTTCAGGATCAAAGGTTTATCCGTATGCCCCTGCTATTTATCCGACATATACTTCTGCACATAGTTATTTCAGAGCGAATCCCATTGAATTTTCAGCTTACATACAGGACAAATTAGAACTAAAAGATTTAATTGTAAACATTGGATTGCGATTTGATTATTTTGATCCGGATTGGGTTGTTCCTACTAATGATAGATTTCCGGGGAATCGTAAGTATTATTTAGCAAAGACTGCTAACGATACAGTTGTGTTTTACCAATATGATTACCCGGAACTCAATTCAGGCGTCATTTTGATTGATTCATTAACAGCAGAGGGTGCCGTAAAAGCACAAAATCTACTAACCTCAGGAATGTATGAAGATTCGTCATGGACTGCCATGCGTGAGTTTTATCAATGGAAGAACGGATATAAACCTGCTAACAAATCATACCAACTTAGTCCTAGAATTGGATTGTCATACCCTGTTTCTGATAAAGGAGCAGTTCATGTATCTTATGGATATTTTTTCCAGATTCCTAATTTCTCATACTTGTATTCAAATCCGGAATTTGAAATAGGGGAATCCAATTTTGCTGGAATTCTTGGGAATGCATCGCTAAAACCTGAGCGAACAGTGATGTATGAAGTGGGGTTTAAACAAGAGATTGCAATGATGGTCTCATTTGATCTTACTCTGTTTTATAGAGATACCAGAGACTGGGTTGGTATGAGCGCACCAATTCGAAAATATCCGGTTGGTACATATTTTAAGTATGAAAACAAAGACTACGCAAATACTAGAGGATACACAATAGCTATTAATCGAGCATTTTATAACGGATTTGGTGCATCATTAGATTACTCATGGATGGTTGCTGAAGGAACATACTCCAATCCAGACGATGCCTATCATAGTGCACAATCCGATCAAGAACCTATACAGAGTCTAATTCCACTGGATTGGGATCAAACCCATACTCTAAATGGTTCGATTACTTATGGTAAGAGAAATTGGTCAGTTTCAATGATTGGAAAATTGTGGAGTGGAACCCCGTATACACCTGAATATAAAGTAGGCTCTGTTTCAGGTTCGAGTGCCTTTGCCGGGTTCTCAGAGAATAGTGATAGAATTCCAAATTATTATGAATTGGATTTTCGTTCTTCATATCATTTAAGACTATTTGGCTTACATACAACACTGTTTTGTAACATATACAATTTGTTGGATATTCAAAATGAACGTACAGTTTGGGGAGATACCGGCAGAGGAACCTATACACTTACCGCAAAAGATACACCAGACGCTACAACGGATCGTATTGGGCACATAGATGAGCACCTATTAAAACCTGATTGGTTTTCTGATCCACGTAAAATTAATGTAGGCATCCATGTTAAATTCTAGAAATATTTTGAGAAACATTATGAAAATAAATTCGTCATTTAATCATATACTTTTTATCGGGATTATGATTGTTAATACATCTCTTATGGCCGCCAATCCACACGGTACAACGTTAGCAAGAGGAAAAAATGTACACTCCGGAAATAAAGTGAGAACAACTTTTTATAACTATGGTTTATTAGGGCGATGGATGGATGAGCCGGATGATATAGGAGGTGAATGGCCAATTAATTCTACTCATGAATATATTGGAGACGTTGGAATATTGGTAGGATCTGAAATTATGGATGAAAACGATGTGCTACGTCACAGTGTCGTTACTACTTATAGTCCCCGCGGAAGTGAGATGAATTTAGATGATCACTGGGGCTGGGAACCGCTCATGGGGTATTTCAATGATGATTCCAACTTGGTGGCGATGAGTCATATGGGTCCTCCGGTAGATCCTTCAAATCCAAGGCATCCGAACACTTGGCCAAATCAATGGCCGGACAAGCTTACCGATGCACTAGATCCAGGTTGGTCCGAAAGTTGGAATGGCTATTTTGGAAAAAATCAAAAAAATGCGGAACAGGAAAGTTACTTTATCATGGATGATGCCAATGATGAGGAATTTAGTTTTTTCCCGGATACTACAGATATGGAACGAAAAGGACTTGGTTTGAATGCAACAGTCCGAGGATTACAATGGAATCATATCATGGCAGAGGACGTACTTTTTTGGCTTTATGATATAAAAAATATTGGACATAAAGATCATCATAAGATGATCTTCGGAGCTATTGTAGGCACGATAACAGGTGGGGATGGAGACAGTCAGGATGATTATGCGGATTTTGATAAAAATGACGATATTGCGTATTCCTATGACCATGGGACAAATCTTGAAACTGGACTAGGCGGTGTTGGTGCACAGGGTTGGTCTCCGGTAGGTTTAGCGGGTTATGCTTTCCTTGAAAGCCCCGGTAATTCGATAGACGGGATCGACAACGATGGCGATGGTAGTGATGGCTCAGGAGAGATTATCACAGAAAGTTTATTTGACCCGGTGATATTTTCTGTCGGTGATACAATTGTAGTCATAGATTATAATAATGGTTATGAGAGAATAATTACAACAATACCTGCAAACGGAATTGAAATCGTTCAAAACGGAAATATTTATACATTTGTTCCGGGGATTCCCTATGAGGAAATTGAACGAAATTTGATTGATGATAACCTAAATGGTATTATTGACGAAAACAACGGCTATTCCATAGAGGTTACTCCTGGCTATTTTGAAGATATATATTTGAATGTTGGGCAAAAATACATTGATTATTTAACGAATGAAGGAGTAGATAATCTACTGATTGATGAGTCACGGAGTGATGGTATTGATAATGACGGTGACTGGGATTTTGAAAAGGACGATGTAGGTTTAGACGGTGCTCCCGGAAGCGGAGACACGTTTTATGGCGAAGGTGATGGACAACCGACATCCGGTTTTGAGTTAATGGGTGATGAATGGGTGGATACAGGATTCCCGGGTGAACCAAATATTGATAAAACAGATATTGATGAGTCTGATCAGATAGGACTATCAAGTTTTTACTATTTTGCATTTGGTCAGTTTTCAGATATGGGATGTGATGATTGTCTATGGAATAAAATGGCGCCGGGGTATTTTAATAAATCTGTGCAAAATGTTGACGCTGACTTTCTTTTTGGCTCCGGATATTTTCCGTTACCGATTGGTGAAACAGAACGTTTTTCTATCGCAATGTTATTTGGAGATAATCTTCCTGATTTAATCAGAAACAAACAAACTGTGCAGACAATCTATAATCAAAATTATAATTTTGCAAAAGCACCAGACCTACCGACCGTTTGGGCTTATGAAGGAGACGGATATATCACCATTTATTGGGACGATCGTTCTGAAAATTCATATGATAGACTATCAGGCTACGATTTTGAAGGATATAAAATATATAAAGCTACCGATACGGAATTTACAGATGCCGGGAGTATTTCAGATGCATTTGGATCACATAAATTTAACGTTGCTGAAAAACAATTCGATTTAGTGAATGAATATGAGGGGTTTTTTCCATTAGATATAGATGGAGTACTATATAATTTAGGTGACAATACGGGGCTGGTTCATGCATGGACAGATACAAATGTGATTAATGGGCATCGTTATTATTATGCAGTTACTGCCTATGATCACGGAAATTTAGAAAAGGAAATATTACCGGCAGAAACATCAAAATTTGTAACCATTGATAAGAGCGGACACATACAGACAGCTCAAAATGTTATTTCTGTTATTCCGGAAGCACACGCAGCGGGATATGTTATCCCACCACCGAACGAGGATGTATATCCATTGCATACACCCAGAGGAACAGGTAGAATCGTTTTAAACAATATTGACCCTGCCCAAATACCTGATAATCATAACTATAGAATTTATTTTAAAGATTCAAGATTGAATGGTTTGGATGATGATGGAGATTGGGTACACATAGATGATAGCTATGCTAATGGACAATGGGATTCAACAGAAGTGTTTATTGATTTTGGACTCGACGGTTTACCAAATACTGAAGACGAGGGGGAGGGGAATGGTGAGATTAACTGGTTGGATTATGGTGTTGACGGAATACGTAATCAAGATGAACCGGGATTTAATCCTTGGGGGAATCCTGACCCAAGCCATGATAATTATGTAGATTCCGGGGCAAATGAAAACTGTTCTGATGGATGGGATAATGACGGAGATGGAGATATTGATGAATTTGATAATGGCGAGTGTGCCGACTGGGGTACTGAAAATGACGGTAGATTTCAGGTAGGCGAGCTGGGAGAATCATTTATAGATGGGAACGCAATGTTCGATAAAGATGTAGGGAGTGATGGATGTAGAGATGAGTATGAAAATGGTTCGGGAGGTTGTTTAGTAGAACAAAATATTGCTTGGTCTGAAGGTATGGATCCGAATGCTGATAACTACAATATTCTGACGAATCCAAGCGGGACAGAAGGAAATCAACAGCCTGATCTAGGGGAACCGGATGTAGATTTAAATGATCTGGAAGAGATGATACCCTTTACTTCACACTTTATGGTTGTTGATGTTACAGAATTGTCAAAGCATGATACCGTAGTGTCATGGACTCAAGCCTTGAAAGATGATAAGACCATTTTTCAAGGGATGCAATTAATCTTTGATAACCATACTGTTGTTACCAAACAGTCAACCAGCTATGCACCAAAGTATGATAATGAATATCACGTGTTGTCGGATTCTTTTAGTTACGGAGGTATTGAAACAATTGGAATAAAATACCCAAGGGACATAAAATTTCTTTTTTCAGATTCTGCGGATTATCAAACAGAAGCACAAGAATTAATTCGGACAACCGGTGATACAATCGTTTTTGAAAGTATTAGAGTAAATTATTCTATTGTGGATCCGTATGATAATTCCCCAATATCATTTGCAGTTTTTGATCAAACATGGGAATACACCATTCCTGATTCAGAATTAGTTTATAATGAACATGATTATGTTTCAATTATAGAGCAGAAAACAGGATATTTTGATGAACAAGGTTTCCATGAGCACCCGGATAGTACTTTGTATGATGAAATTGTCTTCGCGCAACCAGGGCACTTTTCCTATGGAGACCGAATAGTGCTATTGGAATCTATGGGTGACACAACTCTCGTGACATGGGGAATCAGTCCTGATAGTGATGATTCTTCACCCTTTCTTCATATTCCGACGTTTGGTGACACATTAAATATCATTATAACTAAGCCATTTACTTCAGAAGATATTTTTGGTTTTGTTTCGAATGCTCCTTATTTGGATCAACAAAAACTAAAACAGGACATCCAAAATGTGAAAGTGGTTCCAAATCCATATATTGCCGGTGCAAGTTGGGAGGGGCAAAATCCATATGCAACCGGTCGTGGACCACGATCAATCCATTTTAACCATCTGCCACCTCACTGTAAGATTACAATATTTAATTTGGCAGGCGAATTAGTAGATGTATTATATCATGAGACAGTAATTGAAGATGGTTCGGCAGAATGGGATATGCTAACCAAAGAAAATCTTTCAATTGCCTATGGAATTTATCTCTATTACATAGAGCCAATATCAGGAAGCCAAAATGATTTTAAACCTATTCAAGGAAAGTTTGCGGTGATAAAATGAAGTTTGAAAAAAATAACCAGAGAAACGCGAACCACTCTGTTATGACACTTTTAATATCTTTGATATTGATGAACTCGCTCCAATCACAATCTGTGTCCAAAGTGGGTACTACTGCCAGTCAGTTTTTGAAAATTGGCGTGAGTTCGCGCGCTTTATCTATGGGCGGTGCCTTTACGGCAATTGCTGATGATGTATCTGCTCTATACTGGAATCCGGCAGGGATAGCCGGATTAAGTAAGGTACAGGTGTTGTTTGATCATACCGAATGGTTTCAAGATATCGATTATGAATACGTTGGAGGATTGATAAATTTAGGAACATATGGGTCAATAGGAGCAACTATTTCGTACCTTCACATGAAAGAGATGGAAGTAACAACGACACATCAGCCGGAAGGGACCGGAGAATCCTTTAATGCGGGATGTTATTCAGCCACACTTACTTACGGAAAAAGAATTACGGACAAATTCTCGCTTGGGATTACATCGAAATATGTGAACGAATTTATCTATAATTCAAGTGCCTCCGGGTTTGCAATGGATATAGGAACAAAATACAGTACGCAGGTTGAGGGTTTAACCTTGGGAATGAGCATATCCAATTTTGGCACTAAAATGCAAATGTCCGGAAGAGATTTAATTATCCAAACGGATTTAGATCCGACACTAGAATCAGACCCGGAGCATGTGAATGCCTATTTAGATACTGATAAGTTTGATCTTCCTTTACTTTTTCGGTTTGGCATCGCATACAAATTCCCATTTCTATATCGTAACTTGAATGTTACGTTAGCCGTAGATGCCAATCATCCCAATGATAATACTGAAAGTTTAAATATTGGGACAGAAATTAATATAGCAAATGTGGCGTTTGTACGTGGTGGAATCCAACATTTATTTCAACGTGACATTGAAGAAAAATTTACATTAGGGGCAGGAATTAACATTCATTGGGGTGGTGTCACTGTGATTGTTGATTATGCATATCATGAATTTGGCAGATTAGGTTCACCCCAGAAAATCACTATTTCTCTTGTTCAATAATTTATTTTATCACGATAAGAATTATTATTGTAGAATTCCCGAATAAAGAGTAAATTTCCTGCACTTATTAGTAACTCTGATGTGAGTTACTAAAATTAGTTTTGAGAGAGAATACATAGAAGTATTCCTGATTTAGTAAACAACAAGAGGAGATTAATCAGATGAAGAAAATCGTAATGTTATTAGTAAGTATGCTTACAGTATCAACGATTTTTGCCCAAAATGATTTTGTTTTCGCTTTTGAAGACGATTCAGACTTGGCAAACTGGAACCATCATGATGAAGGCAATGTGTGGACAGCGGAAGAGTTTGATGCTACCGGCGGAGTAGACGGTTCGGGGGCATATAAATTCAGTGACGGTGGTTATGATATGGTTGTAAAACGACCGATAACAGCCACAGCCGGTACAAACTATACGTTGTCAATTGATATTAAAACAGAGAACTGGGACAATGAGACCTATCAGATAACACTATCAGTTCAAGGTTTAAGCTCTACAGAGCCCTCTGTAAGTATAAACGGAAGCACTGTTTTTACAACATTCACACTTACGGGTAACGCTGATGCTGGTACTGGTGGATACATTCGGATTGGCGGCGGAAACACCGCGCTTGCTAATACAGTATGGATTGATAACCTTTCTTATACTGAAGCTAGTGAACCCACCGGAACTCAAGTCACATTTGCATTAGACATGAGCAATGAGGATGTGAGTGCAGATGGTGTTCATATTGCTGGTGGTATGCAGGGCTGGGATCCAGCAGCTTCTGAGTTAACGGATGAAGATGCAGATGGTGTTTATGAGATTACATTTGATATGACAGCCGGAGACACTGTTCAGTACACATTTTTAAACGGTAACGGTTGGGGCGGTCAGGAAGACAACACAGGTTTATCCGATTGTGGTGTTGACAATGGTTGGGGTGCTTACAATCGTCTTTATGTTGTTGGTGAAGAAGATGAGACAGTAGGTCCTGTATGTTTCTCAAGTTGTATTACTTGCGATCAGGTATATGTTACTTTCCAGGTAGATATGCAGAATGAAGATGTATCAGCAGATGGTATTCACATTGCCGGTAGTATGCAAGGCTGGGATCCGGCAGCATCAGAGATGACAGATGCCGATGCAGATGGTGTTTATGAAGCGACGTTTGCTTTAACCACCGGTGAGACAGCTTACTACAAGTATGTGAATGGTAACGCTTGGGGCTCTGAAGAGATTGTTCCTTCGGACTGTCAAGATGGCGGTAACCGTTTTTACACAGTGGGCGATCTTGATGAAGTTCTTCCGGTTGTATGTTTCAGCGGTTGTTCAACATGTGAAGAGCCAAATTTCGTAGAAGCCACAGTTACATTCCAAGCAGACATGACCAACTTTGTTGGGTTTGATCCTGAAGTACATACATTAGAAGTACGCGGTAGCTTTAACGGCTGGGGCGGCGGAGATGCATTACAGGCAGACCTGGTTGATCCGAACCTTTATGTTCTTGATGTAACGTTCACAGAGAATGTCGGAAACGAAGTCTTTTGGAAGTTCAAAGCCAATCCTGATGAAGACTGGAATAATACCGGTTGGGAGACAGGAGATAACAAGGTATTTGATTGGACAGGAGAGGCGATTGTTCTTGATGCAATCCAGCCGGATATTTTACCGGCAGGAGCTCCACTTGAGAATGATGTAACATTCACATTTGCAGTTCAGTGGGTGGATGGTGTTATCAACGTAAACAGTGGAGAGCCTTTTGTACAGAAACCTGATACCTTAGTATTTAACGGTTCATTTTTGAACGGTTGGTATACATGGGGTGACTGTATGGGAGAGGGCTGTGAGACACCGGCCAGTTCAGAGATGCCTCATTTGTCAGATGGTGATGGCGATAACATCTTTACGGGTTCATTTACTTTACCTGCAGGTCATGATAATTTATTCATGGCGAAGTTTGGTGGATGGTATCCCGGTATTGAGAATGATGCTCCCGGTACGAATGGTGCAGTAGATAATGAGGCCGGATTCGGTTGCGATCGTGTGGTTTTGATTCCTGTCGATGCTACCGAATTTGCGTATGAAACTATCTTCGGTATCAATAATCCTGATAATGAATTTCCTGAAGATCCTGTAGGCACATTAATCACTTTTCAATTAGACATGAGCAATGAGGATGTGAGTGCCGATGGTGTTCATATTGCTGGTGGTATGCAGGGCTGGGATCCAGCAGCTTCTGAGCTAACGGATGAAGATGCAGATGGTGTTTATGAGATTACATTTGATATGACAGCCGGAGACACTGTTCAGTACACATTTTTAAACGGTAACGGTTGGGGCGGTCAGGAAGACAACACAGGTTTATCCGATTGTGGTGTTGACAATGGTTGGGGTGCTTACAATCGTCTTTATGTTGTTGGTGAAGAAGATGAGACAGTAGGTCCTGTATGTTTCTCAAGTTGTATTACTTGCGATCAGGTATATGTTACTTTCCAGGTAGATATGCAGAATGAAGATGTATCAGCAGATGGTATTCACATTGCCGGTAGTATGCAAGGCTGGGATCCGGCAGCATCAGAGATGACAGATGCCGATGCAGATGGTGTTTATGAAGCGACGTTTGCTTTAACCACCGGTGAGACAGCTTACTACAAGTATGTGAATGGTAACGCTTGGGGCTCTGAAGAGATTGTTCCTTCGGACTGTCAAGATGGCGGTAACCGTTTTTACACAGTGGGCGATCTTGATGAAGTTCTTCCGGTTGTATGTTTCAGCGGTTGTTCAACATGTGAAGAGCCAAATTTCGTAGAAGCCACAGTTACATTCCAAGCAGACATGACCAACTTTGTTGGGTTTGATCCTGAAGTACATACATTAGAAGTACGCGGTAGCTTTAACGGCTGGGGCGGCGGAGATGCATTACAGGCAGACCTGGTTGATCCGAACCTTTATGTTCTTGATGTAACGTTCACAGAGAATGTCGGAAACGAAGTCTTTTGGAAGTTCAAAGCCAATCCTGATGAAGACTGGAATAATACCGGTTGGGAGACAGGAGATAACAAGGTATTTGATTGGACAGGAGAGGCGATTGTTCTTGATGCAATCCAGCCGGATATTTTACCGGCAGGAGCTCCACTTGAGAATGATGTAACATTCACATTTGCAGTTCAGTGGGTGGATGGTGTTATCAACGTAAACAGTGGAGAGCCTTTTGTACAGAAACCTGATACCTTAGTATTTAACGGTTCATTTTTGAACGGTTGGTATACATGGGGTGACTGTATGGGAGAGGGCTGTGAGACACCGGCCAGTTCAGAGATGCCTCATTTGTCAGATGGTGATGGCGATAACATCTTTACGGGTTCATTTACTTTACCTGCAGGTCATGATAATTTATTCATGGCGAAGTTTGGTGGATGGTATCCCGGTATTGAGAATGATGCTCCCGGTACGAATGGTGCAGTAGATAATGAGGCCGGATTCGGTTGCGATCGTGTGGTTTTGATTCCTGTCGATGCTACCGAATTTGCGTATGAAACTATCTTCGGTATCAATAATCCTGATAATGAATTAAGTGTTGTAAATCCGGAAATGATTCCTGATGAGTTCGCACTTAAAGGAAATTATCCGAATCCGTTCAACCCTGAAACGAGTATCATGTTTGATCTGGATATCACATCCAATGTAACGGTAAAGATTTACTCTCTCTTAGGAGAAGAAGTCATTACTCTTTACAACGGACAAGCAGATCCTGGAGTATATTCTATTAAATGGAATGCAATAAACTCCATGGGACGTCAAGTTCCTTCAGGTGTATATCTGTATAGTGTTACTTCAGATAAACGAATGCAAACAGGTAAAATGTTGTTGTTGAAATAAACACACTTTACTAAAGTAATGTTGTACAAAGTGCCGCAGAATTCTGCGGCACTTTGTTTATTGGCATACATAAACAAAGAAGCTGTAATTTCTCTTTGCCAATGACCTGAAGAATTATTACAAACATGCTTAAACGATCCATATTATGAATAGAATACTTTACATTACCATAATAACTATTTTGTTATTCAACGGATGTTCAGTAAAAGAGAATGCTGAACCATATATTGCTAAAGTTGGATCAAGCATAGTGTCTATAGATCAATTTTCGAATAGTTATAAAAACATCATTCAATTATCAAACCTGTCTGACTCCCCGGAGTTGCGAAAAATGCATGCAGTAAAATTAGTTGAAAAAAAACTATTAGCTATAGCGGCAAGAAATCAAAACTTAAATTTAGATGATTATGCAAGGCAACAGGTTGAATTAGCAAAAGAAGATATTATGAGAGAGTTATTGTATGAACGTACAATAGCACAAGCAGAGGTAACAATCCCCGACTCAATGTTGCGCAAACATTATCGTTGGAAAAATACAGAAGTAAAACTCCGTCATATCTTTCATCAAGAATATAGTTTTATTGATTCGCTGTCAAAATTAATTCAACAAGACAAGGTAAAATTTATTCATGAAGCAAAACTCCATTTAAAAAATATGGAATTGAAAAAATCAGGAGGGCATTTGGGTTGGGTTCCATATGATGCGTTAGATCCTCACTTAGAAGAATATGCTTTTTCAATGTCTGTTGGTAAAATTTCAGAACCGATTCAATCATCATATGGATGGCATATCTTATATAAAGAAAATGAAAAATACCAACTTTTTATAGATGAGAACCTATTTCAATCCCAAAAGAAAAAACTCAGAATTAATATTCTTCAAAAAAAACGTCAAATAATTGCAGATCAATACGTAAACAAATTAATCCAAGATAAAGAAATAAGTATTAATGATTCACTGTTCTATTATATCTCGGCTCTAATTGAATATGCCATCAATTCTAAAGAGTCAAAGTCAATAACAGAGACACAACAGGAATCAATTTACGCCAAACTTACAGATGTTAAAAAAGAAGTGTTAGCAAATATTGAAGAAGACTCATTGACTGTTGATGACTTTATTATTCGATTACAAACCCGACCTCCCAATATTATCAATGGTAATTTGACAACCGGGTTGTACAGGATAATTAGAGATATTATCTTAGTTCAAAAGGCAAAAGATCTAAATATGGATAAAAATATAAAGGTTAAGCAAAGAGTGAAAGATGTTCAAGATGAGTATTATGCGTCACTTTTTTTGAAAACAGTATTACCAAGAGATAGTACTCATATTCAAAATACAGATTTAAAGAAAATTGCCGATAGTCTAGCAACTATATATACGGTAAAATATAACGATGCTCTGCTAGACACATTCGTATTATACTTGAAACAAATCAATAAATAAAATGTGGTTAAGATGAAGACAAAACTAACCCCGGTAAAACGAATCTTATTCAACGCAATATTACTGGCTATACCTATTATCTTTCTATTATTTGCTGAAGGATTATTAAGGTTCATGGATGTTGGTAATGACTTGCCGCTTTTTCATACTTATCATGAAAATTCTGATTTACTTGTTGCTAACTCAGATGTAAGCCTTCGATATTTTTCCAAAAAGGGGATGACAGGATTTGGAACTGTAGACTCCTTTTGGAAAAATAAAAAACATGATAGTAAACGAATATTTGTCCTGGGTGGCTCCACAACTGCAGGGTATCCATATTTTTTTAATGGTGGATACCCTTCGATGTTAAAGACTCAATTGGAATCCGTATATCCAAATACTGATTTTGAAATGATTAACTTAGGAATGACCGCAGTTAATTCTTATACAGTGCGAGATCTTGCAAAAGAATGCTTAGAGTATGATCCGGATTTATTGATTATTTATACTGGACATAATGAATTTTATGGTGCTCTTGGGGCAGGCTCAACCCAAGGTGCATTTGGAAAATATTTAGGTGGCAGGCCTTTTATCTTAATGCTTATACAGTTGAAGAAGTGGAAACTATATCAGGTTGTCAGATCTTTGGTTGATAAAGTGAAACCAACCAAAATAATAAAAGAGAGAGGCGCTGAAACCTTGATGTCGCAACTTGCAAAGGAGCAAGAAATATCATGGGGATCATCGCTATATTGGAACACAATCGATGTATTTGAGAAGAACGTTAGAGATATAATATTATGGGGAGAAGAACGAAATGTGTCCGTTCTTATTGGAACTGTGGCATCAAATGTACGTGATCAAAAACCGTATGTGTCGATTCATAGTTCAGGTGTAGATGTGTCATCGATAGAAAAAACAATTCTGAATATTCGTGCCTTGATGATGAAAGGTGAATTTAAAAAAGCACTATTAGAAATAAGAGGAGCAATAACAATTGATCCCGAATATGCACTATTATATTTCTATGCAGGGAGATGTAACGAGTACCTGAAGAATTATGGTGAGGCTAATCTCCAGTATGAATTAGCAAGAGATTACGACGGACTTCGATTTAGAGCATCAAGTGATATAAATGAGAGTATAAAGGTGTTTAATGAGTATAGTAATGTGTATGTATCAGATATTGAAGGTTATCTTGCAGAATCTGCAAAAAACGGTTTAATTGGATATGAGTTTATGTTAGAACACTTACATCCTAATGAAAAAGGTAACAAGCTCATTGCAGAGTCGTTTTACAAGTCAATTATTGACAATAATCTTTTAAACATGAATATGATAGGTCCCAGTACCAAAATTGAAAAATATCCGGTCAGGATGACTCAATTAGACAGAACAATTGCAGATTATAGAATAAAGATATTGACTTCAGGATGGCCATTTTCTCCAAATAACAGATTTATTACTGTGGCTGAACTTCAACAATATAATATGGTTGATTCTATTGGCGTATATATGCTTCAAAATAAACTTTCTTATTGGGAAGCACACATAAAAATGGCAGAATATTATCGAAAGATATTGGATATTGGTAGAGCTGAGAGGGAGTATCTTGCTTTAATTTCAGCATTTCCAAATGTTTGGAAAAGTTATAAAGCAATTGCAGAATTTTATATTGAATTTGAGTTGTATGACGATGCGTTAGTGTATCTAATTCAGGCGACTAATCTTGGTGGAGATTCATATTGTTATAAAATGGCAGGAAGTATTTTTGTACAAAAAAAACAACCAAAAGAAGCAATCAGATATCTGGAGATGGCTTGTAAACTTTCTCCTGGGGATACTCAAGCGCTGTATAATTTAAGTGGAGCATATTATCTAACTGGGGACTTAGATAGTGCAAAAGAGTTATTGAAAATGATTATTCAAGATTACCCAAACTACAAACAAGCTAAAATATTTTATAGCCGGATCAAGGAATAAAATCTTATTATTTTAGCAGAATTATTTTCTGAGTAAGCTGGCCTTTCAAGGTGCGTAGACTAATAAAGTAAAAGCCTGAAGCCAAAGGTCGATTTTTGTCATCTAATCCGTCCCAATTAATAGTGTGTTTTCCGCGCATCGTCTTACGATTTAAGAGAGTTCGAATATTTTTTCCGGAAATATCATATATCGATAAATTCATAATATTGTCTTCCCCGTTAACATTAAATGGAATAGAAATGGTTGCGTTAAATGGATTAGGATAAGCTTGATTTAAAGAGAAGTCCCTTGCTGTAAATATGTCATTATCGTTTATATTCAAGGGAGTGCTACTACCAGAAAGTACAGTGAGTACGCCATAATGATCTGAAGGGAAGTGTTGTCCATCGTATGGAGCATATATTACGATGAATGATGTATCAATTGTGACATAGCTACTATTTTTTATAAAGTTATAATCTATTTTTTTATAGGGATTATCTGCGGGATAAGTATATCCTGAAAAATTGGGATTAATATAAGCATAAGTACTTGTGAATCCGATGCCGATATTAGGAATGGTTAAGGAATATATAGGATCTGAGAACGGCGTGCAATTAAAATCGCCTACTAATACTGATGAGATTCCAGTCCATGTAGATTCTTTCAAAGATATAAAATCTTTAATTTCATTGGTTTGCTGAATACGTATAGAATTATGATCATTTTGATAAGAAAGATGTGTGTTAAAAAAATGAACATAACCAATAGGAGTTTGAATGTATGTCCAGACTACTTTCCTTGGAAATACACCCGGAGTTAGATTATCATAACCATAACTAATAATTGGGTGCTTGCTAATGATACCAATGCTTTCGTCAAATTGACTCCAAGACGTGTGAGTAACTTCTTGGTAGACAAAGTAGTACTGATCGTAGTGTGCTCCAAGTGAATCAGCAATCACATTAGCCATGTTAATGCCACCTCCACCTCCTTGAGGTTCATTTATCTCCTGTAGTCCAATGATATCCGGATCAATTGTTTTTAAATGCTGAATAGTATAATGTAGTCTTGTTTGCCAATCCGTATCCGGCTTCATGCCCATTAGATTGTATGTCATAATTTTGATTGATGCTTGTGCAAAAAGCCCTGAAAGTATCCACACGATTATAAATAGGATTTGTTGAATATATTTTGCCCGTGTTTTCATTAAAATATCCTTTATTGTTTTTCAGTATCCATATTATTGTATCACGGAGTAAGTAGTTTTATTAATTTTGAGAGATTGCAATATTGACTCTAATATCCCAACCGTAACTCATAACAGAGTTACTAAATTTAATAGAACTTACCAATTGGATAAAACAAATTAATAATTCAATTCCTGACTCTGCTTGTTGTTATTGGTTCAACCCCCTTCTGCAGAGTTATTAATTATTAAAACAGTGTGTAAATGAAGGGTGCTAAAGCAGATCCTTCTGCGAAAATAATTATGAATCCTAAAAGAAATAGAAAAATAAAGATAGGAGCTAACCACCACTTTTTCCTGATTCTCATGTAGATCCATATTTCACTGAAAATACTAAGTTTACTCATTAGAACATCCTTTCCATTGAGGGTTTTTTATCATCTTTTTTTATCCAATAAGAATTACTACCATCAGAATTATTTTTTTGTCTTCGCAACAAACCAAGAGTATTTTTTATTAAACCATAGGGTGTAATAATTACTATATAAAATAATGTGAGGATGAATCGAGTAACAATTGATCCGATTAAAAGGGCAATTATCATCCACGGAATATAAAGATATTTTATTAGAGATGAGAATACAATGGAGATTCCGGATAAAATTATTGTAGAAATGAGAATGTACAAGTATGTATTTCCTGTGCGATAATAAATGAAAAGCAAAATACCATAGATTATTCCCGTTAGAATTAATCCAAATTTTCTTAAGATATTTTTATCATAAAGAATGGTGTTTATACCTAAGGAATTAATCAAGCGCATATTCTTGTCTCCAGTTAATTGTATCTAAAAATTCAGGCTGATCATCTTTGCTTAGTAAAAATGATCCCAGAATTAAGTAATCCATTTCAGTTCGCATAAAGCACCTATATGCATCTTCAGGTGATTCAACAATAGGTTCACCACGGACGTTGAATGAAGTATTCACTATAACAGGGCAACCGGTTATAGTTTTAAATTCTGAAATAAGAGCATGGTATTTAGGATTAATGTGTTTATTTACACTTTGTATTCTTGCTGAGTAATCAACATGGGTTATTGCAGGGATTGAAGAACGTTTTTTCTTTAGTAGATCAATCCCTGTTGTATGTGAGAAATCATCATTACTTTTATGAATATCTAATATTTGCGCAACTAACAGCATATAAGGACTTGGCCTGTCAATGTCGAACCATTCTGATATGTCTTCTTCTAGTACAGAAGGCGCAAATGGTCTAAAGGATTCTCTGAATTTTATTTTAAGATTCATGATTGTCTGCATGGTTTCTGATCGTGCATCACCAAGAATACTTCTGTTTCCCAGTGCGCGTGGACCGAATTCCATTTTATCCTGAAACCAGCCTAATACTTTTCCGTTTGAAATTAGTTTGGCACCTGCTTTTGATGGCATGTCTATTTTTTTGTTTGGAATATTATGTTCATCAAGGAAAGACTGAATATTGTTATCATCATATTCTTTTCCTAAGTAACATCCGTGCATACTATCTGAGATGTTAACGTCTCTATTAGAGTTAAACTTAGTATTCCACACTTCTAATGCAGCTCCTAAGGCACCGCCTGCATCACCGGATGCCGGTTGTACCCAAATATTGTCAAAGAGGCCGCTCCTAAGGATTTTTCCATTAGCAACGCAGTTTAGTGCTACACCGCCTGCTAAACACAAATTACGTTCACGTGTTTCCTTTGCAATATGCTTTGCTGATGTTAACATAACCTCTTCAGTTACTTTTTGGATTGAACAGGCTAAATCCATTTGTTTTTGTGTGAGAGGTGATTCAGGTTTTCGTGGAGGTCCATCAAACAATTTATGAAAATTATGGTTTGTCATGGTTAGACCAACCGCGTAATTAAAATATTTCATATTAAGGCGATATGATCCATCATCTTTTACGTCAATTAAGTGGTCGTAAATCTGTTGTTTGTATATTGGATTTCCGTAAGGTGCTAATCCCATAACTTTGTATTCTCCGGAGTTTACTCTAAAACCGGTGTAGTACGTAAAAGCGGAATATAAAAGGCCAAGAGAATGAGGAAAGTGAATCTCGTTATGAATTTGCACTGTATTATCAATACCTACTCCCCAGCTTGTTGTTGCCCATTCACCAACCCCATCCATTGTTAAAAACGCAGCTTGTTTAAATGGAGATGGATAGAATGCTGATGCAGCATGAGATTGGTGGTGCTCTGTAAACAGTATTTCACCTGAATAATTAAGCTTTTTGGCAATTTCGTCTTTTATCCATAGTTTTTTCTTAATCCATATCGGTATGGCTTTGATGAATGATCGAATCCCTTTAGGTGCTGAAAAAATGTACGTTTCTAATATACGTTCGAATTTCAACAAAGGTTTATCGTAAAACACGACACATGTCAAGTCTTCTGCTGTGATTCTGTTCTCTTCGAAACATACTTGAATGGCGTGTTTAGGGAAACTATCATCATGTTTTTTTCGGGAAAATCGCTCTTCTTGAGCGGCAAATACAATTTCGCCATCACGTAATAAGCAAATTGCTGAATCGTGATAATATGCTGAAATTCCTAGTATGTAGATAGGTGCCATGTGAACTGTCACTTTATATATAGCATTTTAATGACGTGAGAATAATCCCCGGCTTGGATTTGAGCAAAGTACATTCCGGAGCTTGAGGGTTTTCCGATATCAGTTGTTCCGTTCCACACTGTTTTATAGATACCGGCAGGTTGAGTATGATTTACTAAGGTTCTTATTACTCTCCCGGTGATATCGTAAATACGTAGAGTTATCTTGATATCCTCAGGCAAATTGTATCGAATAGTGGTTGACGGATTAAATGGATTCGGATAATTCTGATGTAAGTTGAACGTTTTCGGTAAGTCGGTAATCTGTTCATCACCATCAATTGATAATGGAACAGAAGCATAATACAAAATGTTTGCTTCATGACCATCGATGGAAAACGAGAAATTTTCCAACTGATCTTCAGAAATTTCGTAGATAGTTCCATTGAATAAATCTGTTAAGTAATAAGAACCGCTACCTTCAAACGGTAGCCCGCTCAGGTCGAGGGTAAAGTTATAGTTGGTAGGACGAAGGTTCGCAACCGTAAGAAGAATATGGTTATTACTGGTTGAAGTATAGGTGTAAATATCATTGGATTGTGAACTGGGAATTTGACTGATCACAGGATTGTGGATATAGTTTTTTCGAATTTCAATTAATGTCTTAAAATAGGGTCGGATGTTATCTGGGTCACTCCAATTAATCATATCTCGTGTTGTGAGTTCGCCGACTTCTCCACCAGAATAAATTAACGGGATACCGTTTGCTGTCATAATAAGAGTATGAGCAAGTTTTGAGCGTTCTGTGTCGTGTGATGCTGCCATTCGTATTTCGTCATGGTTTTCTAAAAAACGTAGAGGACGAGCATGAACAGGATATTGGAATTGAAATTCTTCGTTTAATTCATTTATGGACGTAGTCCCATCGATAGCTTCGCGAATCCGGTTCCGTAAATTCCAGTCATTCGCTGAATCGAAACGATGGTCAAAATATACTAAATCTTCAGCGCTCGCTTCGGCTTCTAAGAAAATTTCCGGTTTTATGTTCTTTAACGCCGATCGCCAATCCTGCCAAAATTGCGGATTTCGCTGTTCAACTCCCCACGCAACATCACAACGGTATCCATCAATATCGTACTCATTAACCCAATGCGTCGCCACATCTATAAAATATTTTCGAACATCTGAATTATTATGATTGAGGTTTGGAAGACTTGCCCAATCAAAAAAGTACTCATAATTGGAATCACCTGGAATTCCGTTCCAAAGATAAAAATCTGCCCAAGGTGAATATTGATTATACTCAAATACATTTTGCATAAATGGATGTTGAATGGACGTATGATTTACGACAAAATCAAGAATAATCCGAATAGAATGATTGTGCAGTGCATCAACTAAGGAACGGAAATCTTCTTCAGTACCGAAGTCTTCTTCAAATCCGTAATAATCAGTAATCTCATAGCCATGAGTAGTTGGTCCGGTGTAGATGGGCATTAACCAAATAGTATTAATTCCGAGGTCAAGCATGTCAGGAATCCGGTCGATGATTCCTGCGAACCCACCTTGATCTGTAAATGAGCGGGGGTAAATCTCATAGATTATAGCATCGTCTATCCAACCGGCATGCTCTTCATTGGATATTAATCGTATCATCACTCCATCATAGATAATACAGTGACGGGCAACGGCAACTCTTCCTTGCGAATCTGTGGCAACGAGATCTATGTAGTATTCTCCCGGTGTCCCGGGAACTGTAACTGTCATGGTGGAGAAATAAGGCATTCCATGCACGATAAGATTTGCCGGATTATTTTCATCTGCCGACCATAAATATGAGAAATTTAGATCATCCGGCGAATAGCATACTGCCGTAAACGTAACTTGTAGATCTTGGATATCTCCCAAAATAGTAGCCGTTGGATTATGATTTTTTTCATACGTGAGAAAGAGTTCCTCAGAAAGAGCAGAATACCCATTGCTTGCCTCCGCATACACGTAAGTGATATTATTACCTTCAGTTAGCGTAACATCTTGAGTAAAAACGCCATCGATTACATCTAAAATTGTTTCTGTTTCATTAAAATATAGATTTACAGTTGTAACGGATTCATCGTCAACTGTACCTGCAATAGTAATGTTTTCATACCAATAAATTTCCGAAGGAGTTAAAAACGTAATGACAGGACCAAAATTAGCTAAGCTATCAGAAATATCTTCAGAGTAAAGCGACGCAACTCCACGCCCATGACCATCCAAAGCACTAAGACGAGCGCCATGTGGTTCATCTTCTATTATGTAATTTGACAGAATCCGATTTTGCCAAAAGGCACTTCGAATAAATGCAGCATCAAACACATCCGGATCTTCTAAATTAGCGATGCCACCGTTGTCAATAGTAACTTCATATCCGTTGCCACTTCCGTCGTCAGATGCGATATAAGAGAAGAGAGTGAACTCACGTCTTTGATTCCATCCACCGAGTAAACTGTCGAAATATGCCAGTTCAACATCAAAAACAAATTCTGAGTTTAAAATAGCGGATTCATCAATAATTATTTGAGTTGTCCCAAATAGAGTCGGTTCACGATTTTCTTGGAAGCGGTTTTCGATCTCTGCATTAAACAGAGAACTATTGGGTGGGGAAATCGATACAAATATCCCTTCGTTGTTCCAATCTTGTAAGAGTAAATCCAATCCGCGGGAATCTTCAGCATAGCTATTTACGGGATTTGTAATTAGTAACCCCAGCCGTGTTTTATCGTGAATACCCCCCATTTTAACCGTAAAATGTAAGATATCGTTGTTTCCTGTAGCTTCAATACAAAGGCTGTGAATATCAACATCTGTTTGGGACATATCATCTGGAACAATATATTGTATATCATTAAACGCGTCGACAAAATGATACCCGGAGTTTTCAGGAAAAACCCCGAAAGTATATTGATTTTCTGTCGTAATTCCTTTTCCGTTTTCAAAGAAAACAGAAATATGAGTAAACTCGTCATTCTGAGAAAGAGAAATGATAGCTGAGACTTCATTTGTCTCGGAATTAAATTGGTGAGTAATCAGAGATTCGTTGTAGTTTAACTGTATAGAGGATTCGTTAATTCCATCACCATATGTGCCCGATCGTAATTTTGCACGGAAAATAAACTCTGTTTCGATTTCAGAAAATATCGTTCCTTGAGTTGGTTCTAATAGTTTGATACTTGGAGTGGAGTCTGGCATGACAATGATTAAGTTATTATTTGTATTGTTAGGGTTATATTCAGGGTTATCCCAATCATTAGTCCAATAACTGGTGTTAAGTTGAAATTTATATTCCCACTCATTTTCTTCTAAATCAACCGTTGTTTCCCAGACGCCATCTTCGTCTAAGTCTGTCATGGGATTAAATTGATTATTCCAATTATTAAAAGAGCCCATAAGTGACACAGCATTGATTGATTGCATAAAAAATAGCCGTGAATTATGACTGTCAAAATAAAAATCAACCGGAGCAGTATATATAACTAAATTGGGTTCATACAAATAAGTAGAACTTTGGGTAACCGTCCCTAATTCCGATGATATACTTGCTGTTATGGTGTGTTCTCCAAAAGAAAGAGGTTCTTGCGGTTGAAAAGTAAACTCATGAAGTTCTTGGATAAAATATTGGGATGGATTATTAATTGGCACACCGTCAATCGTTACGACCAGCGTTTCGATATCGATAGGATGATCCGGTGAATGATTGATAACAACACGTATTGGCACACCCACCGACGTTGTATCAATATATATGTCTCCTGTAGTAGTGACATCACGAGGCAGAAGGTAGGTAATGATGGGATCTGTTACTTCAATCATAGAATTGTTATTATCTGAGGTGTTAATCCGTGGGTTGTGCGGGTCGGTAAATGCCTGTCCCCAATCTGCATCCAGGACAAATTTATAATTATGGTTTACATTTTGAGGCAACTCAGTCGTAAGTGTAAACTCCCCATCTCCGTCAGAGTCTTCCATGATTAGAGTGTTATCAGAATTATTCCAACCATTGAAACTTCCTACTAAACGGAGGACTTGAAAATTATTTATTGGCGGGTCGAAGTGAAATGTGACGGGAACAGATTGTGCGATAATGATTACGCTCATGATTGGCATTGCAATCAACTTACGAACTGACTGCAATTTTCTTAATAATTTCATAAAGTCTCCTTTTTATCTCTCATCCCACTGAATTTCTTTGTGTACAAATCTAATGACTAATATTCAGATGATATTTCACTGATAATTTACAAAAAAGATGAGTGAAATAAGTACTTTTCATTTCAATTAAACCGATATAATCGGATAATAAAAGTCAGTTAGTGGGTTAGGTGCAACGGGCAGAAATACCAATTCTGTAAATTTGACGGAAAACAGAGAGATATTATTTGTAATGATATAAAACGTTCGTTAAATTTGTGGGCTTATTTCGATAATAAAATAAAGAATTTAGGACATATTATGAGTAGAGTTTGTGACGTAACGGGAAAAAAACCGATGTTTGGAAATCATGTGAGTCATGCTCACAACAAAACCCGTCGCCGGTTCAATGTTAACTTGCAGAAAAAACGATTCTGGCTTCCGGGTGAAGAACGATTTATCACATTAAATGTATCCACACGTGGGATTCGGATTATTGATAAAAAAGGAATACGGAAAGTCGTGAATGAACTTCGCGCGCAAGGAAAAAAGATTTAATATTAGTAGACCTCACATAAAAAATGCCCCGATCGTCGGGGCATTTTTTTTACAATCATCTCTATATGCGTATTTTATTATTCATGTTGTCGACGGATAAAAGCCGGAATTTCCAGATCATTACCGTAGATCACCGGATTTTCATCATCGAAATGAAACTTTGGTTTATTAGGCTCAACTCGAGAGGGGTCATTATCTTCCGGCTGAGACTTTTGCACATGAAGCGGCATATTCATCTGTCCGGCAATGATTTGCGTTTCCTGACGTGATGTGGATGCCTTCTCCGTGGTCGTGATATTTGTTTTTTCAATAGATTTAGTCTGGTTAAATCCGGTTGCAATTACGGTTACACGAATATCGTCAGACATCGTCGGATCAATAACAGCACCAAAGATAATATTCGCATCATTTCCGGCCTCTTCAAAGATAATAGACGTAGCTTCATCGACCTCATGCAGCGTCAAATCGCTACCGCCGGTAATATTAACCAAGACACCCTGTGCGCCACTGATGCTTGCGTTGTCCAATAATGGACTGGAGATTGCCTGTTGAGCCGCTAAAGCAGCACGTTCTTCACCCGTAGCCGACCCTGTGCCCATGATGGCTTCACCCATATTTTTCATAATTGTTTCCACATCCGCGAAATCAAGGTTGATCATCCCATGGACGTTAATCAAATCTGAAATACCTTTGGCTGCCTGATGCAAAATGGAATCTGCCATCAGGAAAGCTTCCGGTAGCGTGGTGTTTTTATCGACGATGGACATTAGTTTTTGATTTGGAATGATGATAACCGTATCGCAAACTTTCCGCATTTCTGAAACACCGTTTAAGGCACGATTCATTCGTTTAGGACCTTCAAAATTGAAGGGGAGAGTCACAATCCCTACGGTAAGAATCCCCAAATCCCGCGTAATTTGAGCCGTGATTGGAGCCGCACCCGTACCTGTACCTCCGCCCATACCAGCAGTAATGAATACCATATCCGATCCTTCCAATAGAGATTTTACCGCTTCCCGATCGGTATCCATTGCTTGCTGCCCGATGGTTGATTGCGCTCCCGCACCCAATCCCTTTGTCAGGTTTTTCCCAATTTGGATTTTGTGTTCGGCGACGTTGTTTTCAAGATCCTGAGCGTCCGTGTTTATGACAAAGAAATCCACTCCACTCATATTGGATGTAATCATTCGATTGATGGCGTTTCCTCCGGCACCGCCCACACCGACTACTTTTAATTTCGCTTTCTGTTCAGCTAGGTTATCAAATTCAAATAACATATTGTTCTCCTTTGGTTAAGTTTATTTATTCCTTAAAAAAATTCTTTGAACCATTGTGACAGTTTATTCACGACAGTTTTAAATGTCAATCCTGTCGGCTCGGAAAATTGTTTCTCATCGTAATATAGCGGCCACCGGACAAGACCAACCACCCCCGAATGTGCAGCGGTAGAGGCGATATCGATGGCTCCGCTCACGCCTTTTGGTATCCCGATTCTAGTACGAAGTTTAAGCGTCTCTTCAGCAAGACCGGTAAGGTTTTTTAACTGTGCTCCTCCTCCGGTGAGGACCAGCCCGTACGTTAGACTCTCATGGATGTCTGCTCGGTATATTTCTCTGGCAATCAATTGGAGCAATTCTACCATTCGGGCTTCAACATATCTGGAGACTTCGTGCTCCGAAATATCTCTTTTGAGCTCACCTTCTTTCACGGGAATGTCGAAATATAATTCCGGAGAAGCCATAGAGGACTTTGCTGATGCATATTTCAGTTTAATCGTTTCTGCCTCTTCCTTGCCAATCTGAAGCATAACTGCAATATCATTTGTAATACTGTTGGCACCAATTGGAATCACCCCTGTATGACGGACACCGCCGTCATGAAAAACGGTGATATCGGTGGTTCCTGCTCCAATATTTACAACCGCAACTCCCAGTTCTTTCTCATCTTCATCCACGGTCGCAATTGCAGAGGCTAGTCCCTGAAAAACGAAGCCTTCTACGGTGAGCCCAAGTTCTTCAATGCAACCGGCAAGGTTCGTTGCTGTTGACGTTGCCATCGTTACCAGATGCACTCGTGCCTCCAAGCGACGACCGGACATGCCAACTGGCTCTTTGATTCCTGTCATAGTATCGATTACATATTCCTGGGGTAAAATATGGAGGATATCTCTATCCACAGGGAAAGAAATTGCCTTTGCAAGTTCCAAAACTTGTCGAACATCTTCACGAGATATGTCGTGTTCAGACGACATATGGGAATGCCCGTTTTTTTGAATCGCGATTGCTCCTTGGGTGTTAATTCCTCTAATGTGCTCTCCTGAAATAGAGAGATACACATGATTAACTTTCATTCCTGCCATCGTTTCTGCATCGATTAGCGCTGTTTCAATTTCATCAATAATCTGATCACGGTGGATGATGGATCCCTGCTTGATTCCACTTGAAGGTGAAGAACCAATACCAAGAAGTTTTATTTCCTTGCTATCCGTATTTACCTCAGCAATAGCACATCGAATCCGAGAGGTTCCGATGTCGATGCCGACATTGATAGTTTTATCCTGAATTCTGTTTTGTGACTTCATTATTTTCGTTCTCGAACGACAACTTGATTGTCATATCGGAGATCAATTGTTGAGAAATCAGTGAGGCATCTTTTTTGTGACAATGATAGCCCAAATTCTTTTAAAATATGTATCTTTTTCGAAATATTATTCAGACCCAAAAGTACTTTTGTTGGTTTTTCCAATAATATTAGTTCGTACTCGTCTTGGTGATTTAACCGTATCTCTGAAATATTTTCATAGAGAGTTGGGTTTAGATTTTGGATACGAGTAATTATCTTTGTGGTCTCGCGCATCTTTGATGACAACGTAGGCTTTCCCACGGGAAAAAGGTTTTTCGTTTCATTAAATCCTGACAGGATAGGAATATTCATTTCCATGACGGTTGAGTTATTCGGTAAAACGACTGAATATTGATCAATATACATAATGGGGTTCATATTAATCATAGCAATGGGTTCTCGTTCTACCAATTCCACACTTAAGACATCTGGAAAATGTATACTGACCCTTGCAGCTTGAACATATGGATACGTTTCTAACCTCTCTGCAATCGTCTTGTTGTGTAGTTTGCTTACGGGGAGACCGATTAAATCCTGAAGAGAGTTTGTGTAGTCGCTGGCACGAATAATTTCGCTCCCGGTCACAAGGATAGATTTGACTGATAACATCTTGGTGTACGATGCCCAGGAAAATGCGCCCCAAGTGAGGATTGAGCATGCAAGGGTGAGAGAAAATCCGACCACGAAGCGAAATGAGGCAAACTGTGCTAATGTTTTCATGTTGAAATAATCTCGCTGTTAAACCCAAGAAGTGTGATCTCTAATTCCAGATCAATGTCGAATTTGTTTTTTACGGCTGTCCGGGCTATATGAATCAGATTTAAAATATCTTCGGCAGTTGCATTTCCGGTATTCACAAAAAAGTTTGCATGCTTTTCAGAAATGAGTGCATTTCCGGATATAGTCCCTTTTAAGCCTGCTTTGTCAATAAGATAGCCGGCAGCAACGTCATCCGGGTTTTTGAAAACACTCCCTGCAGATCGAAAGTTTAATGGTTGGGATGATTTTCGTTTTCGTCCTGATTCCTTCATGTTTTTCTGAATGGTTTCAGCGTCATCATTTGGGAATTGAAATTCAGCTCGCAGTATAATGGATTCCGGAAATAGTGACGTATGTCGATACTCAAATTTAATCGATTCTGAAGAAAGCGTATTAACTATTCCAATTTTATTCATAATGTCTAAAGACGTCAAATACGCAGATACTTCTTGTCCGTATGCTCCGGCGTTCATGAAGATGGCTCCGCCGACTGTTCCGGGAATCCCGATGAGGTTTTCACATCCTGTAAGTCGATGTTTTGCGGCTTCTTTGACAAGTTTTCCTAACTTGACTCCCGCGCCTACGCTCACATGGTTTTCATCAAACACAAGTTTGCTAAATTCCTTCTTCAAGGAGATTACGATACCACGTATCCCCAAGTCTGAAACAAGTATATTTGAACCTGAGCCCAAAAATACTGTTGGGATGTTCGCTTTCCGGGCGTAGCTAAGAACGGTGCGTAAATCATCCGGATCTTTTGGAATAACATAGGCATCCGCCGGACCGCCAATTCCATAAGTGGTATGACGACTCATAGGCTCATTCAAAAGGCATGATCCTGATATGATTTGTTTTAATTCAGTCAACATGATTAAAATAGTTTGTCAGATGTTCGACCAGTGTTTCACTATAACGCCAGATTGTTCCTGCCCCCATGGTGATAATCATATCACCCGGTTGTGCCACGGTTTCCATGTGAGTAGATAAATCATCTAAATTTTTCAGATAATGTACATTCGGGTGCCCCAACTTTTTTGCTGCATTTGAGACCAGTTCTCCGGTAATCCCGGGGAGAGGCTCTTCCCGGGCAGGATAAATATCCGTGACAATCAACATATCGCTATTTAAGAATGTCTTTGCAAAGTCTTGATGAAAATCACGGGTACGAGAATATAAGTGCGGCTGAAATACAGCGATAATTCTACGGCTCCATCCGGATTTTGCAGCTTGTAAGGTGGCAAGGACTTCTGTCGGGTGATGTGCATAATCATCTACAACCATGATGTCGTTGATAATGCCTTTAGTTTCAAATCGTCGTCTTACACCGGAATAGGTTTCCAAACCCTCCGTGATGGTGTTGAAAGGGATTTCCATTTCCATTCCTAAAGCAATCGTAGCCAGTGAATTGAGAACATTATGCTCACCGGGGACATTCAACGTAACTTCTCCTAATATTTCTTTCTGATGGTCTACGGTAAAATGAGCAGAGTTTTCAAAGAAGGAAATGTCGACAGCACGAAACATTGCATTTTCAGAAACTCCGTATGTAATAATAGGTCGTTTTATGTCAGGTAATATCTTTCGAACTGAGGGTGAATCCACACACGCAATCACCGCACCATAAAACGGGACAGAGTTGCTGAATTGTATAAAAGCATTTTGCAAATCTTCTAAACTTTCGTAGCAGTCAGTGTGCTCTAACTCGATGTTTGTTATTACAGAAATAGTCGGTCGGAGAGCTAAGAAACTTCGATCATATTCATCGGCTTCCACCACGATGAGATCCCCAGCCCCCAATATAGAATTTGTACCTAGTGTTTTTACAAGTCCGCCAACCACAAGGGTCGGGTCCATCTTTGCGGCAGAGAGAATGTTTCCAATCATAAAAGAGGTGGATGTTTTTCCATGCGTTCCGCCTATACCGATGCTTGTCTCTTTAACAGCGATGAGTTCACCAAGCATCTCTGCTCGTCGAATGACTGGGATTCCACGCTTCACGGCTTCTACAATTTCAGGATTATCTTGTCTTACCGCACTGGAATAGACAAGAACATCCGCGTCAGTCAGATTTTTCGCGTGATGTCCTTTTGAAATGACGGCTCCTTTAGATCTAAGACGCTGAATGAGCTCTGAATCAGTTAAATCTGAACCAGATATTTGAAAATCAAGATTAATGAGAAGTTCCGCAATTCCGCTCATACCGATACCGCCAATTCCAACAAAATGTACTTTATTTACTGTCCTAAACATTTGGATCTGCCAACGCTAAAATGTGGTTCACTATGGATTCCGTGGCATCCGGTTTTCCCAACGCTGCGGAATGTGTTGCCATCGTTTGAAGGGCACCATTTTTTTGGAATAACTTCATGATCGTATGGGGAAGCTCAGTTGCCGACAGCACAGATTCTTCAATCATGACGGCTGCATTTTCACGGATAAGTGACTGGGCATTTTTCATCTGATGGTCACCAGCGGCAGCGGAGAAGGGCACCAGAATGCTTGGTTTTCCGCATAATGTAATCTCTGACAATGTAAGTGCTCCGGCACGAGAAATAATGATATCAGCAAGTGCGTACGCTTCAGCCATATGGTAGATAAACGGAAGGACGCGAACCATGCCAGAATCATGATGCCTGTAATCCGGATATTGCCAATGTCCGGTTTGCCAAAGAATCTGAACATTATTTTTTGATAAAAGCTCAACCGCTTTGTCCATCACCTTATTTAATGCAGCCGATCCTTGACTTCCACCAAAGAGAAAGACAGTTCGTTTCTCCGGGTTTAAGTTAAAGGTTGAAAATGCCTTCAGGCGGTTTCCATTTTGAATTCCCTTACGAATGGGATTGCCGGTAAGGTCACACTCTCTGGGTAAGTATTTATTTGCTTCGTCAAACGCGATGCAGACTGTTTTTGCTTTTGAAGCATACCACCGAGTAGTGATTCCCGGATAAGAATTTTGTTCCTGTAACAGAATAGGAATTTGTTCACGAACTGCAACTTTCAATGGAATTGCACTGGCATATCCTCCGGTGCCGACGACAATGTGAGGTGCAAATTGATGAAAGAGAGATTGCGTAATACCAATAGATTTCATGTATCGCATCGGGAGTTTTACGTTTTGAGTAAGCGATTTAAAACTGAAACTTCGCTGAATTCCGCGGATGGGAACAAGTGTGTGCGGTAATCCGCGAACAGGGAGCACTTCAGCCTCTATCCCAAAGGTAGACCCCATGTAGTGGATGTTGATCCTTGGGTCGTGCTGTTGGAGAGCTTCTCCAATCGCAATAGCAGGGAAGAGGTGTCCGCCTGTTCCGCCACCGGATATCAGTATCCGTAAATCAGTCATGAAGCATGGACCTCCATCCGTGTTTGGCTGTGACAGACCGCTTGGCTTGACTGATATTTAACAGAATCCCCATTCCCACAAGATTAATCAGCATCCCGGAGCCGCCATAGCTAATCAAGGGCATGGGTAATCCGGTGACAGGAAAGACATTGGTGACGACCGCTGCATTAACAAATGCGTACAAAATAAAGCTGAATGAAATACCAATTGCCAACATGATACCAAATGGATCAGTGGAACGTTTTGCGATTCGAATTCCTCGCTGAAAAATGAATAAAAAGATCGTAAGAATGACAACCCCACCGACAAATCCTAATTCTTCACCAATGATTGCAAAAATAAAGTCAGTGTGAGGCTCCGGTAGGAATAGATTTTTTTCCATACTGTTTCCGAGCCCTAAACCAAAGAATCCTCCGTTACTCAGACTGATTAATGACTGATGTGTTTGATAGCCAATTGTTGCCGTATCTTGGTTGCCATTAAACCAATCTATGACTCTTGCTCGACGATATGTTTCCATCATGAGGACAGGAATAGCCACGACTAAACCGACAGCTCCCGTTGCTAAGAGTTGGGGGAGACGTGCACCTCCGGTGAATAACATTATCGTCCCGATAAGTCCAATCATTGCGGCGGTACTAAAATCCGGTTGGATGACAATAGCACCCATTAGAAAAACCATAATCAAAACAGGCGGGAGAAATCCATGATAAAATTCCTTAAGCTGCTCTCTTTTAAGGTCGATGTAAGCAGCTAAATAGATGATGAGCGAAAGTCTGGCAATATCGGAAGTTTGAAAAGAAAATGGTCCCAAAAACAGCCACCGTGAAGTGAAAAATATCTTTGTTGATATTAATAACACTATTGAACCAATGATGAGCCAGAAAGAAATCGTTTTTAGTTTTCTATAATCAAGCATCATGAACCCAAACATAACAATGATGCCAATTAATGCACGTTTCAAATGCGCAACAAGATATACAGTATCTGTCCGTCCTCCGGTTTCTGTTAATGACCGTACAGAACTGGCACTGTATAACATGATTGTTCCCAGAACCAGTAATGCAATAATTGCACCCAGCAGAACCCGATCATAGTTTTTTGTAATGACGTTTAGATAATGCATTGTTAGAGTGTTATCGTGTTAATGTCCACGTCTCACGTCCAACTGACGTACCCAATGTTTGAACTGATTTCCGCGGTCTTCAAAATCTGAAAACTGGTCGAAACTCGAACAACCGGGTGACAGCAAAACAACATCCCCCGGCTGAGCAAGTGTATGACTCATTGCAACAGCATCTTTAAGTCTCTCTGTTTTGGATAGACTTACCGCATCCCCTAGAGCTGTTGCAACGATATTTTGAGCCTGTCCGTATGCCAAAACTTTTTTTAAATTGTTCGCATGCGGAAGCAAATCTTTAAAATCCCCTCCCTTAAATTTCCCACCAAGAATGAGAATTAGCGGTTCTGTGTAGCTTTCCAGGGCAACACAAACCGCATCAATATTTGTCGCTTTAGAATCATTTACGTATTGTACCCCGGAGATGGATGAAACACGCTCCAGCCGATGTGGAACGCCAGAGTAATTGCGCATAACTTCCGAAATATTGTCATCTGATATTCCGACATAATGTGCAGCAGTTGCAGAGGCTAAAAGGTTGGTTAAGTTATGCAATCCGGGGAGAGAAACCTCATTTGTTCTGATAAGCGTGGCGTGCTCTTCATTAAGAATTTTATCATTTTCGACTCGAAACGGAGCCGTAGAATCAGCATTAAGAGTGTATGCAATTTTTTTTGCAGGCGATGTAGATATTTTTTCAACCAAAATTGGATCATCTGCAAAGTAGATAAGCGTATCGTCCTTAGTTTGTTTCGCCATCATTGCCATTTTTGCATTGACGTAATCATCCATGGTGAGATATCTATCCAAGTGGTCGGGAGAGATGTTGAGAAACACAGAAATAGACGGCTTGAAGTGATGAATAAACTCCATCTGAAAACTTGAGATTTCAAGGATGTAAATGCGCTTTGTGTCCAGCGATTTTAAGTCATTCAAGATCATTTCAGAGAAAGGGACTCCCATATTTCCTGCGAGGACAGGATGGATATCTTGTGTTTGACACATTTGTTTTAATGCATGAACGGTGGTAGTTTTTCCGTTGGATCCGGTAACGGCAATCACGGGTGCATCTGTAAACCAACTTGCAAATTCTATTTCACTCACAACCGGAATATTCTGATTTTTCGCTTCAACAATAATCTCAGCATCCATAGGTACACCCGGAGAGACTATCCATAGGTCAGCGTTATAAATCCTTTCAGAATGTTCACCGCACTCGCAATCAATGTCATAGGATTCAAGTGTAATGACATTCCGCTGAACCTCATTGGTTGTGCTAGGGTCACTGGCAAATACGATACCCCCCATGTGATGAGCAAGTTGCGCAGCAGACGTCCCGCTTTTACCCAAACCGATAACTGAGATAAATTTTCCTCGAATATTAATGCTATTTCGTGTTTGAATATTGATCATCGGATTTTGAATGTAGTGAGTGAAAACAACGCTAAAAGAATTCCGATAATCCAAAACCGGATGACAACTCGTGTTTCGGGCCAGCCTTTCAGTTCAAAATGATGATGAATCGGCGCCATTTTAAAAAGGCGTATTCCAGACCCGGTCATTTTCTTTGTCCAGCGAAAATATCCCATTTGAAGCATCACAGATATTGCTTCCCAAACAAACACACCACCGATAATGAACAGTAAGAATTCTTTTTTTAATAAGACGGCAAGCGTCCCCAGAGCTGCTCCGGTGGACAGAGAGCCTACATCTCCCATAAACACTTGCGCCGGCGCAGCGTTAAACCATAAGAATCCAAGGCATGCTCCTGCCATCGCGGCTGCAAAAATTGTGAGTTCTCCTGCTCCCGGAAGGTAAAGAATATTAAGATATTCTGAGAAATCCACGCGACCGGTGATATACGTAATCGCTGCAAAAACGGTGAAAGCAATTGCCAACAGACCGGTTGCGAGTCCGTCTAATCCGTCGGTGAGATTGACGGCATTGGATGTGCCGGTAATGACGAGTATAATAATTAACGGATAGAAAAACCCAAAATTAATGTACATGTTTTTCATGAAAGGGACGAATGTTGCATTCCAATTGCCCGAGTATTCAGAAACATTGTAAATCCAAAAGCTAACGATAACACCCAAAAGAATCTGACCAACCAGTTTATAGATGGCGATAAGTCCTTTTTTCTTTTTCTTTACGACTTTTAAGTAATCATCTAAGAATCCGATGACACCCATCCAGATCGTCGCGATGAGAACAATTTGAATAAAGATGTTATCCAACTTTGCAAAGAGTAGGGTAGGGAGGAGTACCGCGGTTAGAATGAGTACTCCTCCCATGGTCGGCGTGCCCTTCTTCTTGAGATGGGTCTCTGGTCCGTCGGATCGGATTTGTTCACCGATTTGGTGAGTTTGTAGCTTGTGGATGACCCACGGACCTATAATGAAACTTATGCCAAGCGCTGAAATCGCAGCCATGGCAGATCGAAATGTAATGTATTGGAAAATATTCAATATAGACCAATATTCTTTTAATGGGTAGAGGAAGTAAAAAAGCATTATCCGATTAATCCTTTGATAATTGTTTCCATTTCCATTCCCCTCGATCCTTTAACGAGGATGACATCTCCCGGTTTGATTAATGCGCCTACGATTGAAATACAGTCATTTTTCGAAGAAAAATGTTTGTGAAGCATCCTGGAATTGAGAGTGTTATCTGTTGTTTTTGTTTCTGCTCCAATCGTGAATACACCGTCCAGTTTTTTCTGCATACATTTCTCACCAATTTTTCGATGAGCAGAGATGGTTTCTTCTCCGAGTTCGAACATATCTCCGAATATAAAATATTGCTGTCCGGAATTATTAAATGATTTCAAATAATCAATCGCTGCTAATGTAGACTCTAAATTTGCATTGTATGTGTCATCAATAAAGGTGACATTGTTAAATTGTTTTAATGTGCATCTTCCCTCAGGAGGGGTAAAGGTTTGAATTTGGTTTTGGAACGTTTCCCAACTTATCCCCATTGTTATAGCTACCGCTGCCGCGGAAAGTACATTTTTCACAAAAGACATGTTTTGTGAGAACGTTCGAATTTCCACAGAATTGATAATAAGAGTGATGCCATCATCTTTCTCATGATAAATGTCTGCCGAAAAATCACAATTCGGAGTGAATCCAAATGTAATCGATTTTTCGTCATTGCTGAATGTAGAAATATATTTATCCGATTTATTGAGGAATGAGATGCCATTTTTTAAAGAATGGAAAAGTTCTCTTTTTTCTTGCACAATATTATCTACACTTCCAAACCCTTCAAGGTGTGCCGGAGCAATATTGGTAATCAAACCGTGAGTGGGGTTTGCAATCCTGGCTAAATAGGCAATGTCGCCAGGTGTACTTGCACCCATTTCCAAAACGGAGATTGTGTACGTTTCGTTAAGCAGCAACAACGTGAGTGGCAGGCTTATTGATGTGTTGAAGTTTCCTTTAGTCGCATGAACAGTATGTTCATGTTGAAAAATGTGTTTTAGCAACTCTTTTGTAGAGGTTTTTCCGTTGGTCCCGGTGATGCCGATAACAGGAATGTCAAATTGTCTTCGCCAGTAATGCGCGATGTCGCCGATTGTGGATAAAGGGTCATCCACCTCAATTTGTTGCAAATTGTCGATTGATGCTTCCTGCTTACGTACCAAGCAAGCAACTGCACCTTTTTTTTGAGCATCCGAGATAAATTGATGACCGTCAACATGCTCACCCTCTAGAGCGATATAAAGATCTCCCGGCTGAACGCGGCGACTGTCAATTGTTATCCCAGTAACCGGGTTGTCAAATACTATCCCTATCCTTTCGGCAAAGACTTTTTGGAAAGCCGTTGGGTTTGGAAGCTGGATTCTCATATGCAATAACTCTGAATAATCTTGATGTCAGAGTACGGAACTTTTTCACCGCGGACATCCTGATACTCTTCACGTCCCTTACCAAGGACAATAAGGACATCTCCATTCTTTAATGTCGCTAATGCTGTTTTAAGTGCCTTGCCACGGTCGAGAAATACTTGATGTGATATTCCAATAAATCCGGAAACAACTTCATCGTTAAGAGCAGAGGGGTTATCCCAGCGTGGATTGTCGGGAGTGATGTAGCAGAAATCGGCGTATTTTTCCGCGATAGATGCCATGACGGGACGTTTGGACGCATCTCTGTCTCCACCGACACCAAAGAGAACAGACATCCTTCCGTGAGACAATCCCCGAATGGTACTTAAAACTTTTTCATAGGAGTCTGGCGTGTGTGCGTAATCGACAATGACAGTGCCTTTTGTCGTTGTTGTGAACGTCTCCATCCGCCCGGGGATGACGAGGCAATCACGAATGCCGGCTACAATTGCTGATGCGGGAATGCCCATCGCGTGGGCTGATGCTACCGCGGAAAGAATATTTTCCAAATTAAACTGTCCAATGAGCGAGGATTCGATATGGTAAATATGTTCGCCCGCCCGAATGTCTCCACTAATGCCGGTGGCAGAGATTTGTACGTGTTGAAAATGGATATCATTTTCTGAGGAAATCGACGTTGTTAGCGTTGGTGCGGAACAACCACTGCAAATTTTTTCTCCGTAAGAATCATCGGTGTTCACAACCGCCGTGGCTGTGATTGGCAATGTCTGAAATAATTTCGCCTTCGTGTGGTAATACTCCTCCATTGAACCGTGATAATCCAAATGTTCCGGTGTTAAATTGGTAAACACGGCAATGTTAAAATCCACATCGGCTACGCGCAATTGATGAAGAGCGTGACTGGAGACTTCCATGACGACGTGTGTAAAGTCGTTCCGAAGTAGATCTGAGAATGTTTTATGAAGCGAAACCGGGTCAGAGGTTGTCAATGTTTTTTGCTGAGGATATCCATCGGCAATTAATCCAAGCGTTCCCATCTGTGCTGTCTTGAACCCGTGCGATTTCAGAATTGAAGTTAGCAAGGAAACAGTCGTTGTCTTTCCGTTTGTTCCTGTAATACCTACCACGGTAAGCTTTTTTGACGGATGTCCATAAAACTCAGCTGCAAGGATAGATGCTGCGCGCCGTGGGTTTGCTATTTTGATTTGTGGAATAGGCAAGTCTCCCAAATCCCGTCCATTTGTAATCACCGCAGATGCCCCCTTTGAAACGGCATCTGGAATGAAATCATGCCCGTCAAATTTTGTTCCCGGAATCGCAATATAAAGATAGCCTTCTTTAACATCATTGGAATGCAACGCAATGCCGGAAACATAGGTGCTCGGTAACGAATAGTCCGGTTGTACCAAAGATGTGATTAGTGAATCGAGACGTCGTTTCATTTCAATCCTATGGTACATATATCTCCGGATTTTAAGATTGTTCCCGGCCTCGGACTTTGCCAAAATACCTTCCCGGATCCACTTAGTTTTGTTCTTAACCCGGATTTACGAATAACCGTAATAGCTTTGCGAAGACTCATTCCGCGCACATCCGGTACTGTAATTGACGACGAATTCTCCTTAACGGTAACAGAGTGTCGTAGTAAAGGAGGATTCTGTGTTGTGGGAACTGCCGGTTTAGTCCTTTGATCGCCTGCAAACAAAACGTTTTGGGGTTCATCCTGATGATCAGACGGCGACGGAATTTTGATTGTATCGTCCATGTTGATAATCCGCTGCATTACTTTTTTAAATACCGGTGCCGCACCCGTTGCCCCCCAATGATAAGGAGGGTTGGGTTCGTCCAATACGATAACAGCCAACAATTGCGGATTTTCGACAGGAAAAAACCCTGCAAAATTTGAAATATATTTGGATTTGGAATATCGTCCATCAATAAATTTTTGTGCAGTTCCTGTTTTTCCTGCCACGTTCCATCCAGGGATATTTGCAGACATGCCCGTCCCGCTTTGGACAACCATTGATAGCATTGATTTTAAATCATCCATGACGGAGGGATGTGTAACCTGGCGAATCACTTCAGGTCTTTCCCTGTACATAACTGCGCCATTAGCATTAACAATTTGGCGTACAATTCTTGGTTTGATTAAAAATCCACCGTTCGCAATGGCAGAGTAGCTCACAGCCAGTTGAAGGGCTGTGACGGCTACTTCATGTCCCATCGATACTTCTGCCAGAGACAAATCACTCCAATCTTTTGGCAAACGGAGTGTTCCGGACGTTTCACCAAGAAGAGAGATATTTGTTAATGATCCGAATCCATAGTTACGGGCAATTTTATAAAGAGATGTTTTTCCCACAGTTTCAGCGATTTTTATCATTCCGACATTGCTGGAATGCTGAATAATTTGTGCAAAGGTTAATGTACCGTATTCTTCGTGATCATTGATTCGTATATTTTTATACAAGAATGAACCATTTTCACAGTTAAATTCGTCCTCAGGGTCTACCGTGCGTGTTTTAAGTGCAGCGGTAGCCGCCACAATTTTAAACGTGGAACCGGGTTCAAACTGATCGGTAATAGCCCGAAGTTTTTGATACTCTGTCTTTGCTGAAGAAGGACGGTTCGGGTCGAAGTCAGGAACGGATGCCATTGCAAAAATTTCACCCGTATGGGGGTTTATGATTATCCCGGTTGCCGATGTTGCATTGGTTTTTATCCGTTGAGCTTCCAGCTCCTCCTGAAGAATGGATTGATAATCCAGATCAATCGTGAGTTGAATATTTTCCCCATCGATGGGAGCTTTTATCGGATAACTATTTTTTGGATTTGCCCCACCAAGGGCATTCCGTTGTTTTACAATCCATCCGGGTTGCCCACGCAGAAATTCTTCAAACCGATTTTCGATACCTGTGATACCCCGGTCATCCACATCGGAACATCCAACGATTTGGGAAGCAATATGTCCGTGAGGGTAAAATCTTCTGGAATTTCGCTCAACAATCAATCCTTCCAAAGGATTTGTGATGAGCTCTGTACATTTATCTTTTCTGAGATTTCGTTCAAGATAAATAAAATTATTTCCAGACGTTAATTTTTTCAGATAAAATTCAGATTGGCGACCGGTAATCTTCGACATGGTTTGTGCAAGCTCGGATTTATCTTTCACTTTGGAAGGATAAGCAGCAAATGTGTAGTGAATGATATTCCGGGTTAACGGTGTATTATTTCTGTCGTAGATATTTCCACGTATAGCAGGGAGGTTTTCCCTGCTCTGACCTTGTTTTAATCCTTGCGCCCGATAAATGGCACCATTCAAAATTTGCACTCTAAATAACGAGACGGATAGGACAACCCAACTGAAGAGGATGAAAACAGAAACTACGGTAATACGCCCGCGAAATTTTAGGTAGGTTTTAGTCATCCCTGGCAAATAAACCTGCAGTCACAATTTGGATAGAAAGCGTTTCCGGATTTGCGGAGACCATTCCCAATTCTTTCCTTGCCCGAGACGAGATAACATCCGCCCTGGACAAGGACTCAATATCGCTTTCCAATTCTTTGATATCGTTCAATAATTCCTTAACCGTGAACTGCTGGACTTCCAAAGCAAGAAGCGTTTCATCAACCTCCGTGTATACCCATAAATATGAGATTAATCCGGCGATTGACACAATAGTTACGAAGAAAAACATCAACGTTTGCAACAGTTCTTTTTGTTTTTTCGATACTCTTTTTTTACCCATTAGATAATCCTTTCTGCAGCACGGAGTTTGGCACTGCGAGCTTTTGAATTTGTCGCGACTTCGTCTATTGACGGTGTAATTGGTTTTTTTGTCAAGATGCGTAAACGTCCGTCCCGATTAAGTTGTTTAAAGCTATGCTTAACCGGCCGATCCTCAAGTGAATGATAACTTATGATGACAATCCTACCCCCAATTGCGAGACTGTCTATAAACGTATCTAAAAAATGGTGTAGATAATCAAGCTCGTTATTGACGGCGATTCTCAGTGCCTGAAAGACACGAGCGAGTGTTCGTTGGCGATGAGCGGGGGCGGTGCATCTTCTGATGCTTTCCAGTAAATCACTAATTGTTGTCATTGATGCCGCTTTTTTAATATACCTGGCAATTCGCCTGGAATGGCGTTCTTCTCCGTATTGATATAAAATATCGGCCAACTCATTTTCGGTTGAATTTTGGATTATTGATTCTGCGGTTACTCCGGATTCAGGATCAAATCGCATATCCAAAGGTCCGTCTGTAGAGTAGGCAAATCCTCTTTCTGCTGAGCTTAGTTGCAGTGAAGAAAGTCCAAGATCAAGCAGGATTCCGTTCACGGGAGGAATCTCCTCGGAACGAAGGAGATTCGGTATTGTGTCGTAGGATCTGTTGTGGAGAGAAATTGGGGTCGTGAAGGCGTGGATTGTTTCTTTACAAATATCCAAAGCCCTCGCATCACGATCAACCCCGACAAACCTCCCATCCGAATTCAGATGGGAGAGAATGTGCTTGGCGTGCCCTCCAAGACCGACTGTACCGTCCAGATAAACACCATCCGGACGTACGTTGAGATAGGAAAGAACCTCCGGCACCATAACTGGAATATGAATTGGTGAAGGTTCCGTCCCCGGTCTCATCAGAGAATAATTTTATCAGCGAGATCATCATAAGAATGTTGTTCGATCTTCATGTTTTCTTGGTCGACTTTTATCAATGTTTCAGGATTCCATAATTCTATTTTATTTACCATCCCGATAATTAACACATCCTTTGACAAACCTGCATAGTCAATAAGAGAAGGTGTTAATAAAATGCGACCTTGTTTGTCATAGGTCGTGAATGATGCATGCCGAACGGTATTTCGAATAAATGTTCGGTTTATGGCAGACAATGCAGAAAGTTGTTTTAATTCGGTTTCGATTTGTTGCCATACGGTGAGCGGATATACCCAGATGCAGGTGTCCTGACCGCGTGTTATGACAAACGTGTTGTTGTTGTCCTTGGATAATACCTGCCGAAACTTCGCAGGAATATTGACGCGTCCTTTCGCATCAATGGAATATGAGTACTCTCCAGTGAATGTATTTTTACTCAGTGTCATTGGCTCAAAATATGGGATAATTACCCACAGCTACCCACAAGTCTACCAATGAAACCCACACGTGTCAATAGATTTGTTATATTTTTTTGCTCTTCAGGGTTTAGTGTGGAAAATGGATTAAAAAAGATGTTAGATTAAGAGATGAATGATAAAGAACTTTTTACACAGTTGTTAGAGAGACATCCTCCTTGGTCAATAGTTCGGATAGATTTATCGATGGAAAAAGACGGAGTAGATGTATATGTAGAATGGCCTGGAATGCAAGAGGGTGTTTGTCCTGAATGTGGTCATTCAGGTAAAGTGCATGACCGCATCGAAGACCGGGTTTGACGGCATTTAGATACGTGTCAAGTAAAGACCTATATCCATTGTCGTATTAATCAGTAACGGCTGGCGTGATTCCTATTTATCCTCTGTTAAGGCAAGTGAGTCTGGATTTGATAATAATGAATGTACAGCTTGAGGTAGAAAAAAAATTGATCATATATTGTACTTTGGTAATCTTCAATTCGAGCATGAGGCTGTCAGATCACTGGCCTGTATCTGCTGAATTAATCATTCAATGAGTCGAGCGGTCGGCTGATGTAAATCTTGTCATCATATCTTTCCAATTGGTGAATATGATTTTTTCGTCAGCCAGGAACTGGATTATCTCAGGGTCTAAAAACATATCAGTTTCCCAAATACGTTGCTGCCAGAGGGAAGTGATTTCTCTTAACAGCACAGAATCATGATTAGGGTGAAAAATAATTTCGGTAATTCCAGGGTCCAAGGATTGTACCAATGCGATAAACTTTTGCTTTTTATCTTCGTAGGTAGCACCGTAAGGAGTAGCGAAGAAATTATCCAGTTTTGGCATAGTATATCTAGACGTTGCATCAATGACTTTATCAGGAATGTAAATTCCGTCACTTCTGAATCTTTCCAAAATAGACGGAGTGAATTCAATGACCATTGCTGGAATGCCATATTCTTCTGCAACTTTTAAGAACCGTTCAGCAAATTCTGGACTTCCGTAAAGTGTCCCCATGTGCGTGTCTAAATGGCTGGGCTGAATACCAAGTGTTTTAGCTCTTTCTATTTGTGCGCGGATTTCTTTTTCCACTTCATCAGCGGTAGCATTTTGAACAACATCTGCTACTTCGCGCCAAAGATAATTCTCACCATCCAGTAAGCCTGGGACTGAATCGGCAACAGCTCCCCAACGATATGTTTCCCATTCGCTGGTTAATGTTAGGTGAATCCCTAAATCTACTTCGGGATTATTGACACTCCATTCTGCGATTTCTTCTACAGCAGGACAGGGGACCATAATGGAAGCGGATTGAATATAATTGTTTTCCAGCAATGATTGTCCGGCTGTATTTGCTTCATGATTCATTCCGATATCATCAGCATGTAAAATTAAAACCTTGCGACCTTCAGGGAAACCAAGTTTTTCAGCCCAAGTATTTTGCGAGTCTATTTGGACCTCCTTTTCTTTACAGGAGACCATAATGAAGACAGCGATTAGAAACCGGGATACGAATTTCATTAATTTGGTAAGGGAACATAGGTTTTGAAAAATTTCATCATTTCCATTTGGCAGAATTTATTTACAGATACCGTCGCATCCATTGTATGAGGCCAGCCTTTCAATCGATGATAAACGAAAGGAACTTCGTTGTTTTCCAATTCCCGTGCTAAAATATCAGCTTGATATATCGGTACAATTCGGTCCAGCGTTCCGTGAAAAGTCAATGTCGGTGGATTATCATTTGTGATATAATTGATCGGAGAGGCTTTAAGGTAGGCTTCCTTATTATTGATATAATCACCGCCCATAAATTGTTTTGCTGAATTTTGAGAGGTGGCAAAGTCTGTTGTTAAATCTACTGCTCCATATAGATTGACGACGGCATTAACTTTGCTACTGACCGTATCGCATTCACAATCACCTTCAAACTCCTCGACCTCTGTTGAGTATCCAATCATAAGCGCTAAATGTCCACCGGCTGAACCGCCGATCACCGCAATATTGTCCGGGTCGATCATATAATCATCAGCATGGGCGCGAATCCATTTAACGGCACATTTTACATCTTCGATTGCTGCCGGGAAAATGGCTTCTTGCGATAATCGGTAAGAAATAGTTGCAGTAATGTAGCCTCGTTCTGCGAAATCCACCAAATACCGTAAATAATCAGATTTATCTCCCGATTTCCAGGCACCACCGTGAATAAACACAAGAACCGGCGTTGGTTTTTTCAATTGTCTCGAACGATAGAGATCAAGTTTAAGAGGTCGGCTTTCAGTTTGCTTGTACACGATATCACGATATTCGATCAAAGTAGGAGGGATAGTGGGATTTAGTTCGGCCATTTTTTCTAATCCGAGCATTATTGCCCACTTTAACGTAGTGTAACTCGGATATCCACGGGGAGCATCTGTCCCAAATTGTGGTATATGAGAGCAGGATTGCAGAGCGAAAATTAGAAATAGGGTTAAGAGATTGTCTCGCATAAATTATAGAGGGAGAGAAAATCGTAGAGATAAACCGGAGTTGGGTTGAATGATAGATTTTCCATTTTGGTATTGTGATGCAAATCCGCGTCCTATTGCCGTGCCTAGTCCGGCACCGAAAACCACATCACTGAGATAGTGTTTGTTATCATTGATTCTGCTGACAGCGACCAGAGTCGCGGTAAGATAAGCCACCGTCCCGATGATATCTCCAAAGAGTTCATGAGCGATTGCGGCCACCGTAAAACTGTGTGAAGTATGCCCCGATGGAAATGATTTACAGCAACCGCCGTTTGGACGAACGCGACCAAAGGATACTTTCATGATATGCGTGATGATGCCGTTGGTTAACATTGCGACGGTGGAATATTCTATTTTGCGATACACGTTTCGCCCGTGTTCTTTGTTAGCCCAAGATGTCGCCAAGATTGAAGACCATAAAATCTTATGTGCCCATCTTCCCCCATATCGATCACCGAAATGTGATACATTTTTAGGTAAGAGCCCCTTGGTTTGAGCATAGTCTTTGACTTTGAGATCAATCGGGTAGGCTAAGGCTGCTCCGAGGGCAGTTCCACCGAGGACAGCTTGATTGGTCGGATCCGAAACAGCGTTTAAAAGTCCGTCAGCAAGGTAAGACGCAGAGAACTTTCCTTGTCCGAAAACAAACCCTGTCAACAGAATCAGTACGGCTACAAAACGACAATATTTCATCGCTACTAAAAAATCATATATATGATGATTTGAGATGCTAAAGCACTCAAGGCATAGGGACGTAAATTGACTTCTTTACCGGTGGATTTCATTTTTAAAAGGATCTCATCCTTGGGAAGTGTGGATACCCACACAATGAGAAGGATAAAATAGAGAATAAAAAATCCTCTGGCAACAGTAAGATCAATGGCCAGAACAAGTTCTCGAAGCCAGTCTCCGGGAATACGCAGAATATTGGCAAAGAAATCCGCGATGACGGTCGATGAAGATGAAATTATCGATAGTGTTTCAAACATGTGTTTACTCCTCAATCATAACGGTACACAAGACCGCGTAGTTTTTCGTCCGGTTCGGGTTTAGTCAAAAGACTAACAATGATGGTTATTGCAATCGACAGCACAAAAGACCAGAGTGCTATGTAAAGGAAAGGTTCAGAAACTTGGAACAATGGAACCGAAGCGTTATTATGTATCCAAAGCATAGATCCTGAAAAAAGAACTCCCGATATCAAACCGACTAGCGCACCGGTTCCTGTGGTTCGTTTCCACAATACGCCTAAAATAATAATTGCCAAGCTGGGACCTTGGAATAGTGACAGCAACGTCTGTGTAAGGTCGTAGATACTTTCAAATTTTGTAGCGAACTGGGCAAAGTAAATTGCTGAAGCTAATAGAACGAAAGTGATCCATCTTCCTACTTTCAGATAATGCCCCTCTTCGGCTGTTGGTTTGATGAAACGCTGGTAGATATCTTTTGTCCAGATAGTTGCAGCCGAATTCAATGCAGAATCCACACTGGACATTAATCCGGCAATGAATGCGGCAAAGAATAAACCAATCAATCCTGCCGGCATCAGGTCGCGAACCAGGACGGCCATGGCTTTATCAGCGTCCGTGATATTCGGGTTATGAGCCAAAGCCAAGATACCCGGGACGACCATGGCAAAGGGGATGATGACTTTCAGTAATGACCCAAATATGTAAGATGCTTTTGCATCTGCCATTGATCGGGCACCCAGTGTACGCTGAACGATGGTTTGATTTCCGATCCAGTATGCGTTAGCGAGTACTAGACCTAAGCCCAGAAGAATCCCGGACCACGGATGCGGAGTTTTTGTATCCACGGGTAAAACCAAACTGAAGTGGTCTTTTGCACGAGCGCCTAGCTGATGAATTGTATCCGCAAATTCTGAAACCCCGCCCATTTTGTAAATTCCAAAAAACAAAATGAACAGAGATCCGCCAAGCATCACAAAACACTGAATGACGTCGGTGTAAACTACTGCTTTTAACCCACCTAATAAGGTGTAAATACCAATGATAATTCCCATTAGGATAATGGAATACAGGATCGTCCAACTGGGAGGACGAGCCAGCTCCTGTATCGATTCACCCCAACCGGAATTAATCTCAGTTTCTTCAAAGTGCTGTATCGGAATAGATTCATCAATATAGCGAGGAAACATTGAGTTATCCAGTAATTTATCAATCAATACGATATTCGGTTTTTGATTTTCTATAACATCCAAAGCATCCTCAATATTGTCCTTTAAGATAAAATTGTATTTTTTAGCATCAGTGACATCGGCAACCTGTTCAAATGTTGTTCTGTTTTCGGTAACAACCAAGATTTTAGGGTCAAGGTCCAACAGGACATTAAACATGACCGCTGATGCATACAATATAATTCCAAGTCCCATAGCCATATATACACCCCAGATCAGAGCAGATGTTGTACGGACGGTGATATTATATCGTTTGCCAAGCCACTCAGGAATAGTGGTCACTTTACTTTTCCAAAACATCGGGATAAATAAGAAAGCGCCAATAATCATTACGGGAACACTCCCCAACCAATCATAATTTCCCAGTACGATTCCATAAAGATAAGCTGAACCGGCAATCCCGACCATATCTACTGCACCGATATCGGTAACAACAAGAGACATTCCAATTGCCCACCAGGGTAGATCACGACCGGCAAGGAAGTATTCCTCCCCGGTTTTCATTTTCCGACCAATGTAAATGCCCAGGGCTACTGTGCCAAGGAGATAAAGAAAGATAATGGTGTAGTCTAGTCCTGTAAGTGTCATTGTTTATCCTGTCTAGTTAATAAGATGTTCGTATCCTGTAAAGTAAAATTTATCCATCTTTATTAAAGCGATACAAGATAAATACTGAATATAGAATTGAGAAAAAAATAGAATAAAGGAGTATAACTTTCTTTATTCTATTTTAATTAACATTTTCGTTTAATTCGTCTGTTTTGTTGTTAATAATTCAGGTTAAAGCTTTTTTCCCATATAGATGGTACCGTAATGTTTTTCAAATTCAATAAACCCCATTTTTTTGTAAAACTCAATTGCTCCGCTGTTTGTTGCGCCGACTCCAAGATGAACACCTGAAATATTATTGTTCCTAAGATGGTTCATTAAAGTATTCATCAATGATTTTCCGTTGCCTTTTCTTTGAGCCCGCGGAAGCAAGTCGATGTGGAGGTGAGCGGGATAATGTTTTATTTTCTTAATTAAAAAAATATCGGGGTGATGATACTGGTAATATACTTTTTCATCTTGAGAGAACCTAGACGGGTTTCCAATTGGTTCAGAATATTTACTTTGTAGTGGCGGTAGCCATTGATGAACATACTCATCATAAAAATTAAGAGTATCTTTTGCAGATAATATATATCCGCATACATTTATAGAATCTTCCAAAACAAAGGCTGACTCCGGCTCTAAGTGAATATAAGGTCCGGCATAAATGTTTCCTAACGCCAATGGATCGGAATACAAATGTGAAGCATCTTTTCCATTGTCGCCACTTTTTAGGCAGATGTCGTAAACGGAGGATTCATCCTTCGAAATGTAAGGTCTAATGTTAAATGTATCTATTACGTGATTAATTGCCATATTTTGCATTTTAAAACTCTCAGTAATTTACAAAAATATTTCTATATTATTTTGTTCTTAGTATCCTATTTGTATGTGTAAAATACTCAGCAGTAAACTAGTTAATAAAACAAAATAAATGCTCCTTATACTGAAAGTGGTAAAATGAAAAGAATTAATAATCTGCTACCCATTATTTTGATATTGTTTGTAGTCTCGTGTGCTGTTCGGACAGTTGACGTTCAAGGACATCGCGGTGCCCGTGGATTAAGACCCGAAAATACGCTAACAGGATTTGAACTTGCCATGGACATCGGTGTAACCACGATTGAAATGGACCTTGCAGTTTCATCGGACGGCGAAATTATTGTAACTCATAATCCATCAATACACAAAAAGTTATGTCTGAATGATGACGGATCGCAAATTAAAACGGATTCTTTAGGGCATGGTCCACTAATCCGTGACTTGACCCTTGCTCACGTCAAACAATATGACTGTGGAAGCTTGAATCCAAGTATCTCACGATTCCCGGAACCGCCACGTAAAAACAGTCCCGGTGAGAAAATGCCTACATTGCAGGAAGTATTTGACCTGGTTAAGAAAAAGAAAAGCGATGTACGTTTCAATATTGAAATGAAAGTCGATCCACGATATGATGTTACCATACCGGATTCTGAATTTGTAAAAGTTGTTGTTGAATTGATTCAGTCAAGTGGAATGAAAGATAGAGTAAATTTGCAGTCCTTTAACTGGGAAACGCTTGAAATGGTGAAGAACATTGACCCGGAGATCAAAACCGCCGGGCTCTTGGGCACCGGCTCTTATGAACCGATAAACGATACGCTTGCCAGTGCATGGCTAAATGGAATCCATTTTAATGAGACTGACAGAACCGCGTTAGGAATATTGAATGAAGCTGGTGATTACGTGGATATATTTTCACCTTCTTGGCGATTAGTTGTTCCGGAAGACTCACTCTTCTTGCGAAGCACCGTGAAAGAAATTCAAAAAGCCGGTTTCCCTGTTATTCCGTGGACGGTGAATAGTCAAAAGGATATGAGAAGATTGATACTACTAGGTGTGAACGGTATTATTACTGACTATCCGGACAGCCTAATCATGCTTTTGGATGAGCTGGATATCAAAGTAAAGTAAGCGAATACGCAAAACGGAGAAAAGGAGTAAGGAGTAAGGGAGACCTAAAAACAAATCCAAATCTTAATTCTTAAGTGGTCTTTAAGTACGGGTTATGGCGGTGAGGAATTAATATAGTCTCTCCACCAACACTTCTTGAGTGAGTCTATTTTTAAGGATAACCAGTTGACTTGTCTCTCTGTCTAATTCAATTATTTTTTCAGAATTATTTAATACACTCCCGACCACGGCATGCGTAGAATGTAATCCGCCCAGCCACCATCGTCTATCACTAATGTAAAGTAAATCACCGAGAATAGCTTCCAGTGTTTCAGCCAACGTACGGGAGATATTAACAAGAGGGAGATTCCCTGTTCCTGTAATCTTCGCAGGGCGATTGGCGATTAGAGGTAACGCTAAACTTGTTTTGGTGCCAGATTCCTTACCAGGAGAGCCTTTGTAATTTATAATGGCATCTTTAACTGTTCCCCAAACCAATCCTCGTTGTCGTTTAAAAGATTCTGGTTTTGTAAATAGTGTGACGGTAAAACCGATTATTGCACTGGCAGACAGTCCGTAAAAAGCTCGCATGAACTTAAACTGTTTCATTCCGTCGAAAAGTCCATCTCCGGTTTCCTGCATTGGAACTCCATGAGCAAACGGGATAATCACTTCTGGGACAAAAAGAGAAAAGACGATAGCTCCCATTCCGCCAACAAGTGTATATAGTGCAGCCTTTTGTGTAAATCGTTTCCAAAATACACTAAAGAGTAGTGCAATTACCAAAGGGGGAGTTACGGCGGCAGTGAATGCTCCGTGAGCGGCATAGATTGTCTTAAAAGACATGAAGACCGGAACGAGTGATATTCCTAATAATGTGACTGAAACGGAACTGATTCTTGCCATTTTCAGTAACTGCTTTTCATTTGCATTGGGTCTGAACAGCGGTTTGTAAATATCATTGACGACAATGGCAGCCACAGCCGTAATCAAGGTATCCACGGTAGACATTAGGGCAGCTGTCATCGTGGCTAAGATTAACCCAAATATGCCCGGTCGACTCAGAAAATCAGAAGCGATAAAAAAGGCTTCGTCCGCGCGGATATTCCCCGGTAGGACACCAGCATGAACAAGTGCTTTTGCTACCCATCCTCCGGAAGCTACTACACAAGCAGCAATCGGCATCAATACCAATACCACTGTAAAAATAGCCTTCCGCCCATCATTGAGAGACTTTGTAGACATAAAGCGCATAAGCACTCCCTGATTAAGAAAATAGAACATAGCCGTATTGGCAATGCCGTCCTGCCAGAATATACCGACGGAAGGGAAGGCTGGGTCTTCGTTAAAGTTAGGGAAAGCCAATTTATGCGGACGGGGAAGGTTTTGCCAAAAGGAATCTAGTCCGCCGAGATAATGAATGCCGAGAAACAGGATCATCACTCCGGTTGCCAAGAGCATTAAACCCTGAAACAAATCGGTCATAATCACGCTGGTTTGTCCGCCGGCAGTAACATAAATAGCAGAGATTGTCGCTACGACAATTGCTGCGGTAAGAATGGGCCAACCTAAAAGAATATTAAGAACTTTTCCCATTGTGAACAAATTTACTCCAACATAGCCGATCAGATATATCAGGACAAATGCTGTTACCCATTTTCTGATCGTGCGGTCAAACCGGCGTTCAAAATATTCGGGGATCGAAGTTATCCTTGAAAAATATAGAATCGGAAGCCAGCCGAAAAGCAAAAGTGGTAGCCATATCCAGTCGTTAAGGTAAGTTTGGCTGCTGCCTAATCCATAGGAAAAAGCGACCCTGCTGTATTTTACGAAGCTATAGGAACCAACGGTGGTCGCAATTAAACTGAATGTGATCAGCCACCATGAGAATCGTTGTCCGCCGAAAAAGAAGTCTTTGACGGTTTTTTGTCTTCTTCCGAAATAAGTTCCGATTGTAAGGATTATCATGAAATAAAATATCATAATCCCATAATCAACGGGAGCACCCATCATCCGTTTTCCTGTGATTGTTCCGCTGAAAGAAGATGAAGGAGAGGAAGAGAAACTCCCGAATTGCAAATATCCCTGAAGTACAAAATAGAACAGTAGCGGAACCATGACAAACAGCAAGTTCCGTAAACCATTTTCGGCGAAACTGAAATATCCCTGTCGGTATGCAATAATCATGCCTACTGCAAAAACTACTCCGCCAAGAATAAATTGATAAGAGAACATCATAGTAGTTAAATATTTTCCATCAATCGAATTTTAGTAAGTGACTATTTCCGTAAGACGAATATCCCGTGAGGAGCTGCCTATCATTACTTCAAATTCTCCCGGCTCAACAATCCATTTCTTTTTTTCAGGATGGAAAAAGCTCAAATCATCGGACTTTATTTCCAGCGAAACGGTTTTGGACTCGCCCGGTATCAAAGCAATTCGTTTAAATCCTTTCAACGCCTTAGACTCACGTTCCACACTTGACTTGACATCCTTGATATACAGTTGGACAACTTCTTCGCCGAATACTTCACCAGTGTTTTCTACAGTTACTGAAACGATATACATTTGACCACCGGGGTTTGTACGAATATTATCAATTTCTATATTGCTATACTCAAATGTAGTGTAAGACAGTCCGTGACCGAATGGGAATTCCGGCTCTATGTTGTATTTATCATAATGCCGGTATCCGACAAAAATTCCTTCTTTGTATTCGGCAAAAGCCTTTACACCCGGATATGTATCTTTAACCGGTGTGTCTTCCCATTTTTGCGGAAAAGTCAATGGAAGTCGTCCGGAAGGATTTACATCCCCGAAAAGTATATCAGCCAATGCATTCCCGCCTTCCTGTCCCGGATACAGGGCATCTACAACAGCCGGAACTTTATCCAGCCAATCGTTCATCAGGATCGGCGTGGCGTTGTTTAACACCACAATTGTATTTTGATTAACAGCCGTAATAGCATCCAATAGGGCTAATTGATCTACTGGTAAATCCAGTTCATCCCGATCAACGGCTTCCCCCTCCATGAACATATTTAACCCAAGGCAGAGAATAGTAATGTCAGCCTTTGTGGCGACTTCGACAGCTTCATCCAATTTGTTACCGTAATCAAACGGAGCAAATCCTAAGCGGCAACGGCAACTACCGATATTCTCATAGAAATCCACCTGTAGATCATAGAGTTTATCAGCTTCGAATTTATACCGGATGATTTTAAATTGTCCGGGTTTGGAATCTACCCAGTAATCCAGAACCTTTTTCCCGTCGATATACATACGAACACCGTTATCAGATCTGAGTCCAAATTCATACCAACCATCACCGGGAGAGGCGAACTTACCGGTCCAGCGAGCCGACCATTTTTCCAGATTAACGACACCTGGCTTCGGAGAGCCGGGACCACCTTTGTCTCCACCGAACCCCCAATCAAAATCGATGTCAGTTTCTATGCAGGTATATACCGGCTCGCCTTTCTGCTCTCGATTATTAAAATACTCAGCATAGATTCCGGGACTTCCGTCCTGGAGAAAATAATGTTCCGCACCAGCAATTGGCAGGTCTTTGCTCTCTTCAACAACACCGCGAGCAAACTTAACAGAGATGGAATCTCCGACTTTGTTACTTATTCCTTCCAAAGGTGATATACCATAATGACCCGTCAAACTTCCGCTTCCTCCGCCGTGCATTTGAGCTACGTTGCCATTGGGCCCGATAATAGCGATCGATTTGATCTTTGCTGCATCTAGTGGAAGAAAATCACCTCCATTCCTAAGCAGGACAATACTTTTTTGAGCGGTTTCTAATGCCAGTGCACGGCGTTCCGGAGTATTAGATGTATCCTCTGCAAATAAATTTTTAGGTTGGTTGAATAATCCCTTTTTCATCATAACTCGTAAAATTCGACGTACTTTGTCATCAACTGTATTTTGAGTGACTGATCCGTCTTTGATAGCTTTAATTAATTTTTCATTGTAATGAATTCCTGTCGGCATTTCCAGATCAAGACCGGAATTAGCCATTTTTACCGTTGTTCGTGCGCCACCCCAGTCTGATACTGCCACCCCGGTGAATCCCCACTCATTTTTCAGAATATCAGTAAGCGTATAGTGACTCTCCGTACTATAATCTCCTAGAATTTGGTTATAGGCTGCCATGATTGTTGATCCATCTGCTTCGATGACAGCGGCTCTGAACGCCGGGAAATATATTTCGTGTAAAGCTCGCTCACTAATGCGGGCATCCACATCAAAGCGGTTCCATTCTTGATTATTGGCCACAAAATGTTTAGTACACGTTGCCACACCCTGGCTCTCAACGCCTTTTACAAATTCTACAGCCATTCTTGAAACAAGATATGGGTCTTCGCCAAAACCTTCAAATGTTCGTCCTGCATGAGGTGCTCGAGCGATATTCAAGCAAGGTCCCAAAAGCATATTGCGGTCTTTGATTCTGGTCTCCTGTCCGATATTAATGGCAACCCTTCGCATCAAATGAGTGTCAAAACTAGCAGCAAGATTAATCATTGATGAATAATTGGTTGAAAGTCCGTTTGAGTTTGGACCGAGCGGACCGTCGGTCATAACTAATTCAGGAATGCCAAGACGTTCGTTTTTAGAGGTTTTAAATCCTTCTCCCCCCAAGAGATCGATTTTTTCTTCCAACGTCATTTGGTTCAGAATAACTTCAACTTTCCCATCAATCGTGTCTTTCCATTGCTCAGTAGGTTGGCCGATTGGAGTGTAACAAGAAGCTACAATTAGTATAAAAGAAAGAAGAAATATGTGAAGAGTTTTGCTATTCATAGAAATCACCTTTACTGGCTTGGAGTTAAGAATTACGATCTGTGCAGCCAATTCATATATTCGGCGACGCCATCTTGCACGGATTTGAATGGCTTATCGTATCCTGCTTTCCGTAATTTAGAAATATCAGCTTCGGTGAAACTTTGATAACTGTCTTTTAAATGATCAGGGAAGGGAATGTACTCAATTTGCCCTTTTCCGTGAAAATCGGTGACTGCCTGAGCGACCTCATTGAAGGTTTGGCTTCTCCCTGTACCGATATTAAAGATCCCTGATACTTCAGGATGTTCAAGCATCCAGAGATTTACGTCAACGGTATCTCCCACGTAAATAAAATCCCGACGCTGCTCTCCATCTGCATATCCGTCACTACCGGTAAAAAGTTTTGGATTCTCGCCTTTTTCGATTTGATTATTTAAATGAAAAGCGACACTAGCCATACTACCTTTATGCTGCTCACGCGGACCGTACACGTTAAAGTATCGAAACCCAACTACCTGGCTTTCGAAATTGGTTTCACGGTGTCGAATATACTGATCGAAGAGGTATTTGGAATATCCGTAGACATTGATCGGGAGTTCAAATTTCGGTTCCTCTTTAAAAGTGGTGCTATTTCCGTATGTTGCCGCCGATGAAGCATAATAAAATGGGATATTTCGCCACAGACAGTAGTGCAAGAGTTCCTTGGAGTAGGTAAAATTATTATTCAGCATGTATTTACCGTTCCATTCTGTCGTAACGGAACAGGCACCTTCGTGAAAAACTGCTTTAATCTCACCAAGTTCATTCTCATCGACGATTAATTTTATAAAAGCATCTTTGTCGATATAATCCGATATTTGACAATCTGCAATATTATGGAATTTCTTTCCATCTGTGAGATTATCAACGACAATAATATTTTCATATCCCTGTTTGTTCAATCCTTTGACGATATTACTGCCAATCATTCCGGCACCGCCGGTTACAATAATTCTCATTTTATACCTCTTATGTTAATAAATTTATTAATATTTCTGATTCTAGAAAATCTCTGGCAATCAATTTTGCACCGGCTTTTATCAATCGGCAACGTTTGTTTTTTTCAAGTTGTCCCGGATGTTTTTCATCACTGGCAATTCCAACGGCAATTCCTTTATTTTTCACACACTCACGTATTTCTACAGGACCGTCTCCAAATGTGATTAGCTCAGGGCCATTCAATTTGTTTTTTGCCATGATCTCCTGCAGAACTTTTTTCTTGGAGTATTTACTTACATCACCGACTGCTCCATAGATCCCGCCGTTAAACAGATCTGCATACCCCATAATTTCCGCTTCATTAATGACGTCGTCCACATCGGTTCCGCTGGCGAGATATAGCGTTATTCCGCGCTCGCGCAAATCTTTTAGGAATGTAATACTGCCCGGTACTGAAAAATCTACGGGAGTCATTTGCCCATTTTTCAATTTTGTAATTCTTTCATTTACGGACTTCATTAGAGCATCGTTGTAAATTGCTTTGTATTCGAATTTATCAAGAATTTTATTTTTTGGTACAAAACCAAATTCTTTGATGATATCAACTAAACCATCCATTTGGAGAATGGTTTGGATTCCAGTAGTATTATCGATAAAACTACGGACACGGGCAGCTACTTTACTGCGGAATGATATATTTGCGGAATGATACTCATCTCCAAGAATAGCCTTAACCATCATGGGCTCCATGATTGTTTCCCAACCTTCTCTGAGTACACTGATTGTTCCGTCGTGATCAAAGACAGCATGTGTAATATTACCGCTGGGGAGGTCCCTAGTGTCTACACAGATTTCAATTTGCGAACCGGTTAAATATTCGGCTTTGCCTGGGATTTCGGCCAATTCCGGATTATAAATGAATGTAGCTTCATTAACTAAATCCAGAATTTCTTCACCGGAGGCAGTCCCTGTTTGAAACAACTTCTGAACTGTTACCGCCGAAGCATAATTTGCAAATTCTGCGGCAGTAGCTGAGGATTCTCCTGCTCCCAGACAACATGCAAGGGCACTGAGCATCGTATCTCCAGCTCCGACTGGATCCACTTGATTTACAAGCTGAATTCCTGATACCTCAAACTCAACGTTGTTATCCGTTCCAATCAGACCGTGCTCTCCACGACTGATAAATATGGGTCTGTGGTAAATTTTGTGGAGTTCAGAAGCAAAAACTTTTAAGTCTGCTGAAGAAAACGTATCATCCGGATTGGCATTTCTGTTGTTCAGAATTGCAGCTTCAACTTGATTTATTTTTAGAAAAACGTTGCTGAAATTATCGGAGTAGTGACGAGAGTCCAGCAATACAAGTTTGTCGGGATATTCAGCAATTAGTTGGTTAAGTTTATCAATGAAATGAGGATTTGTAATGCTTCCGGGGACTTGCTGATTTAGGATAAGCACATCCGAAGATTCTAGTGCCAATTTAAATGAATTAAGTAGAATTGTATCTGTTTCTTTAGAACGTTGATTGAAAAAACCAAAGTCAATACGGGGTTGTTCTTCTCCTCGCAAATATCGTTTACTGAAGACAACAGTGTCAAAGTCATCCTTTTGTATGGTCAGTCCAGAAGTTTTTACACCTAATCTCTGCAATATCTGCAAAAGCTCGCGACCGAATATATCATCCCCGATTACACCGATCGATTGAATTTCCGCCGGATTTAGTGCAGCTAAATTGGCAACGATATTACCGGCACCGCCCAGAGAATATTTTTGTCTGGTGACTGCTTCTGCCATTAAACCAGTTTCCACTGATATTTCTGAGCCGCGCGGATCCATGAACCAGTAAGCATCCAGACAAAAATCGCCATATACGGAAATTTTAACACTACGGATATTCCTTAGTATTGATTCGACTTGTTGTTTTTCTAGCATATGCTTACTAATCCCAAATCGTCAAATTCTTAAGTATTTTTCGGCGATCAGACAGCATGATAGCGGCAACGACAGCCAAAGCGAACATGATGATATTTCCGATTAATCCTGTGTAGTATAAATCGAAGGGAACCGACAGCCAATCGGGGACTAATCCACGGCTAGCTAAGATTGTCCACAGGGAGAAGAAAAAGGTAACGATCAGACCTATCCAAACTGAGCGGGCGCTTCCTTTCCGGGTAAAGAATCCGACAAGATACAATCCCAGTAGGCCTCCACTGGTGATCGATGCTAATATTGTAGCCGTATCTTGCAAAGTTTTTGTTTTTGACATTGTTAGAATGATAGCACCGCCGATCATAAATACAGCAGCTCCTCCGGCAATAAGCCAGGCAATTCTTAAATAGTGATTATCGTCCTTATCTTTTACTAAGTGTCGACGATAGATATCAACAATACCGACGGTGGAAATAGCGTTAATACTTGAATCCAGAGAGGACATTGCGGCGGCCATTGCGGCTGCAATAACAAGTCCTGTAAGTCCGGGGGGAAGATAATTCATGATAAAGTAAGGAAATATCTGTTCAGCTTTTAGCTCTCCGGAAAGCATTTGTGCGGCTTCAGTTGTAGGAAAGACTTGGAAGAATACATAAAGGGATGTTCCGATAAACATATAAAACGCCCAGATTGGCAAGCTGGACAAAACGCATACAAGCATAGCCTTTCGAGCTTCATAAGTACTTTTAGCTGCGGCATAGCGTTGAACAGTATTTTGATTAGCACTATACTCAGTCAACCAATTTGTAAGTCCTACTAAAAAAAGCATTGTACCTGTTTTTTTGGTGATAGAAAAATTCCATTCAATAGGTCTGAACACATTCTCATCTGTTAATTCTGATAAAGACAATTTTCCATCAGCAAAGGCTACAGAGAAAATTTGTCCCAATCCGCCCGGGAGGTGATAGACGATTACACCAAGCGTTAATAAGCCACCTAAGACCAGCACAACCGTTTGTATGACATCAGTCCAAATCACAGCCTTGATTCCTCCGATGATAGTATAAAGCGCAACAAATACTCCGCTGATAAGTACGCTAACGATAGGTGAAAGCCCGGTCATTTCATGCATGAGCAATGAGACAAGATAGAGGATCAGACTTACTCTAACCAATTGAGAGATGATAAATGTAATTCCTCCGTAGACTCTGACGGATGGACCGAAACGCTCCTCAAGATACTCATAAGCTGAAGTGATTCGACGACGTCGGAAAAACGGTAAAAATACGTATGCAGCTATAAGCAAGCCTAAAGGCATAGACCATGTTGTAATAAACCGAATCCAGGTGGTTTTGAATGCATCAGCGGGGAAGGAGAGAAACGTTATCGAGCTAATTGAGGTTCCTACTAAACTTAATCCGATTACCCAACCGGAAAATGATCGACCACCTACAAAATATTCCTCGGTGCTGACATTTTTCCTTGAGAAGTAAACTCCCATACCGGCTACAAGAGCCAAATATCCTATCAATACGGTTAAATCAATCCAGTGAAGTGCCATTAGTTTCTCCTTAGTTTAAGTTTAATATTTGTTGCCAATGTTCGTGTTGGTTTTTCAAATTATCTAGTTGCTCAATATCTGATTGTGTGAGTATTTCATTCGTGGAGCGGCATGTTGTTCTGATCGGAACGCCGGATATTTTCGCATAATATTTTGCAGAAGATAAGTATTTATGATTAATAACTGCGTGCGTTTTATTCATAAACTGTTGGATACCTTTTGCCAGTTTTTGTTTAGATGCGTGATTGTTATTTAACCAATTTATAAGATCAGAGTAATAATTTGTTGCTATTCCACAATAACCCTTGGCGCCGGTAAGGAGAGCATCAAGCTGAATTCTGGAATCGGCATTAAAGATGTGAAATCGAGAATCGGAAACAGTATGAATTTTATTTCTGAGACTGTCGATATTTTCAGAAGTTTCTTTTATCCAATAAAATCGGTTTGTACTACTTGTCCATTTTAGTAATTCAGGTGAAATCAGTCGATGATACGGAGAAGGGCATTCATACAATCCTAACGGTATATCATCTGTTTTGGATAATAATTCTTCGGCATTTTGTATCCAGATATCCTCAGAATCTTTTTCCCCTGCAAGCTGATTAACCAGTAATATGATTGCATTCGCACCAACTCCGTACATTTCATGTACGTGTTCAGATTGCTGAATAATATTATCCCCAAAAATGCCGCTAACAATCACCGGTAATCTCTTATCGACAATCTTGATAATGTGTTCTGTCAGCATTAGACGTTCGGACCATGATAGTTCAAACATTTCACTTGAGCCGCAGACAGCAAAGAGTCCATCTGCTCCGGATTTAATATAGTGTTCGACTAAAGAAGGCAATACGTCCCAGTCGATCTTTTTATTCTGATCGAATGGAGTCAGCATGACAGGCCACACCCCGGACGGGAGATGGAAAGTGGTGCTCAAATTGTTATCTTTATTTCTGCTTTTAATTAGAAAGCCGTTATTTTTAGTAGAAAGTGAAATATTATATCTTATAATTTCCATAGTTTAGTTAAATTAAAGCAATGATTATTATTCTTTTTCAGCGTGGTGTCGAGATAATACGTAAAATAACTGTTTTTATGTTACTTGCTTCAATGCTTACTCTGCTAGGCTGCAGCACTAAGGAAGTTTCCGAGAATGTTCCTGTTTATGATATTCCTTTTACACAAGAATGGCATGAACCACATACTATTTCAAATGACGGTGAATGTGTATTAACTATAATGGAATTCAATAATCAATATTTTTGCGGGACAAAAACCGGTTTTTACCAGCATGATTTCGAGAAAAATATTTGGACAAACCTATTTGAGTCTGCTAATAAAGGTCCGGTTTTTGATCTTTTTATATCTTCAAAAGGAACACTGCTAATTGGGTCATGGAATGGAATTTACGAACTAAGCCAAAAAGAGTTAACCAAAGTTGAGAATATTCATTCCCCAATCGCTGCAATTGCGGAACTTAACGGGGTCATTCATGCTTATGGACCCGACGGTCAGTGGAAATGTTCTAATGAAGAATGGTCGTTTACCGAACTTCCGATTTCTAAAAATATCCGCTCGGTAAAACAATATAACAATAAATTATGGATTGCAACCGGGATAGGTTTATATCGCTATAATGGAGCAAGTTACGCTCTAATTCAGGATAAGAAAGAACTTCTCAGCGCAGATATTCGTGATATGGCGTATGTTGGAAATAATAAATTTTGGATTGGCGGATTGGGCGGCATCACGGTTCACTCTGAAGGTAAAAGAATCAACCATTACACGCCTAGAAAAGGATTACCATCGGCTTCAGTGAATGTGGTGGAAAGTAGTCCTGATGGAAAAATATGGGTAGGGACAGATAAAGGTGTAGCGCGGTTTTATAATGGATCATGGTCTGTGCGACGTAGTAAACGCTGGTTGCTTGACGATAAAGTAAATGATATAATATTTGATGATGAGGGAAATGCCTTAATTGCTACCGACAAGGGGATTAGCATCATAAAGCAGAATTTGATGACGCTAAAAGAAAAGTCCGATGAGATTCTTGATAAATGTTACTCCAGGCATGTTCGTGAACCTTATTTGGTAGAAAAATGTCTTCTGTCTGAGCCGGGTGACTTATCATCTTGGCAGCCGTTAGAAAATGACAATGACGGACAATATACCGGGATGTATTTGGCAATGGAATCCTATCGTTATGCGGATACCGGTGACCCCGAAGCGAAGGAAAATGCCGATAAAGCCTATGCAGCAATGAAATTTCTGCAAACTGTCACCAGTACGAATGGATTTGTAGCCCGGTCGGTCATTCCGTCTACGTGGAAAAACATCGAAGAAAAAAACAGACGGATAACCGATCAGGATTGGGCTTCGGAAAGAGTCGGAGATCCAAGGGCAAAGCGGACCAGGGCAACATTGTGGCGTAAATCCCAAAACGGTAAATGGTGGTGGAAAGGCGATACCAGCAGTGATGAAATTACCGGGCATATGTACGGCTATTTTCTATATTATGATTTAGTAGCAAACGATGAAGAAAAAACGGATATTCGTGAGCACATCCGCAAAATTGTCGACTATATCATTGATAGTGGATTTGTACTAAAAGATATTGACGGGACACATACTCGGTGGGCTGTTTGGTCTCCGGAGAAATTGAATGATGACCCGGATTGGAAGGCAGACCGCGGTATTAACTCCGTTGAAATTCTCTCATTCTTAAAACTGGCATATTATGTCTCAGGTGAAGAACGTTATCAGGATGAATACCTTAAATTGATTCATGAACACGGTTATGCAGAAAATACAAAGACAGCTAAATCGCTGAATCCGTCTTGGCGAACGCACATAGATGATGAATTGTTAGCTTTGGCTTATCCTTGCCTGCTGCTGAAAGAAGATGATCCGTACTTAAAAAATATCTACCGGGAAAGTCTGGATCGATGGTATCATGCCGTCGAAAATGATCAAAGTTCATTTTTTAATTTTATCTATGGAATGTGTACCGATGAAAATCCTAATCTTGACCAATCTATTCATTTTTTACAAGATGCTCCCCTGGATTTGATCCATTGGAGAGTGAATAATTCCGGACGTGAAGATGTCAGATTTACCCGTTATCCTGAAATAGAAGAAATACAGACAGCACGATTACTACCGCCATCTGAACGAGGAGTTGTTCGCTGGGATGATAATCCATGGATAGCTGATCAAGGACACTATGGCAAAGTAGAAAGCAGTGGCGTATTTTGGCTACTTCCTTATTGGATGGGTCGGTACTATGGATACATAGGAGAATAGATTAGAAAGCCCTATGAAGATGAATCTTCAAACCACGCAACCTGTTTTAGATCGTCTGGATAAAATTCTTGGACGAATCCAAGAGAATATATTTACTCATGTAGTCGACTTAGATTTGACAGCCTGGAAAACCAAAGAACCGGTTTCATATCTTGAGCGAATGTCCGGAGAGAAAATAAAGTTGCAAAAGGGGGATAGGTGGGGAGATTTATTTGACTGTGCCTGGATGCGGTTCTGCGGAACGGTCCCAAAATCTGTAAAAGGGAAAACCATATCACTGGTAATCGACCTAAATGGAGAAGCCAATGTGGTAGATGGGAACGGCATACCTAAGTTGTGTTTGACAACTACTGCGACTCAATTCGGAAATCCTTATGAAGGAAAAGCCGTAAAAAAGGTAGTCCCGTTTATAACGAATGCAGCCGGAGGTGATGCTATCGATATTTGGGCTGATGTCGGGAATAACGATCTCTTTGGGAATTTGAAAAACAGTGGCGAATTGAAGGAAGCCTATATTGCGATACATCACAGGAATATCGAAGCATTATATTATGATTACGAAGTCCTCTATGATTTATGGCAAAACTTACCACAAGACTCTGCCCGTTATAGACAAATTCTCAATTCGATGCATAAGACTATGGCTGAACTGGTTGATTTTACCAAAGAGGCAGTTGATCGAGCCCAGCAACATTTACAAGTAGAGCTATCCAAGGAAAATGGGGATTATCCGCTTCGTGTGAGCGCTTTAGGGCATGCCCATATAGATTTGGCATGGTTATGGCCCATTCGCGAAACAGTTAGAAAGGGAGCTCGAACTTTTTCACACGTGCTGGCTATGATGGCTGAATATCCAGAATATTTGTTCGGCGCCAGTCAACCACAGCTTTATCAATGGATGAAAATCCACTACCCGAAATTGTACTCTGGAATAAAAAAAGCGGTGGCTGACAAACGGTGGGAAATATTAGGTGGAATGTGGGTGGAGGCAGATACAAATGTTCCAAGCGGAGAGTCATTGGTGCGACAATTTTTATACGGAAAGAAATATTTCCAGGACGAATTCGGACAAGTACCGACCAATCTATTTTTACCGGATGTATTTGGATATTCCGGAGCTTTACCACAAATTATGAAAAAATCCGGAATAGACTACTTTGTTACTACCAAATTATCATGGGATAAATATGTAAAATATCCGCATGAAACATTTCATTGGCAGGGAATTGACGGGTCAAAAGTATTAGTGCATATGCCGCCCGAAGCGACATACAACGGCCCGGCTGCTCCAAGAGCAATATTGAAAGGCGAACGTGAGTATCAGGATAAAGATGTATCAAATAATTTCTTAATGCTGTTCGGGATCGGAGACGGTGGTGGTGGACCCGGAACCGATCATTTAGAAAGGTTGAAGCGATCAAAGAACCTAAATGGGATGGCACCGGTAAAACAGGAATTTGTAGAAAAATTCTTTGAGCGTTTAGAAAGAAATGCTCATTTGTATCACACTTGGGTGGGAGAGTTGTATTTAGGGTTTCACCAGGGGACATACACAACTCAAGCAAGAAATAAACGTTTTAATCGAAAAATGGAATTTTCCCTTAGAGATGCGGAGTTTAAATCGGCTCTTGCACAAATCATTTCCAAGTCTGATTATCCTGCGGAAAAATACGAACTAATTTGGAAAGAGGTGTTGCTATATCAATTCCATGATATCATTCCCGGATCATCTATCAAACGTGTCTATGATGAATCGCTGGAACGTTATAAAGTACTAATGAATGAAACCAAAATTTTAACGGTATTATCCACAGCATCTGTTAATGATAAAATTAACACAAAGGAGTATCGTAATCCAGTTGTGGTGCACAATACACTTTCATGGGATCGCCGGGAATGGCTGAAAATAAATGAGAAGTGGCAGCTGGTTTCAGTCCCATCTATGGGGCATGCCGTTACTGAAAACATCAGCGATGAGCGGAGTATCCCGAACATACTTGCCAAAGACAACTTGCTTGAAAATGATATTTTAAAAGTTGTGTTTCATCAAAATGGTAAAATTGCTTCGATCTTTGATAAGAAGTATGGCAGGGAAGTTTTATATTCCGGAAAAAACGGGAATGACCTCACAGTTTATGGTGATGATGACGGCGATGCCTGGGATTTTTCCACCGATTATAGGCACCGAGTTATGGGTCGGTTTGAATTGGTGGAATCATCAGTATTTGTTGACGGACCTAAAGCAATTATGCGGCAGACTAAGAAATTTGGAGAATCCGTACTTGATCAGGATATCATTTTAACCGCAGGGAGCAGAAAGATTGAATTTATTACTCAAGTGGATTGGCAGGAAAACGGAAAAATGCTTCGAACTGCTTTTCCTGTGGATATTCATACGAATGAATCCACAGCCGAAATTCAGTACGGCTATGTTAAGCGCCCGAACCATAATAATACCGATTGGGAACTGAGACAGTTTGAAATATCTGCTCATAAATGGATCGATCTGTCTCAGCCGGATTATGGGGTTGCTTTGTTGAACGATTGTAAATATGGCCATTTTGTCGAGGGAAATATTTTAGATATCAACCTGCTTAGAAGTTCGTCATGGCCGGATCCAACCGCCGATCGGGCAGAACATAAATTTACTTATGCCTTGTATCCGCATTATGGGAATCATATTGACGGAAATGTCGTGCATGCCGGATACGAATTGAACGTTCCGTTAAGTTATCATCTGGAAAAACCACATGATGGAAGCATTCCGTCAAACTGGGCTTTTGTAAAGCCGGATAAGAATAACATCATTGTAGATGCGGTAAAAAGATCTGAAGAAAATGAAAGTATTGTTGTCAGGATGTATGAATCCGAAGGTAAAAACGCAGAAGCAAGTCTTAAATTTGGAGTAGATATACAATCTGCAGAATTGACTAATTTAATGGAAGAACCAATAACTAATATACCAATATGCCAAAATGAGATTCGATTAAATTTTAATCCATTTGCAATTCAAACAATAAAAATCGTGGTTAAAGATTAGGTTAAGAAAGACTTAAATTTGAACAAAATAACACTCAAGGAGAAGAAATGCGCCAGATAGGATTAATATTACTGCTTTCAATAACTGCAGGATTAGCTGAAGAAATCCACATTAAAGAGTTTGCTCAGGAATTGCGGACATTTCACACAGTTGAAGATGGGCTATCAAGTAACCACATTAATACCATAGCTAACACAAGAAATGGAAACATCTATGTCGGAACCGAAAACGGATTATCTGTGTTTTCTGAAGATAAGTGGACTCCTGTTCCGGAGTTAGAAGGAAAGAAAATATGGTATCTTGCTGTCAAAGGGAATAAACTTGCAGTCTATTCAGCAGAATCCACCTCAATAGCCCGGGGTGGTAAAATTTTCATTCTGGATCATACAGGAAAAATCATCGATAAATTAACTCTACCGAAAAAAATGAAAGTCCCTGTGACGGGTGGTGATATGGCATTCGATAAACGGATACTCTTAAGCGGCGTTGAACAGCTTTATGCCATCAAACCAACTTCTAGCGGGTGGAAAAAATCTGTTATGAGATTTGACATCCCAGCCAAAGAGATCCGTCAAATTGCCGTAGCAAAAAAGAATAATATTTTTATTGCGACTGAAAACGGAATTTACAAACACAGTAAAAGTAATAAGGAATGGGTGCGAATTATACCGGATGACGGTGTCAGAAGCTGGGCAGTTAATGATTGTCGTAGTGTGATGGTTGATACCAAAGATCGATTATGGTTTGCGAGTCCGCAGGGAACTGGAGTTCTTGACGACGTTTGGACACTCTTTGAGGGGAAAGACGGTTTACCCTATAATGATTTTACTAAAATGGCAGCAGGTATTGATGGTGATGTATGGTTTGGTACGTATAAAGGTGCCATCCATTTTGACGGGGAAATCTGGGAATATCGTCAGGGGAAACGATGGTTGCCAAATGATGAAGTGATTGACATTGCCGTTTCATCCGATGGGAGTGCATGGATTGCCACGTCTGATGGTATCGGTAACATATACCATAAAACAATGACACTGGCTGAAAAAGCAAAATGGTATGAAGATGAAATAGACCGTTATCACCGTCGTACACCGTACGAATACGTATTGGATGTAACAATTCCTATCTCCGGGGACAAATCTGAATGGATTCAACATGATAGTGATAATGACGGATTATGGACGGGGATGTACGGCGCAGGAGAATGTTTTGCCTATGCAGCTACAAAAGATCCTAAAGCAAAAGCACGGGCAAAGAAAGCATTTGACGCATTGAAATTTCTTGGTGATGTGACACAGGATGCGCTGATATCACCGCCACCGGGATTTGTAGCCAGAACCATCTTACCCACCAGCGGTCATGACCCTAACATCGGTCGGGTTGAGGACGATATCCGAAATAAAAAAAACAATGATAAGCTATGGAAAGTTTATGAAAATAGATGGCCAAAAAACAAAACAGGGAAGTGGTATTACAAAACTGATACCAGCTCCGATGAGTTGGACGGGCATTATTTTCTTTACGGGCTGTATTATGATCTGGTTGCTGATACCGAAGAAGAAAAATCGCGAGTTCGGTCTCATGTGAAAAAGCTTACGGATCATTTAATCGATCATGATTTTCAACTGGTTGACCATGACGGAAGACCAACCCGCTGGGCTCGGTTTAACCCCTATGAGTTGAATCATGACAAAAACTGGTTTGTGGAGCGCGGATTAAATTCCCTAAGTATGTTATCCTATTTGGCGATTACCTATCACATGACCGGTGATAAAAGATATCGTGAAATATCGGATATGCTAATCGAAGAACATGGCTACGCCCAAAATATGACGGATATGAAATTTAATCGCGGTGTAGGGACAGGGAACCATTCTGATGATGAAATGGCGTTCATGAATTATTATCATTTAATCAAGTACGAGACTGACTCCGAATTAAAATCCCGCTACTCGTTTTCGATGTATATGAATTGGATGTTAGAAGTACCGGAATTGAATCCGTTCTTTAATTTTGCCTTTAGGGCAGCCACCTCCGGGCAAGATTTCACCGATGCTTGGGGGACATATGACCTTGAACCTCATGAAGAATGGCTGGAAGAGTCTGTTGAAACATTGATTCGCTTTCCATTGGATAGATTTGATTGGCGACATTCCAATAATCATCGAATCGATCTGCAAAAACTTCATCATTGGAACCGTACATTTGACCGCGAAGATAATTCAAGAAAAGGATACCGTGTAAATGGGAAAGTATTTCCGGTGGATGAAAGCCATGTGAACCATTGGAATCACGATCCTTGGGATTTGACCACAGGCGGTAACGGACAAAATCTATCAACAGGAACCGTGTTCTTACTTCCGTATTATATGGGGCTTTATCATGGGTTTATTGCCGAATAATCAAAACCGTATGAGGATATTATGAATAAATCATATCGAATTCTTATGGCATTAGTAACTATAACGCCACTATTGTCACAGATCGTTCAACAACCAATATTCCCTTTTCAGGAAAAGCATGCGCACGGCAGCAGTATTATTGAACAGCCAAACGGCGATTTGCTGGCTTGCTGGTTCTATGGATCGGGTGAACGAACTGCGAATGATGTGCAGGTTCAAGGAGCTAGATTAAAAAAAGGAGAAACGGTATGGAGTTCGGTGTTTGTTATGGCGGACACACCTAATTTGCCGGACTGTAATCCGGTTCTGTTTATCGACGAAAATGAGCAATTATGGTTGTTTTGGATTGCAGTACGCGCCAACGGTTGGGAAAACTCCATCCTCAGATATAAAACGTCAACCGATTATCAAAAAGACGGTTCTCCAATTTGGAATTGGCAAGATATCATTGTACTGACGCCTGGGGAAAGATTTCATAATGCCATTAAACACGCTTTCAAGAAAAATGTGGATGAACCAATGTGGGCGGAATATGCTCTGCCGTACAGCCAGATGATTATTGAGGCTTCTGAAGATAAAGAAAAACGCCAAAAAGGATGGATGACTAGAATACATCCCACCGTATTATCCAGCGGACGTATTTTACTCCCTCTGTACTCTGACGGATTTAATGTATCCTTAGTGGCGATTAGTGATGATGTCGGCAAATCCTGGAGTGCGAGTTCTCCGATTGTGGGGTTAGGTCCGATACAACCAACCATCGTTCGTAAGTCAGACGGTACGCTGGTTGCCTACTTACGTGACTCCGGAAGTCTGCCGTATCGAGCAATGAAAAGTGTCTCAACTGACAATGGCGATACATGGTCTTTTGCTGAAGATACTGATATCCTGAATCCGGGTTCAAGTCTTGAAGTGATCGTCCTTAAAAACGGACATTGGTTGATGCTTTATAACGATACGGAGGATAATCGTCGAAGTTTTGCTGCGGCTTTATCCGATGATGAAGGTCAAACGTGGAAATGGGAGCGCTATATCGGTAAGTCACCTAATGAATCTTATGGATATCCCTCTGTGATCCAAACAGTGGATGGTGTGATTCATGTGACCTACACCCATCGAAATTCAATCGGCAAAACGATCATGCATGCTAAATTCACCGAGGAGTGGATACGAAACAGATAATATATATATGAAGCCATACGTTTTGATAGCGAAGTCCCATTTTTCATACAACTAACTTAGAATAACTATGAAAAACCAAATCTTTTTATCCCTAGCCTTTTTTCAATTAACTTTTTCCCAACAACTTGAACTTCCACTTAAATGGGAAACCAATCAAAAAGTCTTTTTAGAAAGCGCTCCTATCGCTGCTGACATTAATAATGATGGGTACGATGAAACCATCATTGCCGGTCATGAAGAGTTAGTCGTGTTAGGAAAACAAGGAAAAGAATTATGGCAATGGAGAACAGATGGAAGATTGATGACTTATCCTTCAGTACTGATTCAAGAAAACAAATCCGTACTTATTTTTGTTGGGGACAAAAGTGGATATCTCCACTGTCTGAACGGTACAGGAGAGCTAATGTGGAAAACAAAACTAAACGCCGGGGTAGAGTGGTGTGCGAATGTTCTCTCTGATCTAAACAATGACGGAAAGATTGAAGTTATCCAAGGAGACCAAAGCGGAGTTATATGGATTCTTGATGCTTTAACAGGGAACGTGAATCATCATACAACTTTGGATGCAACGCCGGTGAGCCCTTCAGTTGGTGATCTTAACAATGATGGTTTAATGGAGATTGTGTTTTCTACGAATGACGGCGTTGTCACAGCAATGAATCATAAAACAGCTACATTGTGGAATTATAAAATCGGAGAAGCATCTTCATCGTGGTCAACCTCATCGCCAGTCATGTTTTCAGCATCGGATGGTAAAACCTATATTATCGTCGCATCTGCTGATGGTGTTGTTTATTGTCTAGATAAGAATGGAAATCCGATTTGGGATTATCCGACAAATTCCCCTATCGCATCGTCTATCTCTATTGGTGATTTTAACTTGAATGGGCGTGCAGATATTTTTGCAATTACACAAAAAGGCGTGATTTATCGATTTGATGAGAAAGGGTCTGTTATATGGAAGATCGATATGCAGGGACGTACGCTGGCGCCCGGCGCAATCCTTGATATTAATAACGACGGAGAAATGGAATTTATTTTATCAACACAGCGTGGGCATATTTTAGCTTTCAGCAATGATGGAAAAATTATCTTTGACCATCAACTACCTTCACGTTCCATTAATAATACTCCTGCCTTTGGAAATATTTCAGGCAGTGTTGATGATCTGGAATTCGCCCTAACAGGTGGAGAAGCAGGAATGGCTTATTGCTTTGGAACACCTGCGTCCAATAAAACAATCAGACATTGGAGTTCCTACCGTGGGGATATTCGTAATACAGGCTCTTGGTTTGGACTAAAACAATCCAATCAATTACGCATGGTTCCGCAAAATCTAGAGTGGGATAGACTTTTTGTTGGGGAACCGGTTATTTTTAATGTTATAAATCCATATCCGACTACAACGTCACTATCTGCCAACGGAATTTGTATAGGTCCTAACGGGACGCAATATACAGCAACATCAACTATCATTGGAAAAAAGGGACAACTTCTTCTTCCAATTGAAATCGCACAGCCCGGTGATTATAGCTTTACATGGGAGTTGATCGATGGAAATGAAAAAATCCTATTTTCAGATTCAAAAGAAATTGCGGTTATACCCTTTCATAACGATAGGTCGTTAATTCAGCAAGCCATTGGCATACTAGCTTCAACGGCCGATGAATGCGAAAAAAACATTCCGCTTACCGCAAACGCCTTGCGGCATAAAGCTCTGTTGCTTCAGTCACAATTTGACAAAATACAGATTCTCCAAAATAGTGTCCCGGGTAATTCAGCATCAGCTCATCAGAAAATATTTGAACAAACATCATCTCTTAACCGGAAGGCTAAACGTGCGTTTCAAATTAGTACAGTATGTGAAAAAGCTACTCAACTTGGGGACGGAACAAGTTTGATTGCTTTTGAGGGGACTCACTGGCAGAGTAAAGATGTTCATCTGCAATTGCCGGAAAGGGTTGTTAATCCTGTGGAAATAAACCGTCGAACCGTTTTGAATGAACATGAACCTGTATCGCTTATGTTGTTTAATATTACCGATCAATTATTGAATGTACGCGTGCATACCGAAAATACAAAAGATGGGATTTCTGTTACTTTATTACGGTCCGTGAATACGATCACATCCATCGGAGAAGAATCTTGGGATGCAATGCCGGAATTGGATGAATCAAATATTGTAACGATTCCCTCTCTTACTGCCCGGGAAGTATGGTTAGACATCGTGACCGAAAATTCTCCAGGTAAATATAAAATCGATCTTATATTACAGGCTCTGAACGGTGATGGTGTGGTCAATGCATCTTCAGCTCCGCAGGCAGCTTCACCACCGGAAACGCATGTAGAGATTATGATGGAGGTTTTTCTCTTTACCATGAGCCCTCCGGAAGACTTCAGGTTATGTACATGGTCTCCTTCTATAGGACCTGAAATAAGTGATTTGCTTGCTCATGGAAACAATGTATTTCGGATTCCACACGGTAAAATTACTTATAACCGATATGATAAGATTAAAAATTTTGATTTTTCCGAACTGGATAAAATCACGAATCAATTTAAAGAGCACAATGTGTTTTTACTGATTGGTGGATTCCCTGCCATTAAGGGAGAATTCGGTTCTGCCAAATACAAAAAAGATCTTTCAAAGTATATGAAATCTTTGAAAAGGCATCTGAAAAATTCAGGATACGATACTAATCAATTTGCTATTTACCCCATCGATGAGCCGGGCGGTCACGGTTGGAATGCCGTTAATAAATTAGTGCAATTTGGTGAAATAGTTCATGAAAATCATCCTGATATTATGCTCTATCAAGACGGTGGTGGTGAGTTGCCAATGTTCAACGCGATGGGAACCGTTATTGATGTTTGGGTTCCGCCCTTTGATTGGCTTTCTGAAGATTCCCCGGAAATGGATGTAATGCAAAATGTCGGAGATCATTTATGGTCATATAATTGTACTTATACTTCATCTAGGCCAATCGGACCCAATATAAAGAATATCAATTTGATGTACGAATTTCGCACTGCTGCATTGATGGCACTTCGCTCCGGTGCATCGGGAATTGGATATTGGTGCTACAATGCGAATAGCGAAAATCCATGGGGACGTATCAAGTTTGAATATAACCTTGTATATCCCGGCAGGACAAAACCGGTTACCAGCCGACGTTGGGAAGCAGTGAGAGAAGGTATTGAAGATTATCGAATTCTTTCTGCCCTAAAAAATATCGCTGCTGAAAACCAAAATTTGAATAGCGGATTACAAGAAAAAATTAATCAATTATTAGAATCCGGTTTAATTGATTTGGTTGACCCGGGATATCAAGCCATGAAATTAGGTGTATCACGCGAAAACTTCGATTTGGTGAGCAACGAATTAAATATGGTCAAATTCAGAAATGAAATGCTGGATTGCATCGAGGAAATAACAGAAGGAAAAGTCAAATGAAAATCATCATAAGTGTTTTATTCGGTATTTTCTTTTTATCATCCTGTAGTAATAAAGAAGTAACAAACCGATTAATTGTATCACAAGAATTTATTTATGAAATGGAAGATGCTCTTACGCCGGAATGCCATGCATCTACTATTGTATCATCTGGAAACAATCTAATCGCAGCATGGTTTGGTGGTACCAGAGAAAAAAATAAAGATGTAGGGATCTGGGTATCGAGAAAAAGTAATAAAAATTGGTCAACTCCCGTCGAAGTTGTAAATGGCATTCAAGATGATGGATCACGTTTCCCATGCTGGAACCCCGTTTTATTCCAACCCAAAGATTCACCTTTAACTCTGTTTTACAAAGTAGGTCCCAACCCAAGAGAATGGTGGGGAATGTTTGTTACATCCAAGAATCATGGATTAACCTGGTCTAACCCAATTCAATTGCCCGACGGGATTTATGGTCCTATAAAAAACAAACCAATCCAATTATCAAATGGTGATATATTATCCGGGACAAGCACCGAACACGATGGTTGGAAAATTCAAATAGAGCGATCTATTGATAATGGAAAAACATGGAAATCTTCCGGAGATTTGAATGACGGTGTTGAGTTTGGTGCAATTCAACCCACCATTTTGGTTCATCCAAATAAAACAATTCAATTATTAAATCGAACCAAAAATGAAGTTATTTCTGAATCTTGGTCAAAAGATAATGGTTACACTTGGAGTGAAATGAAAGCGACCACTCTTCCAAATCCTAACTCCGGTATTGATGGATTAACATTAAAAGACGGAAGGCATTTATTGGTTTATAATCCCACCAATAAAAACTGGGGAGATCGTGTCCCATTATCTGTAGCCGTATCCAAAGATGGAAAAACTTGGAAAGAAGTCATTCAACTGGAAAAAGTGACTAATCCGGAAACAACAGATGAAGAAGAATATTCATATCCTGCCATAATCCAAACTGAAGATAACTTGATCCACATCGTTTATACATGGAATCGAAAAATGGTAAAACATGTGGTGATAAACCCTAAAATGATTAAATAATTATATGGAAAAATATTCAAGACAAATATTTTTCTTCACTATCGCTCTGTTTTTATTCTGGGGATGTGAAAGCCATAGTAGACCCAATCTCAAATTTACTTGGGACAATGATGGCATGTTGGTTATCAATGGCAAACGTACATTTATCATTGGATCCTATCATCTTCCAAAAAGTGACCATCCATTCAAAGAATTAGCGAAAAACGGATATAATTATATTCACGTTTCAGCAAATCAAAAAGAGCTTGATGTGGCGCATCAAAATAATCTTTATACCCGTATTTCAACAGGATTAGCATCAAATGTAAAAGGTAAAGAACGAATTTCAGAGTTGATTCAAACCTATAAATCTCACCCATCTTTACTCTGTTGGGAAATTGCTGATGAACCGGCATTCACATGGAATTCTCCAGACCTTCGAATTCGACCTGAAATAATGATTGAGACATATAATTTAATCAAGCAGGAAGATACGAATCATCTGATTTACACCAATCACGGTCCTGTCAATCTTATTTCAACTTTACAGAAATATAATGAATCAACGGATATTGTGGCTTGTGATGTTTATCCTGTTATTCCCAATGGTATAACGCCTACCTACGCGTTGTATCCGGATGGACTTCAAGGCGATTTGCTGAATCCGTACATTAGTCAGGTTGGAGAATATGCAGAAAAAATGCACCGTGTTACTAATCATTCAAAACCTTTGTTTATGGTGCTTCAAGGATTCGCATGGGAAATGCTAAAAAAAGAGCAAGAAATAAATTCGGACATGGTATTATATCCGACTTATAAACAATCCCGTTTTATGGCTTTCAATGCCATTGTTCATGGCGCTAACGGTATCAACTATTGGGGAATGCCTTATTCTCCCCAACCTTCGCAATTCATGGAGGATTTGAATCGTGTCACCAAAGAATTAGCTGAAATGCAATATATTTTGTCATCCCATTCTATTGATTTGGACATTGAAAAAACATATCACGAATTACGGTATTCCATCGATACCGGTGTGGAGATTCTGGCAAAGAATAGTGATGAAAAATATTATTTGATCACAGTCAATTCAGATAAAAATCCGGTACGAATTACCTTGGGGAATTTGAGAAATTTCGAACAAGCGAAAATACTTAAAGAGGATAGAACAATTCTAATTAAAGACGGTATTTTAACAGAAGATTATGAACCATTCGATGTTCATATTTATGAGTTGGAGTAATGTAGGATGAAAAAGATCATTCTTTTCATTCTTATTAATTATTGTTTGGTCTTTCAATCATGTAATTCCACCCCACCAAAAATCAGCACTTTACCTATCATCAACGGAAAAAATATTATTTCTATTGATCATTCCACAAATATTATAGAAACTATGGAATATTTGGGGTCTCCACTCCCTTATGAAGTCATTACCCAACTAAATAATTTATCCCAGCATTCTGATTCACTTCTTCAATCTATATTAGATCCATATGCTTTGGCTATGGTTTCTATTAATGAAAACCATAAAGTGTCCGTAACTCAAGGAAAACCTTTCCAGCCTTTGGTTCAAAGTGGTTGGGCAAACTATTTGGTGAAGATTCTTAATAAAGCCAAATTTACAGGAAGATTAGAAGTGCGTAGTCCTAATTCGGAACCATTATTTGATATTTCTACAACTGAAGAAAAAATGCATCCTGATGATTTTTACACACAAACAGAGTTGGAAGAACGGTTTCTAGAACTTTATTTTTACCGGAACGCACCACTCAAACCAAATCTTTCCGGGGATACTGTTGAGTATGTCATTTTACAGGTTTATTGTAAGAACGAAGGCTACATAAAAGCAGATATTGATTTCTATATTGGAGATTATTATGAAAATATAACCGTCATTGATTCCATTTTTCTAAAGCCGTCTTTAGAAAGTGATGCCATTGGTTTGAGAGGTGAATATTTCCAAAACAAAGATTTTTCCGGGGAGCCATCTTTGACGCGGTTGGATGAAACAATCAATTTCGATTGGGGAGCCGGTACCCCATCTGATAAGATAGAAACAGAAAAATTTTCCGTGCGATGGACCAGTTTTCTTACACCAACAAAAACAGCAAAATATCAAATTGGTGTAAAAAGTAATGACGGAACAAGATTATATCTTGATGATGAATTGATTGTGGCGAATTGGGGGTTGCATGGTCCGCGTCTGCGTACGGCTGATGTGAGTTTGACCAAAGGCAAATCCTACGCTATTACAATTGAATATTTTGAAGGTGGCGGTACTGCAAATGTGCAATTATTATGGGGCTCGGGGAATTTGGATCCTGCACGGGTTAGGCTCAACGCTCATGCACAACCGGCTATCCCTGTTGTATTTCATGTGAAGGATGATGATGGTTCACCTACTCTGGCTTCATTTACCATAACCGATGGCATCGAACGCCACGAAGAAACCGAATATCACGATATTTTGCGATCTGACGATTATCGTCTCCATGCTGAACGAGAGTATGAATATTATCCAGAAAACCTGGAAGGATTGTACCCACTCCCATCCCGCCGACTTTCACGTTTAGACGACTACCCGGATTTCTACTTTCAATCTCAAATATACCGTGGTGATGGAGAACACGTTATGTTACCGCCAGGCAAATACAATATTACTTATACGCGGGGACCTGAATATATCTCTAAAACGAAATCATTGATTGTGTCACAACAATCAGATTCAATTCATACATCCTTTCAATTGGATCGATGGGTAGATATGCAAAAAATGGATTATTATAGTTCAGACTCTCACATCCATGCCGCAGGATGTGCTTTTTACACCAATCCTGAAGAAGGTGTTTCGCCGGAAGAAATATGGCGTCTGCAATTGGGTGAAGATCTGCGGGTAACCAACGTGCTTAACTGGGGACCGAACTGGTATGTTCAAAAAGAGCACTTTTCCGGACGTGACCATCCTGCTGCAGACCATAACCACATCATGCGCTATAATGTAGAAATTTCCGGATTTCCATCGTCTCACGCCGGGCATATTGTTCTTCTTGGACTTAATGAAGATGATTATCCCGGCACGACAATTATTGATGAATGGCCCACTTGGAATTTGCCAATCTTGAAATGGGCAAAAAGTCAAAATGCTATCACAGGATACGCCCATTCGGGCTGGGGATTAGATCCTATTAAAGCTACTGAAAATCTGCCAAACTATGTTTTACCCAGAATGGATGACATTGGTGCCAATGAATATATCGTCACAGTCACAGAAGGCGTGGTTGATTTTTATTCCGTTGGTGACACACCATTTCCTTGGGAGTTGAATATGTGGTATCATACACTGAATTGTGGTTTTCGCCCCAGATTGAGCGGTGAAACGGACTTCCCCTGCATTTATGATGAACGGGTTGGAGATGCCCGCAGCTATATTAAAATTGACGGAGAACTCACTTACGAAAAATACATGAATGGAATTTTGGATGGAAATGGGTATGTGTCCGATGGGCGTTCCCATGTGATTGATTTTATAATTAACGATCAAGAATTAGGCGATACAGAAAGTGAAATTCATTTATCCAAAAGAGATGATTTAACAATTTCGGCGAAGGTGTCAGCATTGTTACCCGAAGAACAAAGCCAAATTGGTGCAAGTATTTCCACCAGCAGTTACAGTACAAAACCCTATTGGCATGTTGAACGAGCCCGATTAGAAAATTTACAGGATATAGAAGTTGAGCTGATCGTAAATGGTATTGCTGTTGAGAAACAAACAATAACAGCCAACGGGCAGTGGACAAATATTTATTTTAACACCAAGTTAGAGCAATCAAGTTGGGTGGCTTTACGCATTTACCAAGCACTCCATACAAATCCATTTTTTGTGATGATTGAGGATAAGCCCATTCGGGTAAAAGAAAGCGCTGAATGGTGCCGTGCTTCAGTGGATCAATGCTGGCATATGAAAAAAGACCAAATCAGTCCGGAAGAAATCCAAGATGCTAAACAAGCATTCGATCGCGCAAGAATAACTTATGATAAAATAATTGAAGAAGTTGAAGACGCGTATTAAAATTAACTTATTCGCCGATTATATTATTTCCAATTTCAATTTGAGTCTCAAGTGTTTTTTGAATATTAGATGGATCTTCATGTGTCCAAAGACCAAAATTCAACATTCCAATTATTGTTGTATCGCTCATAGCTAAATCATAATAAACGTTGTTCAAACGTGCTAACACTTCATCTGAATTTATGGAAGCATTTAGAAAACTTTGCGGGACCAAAAATATCTTTTGGTGACTGTGCATCGCATTCTTCAACATCGATAAATCCTCTTCCACAATCTCTATTAATTCATAATGATCAAACCCGATCCAATCAGCATTTTCAGGAATTGTTAATGATTCATTCATAGACGGATATGCAAAAACAACCATTACGGGAATTTTTGGATAAGTGTCTTTTACTATTTCAATAGCTGTGTTGAGATCACTTTCATTGACGCAGTTCCAATACGGCTCGTCAATCATATAAAATGCAGATATATGATCAATGAATGGTTCAATCGTTTCTGCTAAAATATTCCACTGGTGCTGGTAATCAGATCGCAAAGGATTTACTCCTTCACCGCTCTGGCATTCTCCACCTATAAAAAATTGCCATCTTACTTGAAGAATACTTTGCATGTTTAATTCTGCACAAACTTGTACATCGTCTATTCTTTCCACCCAGTTGAGATTCGTATAGTCCGAACATTCGTTTATATGACTGCCATAGCTACCAGATTCAACCCAATAATAGCCGTAATATTTTAATGCTGTTTCAGATTTAATGTCGATTTGGTCTTTACAACTTGAGATGAAAAGAAGAAGAAATAAGGTTCGTTTTAATGTAAAGTTCATTAATTTATTCAATTCCTAATTAGAATAATCCCGATGGTATTTCCTGTTTTTCTATTTCTGGCCCCTGATAGCTGACTTTCAACCCTTGTCCGGCGCCCATTTGAAAGTAACGAATTTCCAACAGATGTTTCCCGGCATCCAGATAAATTTCACCGGCTTCCTCTTGCATACCATGCCCGCCATCATTTTCAAGGATTTCATTGCCATTGATTGATAAACGGCTTCCATCATTGGATTCTGTATAAAATGTGTAAAGGCCGGCTGTTTTGATATTTATGTAACCATGGAACAATAAGGCATAATGATCCCCATTATTTTCAATTTCGTTGAGCCGAATCCAAGATACGTTTTGTTTACTCTCCGGCTCAAGGTTGAAATAATTTGGCGTACTGCCCCAATGCCCAACGTAATAGGAACACTCCAGTCCATTTATTGGATCGACTTGTGCATATTCAGAAAAAGAAACTGAACTTGGAGCAAAGCCATCTAATACTGTCATTGCCTTCAGTTTATAATCAGAATATATCAAAATCGGGTTAGTATAAACAGGTGATTGAAGTGTAGGTGTAGTTCCATCCGTGGTATAATGGATCACTCCATCTTTGGTTAATGTCGTTAGAGAAACAGTAATAGGCTTACTAAAAAATATATTGACAGGCTCAATAACAGGGGAGAAGGCAGCCAGTCGATTTAACTCTACACGGCGGACCCGGCTGGTTGTAGCGGAATCAATGACTGAAACAGCTTTGATAACACCACCCCCGGGGAAAAAGAAGGATTTTGTAAATACGGTTGATTTTAATGTGGGGACGCTTCGATCTGTTGTATAGTGTATTACGGAATGGGCTGCATTGCTGATAGTAACTAGACCAAATTTATCACGATTAACAAAAGGTTCTGATGCGACAGGAAGATCGTAATAAATATATTTATCTATATCATGTTTCAGGTTTTTAATTGGGCGTAAACTGTAATTAAATGAAACAGAGTTCGGAAATACTTTATAGATTATTAACGCATCAGGACCACAACTGCCATTCCCCACACCGCGTTGTTGGGCATCGATAGTTAGAAAGATAGTGCTCTTTGGCTTTAGCTTATTTGTGTGGGTTGTGATTTCTAAATCTTCAGCAGAATACGGTAAAGCAGAAAAAGCAAAAGGCTGTCCCTCATTTTTGACAATAAAACCGGATATTGGATTAGAAAAGGCGACCCATCTTGCGTCCTGTCGGCTACCGTTATCCTGGGGTTTGATATAGGGGAAATATAGATCGTCAACAGCCAAAGTGTAGCGATTGATATCTGCTCCGGTTTTTCTGTCAGGATAATTTTCAAAAGGTCCGCGACCGTAAAACTGAACCGATTCATAATTTGACGGTATGGACATAATAACACCCAATCTGGGCAGATCCGGTAAGTTTCCGAATGGAAATATCTGGTTATCCACTTTTACGTCCCCGTTTCCGAAAACAGAGTAAGTACAATCATGACGGAAACCGGCACCATTTTTTGCGGTATACAAATGTTGAGTGGACACTTGGATGATAGTAGGAGATAACCGATTTAATTCAAAAGATTCTAGTTTGGTGTCTAAATTGTCCAGTCCGATATTATTCCATGCATCTTTTATTTTGATATCATTATCAATTGGAGCACGATATACGTTCAATTTTGGTCCGCCATTGTCAGAAATGATTTTCTGTCCTTTGAATGAATAAGCGGAAATAATCCCACTTATGGTGTCGACGTCGAATAAAAAATGGTCGTTGCTCAATTGGATTTGACTGCCACTGTGCTGAATATGGATTTGCCGGATGGATTCGGTGTCAAGCAGCGGAAGTGATTTAGATTTAGTAGGAATTCGTAATTGTTCACTTGCAATCGTAACCTGTGAATCGAACATTTGTTCTGCAAAACGAATATTAAAGAAATATTCTGATGAAGTATAATATTCGATCATTTGAATTGGAATGCTGATTAAAACGGTTTCTCCTGGCGGTAAATTCAACTCCGGTAATGTGCCGTCCTCAATTATTTTTCCGTCCTTAATTATTTCCCAGTTGATATTGAAATCGTTCAAATTTCTGAAATGATAATTATTGGTGATTCGAATGAGACCATTTGAAATACCTTCAGGTTCAATCTTCACATATTGATAGATCTTTTTCACTTCCCACATTGCCGGAGAAATTGTACGGTCAGGCATAATCAATCCATCAAGACAGAAATGTCCATCGCTAGGAGTGCCTTTAGGACCGTAGTCACCGCCGTAAGTGTAATAGTTTACACCGTTTTCATCTGTTTCAGACAATCCCTGATCTACCCAATCCCAAATGCAGCCGCCGATAAGAATATCATATTTTTCAATGGCATCCCAGTATTCTTTGAGGTTGCCGACAGAATTCCCCATGGCATGAGCATATTCACAAATAAAATATGGGCGCTCCTGTTTACCTTCCGCATATTTCACGATATCATCAACCGATGGATACATCCGGCTATAAATATCCGTGACTTTATTATCACTTTCATAATGAATGGGTCGGGTTAGATCAGTTTCGCGGATGAAATCTGCCATGATTCTAAAATTATCTCCATGACCTGCTTCATTTCCCAAAGACCAAATAATCACCGAAGGATGATTGCGGTCCCGTTTTATCATGCTGTTGATGCGGTCCAGACTGGCTGCCGTCCAATCTGGATCACTGGCCGGGAGAAGACTGCTGGCACCATGAGATTCAATATTTGCTTCATCCACTACATAAATACCGTATTTATCGCAGAGTTCGTACCAGTAAGGATCGTTAGGGTAATGGGATGTACGCACCGTATTGATGTTGAATTCTTTCATCAATTGAATATCGCGTAACATGGTTTCTTTCGGGATGTGACGGCCATGCACAGGATCATGCTCGTGACGATTAACTCCCTTTAACAATACTGGTCTTCCATTGATAAACAATTGTTTTTCTCTTATTTCAACTTCACGAAAGCCAACTTTGCATTCACGGATATCCAATATTTCCCCGTCATGATTTTTCAATTCCAGAATTAATTGATATAAATTGGGAATTTCAGCTGACCATTTTTCTGGGTTGGGAATTACTTCTGTCAATTCAATCTGTAAAGATGTATCTGCCGGCAAGAATAACAGACTGTCAGCCGTTTGGGTAATAATATTTTTTGATCCATCCAGTAATGTTACGTCAATGGAAAGGAATTTTGTTTTATTAGCTGACAGATTTCGAATGGAAGCCGATACAGCAAACGTGGCATCCCTATAGGATTCATCTAAATCTGTGACTGTGTGAAAATCTTGAATATGCACTGATGATGCCGAATAGAGATAAACATCCCGAAAAATACCGCTTAATCTCCACATATCCTGATCTTCCATATAACTGCCGTCGGACCAGCGATACACTTCTACGGCTAATATGTTGGTTCCTTCTTGTAGATATTTTGATATATTGAATTCAGCAGGTGTCATACTTCCCTGACTGTATCCTACTTTTTTTCCATTTACCCAAATATAGAAGGCGGATTTAACACCACCGAAATGGATAAGGATTTGGCGCTCATCCCAGTCATCGGGGATTAGAAATTCAGTCCTGTATGATCCTACAGGATTATTATCATTGGGAATGAATGGCGGGTTCACTTCGCCGAATGGATAGGTAACATTCACGTAAATTGGAATCCCATATCCGTATAATTGCCAATTTCCCGGGACAGGAATTTCATCCCATGTGGAAACATCATAATTTGGCTGAAAAAAGTTAATTGGGCGATCTGCCGGTTTGGGCACCCAATGAAATTTCCAGCTACCATTTAAAGATTGCACAAATGGAGAAGAATCGTTGATTGTCGCTTGTTCGAATGAAGCATAAGGAACAGATGTGGCATAAGCCGGTTCTTTGTTTTGTCCGAATATGGTTGGGTTTTCCCAATCCATTTCTGATTGATTGTCACCAGATTGGCAAGAAAATAATGTCAAAATAAAAAAGATTATGATGTAACAAATATTCATTTTAATTGGCTACTCCTGTCAATAATAGATACATAATGACAGTTGTTGCAAAGATTCCGAATGAAACGGACTTGGCATTTTTCCAAGGAGTCATATCCACCGGGGCCGGTTCCCGTTCATCGCTTACAGCTATTTCTTCCCCGGATTTTGGTTTGAGATATCCGATGAATAACATGATTCCTACCGAAATCAAAAAACTGATAAAATATCCATGGAGCCAATGTAAATCGCCATCACTGTTTGCCAGCCATTGGGGCACATCATGGATATTTACAAACGTAAAGAATGAATAAGCTAACATTCCAACAATTATGCCCACTTTTGCAGCAATAGCAGGGATGTGTTTTGTGGTTATTCCCAAAAGGAAGATACCAATAATGGGAACGCTGTAAAGTCCATTTACTTTTTGCAAATATTCAAAAATAGACTGCATTTGATCTAATAAGGGTGCAATGGTAATAGATGCAATGGCCAAACCAAATCCGAAGTATTTTCCGGCTTTCACAATTTGTTCTCCGGAAGCTTTGTTGTTGATATATCCTTTATAGAATTGGAGGGAGAAAAGGGTGGAAGCACTATTTAGAGCGCTGTTGAATGAACTTAAGATTGATCCCATGAGAACTGCTGCAAATAAGCCCAGTGACCATTCGGGCAAAACGTGGCGAACCATGGCGCCGTAAACCTGATCGTTTTTAGCAATAGTTAAATCACTCATGTGTAATGCGATGATTCCCGGCAGACAAAGCATGAGCGGTCCAACCAATTTCATTCCCGATGCAAAAAGCACACCTTTTTGTCCTTCTGCCAAACTTTTTGCTGCCATCGCCCGCTGGACAATGACTTGGTTTGTTGACCAATAAAACACTTGAATAAACATCATTCCAGTCAGAAGTGTTGGCCACGGAACAGATACAATTTTGTTTTCAATATTTGTTTGTGTCAACACAGCCAAATAGCTTGGATTATTTTGACTCAATATAGATAATCCTTCAAAAAATGAACCACCACCTAACATGATTAATCCTAAAGCAGGAATAGCTAACCCGCCTATTAACAGTCCCACACCATTGATGGTATCGCTCACAGCAACGGATTTGAGTCCGCCGAAAATAGCATAGGAACTTCCCAGGATGCCGATGACCGCAACCATCAGCCAAAGTGGAACGGAAAGACCGAACATGCCAATCATCGCCAAAGATCCTGTATAAAGAACCACGGGCAATAAGACCGTTACATAGCCGAAAAGAAATAATCCCGACACCATAGAACGGGTGGTTTTATCGAATCGTTTCTCCAAGAATGCCGGAGTGGTTGTAAATCCACTAGCTAAATAGCGGGGGAGAAATACCAAAGCTGTGGCAATCATGGCAAAAGCTGCCAATGCTTCCCAGGCGATACCGACCAAATTCTTATCTCCAAATACTGCGCCGTTTAAGCCCACCAATTGCTCTGTGGAAATATTAGTGAGTAGGAGCGACCCGGCCACCACCGGCCATGCCAATGCCCGGCCGCCGGTAAAGTATTCTTCGGTTGGATTGTCAGATTTTTTCATCCTGTGGACGATTATGTATGTAAGGATCGCCACGGTTCCTGTGGCAATGATAAATGAGATAGTTGAGATTGTGTTCATGTTTTTCTACCTTATTTCTACTTTAATTATGACCGGAAAATGATCCGACGGATATTTCAGATCTTTCACATTGGCTAATACACCATATTTTTTCACCTGAATGTTTTTATCACTCACAAAAATATAGTCAATCCTATTTGTAATTGGTCTATTGATATTAAATCCGTTAAACGTTCCCACCGGACCAAAAGGCGGTTCTTGGGTTAAATCCCGTGAATCATAAAATTCTTTTCGAATATGTTGAATGGGCATTTCTTCCGGCTTCAGGTTAAAGTCACCCATTAAAAATGCAGGAAAGTTTTGGTGATTAATTTCATTAATATTTCCCAAGATTAATTTTGCTGAATTTTCCCGTGCTAATTTTCCTTTATGATCAAAGTGCGTATTAAATACCCAAAATGTTTCTCCTGTGGATTTGCTTTTTAGCAATATGTATGTGCAAATGCGATTTAAGGAAGCATCCCAGCCACGAGATGGTTTTTCCGGTGTTTCGGACAACCAAAATGTACCATTCTCTAATTCGGTGAATTTCTTTGTATTATAGAATATAGCTGAATATTCACCTTTGCCATTTTCCTTCACATCTGCTCTGGCAATACCCACATACGTGTATGATTTTAATTGTTCATCCAAAAACCTGATTTGATGTTCCAATCCTTCTTGAGTTCCCATGACATCCGGTTCGTGGAATTGAATTTGGTTTACCAATGTTTCTTTTCGATTCTTCCAAATATTCTCGCCATCATTTGAGTTGTCATAACGGATATTGTAAGACATTAAGGTGATCTCTTGCCCAAAAGCACAAGCAAGAATCAAGCACAGGGCTGGTATGGATTTTAATATCGTTCCGTTAATATTATTTCTATTCAGCAACATGTATTATACCAGTATTTTCAGTTATTTTAAGTATTTCAGACAATCTGTTCGATCATGTATCAAAGTTTGTTGCAACGTGGAAACTCACTACGATTTAGGCTGTTCTAATTTAAGTTTATTTTGTAATGCATGTCTCAAAATATCAAACTATTTGCACCTTTTGATTTTGCGCATACGTATTTCAATCTCTCAAAGAACAAAAGAAATTTATTGCTGAATATATTTGCTATTTTGTTAATGGACGACTCTGCAGGTTAATCCGGCAATTTGACCGTTTACACAAAATTCTTTATACCCCCGTACTAGCTGGTATTTTTTATTTCTTTGGGTAATTTCAATTTGCGGATAGTAAGTGTTTCTTCCACTACTTATCTAAGCGAATTCAGCTGACAGAAATATTTGTTCAAAATTATGACAAATAATTCGCAGTTATATTTTGAAATCTTCATAGGTGTCACTGTTTTAAAATATTTAAAGATAATTTTGAACGATAGAACAATTAATCATGTCAATTATGTGCTTGCTAACCAGCACAACTAGATAAAATATTATACTTGCATTAAGTTGTATAGACAAGTTAACATCTATTCATCAGTTTGCGGAGACAATATGATTTTGATTGAAAATATTATGAATTCTGCTAAGGCGACACCTGCGAGGATTGTCTATCCTGAGGGAAAAGATGAACGTATTATTGAAGCGGCTTCTAATGCTTATACGTTGGGCATAGCGAAACCGATTCTTATCGGAGATGAGGACGAAATAAAACAAATTGCATCTGAAAAGGGACTGTCCTTAACCGGAATAATAATCCAATCCAATAAAGAAGAAACTTTTATAGAAAGATATGCTGTGTCGTATAGTAGAACCCGTGGTGTGCGGGAAGCAATCGCTAAACGTCTGGTCAAAAAACCGCTCCCGTTTTCCGGAATGATGGTAAAAGAAGGCGATGCTGATGGAATGGTTGCCGGAGTTGCCAGTGCTACCGCCTCAGTGATTCAAGCGGCGTCACTTACTGTCGGATTTAAAGAGGGAATGTCAACACCTTCAAGCTTTTTTATTATGCTTCTCCCTGACTTTCAAGGAGAAAAAAATAAAACCCTTATTTTTGCCGATGCTGCTGTTAACGTTCAGCCCACTGCAAAGGAATTAGCAGAGATTGCTGTCGCTTCCGGTATCAATGCCAAAGCATTAATCAATATAGAACCTAAAATTGCATTCCTTTCATTTTCAACGAATGGATCAGCTCGTCATAAGGATGCCGATAAAGTCATTGAAGCATTGAAAATTGCAAAAGAAATGAATACAGGATTTGAAATGGATGGTGAAATGCAAGTCGATACAGCGATTGTTCCGCGGGTGGCAGTCAAAAAAATGCCTGATAGTAACGTGGCCGGAAAAGCAAATGTACTGGTATTTCCTGATCTTGATGCCGGGAATATTGGGTACAAATTAGTGCAGTATTTGTCAGGCGCACAAGCGATAGGACCTGTACTCCAAGGATTTGCAAAGCCAGTAAATGATATGTCGCGGGGAGCATCTGTGGAAGATATTACCTCTGTTACTGCGATTACATCGGTACAAACTCAAAGCAATAAATAGACGAGAGTAAGATGTTAGTATTAGTATTCAATAGCGGAAGTTCATCGTTGAAATACCAGCTTTATAATATGCCTGATCATACGGTAATGGCAAAAGGAGCTATCGAAAGAATTGGTGAGATAGAGTCTAAAGCTACGCAAAAGGTTAGTGCAGATGAAATAATAAAAAATATTTCAGTGAAAGATCACAATGAAGCATTGGAGATTATGAGAATAATGCTAACGGATGACACAAAAGGTGCTATTAAATCGATGTCAGAAGTTGGTGCGTGCGGTCATCGTGTTGTGCATGGAGGGGAGAGTTTTTCCGGATCGGTACTGGTTAACGAAAAATTAGAGAAAGCGATTGAGGACTATGCCGACCTTGCTCCGTTACATAATCCGCCGAATTTAGCAGGGATACAAGCCGCTCGTGAAATGTTAGGGGATATTCCGCAAATTGCCTGTTTTGATACAGCGTTTCATCAAACGATACAAAAAAGTGCTTATCTCTACGCTCTTCCGCTGAACATGTATGAAAAGTATAAAATAAGGCGGTACGGTTTTCATGGTATCTCTCATCGATATGTTGCCAGAAGAACGGCTGAAATCATGGGAAAAGGTAAGTATGATGTAAACCTGATTACGTGTCATTTGGGAAATGGGTCATCAATCACTGCCGTTGGTAACGGAAAATCTGTGGATACAAGTATGGGGCTTACACCGTTAGAAGGTGTTGCGATGGGAACACGGACAGGTGATTTGGATCCGGCAGTTATTTTTTATCTTGTTCGAAAAGGATATAATATCAAGAATGTTGAAAATATCTTCAATAAACAATCAGGATTGAGAGGTGTCTCCGACACCTCCAATGATGTGCGGGACCTTGAAGAGAAGGCAGAAGTCGGTGACAAAAATGCTCAACTGGCATTAGATATATTTGCGTATAAAGTCCGGAAGTATATTGGAGCATATATGGCCGTTTTGGATTCTGTGGACGGGATTGTGTTTACCGGTGGAATTGGTGCCAACGGTGTAAAAATGCGTGAAAGAATTTTGCAAAATATGAACCATTTAGGGATTCAGTTAAATAGTGACGCAAACAAAAAGGCTGCCGGGATCGAAGCAGAAATACATGCACAGGATTCTGCCATAGAGGTATTTGTTATCCCTACGGATGAAGAAGGCGCCATCGCAAAAGATACGTACAAGACGGCAAATGATATAACTAAACAAAAAAGGAGTTAACGAATGTCTGATACAGTAAACAGAGTTAAGAAAGTAGTAGCGGAAGTCCTTGAGATTAACGAAACACAGATAGAAGTATCTTCAGAGTTTGTCGGTGATTTAGGAGCAGATTCGATGCAGTCGATTGAATTAGTCGCCGGTTTTGAAGAGGAATTTGATATCGAAATGGATGAAGATGATGCATTGGGAGTGCAAAACGTTCAGGATGCTGTGATATTTATCGAAAAATATATTTGATAGAGATGGACAGATTATTATTTCAATTACAATATTAAGGCGCTGGCATGAATAACAAATACAGTATTGACCGAAACTCTTATGTTCCAATCTATATCCAGTTAAGGGATATTCTGCATAAGATTATTGAAAATAGGGAGATTGAAGATGATACAAAACTTCCTAGTGAAAATGAGTTGTCTGCCGAATTTAACATAAGCAGAATGACAGTAAGACAGGCAATTCAGGAGTTAGTACGGGAAGGATATATTTATATTAAGCGGGGAGAAGGAACGTTTATTAACCGTGCTCCAAAAACGCAAATGCTGTTCAAGTTAGACGGGTTTTCAGCAGAAGTCGCAAAAATGGGGTTTAATTCTCATTCAAAAGTTTTGGATATCGTTCAAACAATTGCTTTTGATGAATATGAAGCTGCTTATGCCAGTTTACATCTAAAGCCGGAAAAACCAATTATCATTATTCGACGTGTCCGATATTTGGAGGATGTGCCAGTCGCTCTTGAAACCTCTTTTTTAAAAGCGGAAATCGGAAAACCATTGTTAGATAGGGAGCCGGACGGGACTTTTTCAATCTATGGATATATTGAAAATGAGCTGGGAATTATTTTATCTCAAGCTGAGCATATTTTAGAACCTGGTTTGGCCAGCGAGGATATTGCCGAGAAGCTTGATATTGAAAAAGGAATGCCAATTTTAACCGTAAAAGGAACAACATTCTCTAAGAACGGGATTCCGATTGAGTATTTAGAAGGGATATATCGAGGCGATAAATATAAACTGAAAGTAAAAATAACACGATAAAATTATGAATACAAAGAAATTATCCGGTGAACAAATAGATGTGTTAATCCAAAATCGTTGTAAATGTGATGATTGGAATCTGATAGAAGTCTCAAAGGAATTTGACGCAAGTTCAGTTACACATACTGAATTTCAGGGAAGCATTATCCTTGGAAAGCTGGATGGGAGTGTCATCGAAGATGGGATTGCAAGAAAAAGCGGAATTACGAATGCACGACTGCAAAATTGTATAATCGGTGACGGAGTTTCAATTTCTAATGTGAATGGGTGGCTTTCAAATCTAAATGTTGGTGGTAATGTTCTGATTGAAAATGTTGGAACAATTTCATCCACGAAAGGATCCACATTTGGGAACGGTCATGCAATTGATGTATGGAATGAAGGCGGCGGACGAGAATTAAAAATCAGTGATAAAACCAGTGCCCAAATTGCGTATATGACCGTGGCTTATCGTCACAATCCAGCTCTCATTAAAAAACTAGATACTTTTGTTGATAAATATGCAGAATCATTGAAAAATGACCAAGCGATTATTGGAGAAGGTGCAAAAATACAGAACTGTGAAAACATTCATAATGTTCGGATTGGTAACTCTGCAGTTATTAAAGGTGTCCAGTCGCTGAAAAACGGAACAATTAACTCATCACCGGAAGCACCAACAGTTATTGAAAATGGCGTAATAATGAATGATTTCACTATTCAAAAAGGCGCAAGTGTTGCTGATGGTGCAATGGTTAGCGGTTCCTTGATTGGTGAAGCAACCAAAATCGGAAAACAGTTTTCAGCAGAGAACTCCGTATTTTTCGCAAATTCAGAAGGATTCCATTCTGAAGCATGCTCTGTATTTGCCGGACCTTATTCTGTTACTCATCATCGCTCAACGCTTCTGATTGCAACGATGGTTTCGTTTTACAATGCCGGGAGTGGGACAAACCAATCGAATCATATGTATAAACTTGGTCCCTTACACCAAGGAATTATGGAACGCGGGTGCAAGACAGGTTCGTTTTCCTACTTGTTATGGCCGAGTAGAGTGGGAGCGTTTTCCGTCGTCATGGGGAAACATACGGCAAATTTTGATTCATCAGATTTTCCATTTTCTTATGTCAACGAAGAAGACGGGCAACCGACGTTGGTGCCGGGAATGAATTTCTTTACGGTGGGAACTCTTCGCGATGGTGAAAAGTGGCCGAAACGAGATAAGCGAAAAAATAAAGATGTATTAGATTTGATCATCTTCGATGTTTTATCCCCTTATACGGCTCAGAAAATGATACAGGGAGAAAACACATTGTTAAGGCTGAGTAAAGAAACCGACCGTAGTCAAAAATATGTTAAAATTAATGGAGCAAGGATAAAAAGACTTCTCCTTAAAACATGTAGCCGTTACTATAAGTTGGCGTTGCAAAAATATTATGGCGATTTAGTAATTCGTAGAATGGAAGAAAAAAAACCTGCTAAATTACGTGAATTATTTATCCCGGATGAAGATGGTCTTTCAAATGGCGGGCGATGGATAGATATGAGCGGGCTTCTTTGTCAGTGGGAAAGAGTGGACCGTCTGATAAAATTTATAGAGGATGGAGACATTACAAGCATTGAAGAACTTCAAACAGCCCTAAAAACTATTTATGATGCCTATCGTGCTGATGAGTGGAATTGGTTTTTGGAATCGTATGAAAAAATGAATGACAAGAGAATTTCTGATTTAACCGACGAAAGATTAGCAACATTTTTTGAGGAATGGAAGACGGCGTCTCTAAAACTACTCAATATGGTAACAGCTGATGCAGGAAAAGAATTTGATTCCATTGCCAAAATTGGATTTGGAATTGATGGAAATGCAGAAGATGATTTCGCAGAAGTGCGGGGCACAATGGAAGATAATGCATTTATTCTCTCATTGAAAAATACGGCACAAAGCATTGAAGAAAAATATCAACAAATAACGAATTTTATCAAATAAATAAAGGGAAAGATAATATGAGATTAATCATACAAAAAGACTATGATCGAATGAGTAAATGGACGGCACAACACATCGTCAGGAAAATAAATAATTTTGCTCCGGTAAAGGAAAAACCGTTTGTATTGGGATTGCCGACCGGTTCATCTCCAGTAGGAACCTATCAGGAGTTGGTCAAATTACATAAAGCTGGCGAAGTGTCATTTAAGCATGTTGTTACTTTTAATATGGATGAATATGTCGGTATTGCGGAAGATCATCCTGAAAGTTATCATGCTTTTATGTATAATAACTTTTTTAACCATATTGATATTCAAAAAGAAAATATTAATATTTTAGACGGTAATGCTGAAGATTTGACAAAAGAATGCGCGGATTATGAAGCGAAAATAGATGCCACCGGCGGTATTCATTTGTTTTTGGGCGGTATCGGAGCTGATGGTCATATTGCATTTAATGAACCAGGATCTTCACTTGGCTCACTTACAAGGATTAAGACCCTGACCCAAGAAACAATCATCGATAATTCCAGATTCTTTGATAATGATTTATCTAAAGTACCAACAACAGCACTTACTGTTGGTGTTAAAACCGTAATGGATGCTGGTGAAGTCATAATTTTGGTTTCAGGGCATAATAAGTCAAGAGCGTTATCAAAAGCGATTGAGCAGAGCGTAAATCATATGTGGACAATCAGTATGATGCAGCTTCATCCTCATGGCATCATCGTAAGTGATGAAGATGCTACTGTTGAACTAAAAGTTGGTACTGTTAATTACTTTAAGGAAATTGAAGTAGGTAATATCCTTTCATAATCCATTAGAATATTCTGTCTGTACTGAGGACACTTTATTTCCTACAGTACAGGCAGAATCAGCATATTGATAAATTAATATGTACTTTTATTTTTTATTAATCTTGAAATAGTAATATATACCACCGGTTGATGTTAAGAGTATTCCAATCATTGAAGGAATAAAAGCTGTAATAAGTGTAATCAATAAAAATGCGCCGTTGAGAATGACGACTAGGTACATACTCCACGGATAAAGCAATGCTTTGTACGGCCGTACTTTATTAGGCCATTTTTTCCTTAGAACCATGATGGACAAAAACACCATAATATTGAAGATTGTGCTTGTGGCGGAAAAGAAATCGATGACCATTTCATAAGCATTTGTCCCTGAACTTCCGCTTTGCATATATGTGGATATGACAGACACGACAAGCAGAACCGACGCCCAAAATCCTTGTCCGATTAGTGCATTGTTCGGAGTCCCGTATTTTGGGTGGAGTGTGCCAAACGATTTAAAAAACAACCCATCACGTGCCATAGCGTGCCAAGTTCTACCCTTGCAGAGAATCTGGGTACTGATATTACCGAAAGCATTAATTGCGACGGCAATCGAAATTAAAATTCCACCAGATGCTCCGAGGACGATTTTCATTGCCGCAGTAGCTACCCACTTATTTTCTACGATGGCTTTCGCATCCAATTGGAAAAGATAGCCTAAATTTGCGCCGATGTATAATACCATCACACCGGCAATCCCATAGAAGAGGGACAAAGGTAGGGTGCGTTTCGGATTTTTCACCTCTTCGGCAACGTAAGTTGCCCCTTCCCATCCGCTGAAGGCGAAGAAGGAATAGCGCAATGCAGCACCTACCGCCAATACTGTATGCCAACCGAAAGATTCAGGCCATAGCGGATTGGTGAAATTCCCAACATTACCGGTAGAAAAAGACGTAAGTGTCATCCCGATGATTGCACCCAGCGCAGCAACTTTTAATGAACTAAAGAACACTTGTACTTTTCCGCTAAAGTTTACACCATACATATTGATAGCAGTCAATAACCAAATGGTGAAAAGTGATATGATAAAAGTTGTAAATAAGGGAAAAGGCTCACCCGTTGTGATTGTCCAAATTGCGCTTAGGTATTCGGTAAAAACAAGTGCTACAGCTACAATAGAAGCTGTTTCAGAGACGAAGAACATTGCCCAGCCGCGGATGAAAGCAGTAAAAGGTCCGTAAGCCTCTTTAAGAAAAACATAGGGTCCGCCGGATTTTGGAAGCATTGCGGATAATTCAGCATAAACTACTGCACCAAAGATAGTGATAACTCCGCCAATCACCCATACTAATCCAAATAAAGAGGTACATCCAACCAGCGCCATAATTGGTGCCGGAGTCCGAAATATCCCGGAACCAATAATTCGGCTGATAACAATAGAGGTTGATTCTAATAATCCGAGGTCTTTTTTGTAGTTAGTCATAGGGACTTTCTTTTGTCCTAGTGTGTTGGGCTTGTTAATAGCCGAATTATCTTGTTATCAGCATCAAGTTCAGCAGGTACACCTAACGGTAGTGAAATATTGTCCTTATAATGACCGATAGGGTAATTTGCGATGACCGGAACATCTAATTCGGAAAAGTATTGTTCCAACACTTCTCTCATGGAAAAACTTTCTGGGTCGTCGGGTGGTTCGTCTGATCTTCGTGTGAATTTACCAAGGATAATTCCATTTACATTTTCGAATATCCCGGCGAGTTTTAATTGAGATAAAAAACGATCAATTCTGTATGGCGCTTCTCCGACATCTTCGATAAATAGGATTTTCCCATGAGCATCAATCTCATACTTTGTCCCCATTAATGTATTGATAAGTGAAAGATTTCCACCGATTAGTTCTCCGCTGCATTTTCCGCCGTTTATCACGATTACAGAGTCCGTTAATCCAAAAGAGTCTAATTCAATTATGTATCCGTTTGGATGATTTCCTACCAAAACTTTCCAAAAATAATGTTCTGATAATGGTGATAAATTATTCTCACTGCCCAGTCCATACATCGGATTTGGCGTATGAAATGTGACCAGCCGAGCCATTTTATTGATCGCAAGATGAAGAGCAGAAATATCACTGAACCCAATGAGTGTTTTAGGATTATTTCTGATTAATGCGTAATCAAGTTGATCTAAAATACGGGTCGTTCCATATCCACCGGTCCCCGGAAAGATTGCTTTAACTCCCGGACGTTTGAATGCATTCATAAGTTCTTCGGCACGACGTTTATCAGATCCACCCAAATATCCCCGGGAGCGTAGTATATCTTTGGAATGAATCACGGCATATCCTCTTTCTTCTAATCTCTGTTTTGCCAGAAGAATACGGGCACTATCCAATGGGCCGGAAGGAGCCACAAACAGAATCGTATCTCCCGGTGTTAATGGAGCAGGGAGGAGGAGGTCGTTCGAATGTTCTACAACTGGCGGAATTGAATAGCAGGAAACACATATCAGTAAGAATATCAACATCATGGACATTCGTTTCGGATTGTAATTTAACAAGCTGAAAATAGTTCCAGGAGATATATAAGGTTGGTTTGTGTTCATTTCGTGCTTTTTACAACCCCCTTGCTCCCACCTTTGATAAGGGGGATTCTTCATTTAATAAACGGGAGTTCAAAATTACAAGAACAAAACTCTACAAATAAATACTGCTGATAAAATGCCGACCACATCACCAATCAAACCTGCTGCAACTGCGTGGCGGGATTTACGAATCCCGGCTGCACCGAAATAGACAGCAAGAACATAGAATGTTGTTTCTGTGCTACCAAAGAAGGTGGAAGATAGACGGCCAATAAAGGAATCAGGTCCATGTTGATTGATAAGTTCTGTTACAATGCCCAGAGAACCACTGCCGGAAAGGGGACGCATCAGAGCAACCGGAAGCGTCTCAGCCGGCATGCCAATCAAATTTGTTGCAGGGGAAATCAATTTGACGAACCATTCCATTGCACCGGAAGCGCGAAACATCCCGATGGCGACCAAAATAGCTACGAGATAGGGTATAATGCGAATGGCAACGTCAAAACCCTCTTTTGCGCCATCGACAAAAACTTCATAAACTTTGACCTTTTTGATCATCCCAATTGTGATAACAACGAACAGAATAAATGGTACAGCACCATTGGAAATAGATTGCATTATGGATGTAAACAGATTATCCATTGTTAACCTCCTTTGCATCAAAATTTTGTAACATCGGGTCGCTTTTTTTATTCCCGGGTAATCGCTGTAATAATTTCGATGCAGTAATAGCTGCAATACACGCCATCGTTGAAGCAAATATACCGGTACTGATAATCTCAAATGGATTGGCAGAACCCAACTCAGAACGGATAGCGATGATCGTCATCGGAATAAATGTGATACTGGCAGTGTTTATTGCCAGAAATGTGATTTGTGAATTTGTAGCAGTATCTTTGGTAGGATTTAGTGACTGCAGCTGCTCCATAGCTTTTAACCCTAGCGGAGTGGCGGCATTTCCCAGACCGAGCCAGTTGGCAGTAACATTCATCATTATAGCGCCGATAGCAGGATGACCATCCGGTACTTCCGGAAAAAGAAATCTTGCCAAAGGTCGAATAGCTCGCGCAAGTATTTTTATTAAACCACCTTCTTCGGCAATTTTCATAATGCCAAGCCAAAGCGCCATAATACCGATTAGACCTAACGCAATATCAACGGCTGTCTTTGCAGATCCAATTGCGGCTTGAGTAACGTCGGTTAATGTTCCGTTGATGGCACCGACGATCAATGCGATGGCCATCAATCCAAACCAAATGTAGTTAAGCATTATATCTCCTTGTGAGTTGTAAATAGGTTATTGTCGTAACGTAGTGATGACCCCGTATTTTTTCGGGGGTAAATTGGTTACTTGTGATGGGTTGGTGTAATCGTTCACCATTCACGCAATTTACTTTGAACTTTATACTTATTACTTTCAACTAGATTACCGGTGATTCCATAAGTGTTAATGTTGGTAACTCTCCGTTGGTGTTTAGTTCAACCGGAATTGATATCGGCATAGTAGCCTGATATTTACCATGCCCGCACGGGAAGTTAGTAACAATCGGGATATCGAGATCTCCGCAAACATCCATGACAATTTCATTTGATGTTTTTCCGAACGGTGGATTAGTGTCTTCCATGGCAACCAATTCACCGATTATAAGTCCTTTAATGTTCTCGAACATTCCTGCTGTTTTCATGTGATACATCATCCGGTCGAATCTGTATAACTTTTCCCCGATATCTTCGATAAATAGGATTGCTCCATTCGTGTCCAATTGATCCAATGTGCCCAGACGATTCAGGAGTAAGCAAAGATTCCCGCCCCAAAGCGGTCCTTCAGCTATGCCGGATTTAAGTATTTTGGCAGGGAGTTCATTCGGCGATGATATGATGTGAGGTGAATTCCCCGATAATGTTTTTATCAGATGCGAAAAATCGTACTCAACATATCCATCACTGAAGGTGACCAACATTGGCCCGTGGAAAGTGACTAATCCAGTATTTTGCGTAATCGACGTATTAAATGCAGTGATGTCACTGTATCCCATGAATATTTTCGGATGGGCTTTGATCACGTCATAATTCAGAAGAGGAAGTACCCGATTAGCACCGTAACCGCCGCGTGCGCAGATGATAGCATCAATATCAGGATTTACAAACATATCCATAATATCCTGAGCGCGATCTTCCGGTGTCCCGCCAAATAGATTACTTTTTAAGTACGTTGATTTTCCGCGGGCAATGTTAAATCCGCGGTCGGTGAATATTTTTGCTGTTCGATTAAACTTTTCTTCATCCAGCCAATAGGAAGGATTTATAATTCCGATGGTGGCGTTTGATTTGAGTTTTGGAGGTTTTATCATGTTATTGGATTAAGATTATGATTAGGAGGAAAAAATTTGAGTTAATGAGTGACGAGTATTTTACAAATATCATCTTGAAGTTTACGGTAAGGTTTGGCAGAACCGACATAGCCGTTTATCATGATTGAAAATGCCAATGGTTCACCCGACAGTGGGAATGCATATCCGGACAGGCAGCTTACCCCGGAGAGGGTACCGGTTTTAGCATGAATTCTTTTTCCAACCTCAGTTTTCAGGCGGTTCTTCAGAGTTCCGTCCCAGCCTCCGGTCGGTAGTGTAGAGATAAACGTATCCCTGAAATCCGGTGATAGATAGGCATAAGTTAGTAATTTGATAAATTGGCTGGGCGTGGAAAGATTGTATCGTGAAACTCCAGAGCCGTCGGCGAGTCTTAACATCGTTGTATCAATCCCGATTTCGTTTTGGAGAAACTTTTTTACAGCGGTAAGTCCGTTTATCCAGTTGCCCTGACTGCCAGAAGATTCGTGTCCGATTGTTTTTACCAACATCTCTGCGGTAAGGTTATCACTTTCTTTCATCAGGTTTGTAACCGATTCTATCAGCGGAGGAGAATTGACTTCAGTGCCAATTTGGGTTTTGCCGTACATAACACCTTTTACAATTGTGTTTATGGTAACGTCGTATGATTCAAGCATTTCTTTGAAGACGGTGCCGGTATAAAGGGCAGGATTTTCTATATTGCGGTAAAATGTATCTGTGGCGGTTGTATCCATGAGATAACCGGTAATTATAAAATTATTAGTGTGATTAAACCAATCACGATCAATGGAGAATTTTTCAAATCCGGTGGTATCATTAACGGTAACGGAATTGTTTGTTACCAAAATAAAATCGGTATTCGGTGAAATCTCGTAATTGACAGGTTTGCCGATATCGCCGGGAGAAATGTAAAAATCCATGCAATTATCATTTATTGTAAGAGCGCTTACAGGAGCGACATACCACCAATGCCCTTCATCCCACATCCAGCCTTCGCCATAATGAACGGAATCAAAATACGTATCATCTATAAAAAGCGTATCGATTTGAGTCGTTGCATGACTGACGACTTGGGCAAGTGTATCCAGCTGATTCAAGGTTAGGTCAGGATCTCCTCCTCCGATGATAGCGATATTTTTATTTTTATGGGTAACGGACGTAGAAAAACGGAAGTCAGGTGATAAGAATTTCAGAGAAGTAACTGCCGTATAAAGTTTATTGTTGCTGGCGGGTGTAAACAGATGATCGGAATTAAGTGAATAAAGAGTTTTTCCGGAATTAAGAGAAACAACTTTAATTCCAAGATTCGGCTGCAATTTTGAAGATTCGATCACTTTATTAATATTCCTGATCAGAAGTAGGCTACCGTCCGTCTGATGAATATTCGGAATTTGACTGCATCCCGAAAGAATAAGCAATGATAGCGACAGTCGAAGTATGTTTAAGAAATTCAATGGTGAAAAATTGTGTGATTTTGTTGTGGGAATTTATTGAATTAATTCCATTATTTACCAAAATGTTTTATTCGGAATGTAAAATTCTCATTAACTTCACTACATCATTTGATGATAAAATATGTTCAGCCAAATTAAATTAAAATTAATTCGACTCCAAATGCTATCTTTTGTCTTTTTATTGCTTAGTTTTATTTATGGTGGTACTACCGGAAAAGTTCGCGGTGTGATTAGTGATAAAGATACAGGAGAAAGATTACCAGGGACAAACATTAGTATTGTTAATTCATCGATGGGGTCTTCAGCAGATTCGGAGGGCGCTTTTGTAATAATTAATATTTCCCCCGGTACATATGATTTACGATTATCTATGATTGGTTACGGAAGCGTTAGAATGAGGAATGTTAGAGTTGATATTAATCAAACTACAGATGTTGGAAATATTAAAATGTCTACCGAAGTATTAACGCTTGATGAAATTGTCGTTCAAGCTAACAAAAACATTGTAGATATGGGTGTTTCAGGCAGCTACTTAAATATTGAGTCGGATGACATTGCGTTTCTTCCGGTAACGGATATTTCTCAAGTTATTGGGTTACAAGCAGGGATTGAAGGGTTGGAAATTAGAGGAAGCTCAGAATCGCAGTCTGCATTTATGGTGGATGGATTTTTACTGAATGATGAGAGGTCAAACAAGCCTTATACATCTGTTAGCCTGAGTACTGTCAAAGAAGTACAAGTTCAAACTGGTGGATTTAATGCTGAATATGGAAATATTCGTTCCGGAGTGATAAACATAATAACTGATGATGCTTCCCTATCCGAGTATCATGGATCGTTTATGATGAATTATAGTCCACCTGCCCAAAAACATTTTGATACCTCAGTTTATGATACTAATTCGTATTTTTTAAGACCCTATCTCGATAACGATGTCTGTTGGACTGGTACTGATAATGGAAGTTGGGATGAGCAGAGGAAGAAACAATATCCTGCTTTTGAGGGTTGGAATGAAATATCATATATACTAATGAATGATGATAGCCCAAATAATGACTTAACACCTGAAGGTTTACAAAAATTATTTGAATTTCAACATAGAAGAAATGGAGTAATAAAAAGACCTGATCAATATTTTGATGCGACAATTGGTGGCCCGTTACCAGTATTTCTTGGAGTTCAGAATAAAAATCTTAGATTTTCTCTTAGCCATCATCATAAAGAAAACATGTTTGTTATACCGTTATCAATGGATGGAAATATTGACTATTCTACACGTCTTAAACTTCTCGCACATTTGTCAAAACAAACAAAAGTAAACATAACTACATTATTGGGGGAAACGCATTCTGTATCTCCCTATGTATGGAAAACAACTCCAACAGGTTCGGTACTGGAGTCAACATATGATGTTGCAAATATCATCAATGGAAGCTCCGGTAACAGTATTATATTCATGCCTGGTTATTATTCTCCAACAACTATTTCCCGTAAAATGTTCGGATTGAAGATCAACCACATGTTTAATCCTAATGAGTATTTTGAGTTTATTCTTCAGTATATGAATAATCAGTATAACACGTATCAAATAGAAGAACGTGACACGAGTAAAACCAACGAAGTAATTCCAAATTATTTTGTAGATGAAGCACCTTATGGATATTGGGGGTATGGAGAGACAGGTTATGATGGAATGAGTATTGGAGGGTGGATGAATCTTGGTAGAGATAAAACAGTCAACTCAACTATACTTGGAAGGTTGGATTATGTAAACCAAATAAACAACCGGCACCAGCTAAAGTCAGGATTAAGTTTTACTATAAATAATTATAATGTAAAATCGTCAACTGTAAATCCTTCTATGTCTACTTGGAACAGAAGTTTGGTATATAATATTTCTCCTTATCGTGGTGCAATATATATACAAGACAAAATAGAAACCGAAGGGTTTATTGCAAATATAGGTGTTCGCGCAGAAATTTCATCCGCCAACGCTGACATATATACTTTAGATGTTTATGATGAGTATTATTCTCAAGGATTAGGCAATGATATTGAAGAGGAAGTTGAAAAGACTAAATCAAAATCTGTGATAACTGCAAGCCCACGCCTCGGGATTTCACATCCCATTACAGACGATTCAAAACTTTATTTTAACTATGGTCATTTCTATTCTGAACCGGCTTCTGCATATAGGTTTAGATTACAAAGAGAGTCCAACGGTCTTGTTACTCATATGGGAAACCCGGATATGTCATTAGAAAGGACAATCGCTTACGAAGTTGGATACTCAAAAAGTTTCAATAATTCATTGTTAGTCAATATAACTGCATATTATAAAGATGTTACCGATCAATCAGGGTGGGTTTATTACCAGAATGTAGATAATTCTGTGCAATATAAGAAAGCGTCCAATAATAACTACGAGGATATTCGCGGATTGGAACTTTCTTTTTCTAAGTCACGTGGTAAATGGTTCTCCGGATTTATGAATTTTACATATTTGGTGAAAACATCAGGATATTTTGGTTTGTTAAAATATTTTCAAGACCCTAATCTTCAGAGTGAGTACGAAAGAACTAATATTTATCAGGAGAAACCAAACCCCAGGCCATATATCAGGACTCAACTTAGTTTTTATACTCCCGTAAATTTTGGACCAAAAGTGTTGAGTGAATTCTATCCGTTATCGAATTGGATATTTAGCACAATAGGTTACTATAAAACAGGCGCTTTTGCTACTTATAATCCAGATAATACACCCGGAATTAGAGATAATGTTCAGTGGAAAGATAAGTATGGTCTAGACTTAAGAATTGATAGAACAATCAACGTGTCAAACATTAAGGTAAAAATATTTGCTGATATCTACAATGTATTAAATCTGAGATTCCTGAGCTACTCAGGATTTTCTGATTACTATGATTATGTAGATTATATTGAATCCTTGCATCTGTCTTGGGAAGAAGGAACTGAGAGCGGCAATGATCGACTTGGGGATTATCGATTGCCTAACGTTGAGTATACTCCATACAATCCAATTGACCCGAATAATCCGACAAGAAGAGATAAAGAAATACTAAGAACTAAAGCGTATATTGATATGCCTAACTTTAGAAGTCTGACTTTTCTTGATCCAAGAGATATTTCGATAGGAGTTCAAATTGAATTTTAACAAAGGACTTTACATACTAATGTTGATAGGCGTTCTTTCATCCTTGAACGGGCAGGTTAATGAAACATCAAAACGGTATATTAGAGTTGGCTCTTTACAGAGCCACTTTTCCGCCTATGGATCGGAACGAGCATGGAATAATTCATATTACGAAGGATTGCGATGGCCGGCTGACTATAATTTTCAAGATAATTCGGTGATTAAACGATCGTGGGTTGCCTGCGAGGATTTTACGGACGAAACAAATTATCACTGGAGTAAATATGGATTATATTTTGCAATGGACTATGTAGGCAGTGGATTATTTCCTGTGGAATTAAAGCAGACGGCTAAATTTCAATCCCCGACGGTTTATGTTGATGGGAAAGATATTTCGACTCTTTATTCAAAGGATGTTGACGAAATTGATCTGAGTTTGCCTTCTGATCGTCTAATAACCAATATTGTTAATACTTCTATGGGTTTGACAATGGAGAGAAAGATTTATGCGTTCTCACAGCAGTATCATGATAACTATTTTATAAAAGTATTCACATTTACAAACACGGGGAATACTGATTGGGATCAAGAAATAGAGTTGTCAGATTCATTGCGCGGAGTTCGTGTTGGATGGGGTACCAGGTATAGTGGAGGAAGAGAGGGGACTTGGAATATTGGAGATGGACAATCCTGGGGAAAGCATTCAATGGTAACAAAAAGAGGGGAGAATTACTTACGGCATTATTTGGAGACAATTACTGAAGAAAATTCAATAGTAGAATGGCTTAGATGCGGCTTCTCTTGGGCAGGACAGGCCGGGAGAAATACCTTCGATAATATTGGTGCTCCGGATCTTTCAGAAAAAGGTAGGCTAACTTCACCGCACCATGCGGGTACAGTTGTAATTCATGTTGATCAAAGTGGTACAATTAAAGCAGATGACCCTATGCAGCCTGTATTTTTGGGTTGGCATGCCGGAGATACATATCCTGGAGTTGGTGATCTTAGGCCATCGGACGAGTTAAGCATGATTAACCTTTATGATATGTTAAGTGGCAATCCCTTTCTTGGGAAAGGTGGAAATGAGAGATTTGATGAAGTCTATGTAACTAATCCAGATCCTTATACGGTACATTCAGATGGTGGAGGTACTAATGTAATGATTACATACGGACCATTTAATTTAGCTCATGGTGAAAGTATATCAATTGTAGAGGCTGAGGGAATAAATGGTATTAGCCGTGAACGATGTAAATCTGTGGGAGAACGTTGGAAGTTAGCTTATGATGATCCAAACGACAATGGACCATTTATTCTTCCAGATGAAACGACGACCAGCGATAAAGACCAGTATAAACGAAGTTGGGTATTTACAGGGAAGGATTCAATACTCCTAACATTTAGTAGGGCAAAACGAAATTATGATTCAGCATTTAATATTCCGAAACCCCCGCAGCCACCAATTATGTTTAATGTACAATCAGGTGGTGATCGGATTTACCTGTCATGGCAAGAGAGTCCTTCTCAAAATGAGAGTAACTTTGCCGGATATCGATTATATAGAGCGACGGGAAAACCTGACACCACCTATGAGTTGATTTATGAAGCCACACCTAATGTACATGATTTTGAAGATATGTCAGCAATTCGTGGATTTTCGTATTACTATTATATCTCTTCTTTCACCGATGGCTCATTAAATATGGAAGGGATTCTTAATCCTAGAGGTCCATTAGAAAGTAGTAGGTATTTTACAAAGACTAACACCCCTGCATATTTAAGACGGCAAGCAGGTAGTAGTTTTAAAGATGTGCGTGTCGTTCCAAATCCCTATCACTTTTCAGCTACTAGATTACAATATCCATCTGAACGTGATAAAATAATGTTTTTGGATATCCCCGGACAGTGTGATATCAATATTTATACTGAAAGAGGGGACCTTATTAAAACCATTTATCATCGGGATGGCAGTGGCGATGAGACTTGGAATCTAATCACAAAGAACCGACAAGTATTGGTAAGTGGAATATATATTGCACATATACGAGTAACAGCTGAATTGCATGACACCGAAACCCAAGAAATAAAGTTTTCTAATGAAGATACGGGGATGATTAAATTTATTGTGATTCGGTAGAAAATAATTTTGTTAAAAAAAATAATCAAGGTAAACTTTGTTCTCGTATTCTTAAACATAATGGGCATTTCAATGAAAAAAGTTTTCATAATAATGGTTTTTGCACTCTCTGTAACACAGGTATTTGCCGGAGTCTCAGGAAAAATAGCGGGTAAAATTACAAACACTGAAACTGGAATGCCTCTTATAGGCGCTAATGTGGTGATAAGTGGAACATCCATGGGTGCAGCTTCAAATATAAATGGATATTACTCCATTCTTAACGTAACTCCTGGCACATATAATTTAAAGATTTCGATGATTGGATATGCCACAAAAATGGTGATGGATGTTCGTGTTGAGATTGACCTTACTGCCAGTATTGATATTACGATGGACTCAGAAGCATTAGAAGGTGAAACGGTTGTTGTTTTAGCCCAGCAAAAAGTCGTTCGGGTGGACGTGGCTGCAAGCCAAAAAAGTATTTCATCTAAAGATATTGCAAAACTACCTGTAAGCAGTGTGTCTTCAATATTGAGCCTTCAAGCTGGTGTCTCTGGTTTCTCTATTCGTGGCGGTAATACAAACGAAACAATGTTCATGGTAGATGGAATTGTTTTAAATGATGAGAGGACAGGAGAGCCAACAACGGGAATTCCTTTAAGTGCGATCCAAGATGTGAGTGTTCAAACCGGTGGATTTAGCGCTGAATACAGCAACGTACGATCAGGTGTTGTAAACGTTGTGACTAAGGAAGGCTCACCGGATAAGTACTCTGGGACAATTATGTATAGGCAAAGTCCTTCAGGACAAAAACATTTTGGACAATCACCATATGATGAGAATTCGTTTTGGCTACGTCCTTATTTGGACGACGAGGTATGTTGGGATGGAACATATAGTGGTGCATGGGACAAATATACCCAGCGGCAATATCCGTCATTTGATGGATGGAATAGCGTGTCAGAACAGACATTGTCAAATGAAGATCCTTCTGATGATTTGACTGCATCCGGTGCTCAAAAACTTTTTACATGGCAGCATAGAAAAAACGGAGCAATTGCAGAAGCGGACTACACAATTGATGCAGGATTTGGCGGTCCGGTTCCTTTTATTAGTAACAAGCTTGGAAATCTAAGATTTTTTGCATCTATTCTTTCGAAACAAAACATGTATCTTTATCATATTACTACTCCTGGTGTTGAAAACACATCAACATTTTTTAGGCTAACGTCGGATTTAAGCAAGAATAAAAAACTAACATTTTCTCATTTACAAGGTACAATGGATGCAACAACCTCATCAAGAAGTGGTTTAGGCACTATTATGTCCAGCACATATCAACTAGCCTCACAGGTTAATCGAAGCGGTTTTACAATGCCATGGAGGATATTTACCAATGATTATTGGTCACCGACATCTGTTAATAATTCTACCTATGCTCTGAAATATACCCATCAGATAAATAGTGCTACTTTTTATGAAGTTTTGGCAAAAATTGATGATAAACAGTATCATACTTGGCACGGCCCAAAGCGTGATAGTACATTACTATTAATATTTGGTGAGGAAGAAAATGGTTGGTATGCAAATAATGCACCTTATGGTTTTCAGGGAAGTCCGGAGTCCAGTATAGAGGGTACTCTAAATTTTGGAGGTGCTATAAGTACATCAAGAGATACAAGTCGTGTTAAAACATTTACGTTGAAAGTCGACTATTTAGCTCAACTAAATCAATTTAATCAATTCAAGACCGGTTTTGAATTTATTTCTACAAAGCTAAATCTGGAATATGGATCTAGAAATGAATTCTTACCTGATGGCAACTACTGGACTACTATTGACAAAAATCCATATAGATTATCTACTTATGCTCAGAATAAAATGGAATTTAAAGGTTTCGTCGGTATGGCAGGACTAGTAATAGACTATGTTAATCCAAATAGTAAGTGGTATGAAGTTGATACTTATGACGAAGATTTTTATTCATCTAATTATTCTGAAGAAATTGATAATCAATTTGACAAAAAGAGTATTAAACCGGAATTAGCATTTTCACCTCGTTTATCTATCTCACATCCAATCACGAATGTATCTAAATTATATTTTAACTATGGCCACTACAGACAGTTGCCGATTGCACAGGAACTTTTTAGAATACGCCGTGGAAACAGCAACGAAGTAAAGACAATCGGGGATCCTGAACTGCCATTAGCAAAAACTATCTCTTATGAATTGGGATATGACCATGCTCTAGATGAAAAATACCTTATTCATGTTTCAGCTTACTATAAAGATATATCAGATCAACAAGATTACACACATTATTTTAGTGCGAATGATAAAGTAATATATTATCAACTGACAGCGAATAGTTATGAAGATATTCGTGGAATAGAGCTAGAGTTGTCCAAATTACGAGGAAAGTGGATAACTGGAAATATAAACTTTGAGTATCGTGTGAATACATCCGGGTATTTTGGAGTAAAAGAATATCACGAGAATCCATCTGAACAGAGGGATTTCTTGTTGAGGAGCCCTCAACAGTCTAAGCCACGACCAATCCCAAGAGTTAAATCTGTGGTTGATTTTCATACACCTTTAAATTTTGGACCCAAACTTGTAAATAATTACTTATTTGGAGATTGGCATCTGAATTTAATATCAAGATGGAATAAGGGTGGATGGTTTACGTATAATCCAAATAAGGTAAGTGGAATTAAGTATAACTTTCAGTACAAAGATAATAAAAATTTTGATATTAAATTATCTAAGACATTAAAAATCAAAAACATAAACGTAAAATTCTATGGTGATATTTACAATGTTTTGAATATAAAAAATTTCTCTGGATATGGGTTTGAAGATAAGTATGATTACGATGATTATATGCAGTCACTTCATTTGCCGGAAAAAACGGTCAGTGATTTAGGATATCATTACTTTTCGGGAGAAGATCAGCCTGGAGATGTAAGACCGGAAAATATTGATTTTGTCCCTATTGAGTGGTCGTCTGCAATTGAGTACGAAGACGATCCGAGTAGTGTCGCTATTTATTATGATAACACATCAGAAACATATGTGCAATATGATGAAATTGAAGGATGGTCAGAGGTTGACCAAGATTATTTTGATTGGGTTATCAACAATAAAGCCTACATAGATATGCCGAATATAGAACATTTTGTGTTCCTCAACCCCAGAGATATATACTTTGGAATTAACATCAGCTACGATTTTTAACGATGAGAAGAATTATGAAGAGATATTATTTAAGCATAATGCTTATTACATTAAGTGTGCCACTGATGGCGGAACAAACCAAATGGATTGCCATCGGTGATCTGCAAAATTGGTATTCTGAAGGAGGGTGTGAAATAGAAACAGGACGCACTGGACAGATTACAGATCAGCAAGATGGACTCAGATGGCCGGCTTTTTATCCGGTGCAGGATAACCAAGCTGCCAAAGCAATGTGGCTGGGAGCTACAAACTTTGTAGATCCAATTGGAGGCAAAACGTATGAACACAAAGTTATCCATGTTGGGCCAAGATTTATTGATACAAAAAATGAGACGATACCCTTAGAGTTTACACTTTATGGGAAATATAATCATCCACAAGTATTTGTTGACGGTGATCCCGCAACAAACCTCCAGTATATGGATGAAGTAGATGTAGTAGATGAAACATTATCATCAGATAGAATGCTGGTTAATAGAGTACAAACATCTATGGGAATAGAAATGACTAGAAGGATTTATGCTTTTGCCAATCCTGAGCATCAAAACTATCACATTATTGAATATGTATTTAAAAATAATGGCTGCTTTAATGGGGATTGCTCTACGCAGCAACAACAAACAATCGAGGGATTTACGCCATATTTTCAGTATAGATATGCTTTAAGCAGAGAGGGAATGGTTTACGACGGAAACTGGCTACCACAGAGTGCTGCCTGGGGTCATAACACCATGAATGAGGTTATTGGAGAGACTCCTATCAGCCCTGACGGTGAGCTTGATCAAACCTATGAAGATGGTATTCCTATGCGTGCATCATTTTCCTGGCATGGATATCATTCCGGAGCAGGTTTTGATAATATCGGTGGTCCGAATGAACCAGGTGAAGGACATTTAGGAGCTGCTCAGTTTGCTGGTATTGTAACGCTCCATGCAGACATAAGTCCTACAGACCCCTCTGACGATCTTTCACAGCCATCGACAACTTGGTACATGTTGTCAGATGATCCTCTAACTGATGCAGGGAGCAACCAATATAACTCTTCAAGAATGACCGAAGAATATCTATATATGACGCAAGGGCACCCTGAGGAAACTCAAGCAAAACAAATAGGGGCTGGAAATGCAAATCAGTTCAGTCCAGGTGGTGAAAGTAATCCGGGTGGTACGTCTCAAGGGATTGGCTATGGACCATATACCCTAGAACCTGGAGACTCTGTTCGAATTGTTTTGGCTGAAGCAGTAAGCGGGCTTTCGCGAGAAATGTGTTATAAAGTTGGTCAGAATTGGAAAAACAGTATGCATACGTCTGATTATCCATTAAACACATCAACTGCTCAAGAATATATGATGACAAACTATAGCCGTGAAACTACCGGTGATATTGGGTATAAAAATAGTTGGGTGTTTACTGGGGTCGATTCACTTTTTAATACATTTAAAAGAGCTAGAAATAATTATATTAATAATTTTGATATCCCAGAACCTCCTAAACCACCATCAACTTTTACAATAACATCAGGTGGAGATAAAATTGTGCTTACATGGTCTAGTGAAGCTGAAGATAATCCTGGATTTGACGGTTACCGAATTACTAGACTGAAATTCAAACCCGATACGACTGTTTTTAAATATGATATTAATAGTGGAGAGATTATTGGAATCGATGAAACAATCGCCAATGTCTGGGACTTAAGTCCCGGGATGACAGAATTCAGCGATGTTAGTCCTATCAGAGGATTTGATTATTACTATTATTTAGAAGTATTAGATGATGGTTCTATAAGTGGTGGGAAACCTTTAACAAGCAGTCTTTATTATGCACGAACGAATTCTGCTGCTTTTTTAAAGCGACCTCCCGGAGTTTTGAATAGTGTACGGGTAGTACCTAATCCATATAACATCGCAAGTCGAGACATACAATACGGAGTTTCTGCTCCTGACAGATTAATGTTCTTAAATATTCCAGGAGAATGCACAATTCGTATATTTACCGAACGCGGAGATTTAATCAAAACAATTCAACATAACGATGGCAGTGGTGATGAAGCATGGAACTCAATAACCTCATCACGACAAGTTGTAACCAGTGGATTGTATATTGCTCATATTGAAACACCATTAGGTGAGAGTACTATACGTAAATTTATTGTAATTAGGTAAATAAAATGAGAATAAAATACATAACGAAGTTCATATTGCTAATATTAATCGTTTCTATATTTTCAGGTTGTGAGACATTTTTCGAGGATTATCAGAATGAAAGTTTTATAATGAGTAATGTTGATGAAAAAATATGCTCATTATTAAATTCGGATTCCACGATGATAGCCAGAAGCTCAATATTATATTCTGATACGACAGCCTTAACGTTAGCAGATTCTATATCCTGGTTGTCTACGGATTCAATGGCTGTAATCACAGAAAGCAATGAAAATGCATGGTCAGTATGTCAGCCGATTGGGGTTAGCTATCTACTGATAGATATAGTGTCAGATGGTAACTACATCATAGCAACGAATAAATCTAATGACTATCTTTTTAAATCAAATGATGGCTTAGTTGTAATACCTTCATCTGATATTTTAGATTTGGAAACAATTGCGGAATGTTCTGTCATTCGCTCAAGAAGTGAATATGAGATGGCGCAAGGTACATATTTTATTTCATTTAATCGAGAAAGTGAAGGTTTTATTAAAATGGCTATCATTAATAATTAGGTGGCGCAGTGAAAAATATTAACATAATCTTAGCAATATTATTGGGAATAACTAATATATCGACCATTTTTGCTGCTGATATAAAATTAGCGCAAACAGGTTTTCAATTCCTTAGCGTAACATCCGATGCAGGTGCAGGCGGAATGGCAGAAGCTGTGACAACTTTACCATTAAATTCGTCCGCGCTGTTTTTTAATCCTGCTGGTATGTCAACACAAAATAACTTAATCGATGTCAGGATAAGTGACAATCCATGGATTGCTGATATCCACCATACCTCAGTTTCGGCATCTTATAGCCCAAATAATGGGCGGTACGGAGTTTTTGGTTTTACACTGCAAAATGTAGACTATGGCGATATACAAGGCACTATGGTCTGGAATAACGACCAAGGCTATAAGGATACTGAAATAATATATCCAATAGCAACAGCTATAGGCGTGGGTTACGCAAAATCTCTCTCCGATAAATTTTCAGTAGGACTTCATATAAAAAAGGCATACCAATATTTAGGAAGAAATGTTATACCGGCTACTGATACTTCAAATTCTGTTATTAAAAATACTGCTGAAGCTATCGCATTTGATTTTGGAACCGTGTATTATACGGGATGGAATGATTTCTCATTCGGTATGTCTATTCGTAATTTTTCGCAGGAAATAAAGTATCAAACTGAAGGATTTCAGCTTCCTCTAACATTTACCATGGGGGCCTCAGTTAATTTAATGAGTATGATAGGCTTCGAAGCTAAACAACAATCATTGATTCTTTCGATTGATGCACTTCATCCACGTTCATATAGCGAACGGATAAATCTCGGATTAGAATATACACTTTTTGATTTGTTGGTGCTTAGAAGCGGATACTTGTATAATTACGATCAGCGTGGTTTAACTGCCGGTATAGGGATACAAAAAACAATATCAGGCATGCTATTAGAGATTGATTATGCATATACACCTTTTGGTGTCTTTGATAATGTCCAACGGTTTTCATTAAATATTGCTATTTAGCTCAAAAGGGTCATAACATGAGTCATATGAATAATACGTTTGTTAAATTAATATTAGTTGTAGCAATAAGCCTTGTCGGGTTTTGGGGGTGCCAAGACAACCAATATCCTAGTGATATTTGGAATCCAAATGATACACCAAATCCGGATCCGGTTATTACTCAAGTATTTCCTTCTGACAGTGCATTTGCCGGCGCGGATATTGTTTACATCCATGGTGATAATTTTAGTGCAAACTCTGATGATATTATGGTGTTCTTTAACTCCTATTTAGGCGAGATACTCGAAGCTAACGATACACTGCTAACGGTAAGCCCACCTTCTTTAACCGCTGACTCCATTACAATTAAAGTGGCTGTACAGGGTGCATATTTATTTGGTGAATACTTTCCGTACAAACTATACCCAAGATTAGTCGAATACGGGACATTCGATAGCTTTGAAGAGAGTATTTATGGAATAACAACTGACACTGAAGAGAACTTATTATTAGGTTTAAGTGCCGGGCAATCAATTAGTATTGAAAAATTGTTAGCTCCTTATGGCGAAAGAATCTATCAATATTTAGATTTAACACCCTACAATTTAGGAATCGTACCTAAATGTTTAATCTTAGGCTCGAATCAAAATATTTATTTTACGGATGGTGGAAACCCATACTTAATTCAAATTAATTTAATTAGTGGTGGGTTAGGCTATGCTGTACTCCCGGGTTTAGCTATTGCAATGGATTTTGACGTTAACGGTAACCTATTTGCTGGCGGAAGTGGACAAGCTGTATATCTGATTACGTCTAATATGTCAGTAAGTGTAGCTAAACCTTATGAAGAGACAAACATTACTGCTTTGCGTGTTTTTAATAACCATGTGTATGTTGCTGGGAAGTATTCTGGTGATGACCCGTCTGTTCCATCTGTTGGAGTATGGAGAAACGAAATATTATCTGAAACTGGTGAGCTGGGAGAAACCATGTTGATCTTAGATTGGACAGGAGAATCCGGAACGGAAGGCAATATCACCAGTTTAACGTTTGATATTAATGGTAATATGTTCCTAAGCTCCGACGAAGGATACGGCGTGATGACTTTATCGATAGATGGAAATCTTGAACCCTATTATCCTAAGATTATTTCACCTCCGATCACTAAATTAGAATGGGGTACAGGAAACTATTTATATATGAATTACAAAGGTGAAAACAAAGCCATACATAAAATAGACACAAGGGTAGAAGGTGCGCCATATTATGGTCGACAATAATTAATTAGAATTAAACTTATTCTGAAACCAATCAACTCATGAAAGGAAATATCATGAATAAACTGATAAAAAGTGCATTGATAGTTCTTGTACTGTCCGGTTTTTCTCTCGCAGATGACTGGCAGCTTCAAGGAATCTTCTATGACTATGAAATGCCCAGAAGCGATGGATATGGTATCCATGGTACTGTAGTAGCCCCTGATGGAAATATTTGGGTAGCTATGCATGGCCATATTGCAGGCGATACCTTGTTCGTCGATGATGGAACAGGCGCAATCGATACAGTAGAAACACGTCCGATTTTTGTGTTTACTCCTGATGGTGAGCACACAGCATTTTCTCCATTACGATTTGCTGCCGGTGATACACTAACCTACAGTGGTAAAGGGATGGCTCTTGATATTGATGGTAATATCATCTATGCCACAAATAAACTTTATCGCTTTAACTATCAAACCGGTGAAATGATGAATTCTTTTGACGTTGCATACGACGAAGAAGGAAGCATGAGCTCGTTGACTCAACCGTCCGTGGACCAAGATGGTAATGTCTATGTAAGTTGGGTAGGTGGCGCATCAAGACCAGTTGTTAAAGTGGATGCAAGTTTTAGTACTCAAACCACAGTATCCCCAGCAGGTGTTAGCTATAATCGATCAACCTTAGTCACTCCTGATGCTAATCGTATCTTTTTAGGTTCTACTTGGAACTCAGGTGGTATTACTGTACTGGAAGCAAACTTCTTAGGTACTGCCTACGATTCAGTTGCGATGTATGGTGGTGTAGAACATACATGGGATAATGGCGGAACTGACACAACCGGAAACGTCAATATGTGGGCGGAAACACTCCAATGGAACCTTGGTGTTCTGTGGGCTGGTGATACTGATCCGGGTTGGTACTCATATTTTGCTGAAGGCATCTCAAGTCCTCATCCTTACGCAGGAAGATGGGCTGGGTTCAATCCAAATACAGGAGAGTTAGTTGACGATTTTGGCATTGGCCAAAGTGTATCAGCTGAAGATAATGCCTCTGAATTAGCTGCAACAGGTGTTACCTGTAATCCACGTTCATTGGCTCATTCAGCTGATGGCAAAACAATCTATGTTGGTGACTTTTCTACCAACGTAATTCAAATCTGGCATAATGACAACCCAACATCACTGGCTATCGATGAAGAAGGAAACTCTTCTATTGTGGCTAGGGGATACGCGTTGCATAGTGCCTATCCAAATCCGTTCAACCCATCCACAACGATTAATTATGAAGTTGGTCGTACCGGAAATGCCAAATTGGAGATCTTCAATATGTTAGGTCAATCCGTTAGAACATTGGCAGAAGGCTGGCACTTTAATGGTGTTCACCAAGTAACGTGGAACGGAAATGATAATAACGGTAATGCAGTTCCTTCAGGGACATATATCTACCGTTTAACCTCAACTGAAGTTTCATTCTCAAAGAGAGTAACGTTAGTTAAGTAACCTTAATATTTCAGAATAAGACTAAAGCCCCCAGATTAATTTGGGGGCTTTTTTATAATATAAAATGTGTTGTTATAAATGCTAAAGAGGAATAGTTTTTATCATGATACAGATAATAATAATAACAGTTATGTGGTTCGTAGGAACTTCATTATCAGCCGAAGAGAGTGTTGAAGTTGTTGGGCATCCCAATTTACTGGTAGAGCAAGACTACTATTTGGAACCAACTTGGTCTCCTAATGAAGCATATATTGCTTTTTCGTCAGCAAACTATTCCGGTATTACTATATTTGAGCTAAGCACCCGAGAGATAAAGACACTTACAGAAGAACCTTCTTCTGGGTTTTGGAAAAAGTGGTCACCAGATAGTCAACATATCCTTTCTTTAGGTGCAAAATATAATAACCGGCGAAGAACAAATCGACTAAGCGTTTGGGATATTTGGCGTGATAAAAGAATGACAATTATTGACTACACTATAGGAAGCATACCAAAATTTGATTGGGCTAATAATCAATTAGTGACTCTTGTAGATAAACATAGAATAAAATACTATGACATTGAGTCTAGTAAACATTTTCATAATCCTTCGCAGAGTGTAGATCCTTTTTACTATTTCCTGAACAATAATATATACTCTGTGGATAACCTGCGTAGCGAACCGCAAATTATTTTTTCTCAACAAGGAGAAATAATCGATATGGTTGTTTCTCCAAATAGATTATTAATCTGTTATGAAGTACTAGGTGGTAATTTGTGGATTAGCCATATAGATGGAAGTATCCCTATAGATTTAGGCATAGGGAGTCATCCATCATGGTCGCCGGATAATTCCAAAGTTGTTTACATGGTAGCTAAAGACGATGGATATACTATCACCTCTTCCGAATTATTTGTCGTTAACTCCGATGGATCAAATAAAATCAACATTACAAATACAAATGACCTAATGGAAATGAATCCGGATTGGTCACCATTCGGAAAATATATCGTTTATAATACCTATACCGATGGTGATATTTACACTATTGAGGTGAGATAATATAATGAAAATACTTGGAATATTATTTGGTCTATTTACGGTAACTTTAAGCCAAGTTACCGGACTTGAAGGATGGGACATTTATATAGATCCTGGTCATAGCCAAACCGCTAATATGGGTATAAATGGGTATTCTGAAGCTGAAGAAGTTTTGCGGGTTGGTCTTCATCTTCAAGAAATATTATTGAACAAAACTGATATCGATACCGCATACATTTGTAGAACAAATGATCAACAAAATGTATCTTTATCTCAGCGGACGACTCATGCAAATAACCTCGGGGCCTCATGGTATCATTCTATTCATAGTAATGCCGGTGCGTCAGACCACAATAATACACTGTTATTATGGGGAGAACTTGATAATGGAAATCCTGATCCTCCTGCGGGGGGTGAAGAGATGAGTGAATATATGATTGATTTACTTACTCAAGGAATGAGAATACCCACGATTGGATCATGGGGTGATTGCAGTTTTTATACGTGGAGTGATTATTGTGCAAGCTCCGGAGGTCCGTATCTTTACGTGAACCGAAATACAACTATGCCATCAGAATTAAGTGAAGAAGGGCACCATACGAATCCACCACAAAACCAATTGACCATGAACGCAGAGTATAAACGAATGTTAGCCTATACATTTTATTGGTCAATTCTTGAATATCATGCAATAGAAAGACCTTTCGTTGGTATTTGTGCGGGTATTGCAACGAATATAGAGACTGGATTACCAATTAATGGCGCGATAATAGAGATGAATAGTGATGTATATATAACTGATACATATGAATCTCTTTTTAACCAATATTCTAATGATCCAAATGAATTACGAAATGGATTTTATTATTTTGAAGGGCTTGAAGACTCTATATATACGGTTATTATTTCTGCTGATGGATATTATAGTGACACATCACAAGTAACTATTATAGAGGATTTTGTCACATTTCATGATGTGACGTTACTATCAGATAATCCACCTTTTGTTGAAGAATCCACTCCAGCTAGCGGAGAGGAGCACTTTCCTGCTTGGAATAATATAGACTTAACATTTAACCGGCCGATGAATCCAACATCAGTATTGGATGCACTTACGTTGGAACCATCAGCGAACTGTATCTATTATTGGCATCAAAATCAAACTCTATTAAGTATTCATACAGATACGCTAATCTATCTTCAAGACTACATGTTGACCATTCAAAGTTCTGCAATAGATGTCTATGGGCATCAGCTTGATGGAAATCATGATGGTGTCCCCGGTGGAGACTATGAACTATCTTTTTCCACAGGTGCTCAGGATATGGCACCACCTGTAGTTGAAGACGTTTACCCTTCAAATGTAGCACAAAATGTAGAACTTCAGCCAATAATAAGCGTAGTGTTCGATGAAGCGGTTGGCCCGGATTCTTTAGTTGATGATCTGTTTTATATTGAACGATTTCTCGATCATTCTGTTGTGCCTGGTGTAACTGAACATTATGATGTTAATGAACATAGTATTTTAAACTTTTTCCCTTATCAAAAACTTGAGGCTGATGAGACGTATGTAACTAGGCTATTGCCAGGACTTTCAGACGAGTTCAATAACGAAACGACAACAACAAACAGTTACAGTTTTAGAACTGGCACAATGGATATTGAAATAGAAAATATTGATTCGTTTGAGAGCAGTGTTTTGACAAATTGGTGGGACCCCCAAATGTCTGGTAGTACAACGGGAATTATAGCAGACAATACGAATATGTCTATAAATTCTGATATTGTTAATCATTTAACAAATAGCTCTAAATCTATGCAAATGAACTATGCTTGGAATATGAATAGTAGCAGTTGGTTGATTAGGGAATATCTAAGCGGAGGTGCACCCAGAAATGTCCAATTTACAGACGGCTATACCTTACAACTTTATGTGTTTGGTGATGGAGGTGGAACAAAACTACGGTTTTGTGTAGATGACCACCTACCTGCAACAAGTGCATCTTATCATGAAGTAAGTCCGTGGTTTGTGATTGATTGGTACGGGTGGAGGTTGATATCATGGAATATGTCAACTGATGGTACCGGTACATGGTTGGGAGATGGCAACCTCGATGGGACTCTGAGAATAGACAGTATTCAATTAACTCGATCAGAGGATAGTGTACAGAGTGGCACACTAATATTTGACGATCTTAGAATCATTAATCATGTTTCATTAGGCACTAACGAGAACAATTATCTTGCTAATAAATATCAGCTATTTCCCGGCTATCCCAATCCGTTTAATTCCTCGACTATGATTAGCTATGAAATTGGTGAACGTTCATTTGTAAAGCTTGAGATATTTAATATCTATGGACGCTTTGTAAAAACCATCGTTAATCGTACTCAAAACGAAGGGCATTATTCAGTTTCCTGGCATGGAAAAGATAAACATGATTCCGATGTTTCTTCCGGTACATACTTGTACCGCCTCTCAGCAGATAAAAATGTTTTGACCGGGAAAGTTACATTGATTAAATAGTTTCTATTTGAGCAATAACATTCTGTGTGATACTACTGTTCGACCTGAAATCAGACGGTATATATAATATCCGCTTGATACGGTTTTTCCGTATTGATTTTTTCCATCCCACATAATCGAATGTAACCCGGGATCTGATATGCAATTTATAAGACTGGCGACTTTTCTACCTCTCAAATCAAAAACATCAAGTATTGTTTGTGCGCGGGTAGGTATTGAATAACGGATTATCGTGTTGGAATTAAAGGGGTTGGGTGTGTTTGGATACAGCATTGGCTGCATAGGTAGGGAAAGGGTATTCTCATCTACAATCCCCAAGGCAGGGACTTTTTTCACCAGACGAAGTTCGTCGAAGTAAATCGTTCCTTCACTTAAACTCTGTCCGGGTGTATGTGTCATTTGAAAACTATCAATTCTAAGTGTACCCTCTAAAATGTTATTTCCTAACCACTGCCCTACAGGATCAGACCCAAGATCCCATTCAATTAATCGCCATCCTAGCCAGTCGATTGTTAACCAGTCACTGACCTCATGATAACTTCCCGCAGTTTCAGGCAAATGATCATCCACGCAGAATCGGAATTCGTTATTGCTTCCGTCTCCATAGATGTAACATTGTAGAGTATATGTGGTGTCAAATTCTACATCACGCGGGCTTCCGCCAGAAAGATATGTTCTTAATAACGGAGATGGATCAGAATCATCCCATACATAATTAAGTTGAGCTGCGTAAGAGGGGCTCGTTCCAGGTACAGTAATTTCATTCGTCCTTGTAAATAAAGTCCCAGAAAGAATTCCATGAGTTGAACCACTTTGATTTGGTTGCCACCATGGTGTTAAAATATGAAAATCATCTATAAGAGTAATCTCTGAATACTCTACAAATGCAGTATTAATTTGAAATTCTGTTTGAATAAAGGCATTATTTAATACATCTGTCAATTCATCGCTAATTGATAAATTATACTCTGTGTGTGGAGAGAATCCACTTAATGGTCGGATTGATAAAATGGATTGTTCATCCGTAATAGAGTGATGAATGCTAATGTCAATTAATTGGTCTAATGAATCTAGTAAGGTAATTGCAGATTCAACAGTTAGTGGGTTGACATATTCGTTAAAGACAAGCGTGATAACGTCTTGAATGTCAAAGTGTGAGGTTGCACCGATTAAATTAAGATTGCTTTGTATAACCGTTGGACCAAAAATGTCCTCTGCAGCTGTACGAAATTGTATTTGCTGATCACCTTCAAATAAAGATTTATTATTTATATCGCGACAAGTTCCCTGTATGTTAAATACATAGTCGGTAGCATATGCTAAATCACTTGCCAAATGGACGAAAACTTCTTTATGGTCATTTGACCACTGATAATTACTAATCTCAACGGTAGGAGTAATGCTAATGGATTGATTCACGCTTGTTGTATCCATTGTTTTGGAAAATACTATCGACATAACTGCGTCTAGGGGAACTAGTGTGTCATTTGCTGCTGGATAAGTAGAAACAATACTAGGGGAAAAGGAGGGGATTGAATCTGTTTGTACGATATTAGAGGGGAGAGAGGGCTTCCAATATCGGTTATAAGCAATCGCATAATATGCATATGTTCCATTATAGTCTTGCAGTCCGTTGAATTCCTGTGATGTGGAGAACGATTCATTACCATATTGAATAAGCAATATTCTGTCTTGATTGGGTTCTACTGTATCCTCTTCAGTTCGGTAAACTACTATTTTTGAATAATTAATCGAAACCGTGCAATCAATGTCTATGATGTAATGAAGAGAATCTATAAGCTGCAATGAAACTGTAGGGGGAGTTGGTTCAAGGCTATTTGGAGAAAGTGATTCTTTAATGATTGTCTTTTCCCCAAAGAAACTAGAACCTGCCTCTTCCCAATAGTCATTATAATCCCATGTTCCATAACTAAAAAATTGAAACCCATCTACCCAATCAACGGATCGACTTATATTAATTATTCCTTCATGATTATCCCAGACATCATAATCTTCCAGCATATAAGATCCCGGTCCAGCAGAGAACAACCTCCCTGCTTCAATCCCCGGTTGAATATATTGACCCCAGCATTGAGGACAACTTCCTTCTAACATGCCATAAAAACTTGACGGGCTGGTCCAATGGTAGTGCATGGGAGTTAATTGGTCAACATATCCTTCATTAAACCATAATGCTGCATCTTGGTATACGGTCCCGTATCCTTGCCAACCGGACCAATTATATTTGCCCAGTGCTGCGGGTGAAAGCCTTACATGTGGTTTAACAGATTGGATGGAATCATGCAGCGTGATTATAAATTCAGTTACGCTCCATCGCCACCATTCTTCCCAGGATGAAAATCCGTCCGGAACACCGGCAGAATAAGGATGGAGGTAGTCATACAAATATCGTCCTGATCGATTATTGGTTAATGCTTCAAGTTCTTGGTCACTTATGTACCCATCCATTCTTTGCAGCTCTTTCTCATGACTAACTTCTTCCCTTAACCCATTTGAATGTTCATTCCATCTCACGTAATCTAAGTGTAAACCATCGATATCATAATTGTTTACAATTTCCATCGCGACATTCACCGTGTACTCTCTTACGTCTTCAAGCCCGGGAGATAAAGCCCGATAAGAGCTCATTGAATGCCCATCACGATCGCGACAAACCCATTCTGGATGTTCTGCAGCAGGTGTTCCAGGGTAAGTACTAGAAGCTTGAAACGTATTAAACCAAGCATGGAGTTCAAGTCCTCTTAAATGAGCTTGCTCAACTGCATATGCAAGAGGGTCATATCCCGGATATTCGTACCCGGAATAGGATCCGTATGGTTCAAAAGACGAATTGTAATAGGCAGTACCACTTTGCCGAATTTGAAACAGAACAGCATTCATATTTGCTGCCTTGTGATTATCCATGATCGTACGGATTCTTTCCATTCCTTGCGATGGAGAGTCACCGGAAGATATATGATTCCAAGTGATAACCCACGTAGAACGGAACTCCGTATTATTCTGCTGAGACATTAAACCGGTTATAGTAAAAATAAGAATGAAGAGAAGTGCTTTTATTTGCTGCATGTTATGTTATCTTAAGGATCATTAAATCACCATCAGGTTAGTAAATAATATAATCTTTGCATCTTATTTTTAAGGTATTTGTAGTTAGCATTGATTTTTTCGTTATATCCTCAAAAGATAAACCAGCAATAATTCCGTGCCTTAATTTATCTGAACCCCATAACGTATCTATGAAAGGGGTAAGCTGAAACTGGCTTGGATATAACGAGTGAATAGCCAAAAGAATCTGCACGCCGATGGCAACACTTCGATATGCATTTCTATCAGTAATTTCAATTTCAATTCCGTTGCACTGCTCACCCAAATATTTTGCATTCATTGCCATTCCGGAGATCGATTTTGGAGTAAAATTAGTCACCGAGAATACCACTCCCGGTAAATTTTGTTTATTTAATTCATGCGCCAGGTTTGTCCCATCAATCCACGGAGCTCCGATTTGCTTGAATGGGCGATGAGTCCCGCGACCCTCACTGACATTTGTCCCTTCCAACAAACACATACCGGGATAAATTATTGCTGTCTCCAAATCAGGAATATTTGGTGAGGGCTTAATCCATGGGATTTTGGTTTCATCATACCATAGATGGCGTTCCCAGTTTTGAACTTGTATTACCTCCAAGTGTGGAGTGGGATGAATCCAATTTTCACCGACGATCATTTTTGCTAATTCCCCAACGGTTAACCCGTATTGAATTGGGATGGGGTAATATCCGACGAAAGATTTAAAAGCCATATCTAATACTGGTCCTTCAATTCGATCACCTCTGATTGGATTTGGACGATCTAAAACCATTACGGTGATTTCAAGCTCACCCGCAGCTTCCATCACCAAACCCAACGTGGAGATGTAGGTGTAGAATCGTGCGCCAATGTCTTGAATATCATAAAGGATTATATCAACATTCTCAAGCATTTCTGCGGTTGGCTTTTTTGTTTTACCATAGAGACTAATCACCGTGGGAAGTTCTTCTGTCGAATCGCTGTATTTGACTTTTTCCCCAGCCGATGCTTCACCAAATAAACCATGTTCAGGTGAGAATATTACCTTGAGATTAACTTCCTCTAGTTCCAATAAACGCTGATAACTTGGAATTCCATCTTTATCCACGCCCGTATGATTTGTAACCAGTGCAATGGTTTTATCTTTGAGCTTTTCGGATTGTTGAATAAGAAGAACATCCAATCCTGTCAGTACGGAAATATTATCAGCTACGTTAGCGCTAGGGTATCTCTGACGAGTAAGGTAGATGCTCGTGAGAAAAAGTCCAACCAGTAGGAATATGTAAAGTCTGGTGGTAGTTTTAAATAGCTTAGGCATTAAAAAGTTAAGTCCACTCCGAAAAGGTATGACAAAACATGAAAATCATAAGTACAGATATTGTTGAGGATAGTTTTTAACATTATTGGAAATTGGCGTTAATTAGCGGTTTCTAAAGTAAAATCAATATTGCAATTCCGAAATATGTCTTCAATCGTTTCGCGCTTACGGATAAGGATTGGAGTATCGCCATCCAATAAAACTTCAGCAGGATGGGGACGCGTATTAAAATTATGCGCCATTGAAAAACCGTAGGCACCTGTATCCATAATCGCAATTAGGTCACCTTCAGAGACCTGAGGGAAGGGACGATTATAAGCTAGTCTGTCTGTATTCTCACAAATACGTCCGGTGAAATCAGCCGTATTTTGTATCGGAGCATCCGGATCACCAACTTTATAAATTTTATGATAGGCTTTATACAGCGCCGGTCGCATAAGTGTTTCCATGCCGGCGTCAAGTCCGATATATTTTTTATAGCTGTGCTTTATTCCGGTGACTTTCGCCAGTAGTATTCCCGCATCTCCCACAATATATTTTCCCGGTTCGATCCAAAACGAGGGAGCATTTGATGGTTCGTAATATGAATAAAATATTTTACTTAGTTCAGAAAATACTTTATCGATATTTAACGGGGATTCATCATCATGATATGGTATACCGAAACCACCGCCAATAGAAATATGATTAAAGCGAATACTGAGGGTTGTTTCAATCTCACGTGCCGAATCTAAAATCGCTGATAAGAGTTTCGGAAAATATTTTTCGTCTAACACGCCTGAACCCGCCATGCACTGGAGTCCAAATTCTTTCACACCGGAATCTTTAGCTAGTCGATAGGCGTCAATAATATCTTCTTTCGGGATTCCAAACTTTGCTTTTTCACCCGCTGTTGTAATTTCAGCGAATTTTCCTTTCCCGAAACCCGGATTTAACCGAAAAGATACTTCTTGTGGTAGGAGAATCTTTTTTATCCTCTGAAAAGATGTGATATCATCAAGATTGATATGCATTCCTGCCCGTAACGCGGATTTTAGATCTTCCTCAGATTCATAATTCCCCGTGAATATACTATTTTGCAAATGGATTCCTGCCTTTTGGGCTACAAAGATTTCCCCTGGACTGGAACAATCTGCCGAGAGGGACGGTAAAGCCTTTTTCATATTTTGTACTAAATGCGGATTGCTGTTTGCTTTCAACGCATAACAGATGTTATATCGCTTGAAATAAGAGGATAGTGAATGATTTAGACGACGTAAATTATTTTCAATTCGCTTTTTGGAATAGATATAGGTGGGTGATCCGAACCGATTGGCAATCACCTCAAAAAGTTTTTTATCCGTAATGAGTTTATAAAGTGGATGGGCATTCATAATGGTGTTATTCTTATTATTCAAACTATGTGAATTTAATATAGATCATCATTTTTATACCCGAATTTTATAATGAAATTCTAATAAATTATTTGTAGACTTAAGCGTCCCATAAGTAATAATCAGATGGGATTTGTTAAGATGTTATATATTAGAGGAGAGTATGGAATGAGAAAAACAGCCGTTTTAACAATGATTCTTATGATATTTTGTCTGATTGGAGTTGCAGAGAGTGCTGACATCGTTAGTAATGGTGATTTTGAAGATTGGACAGGCAATGATCCAAATTCTTGGACTACTATCGGAAGTGGTATAACTATTACGTCTAATACTTCTATAACTTACCAGGGAACATCTTCGGCAAGCGTAGAATTGACTACAAGTATACAGGAAAATACAGATTTTAGTCAGACTGTGAGTGTTACAAATGGGACACAGTATTTTGTGTCTGTCTGGCTTTATCATACAGAAGGAAATATGAAAGCCCGGCTTTATGTGGCGGGTTATCGTGGTTACTCGGATAACTCGACAAGTGGTTCATGGCAACAGTTGAGTTACACATATACTGCCAGCGCAAATGGAGACATTGAAATTGGATTGCGTTTTTACGACCAAGATGGATTTGATGGATCTGAAATTGTATATGTTGATGGTTATGCAATGACATCTGGAACACCTAATTCGTGGATTAATGAACTTCATTATGATAATGCTGGCACAGATCTTAATGAGGGTGTAGAAGTTGTGATACAAAATCCTTACAGCTATGATTTGAGTGATTTTAAGATAACACTTTATCCAAGTGGTGGTGCCAGTTATGGGACACACACAGTTGACAGTTTTACTGAAGGAACGACATCTCAGGGATTTACACTCTACTATAAAATGATATCTGGTCTTCAAAATGGTCCAAATGATGGTTTAGCTTTAAGTTATAATGGTATTATGATTAATGGGCAATGCCTAAGTTATGAGGGGACTTTCACAGCAACAAATGGAGATGCAAACGGAGTTCTATCAACGGATATTGGGGTGAGTGAAGGTAGTGGAACTATTACACAATCATTACAATTAACAGGTAACGGGACTCAATATTCTGATTTTAGTTGGAGTGCTGATGTTACCCAAACCTGGGGAACACTTAATAATGCTGGCGACCAGTCCCTCCCAGTCGAACTCACGTCCTTCACAGTTGACAACACCCGCGCCGGTGAAATTACACTAAACTGGGTAACTGAGAGTGAGATTGAGAATCTTGGGTTTATTCTTGAGAGGAGACAGGCATCAGATGGCAGTAGTCAGGCAGAATGGATAGAGATTGCGTCTTACGTTACAAATGAAGCTCTGCGTGGTCAGGGCAGTGTAACATATCGAACAGAATATAGTTATACCGACAAAA
>CAYLYH010000001.1:0-151609 GCA_964388155.1 uncultured bacterium | reverse complement strand
ATATATAGGAAATCCTTGTGAACAATGTCGTCATACTGATGAATAATTCAAGCTAGTATATGCCAAATTAACATTTTAACACAATTATTTTGAATATTTCTTTTCTCTGTACGGGATACCATACTGTTCGTTTCCATCTCAATATCCTTAAAACTTAGTTGCTTAAATTGACTCATTGTAGGGGTTTTCTTTGTCAAAATATAAACACCTTTATATATAGGATTTGCAAAGGATTCTAATAATAGAATATTAAGATAAATAGATTAATCTAAAAAACCTTTGTATCGGAGTAAGCCTGTTGTTCTTTCCAAAAACTCTAACCGTAGAACAATTCGGTTAATTTGTGTGGATTTATGGATGAGCATAGATTAATCTGTTTCTAACAAACCTTGCGTAACGATTTACGAACTTTGTAAAAATGAGCAAAAATACTATTTTAACCTCATTAATTCATCAGCTTTGTAATTATGCATAGTATTCACGATGATGCTTAATTTACCATCGACGATAAAACGCCCGCCTACCACATTACCGATAAATACAACGTGGCGGGCAGGTTTCCATTAATATTGCTGTATTTACACCATTTATCACCATGCTAATGAGTCATTCAGATTAGAAAACAACTTCTAGCTTACATAAACTCAAGGGCTTATGAGTGGTTATATTTCTCTTGCTCCAAAGAAAGAGTGGTTACCAATTGCGTAATGGTAAAACCGCATATATTCTTTTTCTTATAACCAATATTCATGCTTAATGATGTTTTTCGTTTACTCAAAACATAAAATGGAACTTATTGCCTTCAGTAGTGCTACCCCTCTAAATTCGCGGGTCAATTTTATGGGGCCGTAGCTCAGTTGGGAGAGCGCAGCGTTCGCAATGCTGAGGTCGGGAGTTCGAGCCTCCTCGGCTCCACAGAAAAATATATCATTTTGACGATTTGGTCGCGCTGGATGGGGAGGTAGCGGTGCCCTGTAACCTGCAACCCGCTATAGCAGGATTAAAGACATAGCGAGGCAGTGGCTGCATTTGTCTAATGAGCTAAGTGGTGTTGAAATTTCAATCTTTCGCAATTTTTCGTCTGTGAACTCCGTCAGGCCCGGAAGGGAGCAGCGGTATACGGTTTGAAGAATGTGCCGAGAGAATCCTGAAATGGAGCTAACTGGTTCGGCGGATAAATGGCCGGCATTGTCGGACTGTGGGCGCGACCATTATTTTTGTAAAAAAACAAAGATTATTTATGCAGAACAATTGTCGAATGTCGTAATTTAAGGGTCAGGATAAAATCTCAAATCATCAAATTCAAATGGCGTATCAAATACTATCACTCAAATGGAGACCCCAAACGTTCGCCGACGTTGTGGGGCAAGACCATATTACCCGGACATTGGTGAATGCATTTGCAAAAGACCGCATTGCCCAAGGATACCTTTTTACCGGTCCGCGCGGCGTTGGAAAAACCACAACTGCACGATTACTCGCTAAAGCGTTAAATTGTAAAAACACACCCGGAAAATCCTGCAATACATGCAACAACTGCAATGAAATCACCGATGGCAGGAATATGGATGTTCTCGAAATAGACGGTGCTTCGAATCGGGGAATTGACGAGATTCGTAACTTGAGAGAAATGATTAAGTATCCGCCAATGAACTCCCCATACAAAATTATCATTATTGATGAAGTGCATATGCTGACCACACCGGCATTCAATGCATTGCTTCGAACCTTGGAGGAACCGCCGCCACACGGGAAATTCATCTTTGCAACCACCGATATTCACAAGGTCCCCGCTACCATTATTTCGCGATGCCAACGATATGATTTTAATCGGATTACTGTGCAGGCAATTACAGATCGAATTATCCATATTTTAAAAGAAGAGAAAATTAATATCGATGATGAATCTATAAAAGCCATCGCCGGTAAAGCCGATGGCAGTATGCGGGATGCGTTGAGTATCTTAGATCAAGTAATTTCCTTTTGTGAAGAACCCATTCAATATTCCGAAGTGGTAAGCGTCCTTGGACTCATATCTCACGAAGTCTATTTTGGTTTAACGGATGCTATAATTGAACGATCCGGTGAGCAATTAATTCGTGTCCTCAATGAGATTCGATTTTCCGGTTTACCCGTAAATGAAGTCGTACTTGGATTGAATGAACATATCCGAAATCTGTTGATTGCAACGGTTCCTAAAGGATTGGATACCACAGAAATCAGCGGTGAGCTTAAACAGCGATACGAAGATGAAGCATCACGCTGGGACCACCGGGATTTACTGAGGATATCCCGACAACTTATGGAGCTTGAAATATCCACAAAGCGTGCAAGCCAACCACATATTTTGATGGAAATGACGCTTATGAGATTGTTGGAGATGGATGATTCGGTATCCATTGATAAGCTATTGTCTGAAACAGCTCCACTTCGCCCTCAGCTTAAACATAAATTGAAGCCACGCTCTCAACCCAAGCCTAAACCTGTTTCTACTATAAGTCCTCCTCCTAATCTCAATCCTAAATCACAGCAAACAGAATCTGCTCCGAAAAAAATACAGGTAAAAACTCCGGCAGTTAAAGAACCGGATGCTCAGAAGAAGACAGAAACTGCCCCGTCGGAAATTCCACAAGAAAAAAAAACTCCGAAGGTTTCTATAACGATTGACGAGTTAAGGAATCAGTGGATTAGCGTGGCCGAAGCTGTGTCGGAGAACCGTCCTTCGTTAGGGATGATACTTGATAATAGCCTGCCTGCATCACTCAATGGGAGACATTTGACGGTGAATGTCGTGAATGAATCAAAATTTAATGTGGGGATATTGGATCGCAGCAGATCAGTCATTGAGCGAAAGTTGCATAAAATATTTGATGTGGAATTGAGACTAAAATTTGTTTTAGATAAATCAACATCCAACAATAATGAAATTCAAAAAAACAGAACTAAGAATATGAATGGAACAAATGGTAAAGATATTCTTAAAAAAGTAATAGATAAATTTGAAGGTGAACTCTTAAGATAGGAATGAATATGCTGAATAAAGGAAATATGGCGAGCATGCTGAAGCAAGCCAGAGAAATGCAGAAAAATATCGAAAACGTACAGAGCAATTTGGATAAAATGGTTGTTCGTGCTGATTCCGGCGGCGGAATGGTAAAAGTCGTCGCAAATGGAAAAATGGAAATCCTCGAATTAACAATAGACAATGAAGCGCTTGAAGAAGAAAAAGAATTATTAGAGGATTTAATTATCTCAGCCGTAAATAAAGCCATTAGCAAAGCTCAGGAAGAATCGCAGGACCAAATGAATGCCGTAACAGGAAATATGCTTGGAGGAATGAAACTTCCGGGGATGTAATATGGGATTGGTTCCAGACAGTATCGAAAAACTTATCGAGCAATTTGCGAAATTTCCGGGCATTGGAAAAAAGACTGCCCAGCGGATGACATTTCATGTATTGAAATCTCCGAACGAAAATGTTGCCCGGTTGGCGCAGGCTGTTCTCGATGTGAAAACAAAAATTATGTCCTGCTCCATTTGTGGCGGAATAACAGAAGTGGATGCGTGTCGGATATGTACCGACTCAAAACGCAACAGAAATTTAATATGTGTAGTGGAAGAAGCGGCAGATATCTATGCATTTGAGCGTACAAATATGTTTAACGGGGTCTACCATGTACTTGGAGGCGTTTTGTCTCCGTTGGATGGAATTGGACCTGATGAGCTGAATATCGATGGATTGCTGCAGCGAGTTAAAGATGGAATGGAAGTTGTCATTGCCACAAATCCTAGTATTGAAGGTGATACAACGGCGTTATATCTCGGAAAAATGTTAAATGAAAAAGATGTGCGCATTACCCGATTAGCAAGAGGAATGCCCGTCGGCAGTGATTTGGAATACACCGATGATGCTACGCTGATTCGCGCAATGGAAGGGAGGACGTTATTATAAATTTACCCAATATCCTTACGATATTTCGTATTTTGCTGACGCCGTTTTTTATTGTGTGCTTATTTGCAAACTTTCCGTATGCAAACACAATCGCTCTTGTAATATTTATCGTTGCGTCAATTACCGATGCATACGACGGATATTACGCAAGAAAATACGATATGGTCACGCCGCAGGGAGAATTTCTCGATCCGTTGGCGGATAAAATATTGGTTTCATCAGCTTTCATTTCATTTGCCATCATGGGATTGGTTGAATATTGGATGGTGGTCTTAATCCTTTTCAGAGATTTATTTGTCACAGGATTGCGAATGGCCATGAAGAAAAAAGGATTTCATTTAGTAACCAGTAATATTGCCAAAGCAAAAACGGCTGCCCAAATTGGAATCATCATTTTTATTCTCGTCATTGTTGGGTTTAAAGGAATTCCTATTGACTGGATTAACCCCATCATTTATTTTGTCCAGGAGATGAGAATCATCTACTACTTTACATTGTTGGTGACCATATTTACTGTACTGACCGGTATTTCTTACATCTATAATAATCGGTCAGCCATCCGTAAGTTTCTTGCGTAGGTATATGAAGCTGAAACTAGCAGATTTTATAGCCACGGTTTTTAAAATAGGAACCCTCCCGATTGCGCCGGGCACATTTAGTAGCCTTGTAGCACTGGGAGTCTGGTTTTGGATATATCCTTACATTACAGGACCAATATTTATTATTCTAACTATCATAATATTAGCCGTTGGAGTATACACTTCAACCATTATCGAAAGTAAGACAAAGGAAGTAGATCCATCAAGAATTGTTATCGATGAATGGGTCGGGCAGTGGATTGCGCTTTGGTTTGTCCCGCATACGTTAGAGTTTGGCTTCGCAGCGTTCATCCTTTTCAGGATTTTCGATATTTGGAAACCCGGTCCCATCCGCAAATTGGATAAACTCCAAAATGGGTGGGGGGTGATGCTGGATGATGTCGCTGCCGGACTGTTGGCAGGATTGATACTATTTGGATACAGAATGTACGTTTAATGAATCTTGCACTGATTACAATCGGGAATGAATTACTCTCCGGGTTTACTGTCGATACTAACGCCGCTTGGATTGGAAAAGAACTCAGTAAAATCGGTGTGCATGTTTCCATACATATCACGATAGATGATCGGGTTGAAAGTATTGTTTCTACATTAAAAAGTGTTTCGGATAAAAATGCTGTAATCGTCACCGGAGGCTTGGGTCCTACCCATGATGATGTAACTTCCTCTGCTTTTTTTAAATATTTTGATGATACACCACAATTTTCTGAGGAATATTGGGAAGTATTAACACAGCGATTTTTAAAAATTACCTCAACCATTCCGGATTTGAATCGAAACCAGGCGATGATTCCTACAAAAGGAACGACTATCCCAAACCCGGTTGGGTCTGCGAGAGGACTTCAGTATGAAAAAGACGGGTGTACCTATTTTTCGTTACCCGGTGTTCCGAATGAAATGAAAGCAATGCTGACGGAATCGGTATTACCTTTCCTTGGAAAAAAAAGTCATCACAATTTAATTGTTCGAACAATCCGAACCACAGGGATACCGGAATCTGCATTGGCAGAGAAAGTGGATATTATCCTCCGGGAACACCCAGACGTTTCCATCGCTTTTTTACCTCAACTTATTGGTGTGGATATCCGATTAACCGGAAAGTTAGAGTCCAAAATTAGTTCTTGCCAGCATGAATTAGAGGGTGTATTAGGGGATTTAGTCTTCGGGTATGATGATGAAAGCCTAGCAGACGTTGTTGGGACACTTCTCTTAAAGAAAGGACTGACGATATCGGTGGCGGAATCATGTACAGGCGGGTTGTTGGCCCATCGGTTAACCAATATACCCGGGAGTTCTGCTTATTTCAAAGGCGGAGTCACCTCTTACTGCAACGAAGTAAAGATGAAGCTACTACAAGTCGAAGAGGACACTTTAGAACGCGTAGGAGCAGTATCTTCTGAGACAGCAACAGAAATGGCTGAGGGAGTACGGAAACTTCAAAAAACTGATATTGGGGTTGGGATTACAGGAATTGCAGGTCCGAGTGGCGGAACCGAAACAAAACCGGTTGGATTGGTTTACATAGGATTTTCGATGGGAGAACAGTCCTATGCTAAGAAATTTATTTTTTCCAGAGATCGTAAAGGAAATAAATATCTTAGTAGCCAAGTAGCCTTAAATATGATTAGACTTACATTAAAAAAATGACTGATAAATTACTTCGAACCTTTATTTCTGTGACCGTTCCGAAGGAAGTGGTTTCCCTTCAGAGTATGTTAAAGACAACGATTAACCTACAAAAAGGGGACATTCGTTGGGTTAGACGCGGGCAGATACATATGACGTTAAAATTTTTGGGACACACGCCTCCGGAGTTTGTGGATGACATAAACCCAATCCTTAAGAAGGTGGTGGCTCAGCACAAACCGATGAAACTCATGCTCTCCGGTACCGGGTGCTTTCCTGATCCCGGCCGGCCAAGGGTGCTTTGGCTTGGCATGGATGGAAACACAGCCCCGCTGACATCCTTGGTGCAAGACATACATGCGAAACTCGAACCGCTTGGTTTCCCCTTAGAATCCGAGTCGTTTACGCCGCATATTACCATTGCCAGAATTTCATATCCTCCACAATGGACACCGGATATATCGACATTTTTAAATACGTCTTATGAACCAATTCCAATAATGATTAATCGGGTGAGATTTATGGCAAGTGAATTACTTCCAAATGGAGCAGTTCATAGTATTTTAGGAACACATTTTACAACAGCAGAATCTATAAATAAGGAGAGTGAATGATGGCAACGCAAGATAAAAAGTTAAAAGCATTAGATTTAGCGATGGATCAATTAAATAAACAGTATGGTCCCGGCTCAATTATGAGATTGGGTGAGGGTGGTCCAACGATATCACAAAATGTTATTTCTACAGGAAGTCTTTCTTTGGATATTGCTTTGGGTGTTGGTGGCGTTCCCAAAGGACGGATTATTGAGATTTTCGGACCAGAATCCTCAGGGAAAACCACCTTAGCACTCCACATCGTGGCTGAAGCACAGAAAGCCGGTGGACATGCGGCATTTATTGATGCGGAACATGCTCTGGACCCTGTATACTCAGAAAAATTGGGGATTAATATCACTGATCTTTTAATATCGCAGCCGGATACCGGTGAGCAGGCACTAGAAATTACCGAGACGTTGGTTCGCAGCGGTGCATTAGATGTAATCGTCATTGATTCTGTCGCTGCTTTAGTTCCAAGGGCTGAATTGGAAGGAGAGATGGGAGATACTCATGTCGGTCTACAAGCTCGTTTAATGTCTCAGGCGTTACGAAAACTCACCGGAACCGTAAAACGTTCAAATACATGTGTAGTCTTTATCAATCAAATTCGTGAAAAAATTGGCGTTATGTTTGGGAATCCTGAGACTACCCCGGGTGGCAGAGCCTTAAAATTTTATACGTCTGTAAGGTTGGATATTCGCAGGATTGGTTCGATCAAAGAAGGACCGGACTTTATCGGAAACAGAGTCAAAGTAAAAGTGGTTAAGAACAAGGTGGCTCCTCCGTTCAAAATCACAGAATTAGATTTGATGTATGGTACGGGAATTTCTTTTGAAGGTGATTTGATTGATCTTGCATTAAAAGGGAACATCTTTCAGAAAACAGGCTCATGGTTCTCTTGGGGTGATACCCGATTAGGACAGGGACGTGAGAATGTAAAGACCTTTCTTCGGGAAAATAAAAATGAGTTTGACTCCATCGTGAAAGAGGTTAAAGCCTTTATTGGGTTGGACGAAACTGAGGATACTTCTGAAGCGTAAAATAACAGATATAAAAGTCCAACGTCGAAATTCTAGTAGAAGAACACTGTTTTTTGATGATGAAAGCGTCTTCGGGTTATCTGAGGACGTTTTCATATCTGAGAATTTTAAAATAGGCGATGTGCTTAGCGAAGAAAAATTTCGATTATTACAAAACTCAGAATCACAGAATAAGGTTAAAGAAGCTGCATTTAGGTTATTATCTTTTCGAATGCGCAGTGTGGCTGAAATACAGGGTCGGTTGCGAAAGAAAGGATATTTGGAAGAGGAAATTACTCCTGTCTTAGATCAACTTATTGATATGCGATATTTAAATGATGAGGAATTTACGATTGCGTTTTGTCGTGATAAAATTCGAAACAAACATATTGGTCCTACAGCACTTCGATCTGAATTGGCGGTGCATCGACTTGACCAAGAATTGATAAGTGAAGTATTTACTGAGTTGTATAATGAAGAATCAATCCGGAATCTAATTAAATACCATTTAAACAGGAAGAAAGTGGAAGAAGGAACTCATTTGGAACAGAAAGAAAAGACAAAGTTGCTATCCTTGTTACAAAGAAAAGGTTTTTCATGGAGCGATATATCAAGCGTATTTGACGAACTTGAAATACAATAAACACAAAGTATTACAATGAAAAATAAACAACATTATTCAAACTTGTTAACTGATACAGACAAAAACTCAATCGTCTTTTTATTAAACAGAAAGCCGACAATATTTGAATTTGAAATTATCGCAGCCATAAAACAAAGAGATATTCGGATTCGACCCTATCTGCAAACATTGGCTCGTCTTGACCGTGGTGCGAGGAGAAGCGAAGCAGAAAGTATTTTATTAGACGGCCACCATACATTAATCGGTGAAAACGGGAATAAAATATTTAATAAAAATGGAAGCATTATTATCGGAGATGATATTGCGTTGCGAAAAATTATTTGTAACGGAAGTGAACCGTTAATACACGTAATCGAAACATCTGTGAAAAATGAACGACAAGAACACAATATAAAAAAATCAATTTCTCAGGCACGTGCAGGTAAACCGATAAGCATAGGTGGATATCAGCAATCGGCTGAAATGGGAAAAATGCCAATAGTTTCGTCAGCAGTATTTGGAAGGAAATCTGAAAAACAAGTATCGTCTGCAACGGCAGAATCTGATACGATACTTTATCTGCTGGAAACAGGGAATTCGTGGTTAGTGCCTTCGAGTAATCGGAAGATAAAATCACTTGTCAAACTACTGAATAACCGTCCTTGGTTCTATGGACTGACACCTGTTGGCTCTACGGGATTGGGAGATGCATTATTGGCGTTGTGTCGAGAAAGTGGTTTAGGCATTCAGTTATCCATGGAGAATATCGAACATCATAAAATTGCGAGTACTTTATCCGTTGGAAAACTGGACACGGTTATCCTTGCAGTTCAAAATGGATTTCATAATGAAGTCAATACCGCCTTGGATAGATTGAATATAAACTATCGGCATATTGGAGAGCTGAATAAATCCAGGGGATTTTTTATCACGCAAGGCGGGAAAAAAATAGTATCTTTATCGCTGGATGTGTTTGATTTTGTCTGGAACGCAATGCCAAGAATGTTCCCAAAGATACAAAATCGTGAGATAGAACATTCAATTACTCGAAGGCCACCAATTCCTTCCGATTTTAATACAGTTTTTAAAAAGCTAATTACGGAAATTAACTTTAGACGGAAAAGATGGCACCTAAAACAAAACAGATCATCGTCTCGCGAAATGACAAGTGATTATAGTGTTTCGGCACAACTCCCGAATACTGCAGAAACATTAATTGTTACGACGGCGGACAATGACTATTACACTACCTATCAGCCACGCATAGCAGGGAGATTGACGGTTGCGAATGCCATGCGTCAATGTGTGTGCTGTGGAGCGGTTCCAACGTCACTTACTATTCATACCATTCTTCCTGATGCCGTCGAAAGCGATGAATATTGGAAAGGTGTTGAAGTGTTGCAGGGACAGGAAGAAGCCGTTCGTGTGTTTAATATTCCGATAGCCGACAGAAATATATTACCGTATAAAAATTTATGCTCTCAGCATGTTTCTGTTGCCGGAGTCATTTCCAAACATAGTTCTAAAATTAACCGTGCATTTGTTTCTGAAGGAGATTTTATCACTATGATTGGAAGTCATCGTGGCGAATTGGGCGGAAGCGCATATTTTCGTGATATTGCGAATATCAGGGTCGGAACTCCACCAACAGTTGACCTTGGGATGGAGACGCGATTGCATGATGTGATGCTCCAAGGAAATCGTACCGGTTTAATTCGTTCTGCATCCATAGTCAGCGAGGGCGGAATTGCAGTGGCTATTGCAGAATCTCTCCTGTCATCTGAGGAAGGTGTAGGTGCCCGTATTCATCTGACCAGAAAAATCCGTAATGATGAACTTATGTTTGGTGAGACTCAGGGATTAATAATAGTCACACTCAAGGAAAGTGACATTATGGAATTCGAACGAATTTGTATGAGTGTCGGTGTCCCGTCTACTACAATTGGTCGTGTTACGGGAACCGGAGTTTTCTCGTTTAATAATAAAATTCGCATTGAAGTAAAAGATTTAAAAACTTTATATCAATGAATGATTATATAATTCACCATAAAACGTGTGGAGATGTTCCTGTTCGTAATATTTACTGCACGGTTAGAAATTACTCTACACATGCTCAAGAGATGGGAACGGCGACAGAAATATCACCAATGTATTTTCAGAAGGCATTATCCTCACTTTCCACAGATGATAAAATCGTTCTTCCGAAAGAATTTAAGGTACAATACGAGTTGGAAATCGTCTTACTGATTCATAAAAATGGCAGAAATATCTCAGCACAAGACGCGATGAATCATGTAGGAGGAATTGCATTGGGGCTAGATCTTACAGATCGGAAATATCAGACAGAGTTGAAACGTAAACAGCTTCCGTGGTTTTTATCGAAATCATTTACGGGATCAGCGGTAGTGACTGAATTTGATTCTCCGGGAGAATACAAAGGTACGCCACCGTTCTGGCTGGATATAAATGGGGAGAGGAAACAAACCGGATTGATATCGGAAATGATTTTCTCTCTGCCAACGTTAATTAACTCGCTTTCATCACGAATTACCCTGCTGTCCGGTGATTTAATCTTCACTGGGACTCCAAAAGGAGTAGGCTATTTATCGGAGGGGAATGAACTTGTCCTTGGAATAGGTGAAAAAGAAAAAGGCCGGTTCACGGTGGTAAATCGGCCTGATGATATTTAGTAAGTAATCCGGGTTATCCGGAGGAACGAAGCTTAAAGTTCACCGGAATGGATATCCAGACTCCTACAGCACGTTCACGCTGTTTTGCCGGCCTGAATCGGGTTTTTCTAATTGCTTCGGTTGCTGCTTCATTTAATCCTGTATTCGGAATACCGCTAAGAACAACTGTGTCTTTTACACGTCCTTTTTTATCTATAAATGCCTGGATTATAACTGTTCCTTCAATGCCTGCTTCTCTGGCAATATCAGGATAGACGACATTCCGTTGGATTGCACCATAACCACCGATCGGGACAGGAGGATCATCGTAAGGAATGAATTTAACTCTGGGTCCTTCATCCGGTGGAGGCGGAGCGTCATCCCATGCGACAAAATCATCAAGATCTGTCTCTTCGATTGTTAAATCGTCAGCGATATCTTCGGACTCTGATTCAACGGGAATCGCGGGACGAGCCGGAGGGGGAGGACGATTGATTTGCTGCGTTTGGGGAATCTCATCCATGGTGATAATGATTTGATCGGGAGTTCCCAAATCCATTGTGTCTCCAAGGAATCTTGGGATAATTAACATACTTAATGTAATAATGCCAATCGCAATGATACCGGTGGTTCGAATCACGACCGGGTTTTTGAACTTTAATTTAAATGATGGTTGATGAACTGTTTGCATTCTAATCTTTATGTATTGATGAAAAAAACGATTTCCTTAACCGTAAATTTTACGGCAAAATCTTAAATAGAACAAGAATGGATTAGACTATTTTACACGTCCTTTTTTTAGGTAATGAAACAATGGGAATGGAATGTATGATATCAGAAAGATAACAAATCCTGTTCCGATTAATGGAATTAAGTAATAAGGCCACGGACCCATAAAATCCAGTAACGATGCAGTTGAAGGCTTATGAGCGATGAAAAAATAATTTGAGCCAATTAACCAATTAATTATCCCAATAGGGATCATTAACGCAACCGTTATCAAGAATGTACGAATTAATCCGGAGAATGATGGTTTGTAGTTGAAAATGACTGTTGCATAGACGACGGCAATCAATATGGAACCATGCCCCAAAAAGAATTGAACGAATAAATAATGTGGAAAACCAACAGGAAGGGTAGGTGTTAATAAAGCTTGCGTGGCTCCGCCGATACCCCAAAAATACATGATTTGATATAGGAATGGCCGTTTTGTATATAACAATATCGGAAGCAACAAAGCAGAAAAGCCACAAAGATGAAGCGGTAAATTATCTTGCAGGATGAAAATTCCGTTAGCCAGACGATAAATCCAAATGCTTGCCTCCTGAATCCACAAGAAGGCTGCTAACATCATTCGGATTCTGAATTCAGTAGAAGGGGTGGAAAATCGTTTTACTGACAACGGTAACCCGATTGTAATAAGTAAAATGATGCCAATAGATGCAAGATGTTGTGATCCAAAGAGAATAAAAATATTCTGAGAATTATTTATCATGATTCTTCCTGTCCTTTTTTGAATTCAATACGCTCATAGCAATCTTCTATCTCATCGATGGCCAATTGGATGGTTAATCCTATCGTGTCATGGATGAGAGCATCCATTTTTTTCAAAGAAGGTTCGCTCAATAATGTCAAAATTACTTGGTCACGTATCACGATGAGTGCATCACAGACTTCCGTTTTGCTGAATCCCTCGCGGCTTCGTATGTCCACAAGAAACCGGGAATAATTAACGAGAGACATCCTGTCGCCCGTTCTAACTGATGTCATAAGCAGATTGTAATATATACCCAAATACCACTCTAAATTGTCCGGAGTTAATTGCTGATAATTCGGAAATTTATGTTTATTGTCAGAATGACTGATATCTGCAAAGATAGCATTGATGATAGAATCGTGTAGGCGCTGCATCGTCTCAGCTATTTGCAGATTTGGACGTTCGGTTTTAACCCGCTCTAGTGCGAGGAGATTTCGTCTGTTCCACTCCACCGGATAACTTTTGGAATGCTCAATGAGATAGAGTAGTCTGCGTTCTATCAGGTGGCGAGATGTTGGCTCCCAATCCAATGCTTTTCGTGTATACGAAGAGTCAACCGTTAATTTCTTATCAATGTATTTCATCATCCACGGGCGTTCGAATGGCGGTTTCCCGATAAGTTTTCCAAATAAATAAAGTAAACACACCCCGGGTGCAGCTAAGAAAACCGGCATTTTAATTGACCGTAACTCTTTTCCAAAAAAAAGTCGTGTAGAGAGATTAAATAGTTCTTTGTGAGACGTAGAGCCATCCGGGCTTGCAATGTATACATCGTAATTTGGTAATGACGAAGATTTACGTAGGATTCTTAAAAGTAATGCTGCCACACAGCGAACATGAATATACGGAACGGCAGATTCCCCTTTTCCTCCAAGAATTTGAGAATTCCATCCTTTTGAGAACCATGTTTCCAAAAATATATAAAGCGGTCCATACTCGCACCAATCGCTAAATGCGGCGGCGAACCGAACCACAGAACATGGCACAGAATCAGAAACGTCCTTGCACATGTCTTCGCCTTTTTTCTTTGTCACTGCGTAATCGAAGTCTGCATCCGGTGGAGTTTGCTCATTTAGGGCTTCACCATCTTCAGGAAATGGACAAGCTGCGACAGAACTTGCAAAAATAAATCGATGTATATTTAAAGACTTTGCATGGTCCAGCATATAACGTGTTCCATTGACATTTGTACGTTCGTATTCTGGGTGTGTATCATTGCTAAAATTGTAATATGCAGCGAGGTGAAGGATGAAATCGACTGAATATTCTTCCTGTATTTTCCATATAACTTCAGATAAGAGATCTTTTTCGCCAATATCGACTAAAATCCATTTAATGTTTTTATGTGGCGAAACTCCCACTTCCTGCATCGTTCGTCGGGCAAAGGCATAGATGATGTATTCCTCCTGTGCCTGTTCGAGGAAATGTCTGCCGATAAACCCGGAGGCACCGGTGACAATAATAACCGGTAAATTTTGTTTCATAAATTGCTGTCTTTTCGAAATCGGTTAAGAAGTATAAGCAAACATAATCCCATGAGGAAATCTCCAACTCCTGATAGTAAAATGAGTAGTATACTTTCAGAGAAAAGATAATAAGAAAAAAGAAAAATAGTAGCGATAAATTTTGCAGTGATTGAAAAATAGACGAAATCAAAGGAGGAATCAATTCGCTTGGCCCCGATGATATAGGCAATGCTCATAACGAGATGGAATATGCCTCCTTGGGTAAGAAAAAAACGACTATTGTCTAATGAAAATCCAAAATAATTTACAATGTCAATGTGGAGGAAGATCATTCCAATCCCGACAAAGAAAGAATGAATGGCGACCAGGTGGAGAAAAATAACAAGCAGGGAGCGGCTGTTTTTAAATATTTCTGGCAAGTTTATCATGATTGCTCTTGAAATTTATGAACGATGTGCAATGATAAGAGAATAATGTATCTTATTATCCTCTAAAGACAGACGGAATATATAAATGACTTACTCAATCAACCAATAACTTTAACACCCCAATCATCTAGTTGTTTTATGACGAGTTTTATGGCTTCGTCAATGACATTTTTAACGGTGTCCGTCATTTCCAGCCCTGCTTCGATAGAGGATGGTTGTATTCCGATTAAGGTAATATTCTCGGGTTCTTTATTCAGAAGCTTTGCCGCACTCAAAACATCAGAAAGTCCAAGGTGGTGAACAGACAACAACGTATTTAACTGAGTTAATATATTATCCTTTTCAATGATGCCGATATATCCGGGCTCTTTATTGAAATTAACAGCATCAATTAACAGGACATATTCTTTGTTTTCAATATAAGGCAATAAATCCAGCCCAAAGGTTCCACCATCAATGATGGGAATCTCAGGACTGAATTTAAATTCGGAACTTAACCGATTAACAATGTGCACACCCACGCCCTCATCCCGGAGCAAGGTATTGCCAAGCCCCAGGATGATAACGTCTGCTTTTGAATTAGCAGGATGTATTGACATGCACGATATTTGTTTTTGTATTATCGTGCAAATGAATGGCACATGCCAGACATGGATCGAAGGAATGAATCGTCCTTAATACTTCCAGTGGTCTGTCTGCGTCGGCGATAGGATTCCCGACCAGCGATGCTTCGTACGGACCGGGTTTATCGTCCTGATTTCGCGGACCGGCATTCCAGGTGGATGGAACAACGCACTGATAGTTTTTGATTTTACCATCAGCAATGACTACCCAGTGAGAAAGCGTCCCTCTTGGTGCTTCGTGGAATCCAAATCCTGTTTGTTCACCTTTCGGGAATACAGGAGCATTGAATGTGGTTAAGTCTCCACCTGCGATGTTTGCAACAAGCGCATCGTAATTTTCTCCCAAAACATCATAGAGAATCTGCGCGCGTACGCAGCGTGCGGCATGACGACCCAACGTGGAATGCAATGCACCGACTCCGACTTTTGTCCCGGCAATTGCACTAATCTTCTCTAAGGCAAGATTTACATAGGCAGTTGCACCTTTATGACCGGATGCTACCATTCCAAGTACATTCGCCAATGGTCCAACTTGTGCCGGTTCTCCTGCAAAGCTTGGAGATTTGACCCAACTGTACTTTCCGTCTTCTTGGAAATCAGTGTATTTAGGCACGGTTTCCTCTTTGTACGGGTGCCGTGTCCAATCGCCGTCATACCAACTATGCTTGATGCTTTCTTTTACATTATCTTCGAAAAAAGGATCATCAAAGTTCGCAATCGCGTGGAATTTACCAATATCCCCATTGGGAATATATCCGCCCGGTGTACCGAAGGTTGTTCCTTTTGTATCCATCGGAAAGTCCGGAACACTGAGATAGTTCATGACCCCTGCTCCATACGGAAGCCAATGTGCGTAGAGTGCGCCCACAGCTGCCAAGTCCACCAGATAGACCTCTCGCAGGAATTTCTTCAGTTTGTCCATCAGCGATTTTACGTAAATCAATCGCTCAAGATTCAGCGTGGATTGATCATCCGGGTTGATTGCATTTGCGACGCCGCCCACAGCCAAATTTTGGATGTGGGGAGTCTTTGCTCCAAGGATGGACACAATCTGGTTCGCAATCCTTTGATACTCAAACGCTTCAAGATAGTGAGCCGCAGCAATCAAATTCACTTCCGGCGGAAGTTTCATTGCTTCGTGTCCCCAGTATCCGTTGGCGAAAATGCCAAGCTGACCGGTATTTACAAACGATTTCAGGCGATCTTGAACCGCTTTGAGCTCCTGCACACCGTTATTAGGCCAGGGAGAGAGACTTTGTGCCAGTTTGGATGCTGCAACCGGATCTGCTGAAAGTGCTGAAACAATGTCCACCCAATCCAAAGCGGAGAGATGGTAGAAATGCACAATGTGATCATGAATTCCGTGAGCGGCAATAATCATATTTCGGATGTATTGCGCATTGAGCGGGACTTCCATGTTCAAAGCATTTTCTACAGCCCGAACGGATGTGATGGCATGGACGGTTGTACATACACCACAAATACGTTGGGTGTAGATCCAAGCATCCCTGGGGTCTCTGTTTAATAAAATGGGTTCGATACCGCGCCACATTTGACCGGATGACCAAGCTTTTGAAACTTCTCCGTTCTTAATGTCACAGTCTATTCTAAGGTGACCCTCGATACGTGTGATTGGGTCAACTACAATTCTTTTTGCCATAAAATCTTCCTCCTAAGTTTATGCGTGTTTCACATCCGGCAATACCGGAAGTCTTTTTACAAATACCAAGTACGCCATTATTTCCGCAGAAATAATGCCTACTGTAATGAGAATTTCCGATATAGACGGAAAGTAATGCCAGCCGGGTCCCGGATCAAATCCAACAAGAAACGTATTGAACCGGAGAACCGCGCCTGCTAAAACCATTGCAATCGCTGACCAGAAAAGTACGGTTGCTTTTGTTCGGTGCTTTTCCATGAACAGGAAAATCATTGGCACAATAAACAGCAGACTTTCCAAGATGAACATCCATCCGTTTAAATCTCCGGCAAAAGCATCTCCTAGGACGCCACGCCATATTAAATCTCCATAGCGAAATACGACGTAAACTGCCAATACCCATGCGACAAACTTTGCCATTTGCGCAAGCAATTTGGTTTCTAACGGACGTTTGAATGCAATCGATGAATAGAGCGATTCAAACATGACCATCCCGAATCCGATGACAATGGATGAGAGCAGGAAAGTAACCGGCAGCCATCCTGTTTGCCACAGATCCGCAACTTTATGTCCGGCAATCACCATCAACGTTCCAAGGGAAGATTGATGCATCGTTGGCAGTAAAACGCCAATCGCAATAAAGATGAAGATTACTTTATCCAACTTTCCTGCGATAGCGGGTTTCCACTTCTCCAAAAATACCGGTGTGAATTCTATCCAAAGTACCAGTACATAAGTAGCGACGCAGAACGCAACCTCAAACATAATGGAATTTAGATTCGCGTACCATGGTAAGAACACATTGTAAAGTTGCCAATATCGGCCAACATCGATGAAGATAGCCACACCGGCTAATGTGTAGCCGAATAGGCTGGTCATCACAGCAGGGCGCACCAATGGATGGTACTTTCCTTTGTTGAGAACATAGACCAAAAGCGCCATTGCGTATCCGCCGCATCCGATGGCTGTCCCGACAAGGACATCGTAGACAATCCACATTCCCCAGGGATACCCATGGGTGAGATTTGTCACGGCTTCCAGACCGAAAACGAATCGTTTTGCCAGCAACAGAAGCGCGATACCGAACAGCATGGCCAAAAATGTAAATGGCTTTGTCCAGATACGACCTCCTAAGGGTTTATAGGTACTCATTGTGTTCCTCCTTCCTCATGGTGATCTTTCACGCTGCGGTGGGCGGCATAAAGAAGTCCACCCAACAGCACAACAGGAGCGATAAAACCCTTGTAGGTCGTGTGCTGAATGGTCTCTGACCGAACTGCAGATGATGTATTTGATAAGGACGGCAACCCTAACTTCTCAAATGGGATGGCAGAAAGGATGAGATACTGAGTCCCGCCGCTTTCGTTTTCACCATAGATGTAGTTCACGTACCGTTTTGCATTACGTGGTTTCGTTTCACTGTTAAGCGTTGAAACCGGGTAGGCATAGTTGTCACCTTCCGTTAATCCCAAACGACGTTTCGCTTCAGTAAGAAGGTCAGACACACTGCCAAAGAGGGAGGCACCTGTCGGACAGGAATCACAGCATCCGGGGATACCGCCTTCTGCCTGGACGTGCGCGCACATCTCACATTTGACAATTTCAGGGATTGGATCTCCAAATTCAAATTTGGGGATATTGTACGGACAGGCAATCTGACAGTAACGGCATCCGATGCATGCATCTTTATTGTATGTTACGATTCCTGTATTCGGTTGTTTTTCTAACGCCGTAACCGGACAGGCAGAGACACAATCCGGATCCACACAGTGCATACAAGCACGTTTGATGAATCCATATCCGTCGGTTATTTGGTCTTTGGTTTCGCCGGTTCCGTTTCGATACGCCTGAATCTTATTTAAGGTTGTTTCACTGAGGTCGCCGGTATCCCAGATACCGCTGACATCATGTTCCTTTTCCAGGGGAGAGTTTACATCCGGTGGCATGTTGTTTATTTGCTTACACGCAACTTCGCAAGCTCGGCATCCAATGCAAAGGGTGGCATCATATAGAATCCCCTTCGCATTTGCCGGAAGCGATTTAATTGTGCGTGCTTGCAGAGTAGACAACCCGGCTGCGGTGGCAGCTCCGGTGGAAAGGACTTTCAGAAAATCTCGTCTTTCCAATTTCATGTCAGACTCCTCAGGCGTTTTCGCTGTTAGATTCTTTGTCCAACTTTTTCGCAGTCATTGCGCTTGCGACAGCAGCAGCCCCTGCGACAGCCCCGGCAACAGCGGCAGCTCCGGGTGAAATACCGCCGCCTTTTTCTTCATCCGTACCAGGGAAGAATTCCGGCGGAGTAATAGACAAGACATTTGCCTGTTCGTGAAGTGGCTTATTGAAACCGACACCTTCTTCAGAACATCCAAAACACGGATGGCCAATACCGATCGGCCATGATCCGGTATCTCCGAATTTCTGAATTCCGCAGTTTGCGTAGGTTTCGGGACCTTTGCAACCAAGCTTATATAAACACCAGCCTTTGCGATGATTTTCCCCTCCGAATTGATCGGCAAAGTGACCGGCATCAAAATGCGGGCGACGTTCACAGTTGTCGTGGATGAGTTTTCCATAGGCAAAGTTAGGACGGCCTTTTTTATCAAGCTTAGGGAGTTTGCTAAGGGTTAAGTAGTACAAGACTACTTGTAATAGGTTGTATGGACTTGCAGGGCAACCCGGTAAATTAATCACCGGTGTTCCGATGTCGTTCATTTTAAGTACTTCGGCAAATCCGGTGGCTTGTGTCGGGTTCGGAGATGCGGATTGCACACCGCCCCATGAAGCACAGGAGCCGATTGCAATTGCGGCAGCAGCATGTGAGCCGACATCTGTCGAGATGTCAAGTGCAGTGCGACCGGCAATTTTGCAGTAGATTCCATCCTCTGCTAAAGGAATTGATCCCTCGACAACGAGGATAAATTTCCCTTTGTATTTTTCCACCGTTTGATGAAGAAGCTCTTCCACCTGATGTCCTGCAGCAACACAGAGGGTTTCGGAGTAATCCAGTGAAATCATGTCCAGTACCAGATTTTCAACAGTGGGGTGCGTTGCACGTAGCAGTGTTTCCGTACATCCGGTGCATTCCTGGAAGTGCAACCATATCACCGGTGGTCGGAATTTACTCGCAATTGCTTCAGCAACTTTCCCGGCAGCCTCGTAAGGCAGCGCCATTGCGGCTGTAATTGCCGTGCAGAATTTAATGAAGTCCCTTCTGGATACACCGTTGGACTTTAACGCTTCATTGTAATGAGAAGCAATTCCGTTTGGAGTATCAAGGGGTTTGAGTTTCGCCATAACATTCCTCCTTGTTTTGAGTTATCGTTAAGTTTTTATTCATGAATATTTTGAATTTTAAATTTTGTAGAAAATATTTTCTTCATTTCAACAACACAAATTTCTTCGTTTCAATAAAAATATCAGATTTTAATTGATACAGATACATCCCTGATGCAACCGGCTTTCCGTATGTGTCTGTGCCGTTCCAAATAATGTGATGAGTCCCTGCTTTGATTTTATCACTCACGAGTACCCTTATTACTCTGCCCATTAAATCATAAACAGTTAATGTTACATCGCTTTCTTTTGGAACATCGTACACAATTGTTGTGGTTGGATTAAACGGATTGGGGTAGTTTTGCCTTAATGCAAACTCTGTGGGAAGATTACTTTTTTTATGGATTGACCCCGGAGACCGTCTGTATGTATGAACCTGGTTTGAGAAATCGGATTGATGCCCGCTTAAGTCTTTGGCCCTCACCTGATAGTTTACACGCTGTTGTTGACCTGGGTCAACCGGAGAAATAGGAGCAACGCTGATCCTGCGCCTGCCGTCTTCCTCTTCATCTATTTGTGATATTACAAAGTCCATATCAGTCCATGACACTGTGTTGACCTCAGCTTTGAGAACCGCATCTGTATTTAAGTGAAGATAGAGAGATAAGTTTTGGATAGTGTCATGCGCGTCAACGTGCTACCGATTATTTCTTCGCCTTTATCGAATAAAAACATTGTTGGTTGATATCTCGTAATTGGCAGTTTTCGGTAAAACTTCCGTCGCATTGCAGACAGACGAGTTCAAGTTCATCTTCCTCTTCGAGAAAGTGTTGAAGAAACTTTACAAGATATTGATTGAATTGAATTAGCTCATCATAGGAATAATGACTTAATACAGAATTTTGCCGGTTGAGACGATAGGCATCATATTTTAAAACGGCAACTTCACCTTTTTTGGTGATGGAAATATTTACCACTCGACGATCTGAGTCGCCGGGGACTCGTGTAACATAGTCATCACGTACAAGTTTGTCAACGGACTTACTAACAGCCGGATTGCTGATACCGAAGATTTCAGCGATATTTTTTACGGATTTTGGTCCGGTAGTAATGAGAGATTTTAGGATGTATAAACGACGTTTAGATAAATTTGAGGAAGATGCTTCAATCGCATTGGCTTCACACACCTCCTGAACGACACGAGAAAGCAAACGGATGTTATCTGCAACTCGTTTGATATGTTCGTTTTGTGCTGTAATGGTAACCCCTGTTAATTATTAACAGGGGTAAGTTTAATTATTCAGTTCAGATAATGTCAAGTGTTTATTTCATATAATACTTAGGTAAGAGTGGAAGAGTAGAAGAGTTGATGGGAATATTCGAGATTATGGAAGTGTAAATACTTTAAGCAAAGCCTCTTTTGCGGCGAGATAGGTATTGTCGTCGATTAAGCAGCAGATAGACGAAATAGAAGTGGAAATGCCTAGTATATTGATTTCGGCATTTCCTAATGCCGCACACATGTGTCCGCAAACAGCAGGTTTTTCTCTAAAATGAGGACCGTACACTGTCAGTGCTGTGATGTTGGGCGTTGCGTTAATTTGACCAATTCCGTTATTCTTTTTTACATCTTCAATGAGTTTCAGTGCAAGTTTTGTTTGAGATTCATCAATGCAGAGAGTCAAATTTGCGCATGAGGACATATCTTCGCTTTCAGCCACAAATTGTAAATTTATATCGGCATTACCGAGCATCGTGAGTAGTTTTCCGCCGTATCCCGGCTGATTTGGAATTCCCAATACTTTAATCATGGTTAATCCGCGAACGTCCAGAATTCCACCGATTTGGATTTTGTGCATTATAGAGGAATCTTTACTGTAAAGGTGGAGCCTTTATTTACTTCACTCTCGATGAGTATTTCTCCATCCAGTTGATCAATGAGGTTTTTCACAATACTCAGTCCTAATCCGGTGCCGACAGCTTCATGTTTTTTTGCATTGGCCGTGCGGTAAAATTCATCAAAGATGTGTTGTTTGTCAATCGGAGAAATACCGATGCCTGTATCAGAGATGGTAAACGACCAATACGTGTCATCCAACGATGTATAAATAGTGACGGTTCCGCCATTTGGAGTATACCGAATGGCATTCGATAACAAATTTGAGAAGATTTTTTCCAGAATGAATTTATCCAGTTTCAAATTGCCGCGTTCTGCACATATCTTTTCAACGATTGTTATCAGTTTTTCCTCAGCACGAGGTCGCTCATTTTCTATAAATTCTTTAAGAAAATCACATGGAATAACTTTTTCTGGTTTTGCTTCATCTAATTGACGGTCATACATTATATCCAATAAATCTTTCAGTATGTCCAACATTTGTGTAGAACGTTTTTTTGCACGAGTAAGCATATCTGCCGTTTTGGGAGTCAACTCATTCCCAAGCAAGTCCAATACAACGTTAAGGGAACTCTGTATTGCCACGATGGGTGATTTGAGTTCATGAGAGACAAATCGAAAAAATTTTGTTTTTACTTCGGAAGCTTGTTTTAATTTCTTATTTTGTCGGCTGATAATATCTTTTACTTTTAAATGCCGCCCCATAAGTGTTACGCCAAGATATGCACTCGAAAACATCGTCAAGTAAAATACTCCTAACGAAATTAAAACACTCAGAGTCGAAAGTGAAGACCCAAATAAATTGTAGTGGAGAATCCAATGTTTTGATTCTGCTAATACCATCAGAGTAAACACAGCGACAGAAAAGATAGTCACTGCATAGGGATCTTTTTTCTGTTCAAAAATTGTACTGGCGATGATAACATGAAAAATATAGAAAAGATAAAACGGATTGTGTATCCCTCCTGATAAATGAATTAAAATTGATAAGAGAATTAAATCCAGATAAATTTGAACTCGCACGAAAATCATTTCTTTCTTCAGCGATGACGGATCAACCTGTTTAGCAATCAGGATATAAATAAGGTTTGTAGCCCCTAGGACAGATACTGTAACTAACAGACTTCTCAGTGGTATGGCGTTTTCTAAAAGATTTGCCGCTAACAGGATGAGAAGTACCATCCCTGCTGTGGCAATCCAACGAAGATTAATCAGCCACAGTATTTTCCTTCGAAGCGAACGGGGTGTGTAAAACGATGTGAAGTCAGTTGACGATAGTTTAGACAATCGGGAGATTCCTTTTTACCGCATCTATTAACGCCTGAGGATTTACCGGTTTCTCGATAAATTCATCCACGGGAAGGAAAGATTCATCTTTGGTAGAATCAAATGAAAATCCGGTTTGTGCACCGACAGCCGTTACCATCAAAATAGGAATATCCCGAGTATTTTCCGAAGATCTAAGTTGGTAGGCAAGTTGAAACCCCTCGTCTTGAGTGTCCATCATGACATCCAAGATTAATAAGTCAGGCTGTTCTGATTTTAGAATCGCCAGTCCTTTGGCACCATCCTGAGCATCAATGACGTCGAATCCGGCAGATTCCAGTGTGATACGCATGGCTTCGACCAAATCAATATCATCGTCTATTATCATGATTTTTTTTGACATAATGTTCCTCTAATTTAAGTTTAATGTTGATTGATGTTCAATGAGCTTTGTTAAAGCAACCGGAATCGCATAAGCAACTGAGTTGCTCAATCCGGTGTTTACTGATAATTGTTCCGGTTCGATTCCCATAATTGCCACCGATTTCGGATATAATCCGATACGTTTAGCGATGTTCATGGTCTCTGCCAGACTGATTCCATGCACAGACAAATGATCTGTTTTTATCAAGAGTTTAGCCTTTGTCGCATCGAAGAGTTTCACCGTCCCGGGCGGTTCTCCCATTTTAGCTGCATCAATGATTAATACGTGCTCAGCATCTTTAAAGTGATCAATAATGCTGAGGGCATCTGTCGCACAATCTATCAACGGGGTGTCAGCAAAAACAGAATACTCTTTGACCATTTTGAGAATTTCAGTGCCAATTCCGTCATCTCCGTAGAGGTCATTTCCCACAGAGATGATTTTAAGCATCGGTGATTTACCGTTATTCTGTGATCCAGTCATCGCTAAAGACACACTAATTTAGGGGAGAAAGTCCGATGAATGCGACTAGTTTTCTGTTATTCAACAAATTCCACATTCAGCAAATGAACCGAGCAGGAGATACAGGGATCGTATGCACGAACCAGCATCTCTAATTTTAATGTGATATCTTCTTTGGATTGATCCATAATTTCAGGGACAAGCTTTTTCATATCATCGTCGATGTTGGCAAGGTTTTGACCGGTTGGAATAATACAATTCGCAGAGACGATATTTCCTCTTCGGTCGTAATCATACTCATGAAATAAAATTCCACGTGGAACTTCATTGGATCCAATTCCTTTTCCATAGCGAGTCGGCTCTTGATTTGGCTTCTCTTCTTTTAATCCGCGCTCCAGCAGAGTATCAATAATGTCGATGGAATCTTCAATGCAATGCAAAGTTTCAACAGCCTGAGCTATTGTATTCATGTATGGGTTGTAACAATTAGGCTTAAGTCCTAATGTATCAGCGACTTGCAATGCGTTATTGCATAGGGTGTCATTGTTGTTGTTCCAACGGGCAAGTGCCCCAACCATGTAACTGGATCTGTTATGTTTACAATGTTTGCTGGTCGAATGAGAGACGATGAATTCGTTTGTCATTTCAAGATAATTTTTATCGGGAGTTCCGCCGGTATCCGAAGAATATATTTCGCCGTCATATAACGCATATTCATCGGCGTGTTTCAAGGAAATGTATTCTGTTTCACGCGTGAAATCGGGAATCCCACCTGCAACAGATGCCAATAGTTCCGCAGTCGCTTTCATGTCCGGGAGACCATCTTCCACTAATTGTCGACGAATTTCTTTCAATTCACCAACGGACGGAATTTTTGTAAATCCGCCGGGAACCGGAGTAATCGGATGCACAGCACGGCCTGACACAACATCTCCGATATCATTTGCCATCCGTTTCATACGTAATGCACGTAATATCACGTCTGTATGTGTCGGTATCAGCGGGAATACGCTGGGAGCACCGAATAAATCCGGGGCAACAAGAAAATAGATGTGGAGGATGTTCGACTGAATTGTCGCTCCGTTAACAAGCAATTTTCTCAGCAATTCGGTTTGCGTGGAAATCTCTAATCCTAAAGCATCTTCGGTCGCTTTTAAGGACGTCATTTGATGTCCTAGAGAGCAAATGCCGCAAATCCTTGATGTGATAATCGCGGCTTCGTGGAAACTTCTGCCTTTCAGCATTGCTTCGAAATATCGTGGAGCTTCCACAATATCTAACTGGGCTTTTTCCAGTACGCCGTCTTTCATGTTGACAACAATATTCCCATGACCTTCCACCCGAGTAAGGTGTTTGACCATGATGTCTAAATTTTTACTCATAAAATGTTCCTTATAATGTTTTCGTTAATTAGTTTACCATTTCGTCCGAAACGTAACTGTTAAACATCAGCAGTCGTTTGCGGGCTTCATCCGTGGATAAACCATGGCGTAACAAAATGTCTGTCATCGCGTTTTTATCTGCATTCGGGATGACACCGCGACATCCTGTGCAAAACTGTCCAAAGGATGGACAAATCGCATCGCACCCCGACCGTGTAATCGGCCCCAAGCAAACCATTCCGCGCTCATATAAACATTCATTTTCTTTGAGTTTGCATTCTACACAAACAGGAGAATCCGATTTTATCGGTGCTTTCCCCATCACCAGTGATTTGAAGATTTTTAGAAATTCCGGGATACTCATGGGACAACCGTGGATTTCGTAATCGACTTTTACAATGGCAGAAACCGGAATAGCCGGAAGCGTAGGGAAGAGGTACTTGTCTTCCCCATAAACGGCTTCCCGTACCGATTCAATGGGTTGGAGATTTTTCATGGAATTAATTCCGCCGATGGATGCACACGATCCGAGGGCAATCAGAACCTTTGTTCGGCGACGGATATCATGAATGCGTTCCACGCAGGTTGGGGTTGAGATTGAACCTTCAATGAAAGCGATGTCATATTCATCCGCCTTATCGTCCATGGCTTCACGAAATTCTACGATATCAATATGCTCTAACACATCCAAAATGTGATTCTCTAAATTCAGCTTACTTAATTGGCATCCTTCGCAGCTTGTAAAATCGAAGAATGCAACTTTTGGTTTTGCCATCAGATTGCCTCCGGTAAATTTTTAATGTCAGGATAATGATAGACAGGACCTTCCTGACAGACATAAGAATGATTGATTTGACAGTGGCCGCATTTCCCTACTCCGCATTTCATTCTGCGTTCTAGCGACAGATATATGTTTTCGTCCGGGAGTCCTTTTGTTTTTAGAGCCATCAACGCAAACTTATACATGATGGGAGGACCGACCACTGCGGCAATAGTATTTTCGAGATCTAGATCTAACCGAGGAAATAACGTCGTGATGACACCGACATTTCCTTTCCAGTCCGGAGTGTCGTTATCCACGGTGACATGATATTCGATTCCGGGATCAGATTCCCAGAGTGCTAACTCATCCGGGTACAGCAACTCATTGGGTGATTTTGCGCCATAACAGATGAGGAGTCTTCCAAAGTCCTCACGATTATCGATAATATAATTAATCGGAGAACGGAGGGGTACAATCCCGATGCCCCCGCCGATGATGAGGATATCCTTCCCTTGTAGGGCATCCATGTTAAATCCTTGCCCGAAAGGACCGCGGATTCCGATTTTTGAACCGACATCCAGCTGGTGTAATTTATCCGTGAGCATTCCAACATTTCGAACGCAAAGTTCAAAAGCACCTTTTTTTGTGGGGGAGGAGGTAATTGATATAGGCGCTTCTCCGATTCCAAATAGTGAAACTTGGACAAATTGCCCGGGTTGATGATTCAGATCACGTCCGTTTGGGAGAGTAATCTCATACCATTTTTCTAATTCAGTGAATTGTTTGACCTGCGTAATCTCTGCGATTTCCGGATAATAGAGCTCTGCAGGCGGTTGTTCTTGATATATGAATTCTGACATAGTATTTCCTAACCAGCCCATTCGTGTTGATGGGTGGATTTTGTCAAATGGGTTTGTTCATATTCTTCTTTTAATTGATTGACAATATCAACGATGCTGATGCCTGCTGTGCATGCTGCGATGCAGCGACCGCATCCCACACACCATGGCTCACCGGTGATGTCACTAATGTACTTGAATTTTCGGTAGATTCGATGCCGTTGTCGCTCTCCCAAGGATTCACGAAAATTCTCGCCCCCCGCGACGGCAGCAAAACTATTAAGCATGCAGCCGTCCCAATGGCGGTCACGGGTTCCGTTTTTCAGGGAGATGTCTACGTCGTCTTCCACATTGAAGCAGTAGCACGTCGGGCAAACTAGGTTGCATGTTCCGCATCCGACGCATTTTTTGGAAACTGACTCCCAAACAGGGGAGTTCCACGCATGTTCAAATAATTCGGGCAGACGATTATAATTGATTTTAATTTGTGTCGAAAACTCTATTGAATTTTCGGGTGTGTTTTCGGATTCTTCGGGTAACGAAAATTCTTTAAGTAGTTTCTCACCTTTTTCAGTTACCACGATAATGGTAAATCCTGATTTATTTTTTCGAAGAAACAGGTCAAAACCGTTTAATTCTTCCACAGGGATACCGACAGATCGACCAAAATGATATTTATCAGAGGAGTAAGAGACACCGATAAATGTGGTATTTTCTCTTCGTTTAAGATAATTCAATTCTGGATTGCCTTGTGAAAAATTAAAATCCAATTTTAAAACAGCCTGCATATCGTAGCTGTGTACACCAAGAAATATCCGTGGTTCTGCTTTTAATTCCACTTTTTCGTACTGATTGGATTCAGTGGAATAGGATAAGATTTTCTCCCGTGGTGGGAGAAACTCTTTCTTGATGGATTGAAGGGTTCGGTTATAGTCTAATTCAACAGTGTTTGGATTGGTTACCGTAGAAAAAGAGTAAGATGCATCTCCGATTGGATGAGGTGCAATCACCTCTCCGTATTTTTGGAGATGCACGATGAAATCCGATACCTTTTCTAGTTTCAGATTGTACATATTCATTGCACGTATTTCTCGTTTAGTTAGTGGTTATTTGTTTGAATATACAGGATTGTAAAATCAAAATACATATAATATGGTGGCAACCGGGATGGTGCCAAACAGGGGGAAAGTTCTGCTGAACTCAGCTTCATCATGTGTAATTGTCGTAAATTTGCTTCTTTCCTAAGCAGAAATTAGGATAGGTTTATCCTATTAAAAAAGGATTTTTCGTTTTTTTTGCAAATAATTTTACGTACTTTTACCTTCAAATGAAATGAGTAAATATGATAGAACATGAAATTATTCCATTATTTGGACAACAATGGTGGGTGGGAAATGCACCTACGGTTGTCGTTGTATTTTTGTTTTTGATCCTGGGAAAAAAGATGAACGTAGTTTGGCTGCATAAAACCACGTTCATTTTGGGAGGGTTTTTACTCTCCGTGGCAATTCTCAGCCATCCGTATCAATTAGCATTAGGACGTTGGTCTCTTCAGTCAAGTTTACCGCTGCAGATGTGCGCAATATCGGCTCTGTTATCAGGCTTGCTTTTGTTATTTAAGCGTCAGTGGATGTACGAAATTGTATATTTTTGGGGCATACCGGGAGCCTTTCATTCGCTGATGACTCCGGAATTTACCTTAGGAACGGATGGGTTGTTTTTTATTGAATATTTTGTGTCTCACGGGGGAATAATTTTATCCGCGCTTTGGGTGACCTTATTATATAAGATGAAACCGCGAAAAGGATCATGGTGGAAAATATTCCTTTGGTCTCAGCTACTTCTGCCTATTGTGGGAAGTCTCAACTGGCTGTTGGATGCGAATTATATGTACCTCTGCGCACCGCCGTCTGTTGAGAATCCGTTTCTTGTGGGTGAATTTCCGTATCATTTAATTGGACTTGAATTGGCGGGATTGCTACATTTTGCAATCGTGTATCTTCCGTTTGGAATCCAGTATCGAAAGAAAAATAATTAGTGTACAAAATTTCTTTCTTTAAGTCGTAAATTCTTGTAGATGAATCTGCTGTTCCTATACTTTTTCTTGGCATTGGGGGTGTCTTTTCTTTGTTCACTTCTCGAATCCATCATTCTATCGGTTACCCATGCACACGCTGCGGTGATGGCGAAAACCGATATGTTAGGCGGCGATATCATGCAAAACCTTAAAAAAGATATCAATCGCCCGTTGGCAGCGATATTAACACTGAATACTATTGCGAATGTGGTGGGTGCAGCTGGTGTTGGAGCACAGACGTTGATGTTATTTGGTAATAAATGGGTAGCCTTGTCGTCAGGTATTTTGACCTTATCTATCCTAATATTTTCTGAGATAATTCCAAAAACAATCGGTGCAATTTACTGGAAATCCCTGGTATCTGTTGCGGCGTATACCATTCGCGGTCTCATTTTTATCACATTCCCGTTTGTGTATTTTTCGGAACATTTTTCTAAACTTATACACAAACGATCAGTCCCTCAAAAAGTATCTCGAGAAGAGGTGATTGCAATGGCAGAAGTTGGAGAACATGAAGGAACAATTTTGGAAAAAGAAAGTGATATCATAGATAACTTACTGACTCTGAATGAAGTTCCTGCTGAAGATGTTTTGACTCCAAGGAATGTCGTATTTGCACTTCAAAAAGACCAAACTGTTGGGGAAATAATACAAGAACATTCACCAATCGCCTTTTCAAGAATTCCGGTATATAACAAAGATATGGACGACGTAATCGGCGTGATTCACCGATACGATTTAGTGAACAAACAAGCGGAAGATCAGTTTGATGTTACCATGGAAGAACTTCATGAACCGGTTTACTTTGTTCAGCAAGAAGATTCCGTCGCGTTTATCTTAGACGAATTTGTCAAAAGACGTCAGCAAATGTTTATCGTGACAGATGAATTTGGAACCACCACAGGTATCATTACCCTGGAGGATGCTATCGAAACCTTATTGGGTGTAGAAATCGTTGATGAGCACGACTCTGTCGTTGATATGAGAAAACTCGCATCTGAAAAATATAATAAAGAACGCAAAAAGAACCAATATTAAGCAAGATTAAGTCTCCGGGCTGTAATTGTTTAAATTACGCGAAAGATATTTTTATACTAATCAGATACTAAAGCAGCCAATCCGACTTCTTTCATCAATTTTCGTTTACCAATAACTCTTTTTGCTAATGTTTCCAAATCTTCTGCGACCAACATATCGCGGATATCCTCTCGAATGACTTTCCACTTATGATGTAGCGGACAAGGAGCTTCGTCTGAACATTTATCTAGCCCAATTACGCACCGTGCTTCGGGTTGTTGAGGTCCATCTACTACATATACAATTTGATCCAGGAATATTTCGTTTGCCGGTCTGCCAAGTCTGACACCGCCATTTCTTCCACGAATAGCAATCAGAAGTTGATGTTTACTTAAAATTTGCGCAATTTTTGCAAGAAATTGTTGTGGTATGGCATACGCCTCAGCGATTTCACTGACCATCGTTGGTTTGGGTGAATTCTTCTCTGCCAGATAAATCATGGCTTGAATAGCGTATTCTGCTGATTTTGAGTATAGCATTATGTTATCCTTTATTTGCTGTAAACCTACCACTTAATATAATGGTGTGTCAAGATTGAATGAAAAAATAAACAGAAACTGTTTTAATGGCAGGTACCCTACACGGACGGGCTATGTAAATATCATGGAATAATCCATACGTAAATGCATGAGAGATTCTCATTTTCAAAGGATAGAAAGGAAACTTTTCTATCCACGATTCTTTTGTAGGCAACCAAAAGGAGTGAGATAGGATCAGAAAAGACCTTTGAAAACAGCCGCCACGTGTAGAGAGATACACCAATTATTAATGATCTAAAAGCGATTCACCATGCAGATTAATCGAGAGAAAATATAACGGTCATGACTTACGAATCAAGAGAATAAAAAGATCATATTATCCTGTACTGTTTTCACTAGTTAATTTGCTGATATTATCAATCCTGTGCGTTCACAGCCCGCGCCATTTACGGGATATTATTTTTGGGGAATTATTCTGGTTAAAATGATTAACTTTATCTATGTACTCAGTATGGTTAACACCCGGACAAGAGGATACGCATTATCTGAAGAAAATAATTCAACAGTTAGGTGAACGATATCAGTCTCCAATATTCTCACCGCATTTGACGGTTTACAGCGGAATTTATGACGTGTCTCAAAATCACATTTCAGAACTTAATCGAATGTTGAAACATGTAAAGAAAATCCCAATCAAAATTAAGTCTTTACAGTATTCGTCTTTATTATGGAAAACTCTCTTTTTACAAATTAAACAAACGAGAGAGTTAAACCGGGTTAATGACGAAATTGAAAAAATATTTCATTCGGATACCAAATATAATTTCAACCCTCATATCAGTCTGATCTACAAAATTATGGGTACAGATGATAAACAAAAGCTCATCAACCAATTAACGTTGAAGACAAACTATATGTTAGGTGGTCTTCAAATTGTTAAGACCGGCAAAGATGTCGAAAGTTGGTCGCTAATCTATGAAAAAAAATTGAGGTAAAAATGCCATGTAAAAATCATACCGTCCTTGTTGTCATCGATGTTCAAGGAAAACTCGCTAAAATTGTACAGGATAGTGAAAACTTTATCCGGAATCTGAAAATTCTTATAAATGGCGCACATCTTTTGGGTATTTCTATCCTATGGACAGAACAAACTCCCGACAAGTTAGGTCCGACGATACCAGACATTTCCAAATTATTGAAGGGCGAACCTATAATAAAAAATATGTTTAGCTGTGCCCGTGATGAGGTATTTATGAAGAAGTTGGAAGCATTGAAACCTCACCATATTTTGCTCGCGGGAATTGAAACGCATGTTTGCGTATTGCAGACAGCGAAAGATTTGCTTGAAAATTATGATGTTGCCGTCGTTGCTGATGCTGTTTCGTCTCGGACTGAGTTTAACAAACAAATTGGGCTGGATGGAATTCTTTTAGCAGGCGGATCTCAAACCAGCGTAGAGAGCATTCTTTTTGAACTTCAGGAAATCGCAGAAGGAGAGACCTTCCGACAGTTAATAAAATTGGTCAAATAAGGTAGAATTAAAATAATTAGGAACTTATTCTAACCTATGTGTAATATTATGTGTATGGTAAAACAATTCATATCCATCACATTTGTGACATTCATGGTAAGTATGTCGGCAATGCCGTTAATTCAAGTCCATGATTGTGACAATCCATGTTGCGAAAACGGTGAAAACTCTTGCTGCATAATGGATATATCTATGGATGAATCTTGCTCAATGGCAATGAGTGAATGCAGCAACGCAACGCTGTTTATTCCCATATTATCCGCTCCGGTTTCTCAGTTTGAGAATGTAATCGACTTTACGACTGATGAAATTGTACATATAGAACCGGAGATTGATGATCAAGATAAATCTACACACGTTGTAGAAATATCTCACCCCCCTGAACCACCCCCTTCTTTTTTCACACCCCTTCGAATATAGAAAACTCCTTTGATTAAAATGGGTTAATTCCCATTGATTGGATTCGTGCGTCCGTGCGGGTTCAAATTTGTGTTTCACAATTAAAACAACAAGGAGAAATATGCGTAAATATTCTGCGCAAGTTAAACAAAATATTTTAACACTCGTCATCGTGTTTACCATCGGATTTGCTCCCACCATGGGATCAAACTCCCAGAAGACGCTCATGTTAAATGCCTACCTTCATATTGCCCAAAAAAATAATGTGGATATCCACACGGCGTTTAAACGTTGGAAGGCTGCTGAGGAAAGAATTTCCGTTGCAAAGGGGTTGCCAAACCCAACACTCAGTTTTGGCTATTTCCTTGAGAATGTCGAAACCGCTATCGGTCCTCAGGAATACAAAATTGGGGTTTTGCAAAAGTTTCCATGGTTTGGAAAACGAAAAACTCAAGGCGAAATCCAATCCGCAAGAGCGGAGATTCTGTTTCAGCAACTTCAGGCGAAACGCTTGGCAATTATTCACGCAGTAAAATCAACGTGGTATGATTATTATTATTTGACACGAGCTATTTTCATAACCCGGCAAAATTATGATTTAGTTCTGAATTGGGAAACGGTTGTTCGGAGTAAATATATGACGGCTCGTGCGGGGCACCCTGATTTAATCAAAACGCAAATTGAACGAATTCAATTAAAAGACAAACTGGAATCACTCGAAGCAAAACAACTCCCGATATTAGAAAATTTTCGATCGTTATTGAATGATCCGGAGTTGCAGAATATCGTTGTCCCGGATTCTTTAGATTTTATTCCGAATGAGTATTTTTCGGATGATGTCTTTCGTTTAGCGGAAAAAGATAACCCGATGGTGCTATCTGCTGAGCAAGGGATAAACATGAACAGCAAAACATTGAAACGAACGAAGTTGAATTGGTATCCGGATATTGGAATTGGGATGGACTATATTGGGACCGGCAGCAAAGTCGGCAGTGCCGAAAGTGGAAAGGATCCACTCCTCTTTAAGGTCGCCATCGATTTGCCAATTTGGTTTGGAAAAACAAAAAAGTCTATTCAATCCGCAAAATTAGAACTGGATGCCGCAACATATCACGTTGAATCGGTAAAAAATCAGTTAGCCGTCGATATTGAAACAACAATCTTTGAATTAGAGGATGCTGAGCGCAGAGTACAGTTGTATAAGAAATCGCTGATCCCGAAAAGTCTGGAATCTCTGAGCGTTTCGGAAAAAGCCTATATAGCAGATAAAGTTGATTTATTAACTCTTATAGATGCTCAGCGTCGGCATTTGATATTTACACTGAATTATGAACAAGCCTTGGTGAGTTATCTCAAATCTATGTCAAAATTGAATACACTAACCGGAACCATCGAAAAAGGAAAGTGACATGAAAAAATATTTCAAGAAAATAAAAACAATCATCCAATCGTTAAATACTGTCAGCGTGACCTTTATCGTTTCGGCGTTTCTTTTGGGATGGTGGATTTCAAGTCCGGTGGTTAATCATTCCAACCACGGACAAACTACCGTTCAAATCGAAGCAGAAATTTGGACATGCTCGATGCACCCAAACGTTCGGTTGCCTGAACCGGGGCAATGTCCCATTTGTTTTATGGATTTAATTCCATTGGTATCCGATTCCGACGGATTGAGTTCCAATCAGTTATCACTTTCGAAAGATGCTGTAAAATTGGCCGAGATTACTACGGTCCCTGTTCACTACGGAACAGCTAAAATGAATATCCGTCTATCAGGGAAAGTTGTTACGGATGAAACGCGCATCAGTAACATCACAGCTTGGTTTCCCGGACGACTTGAACGAATGTTCGTTGATTACACGGGAATTACGGTGAATAAAGGTGACCACATGGTAGAACTTTATAGCCCCGAATTATATTCTGCGCAGGAAGAATTAATTCAAGCCCGGAAACTGATGGATAGTAACAGAAGTCAATCTTCGTTAATTCTACGAACCGCGGAAACAACCCTGGAAGCCACACGAGAAAAATTAAGATTAATGGGATTAATGGATGAGCAAATTCAAGCGATAGAAACCATGGATAAGCCATCTAATATCGTTACAGTCTATAGCCCGATGACGGGAGTTGTCATTAATAAGAATGGGGTAGAAGGTGCTTATGTTAAAACGGGCACAACGATTTACACCATTGCAGATTTGAGTCGCGTTTGGGTGATATTAGAAGCGTATGAGCGTGACATCCCGTGGTTGGCATTTGGTCAAACAGTCACTTTTAGCACCGAATCACTTCCCGGAACGATATTTGAAGGTAGAATTTCCTTTATCGATCCGATTCTGAATGAAAAAACCCGAACGGTAAAGGTGAGGATAAATGTGTCAAATTCAAATGGATTGTTAAAACCCGGAATGTTTGTCCATGGAAATATACATGCAGTCATAGACGGAAACGGAAAAGTCATTAATCCGGAGTTAGCAGGGAAGTGGATTTGTCCTATGCATCCTGAGATTGTTAATAATCATCAAGGAATCTGTGATGTATGCGGAATGGATTTAGTGAAATCAGAATCACTAGGGATTGTCAACACAGCAGATCATCAACACGAGAGTCTGTTAATTCCGGCGACAGCGGTTCTTAGAACCGGTGAACGTGCAATTGTGTATGTTAGACTACCCGGCGATGAACCTATTTTTAAAGGACGTGAGGTTGTTTTAGGTCAGCGGGTAGGAGAACACTACATCGTGAAATCCGGACTCAGTGAAGGTGAGCAGGTCGTTGTTCGGGGGAATTTCAAGATTGACAGCGCGATGCAAATTGCCGCCAAGCTAAGTATGATGAATCCAAAGGGCGGTTCGTCGGGGGCGGGGCATAATCATGGTGGAAAAATGGAAAACGGAAAAACACATCCTAAGCGAGATGAGATGAATATAGAACCGCTACTCGAAGCATTCTCAATGGCGAAGTCTGCCTTTGAAAAAGGAAATACAGTCAAGGCGAAAGAAGCATTAACAGCGGTTGGATTTATATCAGAAAAAATGAAGTCAAAGAATCGGTTGGAATCCATTGATTCTTATTATGAGAGCATCATTCAAGCTTTGCAGCATCTTCACCATGTTCCACTTAAAAGAGATGTTTTGGATAAAATTGAACTTGATATTGATCAAATAAACATAAAATTACAGAAAACCTATGGAGTGCAATGACTGTGTCAATGCTATCAAAAAAATCAGGATACATGAGTCTACTCAGAAAAGATCATGTTGGGCTACCTGCCCGCCAAAGATTTGGCGCAGGCGGGAAGCCCATCGTTTATCGAACTTTATACCCCACCCTACCTGCCCGCCATATTTTGAAATTAGTAAAGAAGGCAGGCGGGAAGGATGGGGTAATTGCAGAAATTATTAGAGATACGATTAATTACTTACCCCGTCCTTTAGGGCGGGGATTGTGGATAAACCAACGAAATTGGGGTTTTAACCCCTTTCTGGAGTTGACTCAATGTTAAATAAAATAATACGATACTTTCTCGATAATTCTTTAATCGTAGCGATTCTTCTCATCGCAGCTGTGGTATGGGGTATCATGGTTGCGCCATTCGATTGGAACCTCGGCGACTTACCGCGAGACCCGGTGCCGGTCGATGCCATCCCGGATATCGGTGAAAACCAGCAAATTGTTTTTACAAAGTGGCCGGGAAGAAGTCCGCAGGATATCGAAGACCAAATTACATATCCCATGACGACCGCGTTGTTGGGAATACCAAACGTGAAAACCATCCGCTCATATTCAATGTTCGGATTTTCCACAATTTATGTCATTTTCAATGAGAAAGTGGATTTTTACTGGTCACGTTCACGTATTTTGGAGAAACTCAATTCTCTGCCGGGCGGGACGGTACCTACTGGTGTTTCGCCGGCTTTAGGTCCAGATGCCACAGCGTTAGGGCAGATCTTCTGGTACACATTGGAAGGCCGCGACAAAGACGGGAATCCAACAGGTGGCTGGGATTTAGAAGAACTTCGCAGCGTGCAAGATTGGACGGTTCGGTACGCGCTTCAATCGGCAGATGGTGTGTCAGAAGTGGCATCCATTGGCGGGTTTCAAAAGGAATATCAGATTGATGTAGATCCGATGGCGATGCGTGAACACGGCATACAATTGACCGAAGTATTTAATGCCGTGCGTCAATCCAATTTGGACGTCGGTGCTCGGACGGTGGAAATCAACCGCGTGGAGTATATGGTGCGCGGATTGGGGTTCATCAAATCCTTGGAGGATATAGAATTTACCGTCGTAAAAACGCTAGACAATATTCCAATTTATATTAAAGATATTGCCCAGGTGACGCTTGGACCCGCGCTTCGTCGTGGCGTGCTGGACAAGGAAGGTGCAGAAGCTGTTGGCGGTGTGGTCGTCGCACGGTACGGTGAAAATCCACTGGCAACAATTAAGAACGTAAAAGACAAGATACGTGAAATCGCTCCGGGGCTGCCTAAAAAGACTCTCGCCGACGGAACATTGAGTCAAGTAACCGTTGTTCCTTTTTATGACAGGACAGGGTTAATTTATGAAACTCTGAATACACTGAATCATGCATTGCGGGATGAAATTCTGATCACGATTGTCGTCATTTTGGTCATGGTCATGCATTTTCGGACGTCTTTGCTGATCTCGGGCATGCTTCCATTGACGGTTCTCATGGTATTTATCGGCATGAAACTCTTTAAAGTGGAAGCAAATATTGTCGCATTATCCGGGATTGCGATTGCAATTGGAACCATTGTAGACATGGGTATTGTCGTAACGGAAAATATCTTAAAGCATCTTGAAAAGGCGAAAGAAGCAACAAAAGACATTATTTTCAAGGCTGTCTCCGAAGTCGGAGGGGCGGTGCTGACGGCCGTGTCCACGACGGTCATTAGCTTCCTGCCGGTGTTCACGATGATCGGCGCAGAAGGAAAGCTCTTTAAACCTTTGGCGTACACGAAAACATTCGCCCTCATTGCATCCATCATAATTGCTTTATGCATTTTGCCAGTGATGGCATATCTATTGTTAGGGAAAAAGAAAAAACGATTCAACATAGAAATCGCCGTGTTTAAACGAATACCATGGTTAGGAAACGGGATTGTTGTCCTCATGGTTGTCATTATTTTATCGTCCACATGGTCACCATTAGGATTAGAAAAAGTGTTCTTTTTGAATTTTCTGTTTGCAGGATTTCTTATCGCCCTGATCATGTCCGCAATTACAGGGTTTACGAAGATCTATCCAACCATTCTTCGTTGGGCGCTTGATCATAAGCGAAAAGCACTCTCATTGCCGGCTTTAGTGATAACGTTTGGGCTAGTCGTTTGGTTAGGTTTTGGTTCAATATTCAGTTGGATGCCGGAGTTTATCCGCTCTACACGTCCGTTTACAGCCATGAGCCACACCTTTCCCGGTTTTGGTAAGGAATTTATGCCGCCCTTAGATGAGGGATCATTTCTTTATATGCCAACCACCATGCCACATGCAGGGATGGAAGAAACCATCGACGTCTTGCAACTGTTGGATAAAGCGTTGTATTCCGTACCGGAAGTAGAATCGGTAGTAGGAAAAATCGGGAGAGTAGATTCGCCCTTAGATCCCGCACCTTTGAGCATGGTAGAAACCATCATTGCTTATAAATCGGAATACGGATTGGATAAAAACGGAATTCGCGTTCGACAATGGCGGGAGCATATTCGCTCCGCAGATGATATTTGGGATGAGCTAGTGAAAGTTGCACAAATCCCCGGAACGACATCAGCACCGAAACTGCAGCCTATTTCTGCCAGACTGGTGATGCTCCAAAGCGGAATGAGAGCACCGATGGGGATAAAAATAAAAGGACCTGATCTGTCAACAATCGATGCTTTCGGACTGGAATTGGAAAAACACTTAAAAAATGTCCCGGGTGTTAAAAGCGACATGGTTTTTGCGGACAGAATCGTTGGAAAACCCTATTTGGAAATTGACATTGACCGTCGTGCCATTGCGCGATATGGAATTCCTCTACAGAGAGTTCAGCACGCCATCGAAGTTGCGATTGGAGGAATGCCCATTACCACTACAGTAGAAGGACGTGAGCGTTACCCCGTTCGGGTTCGGTATTTACGGGATTACCGTAGTAACATGGAATCTCTGGACAGGATATTGATCCCTGGACAGGGCGGGGTGCAAATTCCGTTGGGACAGTTGTCGACAATAAATTATGTCAGAGGACCTCAAGTAATTAAAAGTGAGGATACGTTTCTCGTTGGATACGTTTTGTTTGATAAACTGAGTGAATGGGCAGAAGTGGATGTGGTTGAAGAAGCTCAATCGTATTTCAATCTACTCATTGATAATGGTACATTAAACGTACCCGCCGGAGTGAGTTTTACGTTTGCTGGTTCTTATGAAAATCAGATTAGAGCCTCAAAAAAGTTGGCGGTGGTTTTACCTGTTGCGTTAGTACTTATCTTCTTAATCCTATACTTTCATTTCAAGAGTGCATCTACTACATTAATCGTATTTAGCGGGATATTTGTCGCATGGTCCGGCGGCTTTGTCATGCTTTGGTTATATGGCCAAGATTGGTTTTTAAATCTCAGTTTATTTGGAGAAAACATACGAGATTTATTTCGGATGCATCCGGTGAATATGAGTGTAGCTGTCTGGGTTGGTTTTTTGGCATTATTCGGAATTGCGACTGATGACGGTGTTATAATCAGTACATATTTAGAGCAACAGTTTGATGAAGAGAATCCGACTACGATAAATGCAATCAGAGAAGCAACTGTTAAAGCCGGAATGCGGCGAATTAGACCTGCCATGATGACAACAGCCACAACTTTACTGGCATTAATGCCAATTCTTACATCTACAGGACGTGGCGCAGATGTAATGATCCCTATGGCGATTCCATCCTTTGGAGGAATGGTCTTTGCAATTATGACAACATTTGTTGTACCGATTATTTATGCTATGGTAAAAGAAAGAGAATTGAACAGAACTCAATAAAACGAATAAACAACAAAAGGAAACAACGATGAAAACAACAAAAACAATCCTACTTATCAGTGCAGTTATATTGATTGCCGGTTGCGGAGGAAAAAAAGAGTGTACTGAAGTTGCAAAGAAAGATAGGCATAAATGTCCTAAAATGGCTGAAGTGCAAAATCAAGATGAGGAACGGTTAATCTATTACACGTGTCCGATGGAAAGTCATAAGCATATTCGCAGCCGTGAAGCCGGGAAATGTGAAGAATGCGGCATGACATTGGTAGCAGGTGTGACAACATCGGAAGAAAAGATGGACTATTATGGTTGCCCGATGTTGATGCACAGCCACATTCGATCTGATAAACCCGGAACCTGCGATCAATGTGGGATGAAACTCTTGCCGATGAGATTGGCAAATTAATAAAATAACAAAGGAAAAAAAGATGAAGAAACTATCAATACTACTGACGTTGATACTAAGTATATCATTGATGAGTGCTCAAGGAAAAGCCTGCTGTAAAAAAGGCGGATTCGAAAAAGGAAAATGCCAAAAGACAGCAGTCGTGAATGCAGAAGATCAGAATGGTACTGAAGCAACAAAAGCTGATTGTCCGCATGAAAGGAAAAAAGGTGAAGATCCTAATGAGTGTAAAAAAACAGATTGTCCTCACGAGGGAAAAAAATGTGAAAACCCGGCTGAATGCAAAAAAGCCGATAAATGTGGTCACAGTAAGAAATCCGGAGGGTGGAAATTCAAATTCTGGGAAAAATCAACTCACAAGGGCTGTTGTAAATAGAAATAGTCGTAAATTGCGTCTTGCGGAAGTCTTCTTCCGCAAGACATTTGTTAATAAAAACGGAGAATCATAATGAATGATTTAATTAGTCGGTCTTTTTTATTCGCTCTGTTTATCACATTCATTATAGGGTCCACAATTCATGTCCCGGTTGAACAACCCACCATCCAAAATGGAATTGATACCGCAATAGATGGAGATACGGTTTTAGTTTCACCGGGTACTTATGTTGAGAACATCAATTACAACGGTAAAAACTTAGTATTGCTATCTGAAGAAGGAGAGAATGAAACTATCATTGACGGAGATCAAAATGGCTCTGTTGTCGTGTTTGAGAATGGGGAAGATTCACGATCAGTTTTTCAGGGATTTACATTAATAAATGGAAGCGGCACTCAGGGAGATTCCTATATTTTCGGTGGTGGTATATATGTGCTTAATTCAAACCCGATATTACGACATTTAGTTCTTTATCAAAATACTGCCGAAAGAGGAGGTGGGATTGCGTTATATAATTCATCTTCTTTATTAAAACATATCACCGTGAAAGCAAACACAGCAATTGGCACAGAAACAAGTCAGGGCGGCGGAATATATACGAATTACTGCTCGTTAATATTTGAGGATATACAGGTATTGGAGAATTATTCACCTTATGCCGGTGGAGGAATGATTCTTGTACATTCTGAGGGTTCCGTCATAAATCATGCGGAAATATATGATAACGAATCACCAAACGGAGGCGGGCTGTCGATTTCCGTGGCTACGGTAACGGTGAACAATACTACAATCTATAATAACTCCGCAGATGTGGGTGGTGGGGTGAAAACATGGGGAGAATCATTTCTGGTGCTAAACCAAGTTACACTCGTCGACAATATCTCAAATATTGTTGGCGGTGGAATCATGCTTCAGAATCAATCTGCAGTTTTGTCCGTCAACACGATTATCAGAAATAACGATTTACCACAGATTTGTTTTTGGCCGGATTCACCTGCTATGTTATTTGAAGCAGCCTATTCCAATATTGAAGGAGGGGAGGCGACAATTGAAACCTATAATAGCGGATGGGTAAATTGGTTTGATGGAAATATGGACGAAGATCCCCTGTTTACAAACTTTGAAAACCAAGATTATTCACTACTCGAAGCATCTCCTTGTATCGATGCCGGAACAACTGAATATCAATGGCAAGGGCAGCAAGTTATTGACATATCGCCGGATGATTACGATGGTGAGAGTCCTGATATCGGTGCCTTTGAGTATGACTCAGAATTAACATTAACCATGGAGCATTTTCAAGACTAGAATTTAATTGGTATTCCGGTTGGCTGTGAAAATTGCGCGTCTAATAGCATATTCCCTGATGCCATTGAAAACACACTCTATGCGTTTTATTTTGATGAATATATACAAGAGGACTCATTGGATATAGGGAGAGGTTATTGGCTTCGATTTGAGAATGAGGGTTCAAATGTAATTACCGGTGATATTTTGGATGAAATTGAAATCTCAATCACAGAAGGATGGAATTTAATATCAGGCATATCTTATCCGGTGAATATTGACGCGATAGTAGATCCTGAAGAAATTATAATCCCCGGAACAATCTATCAATTTGGATTAAACGGATATTCAAATGCAGAAAATATTAGTCTTGGTCAAGGGTACTGGTTACGAAGTTATGGAGATGGATTCATCACAATAAATAATACTGCTGTCATGAGAGAAACCGAATCAATGCCAAGCAAGCTTGCAGGGATGAATACGATGACCATCAATGGGAATACATTGTACTTTGGAGTGGATATCCCTGATGAACATAGACTTAGTTATAGTTTACCTCCCAAACCGCCGCCGGGAGTATTTGACGTTCGTTTTACAGGCGGGTGGAAAGTATGTGAAGACGAGAGCGTACTTGAAATATCAGGTGATCAGGAATGGGTAGATTTTAAGTACTACATCATGGATGAATCAATCTGGACACTTACGAATAAAAAAACAGGCGATGTTATTAACCTTTCAGGGAAAGGGGTGTCTAATATAAAAATTGGAAATGATGCACAATTTATAATTCAAAAACAAAAGATTAGTTTACCAGATGGATACAGTTTGAGTCAAAACTATCCAAATCCGTTTAATCCTGTGACGACCATCAAATTTAATATACCAAAAAAGTCTTACATTCAATTGCAGGTGTTCAACATCACAGGGAGATTAGTAAATACCTTGGTTGATGACGTGCTTCCGGCAGGAAGCTACACCGAGAAATGGGAGGCGATAAACAATAACAGAGAAAATGTTCCTAGCGGAATTTACTTTTTTCGTCTAACTTCAAATAACACCCAACATACTAAAAAAGGACTATTATTGAAATGAAACGTATGAAAAACATAAATAAAACCAGAACGATACTATTAATACTTATGGCAGCAACGATGTTATCTGCCCAGTATTCATTAGAATGGCAGGTTAATCAAGATGCATCTGAGAAAGGAATTATTTATTTTGATCTAAACGATGATGGGACGAAAGATTTAGTAAAGATATGGTTGAATAATGTTGCTTTTTTCGATGGGGATAATGCATACGAACCAAGTTGGGAAATCACAGATACAAACTATGATTACTTAAATATCTATGAGATTTACGAACTTGAAAATTATGGAGTTCGGTTTGCAATTATGATTTCAACCAGTTATGATCCAATTTATCGTTGCAAAGTAGCTGCATGGCCAATCTTTGAATCGGATCCCGCCTGGGAAACATCTGAACTTCAGGGGACAGTATATTTCTTAGATTCGAATGATATTGATGAAGATGGTGTTGAAGAAATTATCATGGGAATAAATGATTTTAACTATGAAACCTCAACATATACGAGTAAAATATTAATTTATAATGCATTGGATGGCACTCTTGAATGGGAAAGTGATTTGTTTGACGGCTATATAGCAGGTCCTTATGTGGGGAATATGGACACAGATCCGCAAAAAGAGATACTCTATAATCTTTATGACTATGAAAGTGAGATTTACACCTTGAATGTATTGCAATTTAATGGAAATGTTGCCACAGATGAAAATGCAACTAATACTAATCATTTTAGCGTGGGTAGAAACTTTCCAAACCCATTCAATCCGGCGACGCAAATTCCGGTAACCATTGAGAAAACTTCGAATGTTACCGTTAAAATTTATAATTCAGCAGGTCAGGAAGTGATGACATTGTGCGACAAATTATTAGAACAAGGGAATTATAAATTTACATGGTTTGGTCATAATCATTATGGAAGAAAAATGCCAAGCGGAATTTATCACTGCCGAATTGAATCTGATAACACATCTTACAGTCGCTCTATGGTGCTGTTAAAATAGGAAAAATTATGTTAAACGTACGAAATACATGGTTTCAGGTGTGTATGGTTTTGCTGATAGTTCAAGGAACGAACGCCAAAGATATCTCCAGTCTTCTGTATCCTTGGAATCTGTCAATGGGTAGTTATTATACGCATGGAGAATACTCCACCGGACAAATATATAAGTCTCAAATGGGGTATTTTTCTATGGACAAACGTTGGAAAGATCGATTTTCTTTGGCTGTGGAAAAAATAACAATCAGTGGTGGCGAAAAAACCTATAACCAAACAAACTTCTTTGGGCGGGATTATTTTTATATAAAACCTGAAATTGGTGTAGGTGGTATCGTTGGGTTGTTTAAAACAGATACGACATTTACAACGGTTGTAGATACATCTAATTCATTCGGAGATATCATAAAAAAATCAAAAGATGAACATCACGGTTGGGTTGTTGGTGTGCAAATCTCCGGCGACTTACCTTGGGTGGGATATGCAACATCTTATATCCGATCCGATTACCAGTATATCTACCGAAAATCCGACGAATACCGGTATGATGAATCCAACGAATTTACTGATACAACTTACGTCTATGATTATTACATCCATGAGCCGGTAGATCAATGGAGCATCCAACTTAGTCGTCGAATTGGGAACCATATTGTCCGACTGGGAGGAAGTGTCCAACAATTTAATACAGACATGTTAACGACAACATCCGGAGTATGGACTTGGACAATATCGGATCAATTGGGGAGTACACTTTCTGCCGGATTCGGGAAGAGCCGATATACAATTGAACCGGCATTGTTGTTGCTGAATAATAACCCGGATTTTCTTAGAAAGTCTGCATCATTTCGACTTTCATGGAGAGTGTTTATTAATTGGCGCTTAACAGGGGTTGTCTCATATCAGGAATTTCAACCTTTGATTGAAAATCCTCGATATCATGTCGTTTACGGGGCAATAGGGATTCAAGGGAGATTTTGATGAGGAAATTAATAATATATTTTAGCATGATGAGTGCGCTCGTTAGCACGGTTCATGCACAAAGTCAATCAGAACTTTCTGTAGATATTGTTGTCAATGCAGACTATGGCTGGCCGACAAATATTCTCATCAGCGGATATTCGCATTTAGACATAGCATGGTTAGGGATATCGTTATATCCTTATGGGACACTGGATGTACAGGCAGGAGGAAGACACAGTCATATCGAACTGGAAAATGGACATCTTTCACATGAGATACAGGTAGACCAACCTCTTTTGGGCGGGAGCTTTGAAGTCGCTTTATGGAGCGAAAAAGTAGACAAAGTTGACTGTACATTAGATTATTGTTACTGGTGTAAAGTAAACGGGTTTCATTTCTCCGAACTTCTTGTCTATAAATCCGGTTTACTGAATGTCATGAAAGGGTATGAGGATTAAGATGGAATTAGGATTAGGATAAAGATTAGGACATAAAAAGGAAATAAATATGAGTGGAAATTTTAATTCAGAAGTAACGATAAGCGACAGCGGGTTTCTGTTCGATCACGGAACCGGCTTGACCTATTCATTAAATGAAACGGGACAATTCATTTTTATGAAAATGAAAGAAGAAGTCCATGCGAATAAAATGCTGGAATTAATTATGGAAGAATTTGACGTCGATGAAGAAACAGCCAGAAAAGATATTGATGATTTTTACCGACAATTAAAAGAAGCAGGATTAATCGACTAATGGGAATTAATGTAGGAATTACAGGGCTTCATGCCACCGACAATCCCGCACCGGGGATTGGCGTAATCAGAAGTTTGAAACATCCGAATGGTTGGGATGGCGAAATCATTGGACTTGCCTATGATGTCATGGATACCGGAATTTATGATGAGGATTTATTGGATCACTCGTACATGATTCCGTACCCGAATACTAACAGTAAACTAATTCTGGAAAGACTTTTGTATATACACGATCAGAACAGGATGGATGTAATTATCCCAACATTGGATAGTGAACTCGCTCTGTTTCAACGACTCGAACCGGAGTTAAAAAAAGCAGGCATTGCTGTTTTTCTGCCGAAGCTTGATGTGTCGAAAAAAGTATCAAAAGCATATATCGCGGATTTTTGTGAAGAGAATAATATTGATTCACCAAAAACAAAGGTGATAAAAGAACCCGGAGAACTGGATAAAGCTATTAAAGAAATCGGATTTCCGTTAATGGTCAAAGGCGTGTTTTATGAAGCATTTAAATGCCGGACAAAGGTTGAAGTGCTAATGCATTTTGATGAAATGCGAACAAAATGGGGATACCCAATCATTCTTCAAGAAGTCATCGAAGCGGATGAATACGATATTTGCTGTGTTGGCGATAGAGACGGAACGATGCTTGGTGCAGTTCCTATTCGGAAAACACGTCTCACGGATAAAGGAAAAGCCTGGGCAGCAATTACGTTGAAAAATGACAAACTTTATGATTTGTCCAAAAGAATATTGAAAGCCTTAAAATGGGCGGGACCATGTGAATTAGAAATCCTTCAGGATAAAAAAACGAAAAAGATGCACTTAATTGAAATAAATCCGCGTTTCCCTGCATGGATTTATCTGTGCACAGGCGCTGATCAGAATCTTCCGAAAATGGTTGTTGATTTGGCGCTTGGGAAAAAAGTAAACCCGTTGCCTGTAGCAAAATCCGGTGTAACCTTTGTACGCCACGCCACGGATATTGTCTGTCCCATCGAGTGGCTGGAAAAATTAACCACGGTAGGAGAGCTTCACTATTAATTCATCAAACTCATTAACTCACAAACTCAATAACTCATTAAACTCATAACTCTATTATGAATGAAAAAAGAATCTACACCAAACCAACAATCATCCGGCATACCGTCGGAGTCATGAACAAATACGGTCGCCCGCCGGCAACAGTTCCTATGAATCGTCTCGTCGGATATGAAGTAAAAGAACTGGCTGATAAGTATGGGTCTCCTTTATTCGTTTTAAATGTACAAGAATTGCGAGAAAAATACAGGGATATGACACGGGCATTTAAAACGCGTTATCCAAAAGCACAAATCGCCTATTCATACAAAACAAATTATATGAAAGCCGTTTGCTCTATTTTGCATCAGGAGGGCGCCTGGGCAGAAGTCGTCTCCGGATTTGAATATGATATCGCAAAAAATCTGGATGTGGATGGTGATAAAATTGTATTTAACGGCCCGTATAAAACCAGAGATGAACTGATGCGCGCGTTTAAGGAAAAGTCAATGGTTAATATTGACAATTATGACGAAATGCAGTTGATTGAAGACATCGCTGAAGACATGAATACGGTGTTAGAAGTAGGTATCCGTGTGAATATGGATTTAAACAATCCGCCTTGGCATAAATTCGGGTTTAACATGGAAGTCGGGCATGCATTTGAAGCTGTAAAACGTGCGCAAGCGAGCGGAAAACTAAAAGTGGTGGGGCTTCATATCCATGCCGGAACGTACATTGATGATGTCTCTATTTATTCAAAAGCTGCACAGGGTTTGGTTGATTTTTATACGTATATAAAAGCTCAACTCGGTGTAAATTTAAAATACTGGGATATGGGCGGGGGATATGCGTCAAAAAATACGTTAAACTGGGCATGGACACCGGCAGAACAAACCTGTCCGACGTTTGATCAATATGCAGAAGCGATTTGTCCGATTTTGATGAATGGACCTTTTGCGGCTAATAATGCGCCAACACTATTTATTGAGCCGGGTAGAGCATTGGTGGATGAACCCATTTCTTTAATTACATCTGTCGCAGCACAAAAACGTCTGCCAAGCGGAGCAAGAGGAATCGTGCTGGATGCAGGGATGAATGTTTTGTCTTCTGTTCAGTGGTATTCATATAATTTTCAAACCGGACAAGATTCCGGATATATGGTAGAAGATACCGTAATTTATGGTGGACTTTGTATGAATATCGATGTTTTGAGACAAAGTGCCTCTGTGCCACCGGTTCGAAGAGGTGACTTGCTGGTGATTCCTCACGTGGGTGCGTATAATATTAGCCAGAGTTGGCAATTCATCTACTTACGTCCTGCGGTAATCGCCATTGATGAGGGCGAAGTGCACGTGATCAAGAAAGCAGAAACTCGTGATTATGTCCAAGAATTTGAAGACGTCCCGGATAAATTTAAATAAACACCCAATTCTCTAAAACTATAACATTAATTCTGCCAGAGAAGATTGAAATAAAATCAACATGTTTAATTCTTCAATGAAAAAACACTTTATTTTAACGACAAGAACCGTTTTTCAATCTTACGGTGTGTTGGCGTATTCTCCACATCCTATTCCCGCATCGATCGTTTTATTAGCGACGTTTTATTATCCTGTGGTAGGACTGATGGGACTGATCGGAAACATTGTTTCGAACCTCGTTGCAAAATGGATGCACGCAAACGATGAAGCATGGAAAGCCGGAATTTTTGGTGTTAGCGGCATTCTTGTCGGGCTAGCGCTTGGGAAATATGCAGACCCTTCTCTGCGAATGTGGATATTCCTTATCGTGGGTGCAGGGATTAGTGGTGTTGCGTCTATCATGCTGGCAAATTTCCTTGCGAAATACGACTTGCCTATTTTGAGTCTGCCATTTATGATGGTCATTTGGCTACTGCTACTCTCATTGGGAATTACCGAAGAATCAATGTTTAAGCACACGGCGATTCCTTTTTTGAATAAAGCAGATATTGTCTTGTTTGATTGGTTACCGTATCAATTATTTGAATATATAAAAATGTTTGGCAGTATTTTATTTCAGGATAATTTACTCTCAGGCGTCATGGTTATGATTGCGATTGCTCTATATTCCAGGCTATCTCTTCTCTATGGTCTTTGGGGAGGCTTCCTTGGGATGTTGACATACGTGTTCATCCACGGATCTATTGACGGATTCCACGGTTTGAATTTTGTATTAATTTCTCTGGGATTTGGCGGTTTTTTTATCGTTGGAAACCGACACGGTTTTTCGTTAGTTACATTAGCCGTCATTACGGTTGGGTTGGTTGATGCCGGCATGACAACTTTATTGACACCGATTAATTTACCACCACTTGTATTCGCATTTAATGTTGTGACTATTTTGTTTTTATTCCCACTCAAAATGCTCCCTCAAACGGTATCTCCGCTGAGATTAATCCCCATTCCATTATATTTGATTAAAAGTCCTGAAACAAATTTGAAATGGTATAAACGATGGTCGGGGCAGACGACACGACAAAAAACGATCTTAACCGTACCATTTATGGGAGAATGGTCTGTTTTGCAGGGGAATAATGGAGAGTGGACTCATAAAGGAGTTGGGAAATACGCATGGGATTTTATCGTCAGAGACGTCAGAGGACATCAATCGAAAGGTTTTGGTGCTGAATTATCCGATTACTATGCATGGGAATTACCGGTGTTATCTCCGGCACCCGGTTCAATATATTCCGTTGAAAACTCTGTAGAGGATAATCCACCCCAAACAGCCAATACAGAAAGAAACTGGGGCAATTACGTCATCATAGATCACGGCAATGGTGAGTTCAGTGAATTAAGCCATTTTAAGCAGGGAAGTATTATTGTCTACCCGGGGCAGCAGATAAACAGGGGAGATATTTTAGGGCGTTGCGGAAATTCGGGGCGATCTCCGGTTCCGCATATTCACTATCAACTTCAATCAAGTCCGGGCACCGGTGCTTCTACTATCCCTGCAACATTCGCAGAAGCTACGATTAACCGTGACATTCATATTCATGGAACTCCACAAAAAGGCGATTTGGTTTCTACAGTCACCATGGATAAAGAATCCTCCTGGTCTATGATCGGTAGAGAAACAGAATCATGGGTATTTGAAAGTAAAAATGGTTGGAGGAAATCAACGGAAACTCTCACGTTCTCTACGGATGAGTTCGGGTTACCTGCGATTGTATCGAGAAGTAATCACTTGTGGAGAATTATCGATTTACCGAATTTTATTATCATCCGTCCAGATTTTAAGACTTTTCCTTCATTGTTAACATCTTCAGTATGGATTCACATTGTAGGAGACCAATTAGTTCAGCCAAAATATTTGGTCGATGGATTCCAATGGAATTCCGGAAAGGTATCCCGAAACGATAAAGAGTGGCTTATTGAAACAGGGGGTAGAAAAATACATTTAACCGACGACGGGGTTATCAATAGGGTGACGATGGCTGGAAAGTCCAATCTTCATTTTATACTAAAGGAACAGATTGTAAAGAAACAGTAAAAGCGGTTTATGGTATTCTCAACTTGTCAAGTTGAGAAACATGCTAATATTTTAACATAAATTTTTCCTTTCATAAAGATTTAGCAATCGGTAATTTTTACCGGCATGAGAACTCATCTAATCCGTCGAATCGCCCAAATCTTAATCCTGTTTATACTGGCAGGGATGTTTCCGTCTTCCGGTAACACGGCATTTGCGTCTTCTAAACCCGATAAAACCGAAAAGACAAAAAAGTCAAAGAAAAAGAAAAAACCGAAAAATTCATCGAAGAAGAAAAAGAAATCCACAAAGAAAAAAAGGAAGCCAAAGAAACGTAAGAAAAGTTCTACAAAGAAAAAACGGCGTCCCAAAAAGAAAACAAAGAAAAAGAGACCAAGTAAAAAACAACGTACTTCAAAAAAGAAGAAACGACCAGCCAAAAAAGTAAAACAAAAACAAACCAATATTGTATATTCCCCTGAAGAGAATATAAAAGCAATAGACTTTGCCGGTGAAATGTATGACCTCACCAAATCTCTAAATACCAGCTCCCGCGAACTTGCCAGAGCCACGCGATACTTGAATCCGGTTCCGAAACAAAAGGCAGTACGGATAGAATCAAAGCCACTTATGACTGTCCATACTTTGGAAAAAGCAGCCGACCGCAACCCCGATGATGTACGGTTACAAAGAGAATTAGCCCTGCATTACGAATCGAGATATGAATGGGAAAAAGCCAAAGATATTTATCTTCGCATGATTGTCAAGAATCCGCAAAATCCTGATGCACACTATTTTTTAGGGTCACTTTATAATTCTACCGGAGAGATGGTAAAATCGCAGCAGGCTTTTGAAGAAGCGATGGATTTAAAACCCGATCATAAAGCAACACTGGAAGCATTGACGGTTTTAGGGCAGTCACCTGAGAAGAAAAAGGTCAGCGAGCAGGTGCTGCTCCGATCATCTAAAAAAGATCCTGATGGCCCCGCTCAGCAATTGGCTAAAATTCAAAAAAGAATTGATGATGAATTATATCAAGACGCCATTCGATTATCGAAAGATGCTACCGGAAAATATCCGCAGAATGGTGGATTTATATATCTTGAGGGAAAAGCTCATGAAGAAATCGGAGAAATTGATAAAGCAAAATCTGCATATCAGAAAGCAATTCTGATTGATGTGAAAAACCAGGATGCTTACACCGCATTGGCAAATTTGTACTTTGAGCAGGGAAAATATATTTATGCCGCACTAACGTATACAGATGTCATCCGTTTGAAACCCGGCAATATTGACGGTCGCTATATGCAGGGATTATCATACTACCGCGCAAATGAGTGGGGGAGAGCCGCATCCGCCTGGGAGGATTTACTGCATTATCAACCCAACCATCCGATGGTGTTAAAATTGCTTCCGCAGACGTACTACGTTTTAGCCGTTGAATACAATCGGACCGGACAATCCGCGATAGGCAGAACATCGTTTGACAAAGCCATCAGCATTAATTCTAATTCTTTTGAATGGCTGCCGGGTGCGATGCGCACGCTTGGGAAACACTATAGAGACAAAGCCATGTACAAAGAATCTCTCTCTGCATATCAGGAAGTGATTGAGCTTCGTCCAAAGGACTCATCAGCGTATGTTGGTATTGGGATAACATATTGGAAGATGGGAGAATCACAATTGGCGAAAGCAGCGTGGGAACGCAGTTTGGAACTCAATTCTGATAATAATGAAGCAAAAGGGTGGCTTATTTTAACTGCTAAAAAATCCTGAAGAAGTCCAGTATTTTGTATCGTATTTTTTTATTTATTATCCTTCTTTCTCTTCTAATTGCAGAAAATACCATAGATGAAAAAGTCACAGCCGGCGTCCATGCATTTTACAATTACGAGACCCAATTAGCGATAGACATTCTTACCCAAGCCAGACAAGATGCACCGGCGCATCCTGCAGTGCATTTAACATGGGTAACTGCTCGTTGGCTCCATAGTCAGGCAAACGACGAAGTCGAAAATTCTTATCGACATTTAAGCCAAGATTTAGATGAGATAATTCCCGTATATGAAGCATTAATTCAGCAATATCCGGACAATCCGCAGTATCGGCTATTTTACGGAACTGCCGTTGGGTTGAATGCCCGGATTGGTCTGGGAAAAAAAGAATGGATATCGACGCTTATGCATGCATGGAAGGGCTTTCGAATTATACGAAAAGTGCATAACGAACACCCCGAATTGGTGGATGCACAGCTCCCGATTGGAATCGTAGAATATTATGCGGGGCTGAGTAATGTGTTAGTCAAAACAGCGGTTTCACTTTTTGGACTTGAAACGACAAAGGAATCAGGGTTAATAAAAATAGAGTTAGCTGCAAATAGCGGAGAGTATGCATGGATTGAAGCACAAAGTATTTTGTCGTTTCTATATGTATGGGTATTGAATTCTCCCGATAAAGCGTTGATTTATAGCCGTAACCTTTCAGAGCATTTCCCGAAAAATTATTATTTTAACATCATGTATTTAGAATCACTTATTAATATTGGTAAACTTAAGGAAGCTATGCTGTTAGAAGAATATCTTAAACAATACCTTAAGGGGCTGACTCCCGTTGAGCAGTCTTGGTATTCCGGTTATATCGATTATGAATCTGCTTTATTGAATTACCATTTAGGGAATTTGGATATTTCCGAATCGTTGGTAACGCGAGCAATTAATAATTATGGTGCCGAGCTGGATATTGTTTTAGCGAATGCGTTATTGTTAAAAGGAAAACTCCACGATTTAAAAGGAAGAAGAACAGAAGCTGTATCCTGTTATACGAAGTGCGCTGAACTTAATAATTTTTCATCTGCGGTTGTAAATGCAAAAGAATATTTGGACTCCCCTTTCGTAAAATGATTTATCGTACGTAAATTTGAACGGCGATTATGATAAATAGAAAGAAGACAAAACAAGTATTGGTAGGTAATATTCCTGTTGGTGCGGATGCTCCAATATCCGTGCAGTCGATGACGACAACAAAAACTTACGATACTAACGCAACATTAAACCAGATCGAAAAGCTGGAAGAAGCCGGATGTCAGATTATTCGTGTAACTGTCCCTGATGAAAAATCCGCAAATGCATTAACCGACATAAAAAAAAATATGACTGTCCCATTGGTCGCCGACATCCATTTTAATTATAAAATGGCATTGATGGCCGTAGATGCCGGTGTAGACAAAATTAGAATTAATCCCGGAAATATTGGATCAAGAGAGAGAGTAAGAGACGTTCTCACAAAAGTAAAATCTGCCGGAATCCCTATACGCATCGGTGTAAATGCCGGAAGCCTAGAGAAAGATTTATTAGAAAAATATGGATATCCCACTGCAGAAGCAATGGTTGAAAGTGCTCGTCGCCATATTAATATTTGTAACAAAAATGATTTTCACGATATTATTGTCTCTCTGAAGGCATCTAATGTGAATCTGATGCTTGATGCAAATAGATTATTTTCTGAGGAATTCGATATTCCGCTACACTTAGGAGTGACAGAAGCCGGCCCAATAAAATCGGGGACGATTAAATCATCTGTGGGAATTGGAGCTTTGCTTGCAAGTGGTATTGGTGATACAATTCGGGTGAGTTTGACCGGCGATCCTGTGGAAGAAGTTCATGTCGGATACGAGCTTTTAAAATCCCTGGGGTTGGTGACAAAAGGTGTGACCATTGTAGCGTGCCCAACCTGCGGCAGACTTGAAGTGGATTTGTTCAAAATTGCAGAAGAGATGGAAGAAAAATTGAGCCATATTAAGACGCCGATGTCCATAGCTCTCATGGGTTGTGCCGTTAACGGACCGGGTGAAGCATCGCATACAGACTTAGGAATAGCCTTTGGAAAAGGCGGAGGATTATTGTATTATCAGGGGAAGAGCATCGGCAAAGTTCGGGAAAAAGACGCAATAAATCGTCTGGAAGAATTAATTAAGCAGTTCGAGGAAGAGAATGAATCATCTACTGAAAATGAATAAAATTACGTTTTGTCTAATCATTGTGTTCGGGTTACAGATCGGATTTACCCAAATACCCATGGATAAAAATATTTCCCCAATTGTTGCCTATTGGCGAACGCTGACTCAGAAAGAAAAGGAAGTGTATCTCTTCTCGTATCTTACACAAGTTTATGATACGTATACTGGTTTGAAAAATGAACTTGGACATAATGAGTTAACCACTTGGTATTACAACAATCGTGCTGAATTGGTATTTGGAATATTTGATAAACTGGAAGATACAAATATTGTCGAATTTGTCGGGTGGGTTGATGAGTATTATCGACATGATGAATTCTTAGACAGACCGTTTTATGAAGCCCTCTCATTTGCCTTTCGTTTTCAGCAAGCATCCGGTGAAACGATATGGGAGAAATACGAAAATTTAAAATTTGGTAAGATTCGCCCACAGACGGAATAAAACGCTTTTGAAGTATTTTCTTCCAAAATAAACCTAACCTAACCTATATAAATTATGCCACAGAAAAAAATGTTAGCCAAAGTGTTAAGCAGTACCATTCAGGGTATCGATGCGTACATTGTTGAAGTAGAAGCCCACCTCACCGGAGCGAAATTGCCAAAGTATCATACGGTTGGACTGCCTGAAGGAGCCGTCAAAGAAAGTAAGGAGAGGGTAAAAGCCGCTATTAAAAACAGTGGATATGATTTTCCGTTTAAACATGTTACAATCAATCTGGCTCCTGCAGACATCCGCAAGGAAGGATCTGCATTTGATCTCCCGATCGCCATCGGAATTATGTCTGCTTACGGATATGTACGCCATACGTATTTAAATAACCTCCTTATACTCGGCGAACTTGCACTGGACGGAAGTTTGCGCCCGGTTAAAGGTGCGTTGCCGGTTGCAATTTCTGCCAGAGATAATGGCATCCGCGGCGTGATTTTACCAAAGGAGAATGCTGATGAAGCCGCCGTAGTAGAAGGAATTAAAGTTGCCGGAGTATCCTCTTTATCTGAAGTCATTGCGATTTTGAATGGTGAGGTGAGTATTCAACCGGTAATAGTAAATCGAGATGAAATGTTTAATCGAAATAAAGTTTATACCGTCGATTTCAAAGATGTCAAAGGACAGGAGCAGGTAAAACGTGCGTTAGAGGTTGCAGCATCCGGTGGACATAATGTAATCATGATCGGGCCTCCCGGCAGCGGTAAAACAATGCTGGCTAAACGCTTACCCACGATTCTACCCGACTTGGTTCTTGATGAAGCCCTTGAAACAACAAAAATACACTCTGTTGCCGGTATCTTACCCAGTGGAAACGGGTTAGTTGCAACACGTCCGTTTCGTTCTCCTCACCATACGATTTCTGATGCCGGGCTCATTGGCGGCGGTGGTATGCCGAAACCGGGTGAAGTCAGCTTAGCGCATAACGGAGTCCTGTTTTTAGATGAGTTGCCAGAGTTCAAAAAGAATGTACTGGAAGTGATGCGTCAACCCCTGGAAGATGGTCACGTAACCATTGCCAGAGCAGCGATATCGTTGACATATCCATCAAGATTTATGTTGGTTGCCGCTATGAATCCTTGTCCGTGCGGTTACTCAACGGATCCCAATAATGATTGCACTTGCGTTCCACAAATGATTCAGCGATACATGAGCCGAATATCCGGTCCGCTGATGGACAGAATTGACATTCATATCGAGGTTCCTGCTGTGCCGTTTTCTCAGTTGTCAGGCATGGATGCGGGAGAACCATCCGAGGCTATTACCAGACGAGTGCAAGTAGCTAGGAAAATTCAGCTGAATCGGTATAAGTCTACAAACGGAGTATTCTCCAATTCGCAAATGCAAACAAATGAGTTAAAAATTCACTGTAAGTTGGATAAAAACGCTTCTGACATGATCAAAACTGCTATGGAGAAACTGGGACTTTCTGCGCGGGCGTATGATCGAATTTTGAAAGTATCACGTACGATAGCAGATTTAGGAGGGGAGGACAGGATAAAAGTTCAGCATGTGAGCGAAGCGATTCAATATCGAAGTTTAGATAGACAATTGTGGAGAGGATAAGCTTAAGTATCGTTAATAATTTGTTTTTTCATTTCTTGGTGCAATAATCCGTTTGTAGCCAGAATAGAGTCATCATAAATCGAATAAGGTTCTCCGTTCATTTTTGTAACGATTCCGCCAGCTTCTCTAACGAGTAGAATTCCTGCAGCTGTATCCCATGGATGCAGATCATACTCCCAAAAACCGTCTACAACTCCGCGTGCTACATGACATAAATCCACCGCTGCAGACCCGAGACGACGTACGCCCTGAGTAATATCTGTAAAGGATTTAAACAACTCCATATTTCTATGCCAGTTTTCGTTATGGTCATATCCAAATCCGGTAACCAATATAGATTTCTCCAGCTCTGATACATTTGAAACATGAATTGGCTCATTGTCACAAAATGCACCGGCATTTTTAACAGCGGTATACACTCGATTCACCGGTAATTCGACGACAACACCAATGATGGGTTCTCCATCATGCAACACGGCAATTGAAACCCCGAACGATGGATATCCGTGCACAAAATTCGTGGTTCCGTCCAAGGGATCAACAACCCAGAGATAATCAGAGTCGCGATTGTTCGTGCCGGATTCTTCAGCCAAAATGCTATGGTCAGGGAAGGTAGCTCGAATGTGAGAGATGATGGCGTCTTCTGAACGGCGATCAGTCTCTGTTACCAAATTCGTTCGCCCTTTATGGTGAACATCCCGTGGGTGCTGCAGTGCGTCCATGATAATTTGAGCTGCTGATTTTGCGGCCCCAACTGCCACCGAACGAAAGGTTTGAGTGTTAGTCATTAAGGTTAACCTTTATTAGCTTAAAGCGAAGAGCAATCAGTTAATACATTTTCCATAAAACGTATCACTTATACGGTTTATGTTCTACTGAAAAGTATTTCTTTGTCATTTTCTTCAGAGCTGTAGATAATAGAATAATCGACAACAGATTGGGGAATGTCATAAATCCAAGTGCCGCATCTCCAAACGCCCACACAGCATTTAGGCTTGCAATGGCTCCGATAAACACAAATACAACAAACACCCAACGATATATTTTTATCGAACGTTCGCCAAAAAGATACTCAATAGAACGGTCACCGTAAAACGACCAACTGATGGCCGTAGATACGGCAAATAATGTTACAGAAATTGTAACAATTTTATCTCCATAGGCAAATAGCCAGGATAATCCTTCCTTGAACGCAAATGCCGTCAGTCGACTGCTGTTTAATAAATCTCCTGCAAATTCCGGGTTGATACGGTTCACATAAAATTCTGTATGATGCCAAGCACCTGTTGAAAGAATAACCAATCCGGTCATTGTACAAATTATAATTGTGTCAATAAAAGGACCCAACATAGCGACGGTACCTTCTCGCACCGGATGTTTTGTTTTTGCAGTAGAGTGTGCAATGGCTGCAGACCCTTGTCCGGCTTCATTGGAATATAATCCGCGTTTAATTCCCCATAGCATCGTGTTCATAATCACAAGGAAAGCCCCACCACCAACACCGGCGATTTCTGCCGGAGGGTTGAATGCCATTTGAAAGATGAGTTTTACACTCCCTGGGAGTAATGGGAGATTAGCAAACAGAATTAACGAGGCTGCAGATACATAAATGAGCGCCATAAACGGAGCAAGAAATCCTGTGACATGCCCAATTCGTTTAATTCCTCCAATGATAACCAACGCAACAACGGCAGAGAGTATCAACCCGTTAATTACCTGTAACATGGATAGGTCAAACCCAGTCCAAATGGTGTGTTTGATCATTAATGCACTTTCCGGCGACATAAATTGTAAAAATTCAGAATATATTTGGTCAGAAACGGTGAACGACTGGATTGCATTTCCTGTAGCGAATGAACAGATAACGGCAAATGCGGCAAATGCGACAGCTAACCATCGCCATTGACGTCCCAATCCATTTTCGATTGTGTACATCGGACCGCCGGCTGTGTATCCTAATGAATCCATTTCTCGGTATTTCAGGGATAAAGTACTCTCCGCATATTTTAATGTAGTACCAAAAAAGGCTGTAATCCACATCCAAAACAATGCTCCGGGACCTCCAAAATAGATAGCCGTAGCAACACCTGCAATATTGCCAATACCGACAGTAGCAGAAAGCGCGGTCGCCAAAGCACGAAAATGATTCAAATCTCCTTCGTCTTCAGGATTATCATAAATACCGCGTGTGACTTTCACTCCATGCAAAAAATAGCGAATTTGAGGAAAACCCAGTTTGAAAGTGATAAATACTCCGGTTCCTACCAAGATAAGAACCATAAGAGGAATCGCCCGTTGCGTAGGGAAAGTCCAAACTGCTTCAAAAAATGATAAGCCGAATGCGTACATAATAAAGAAAATTGCACTGAAGGATAAGAGTCCATAAGTTGATCGTTTCATGAGAATTCCCGGTTTGTTTTGAAAATAATCGAATAAAAATTACTTCTTATAAACCGGAACAGTAAAGAATTATTCTGAAAATATTTTCTTTTTTTATCAGGCTATTCTTTGCCCTTCTCAGAAATTTTCAATCTTAAATCTTAATTTTATAAAGCAATTTGTGTAATTTCCGGTCATGATACGATTAAACGAAAATGAAACACAGGCACTTGTAGAACTACTTCAGCCCGAAATAATACGTAACTTGAATCCGAACTATAGTGCAATTTTGGAGGAATTATACAACAAATTAACAAATACTGATAAAGTGGATTTGTTTGTGGATGGTGCGGCTGATCTTGACTCAAAAACTGCCGGAATTGGCGGGGTGTTTTACCGTAATGGAGAGGAATTGTTTACCTTTTCAGAATATCTCGATGATGCGACCAATAACGATGCTGAATATTCTGCGTTAATCAAAGGACTTGAAACAGCAAAAGTATTGTGCGTTAATCAACTCAATATTTACGCGGATAGTGAATTAGTCGTCAAACAAATTAACGGGCAATATAAAGTAAAGCATCCGCGAATGAAAATCTTACATTCAAAAGTGATGATTCTATTAAAAACACTTGAGAGTTGGTCTATACAACACATCCTGAGAGAAAATAATACAGTAGCAGATAAATTAAGCAAAGAAGGAAGGATGAAAGGAAAGACGACATGAAAGCGTTAATTACTGCAGGGGGTCATGGGACACGGTTACGTCCAATTACGCATACACAAAATAAACATTTAATTCCCATCGCAAATAAAATGATGTTGGAATATGCTCTGGAGTATGCAAGTGAAGCCGGTATCAGGGAAGTGGGTATAATCATCAATGCCGGAGATACAACCATACAAAACGTATTTGGGGATGGAAACAAATTTGGGTTGAAAATCACATATATTCCACAAGACGCTCCTCTCGGGTTGGCGCACGTTGTAAAAATATCTCAGGATTTTATCGGTGATGATCCATTTGTTTTTTATCTTGGGGATAATATTCTTGTGGGTGGAATCAAACATTTTATTGATGATTTTAATAAAAATGGAACAAATTGTCATCTGGTGTTAAGCAAAGTCCCCGACCCAAACCGTTTTGGAGTAGCTGAGATAAAAGATGGGAGAATCGTCAGCATCGAAGAAAAACCGGCACAACCTAAAAGTAACCTCGCTGTGACAGGAATTTATATTTATGACTCCATGATTTTTAAGGCAGTAAATAACATTGAACCGTCCGCAAGAGGAGAATTGGAAATATCTGATGCACATCAATATCTGTTAAATAAAGGATATTCTGTGAGTTATTCAGAAATCACCGGTTGGTGGAAAGATACCGGAAAACCATCTGATTTGTTGGAAGCTAATCGTTTAGTATTGGATTCTATCAAACACAAGAAACTCGGAATCGTGGATGAACATTCAACTATTTCCGGCAGAGTTCAATTTGGAGGAAACTCTAAGGTTATTAATTCTACCATACGCGGTCCGGTTATCCTTGGAGAAAATACGAAGATTGAAAATAGTTATGTCGGGCCAAATACATCCATCGGAAAAGATTGCGTTATAAAAAACAGTGAATTGGAATTTTCTATTTTGATGAATGGTTGTACGATTGAAGATATCCAAAGGAGGATTGAAGCTTCTCTTTTGGGGAATGACGTGGCCATTCGCCGGACACAGAAGAAACCTGTAACCCACCGGATAATGGTTGGGGATCAAAGCCGCATTGAAATTGAATAGAATTATACTGAAAATGAATCATATAAACATGGTGGTTTGATAGATGAATATTCTTAAATTTTATGACACGTATTTTTCACATTAACTTCGAAATAAAGACCCATGGGACTGTTTAACTCAGCATTAGATACATTTAACTGGATTTCCGGCGATGTTGCCATAGACTTAGGCACCGCCAATACATTGATTTGGCTTAAAGGAAAAGGAGTCATTATCGATGAACCGTCAATTGTTGCCCGATCTGTGCATGACGGAAAAATTGTTGCCGTCGGAAATGAAGCAAAATATATGGTAGGAAAAACCCATCGGCATTTAGAGACAATACGACCACTCCAAGACGGGGTCATTGCCGATTTCAATATGACGGACGGTATGCTTCAGGGATTTATTCGGAAAATAAACTTAAATCGATTAGCACGTCCAAGGATGGTGATTTGTGTACCGTCCGGCGTGACAGAAGTTGAGCGTCGAGCGGTTAAAGATTCCGGTGAACGTGCGAATGCCCGCGAAGTTTATCTCATTGAAGAACCGGTTGCTGCTGCAATCGGAATCGGTCTGGACATCAGTAAACCCATAGGAAATATTATTGTAGATATTGGTGGCGGAACGACCGAAATAGCTGTAATTGCACTCAATGGTGTTGTGACAAAGGAAGCCATACGTATTGCCGGTGATGAAATGGATGAAGCGGTAACACATTGGTTTCGCAATGAACACAAATTAGAAATAGGACTCCCTACCAGTGAAGCGATTAAAATAGCCGTAGGGTCCGCGATGAGAATGAATGCTGAAACAGTTTCCGTTAAAGGAAAAGATTTGGTTTCAGGCATTCCTAAAACGATTGAAGTATCATCTGATGAAATTCGCCAAGCATTAAAAGATCCGGTCAATGCGATTGTTGAAGCAGTAAAACAAGCATTAGAAAAAACACCACCGGAACTGGCAGCTGATATTTTAGACCGAGGGATTATCATGACGGGCGGCGGTAGCTTATTAAAAGGAATCGATCAGGTTATCCGGGAACGAACTCAGGTGCCTGTGAATGTTTCGGAGGAACCATTATTATCTGTCGTTCGCGGGACAGGTATGGTTCTCGAAGATGTGAAAAAGTACGAGGCGGTGTTGATGTAACACGATGAGGAACTTGCCTCTCACACTGCTACGAAACAAGCATCATATTGCTTTTTTAATTTTTATAAGTCTTTCTCTTAATTTGCTATTCACAGAAGACTCCGAGAAAATCATACTACTCAGAGAAAAGGCCATTGATACATTCTCATTTTTATACTCACCTATCGCGTGGATGAATAATGCAGTATTACTAGAAGAAGAAAATGCTTTATTAAGAGAAAAGAACTTACAATTGTCTCTCCAGATTGAATCGATGGTACATTTAGCAAAAGAGAACCAAAGGCTGGAACACCTGCTTCAATTTAAACGTGAGAGTCAGTTAACATTAGTCCCTGCAAAAGTCATTAATAAAGGTATTGCTCCCGGAATTATGTCTATGGCGATTGATGTTGGGACACGCTCCGGGATTAAAAAATACAATCCGGTTATTACATCCTCCGGCGTCGTTGGAAAAGTTCTCATCGCCAGCAATCAATCTTCAATTGTTCAGCTGTTAAATGATGCCAATTTTAGATTAAGCGTCCGTATTTACCCCAGTGGTGCTACGGGTATTTTGCGTTGGACTGAGGATAAGTATTGTGTTGTAAATGACGTTCAGAAAAACGCCAATATCCGCGTGGGTGACAAAATTGTCACTTCAGGCTTTAGCGATATATTCCCGAGTAAACTACCTGTTGGTGAAGTTGTGGGAATTTTTGATGAAAGAGGGAGTTTTCAAAAAATTGTTTCAGCTAAGATTTATGACGATCTTTCCTCCTTAATTAATGTTTTTATTATTACAGAGCAAATAAAATGAAATGGACGAATATTCTTTTGCCGGCAATTGGAGTATTCTTTCTCCAGTTGTTTTTAGTGGAATTGCTGTCTATTCGTGGCATACGTCCGGATTTTTTACTGATATTTATTTTATACATGAGTGTAGCAAGGGGAAGTTTTATCGGAATAATAATGGGGTTTATCCTTGGATTATTTTCTGACTTTGCGGGTATGGGAACATCATTTGGACTTTCACCATTGACATACGTGCTGTCCGGTTATCTTGCCGGATTCTTATCCAAAAGATATGAGCAAATGATACCGGCTTATTTTCATCTTACTTGGATAGGAATTGTCCTCATTCACTTTTTAATATTTTCGTACATACAATACCAAGTGTTGTTTAATATCGATTTATTATCGTGGATACAACAATACTTATTAGTATCAGCATATACTCTCGGATTTATTTGGATACTGCAATATATCTTTCCTTTTATCCGGGACGAATAAATGCTAAAAACTAAAAACGTTATTCCCAAGCAACGTTTAATTATCTTTACTATCGTTGTTGTTATTGCTTTTATTACATTGATCAGTAGATTTTTTCAAATACAAGTTTATCAGCATAACACATATCAGACAAAAGCAGAAGCAAATCGCATTAAAGCTGTGACGAGGAATGCGCCAAGAGGATTAATTATCGATAGAAATGGTAAAATATTAGTTGATAATTATCCAACATATGTTCTTTCATGCATTCCCATCGAAATAGAAGATAAAAACGCACTAATCAAACTAATATCCAAATTAACCGGACTTGACTCGCTCTTCTTAAGGCAAAACTATTCAAAATATTATCGAAATAGATTCTCACCAACTCGCCTTGCCAAAGATTTATCATTCCAACACATAAGCGTTCTGGAGGAACATAAATCGGAACTTCACGGGATTCAAATAACACAATTCCCTGAACGATATTACCCAACACAGATTTCCGGAACACATTTTTTAGGATATGTTAACGAAGTAAATCAAAACATCCGTGGAAAAATTAGTGATAAGAAACAATACGAACTTGGGGATCTTATTGGTTGGCATGGGTTGGAAAAAGAATATGAACCAGAATTAAGGGGAGAAAAAGGGGTAAAATATATTGAAGTTGATGCATTTGGAAGGGAAGTTGGGAACGTTGATGAGTACAAAGATATTCCACCAAAGCCAGGGAACAATCTTAAATTAACTATTGATGCCAAGTTGCAATTGCTATTGGAAGGATTAATGAGTAATTATCAAGGAGTTGCCATCGTTTCTAATCCAAAGAATGGAGATATTTTATCTTATGTTAGCTCCCCGTCTCACGCACCGGATCTATTCACGGGTTCGGTATCTTCAGAGACATGGAGTAATATCCTTAACAATCCTGGGAGACCGTTGGTCGACAGGGTCAGTTCCGGTTTATATCCACCGGGGTCAACGTTAAAAATGATTACTGCATTGAGTTTGCTGGACAAGAAACTTATTGATCCTAAATGGGCCACTACGTGTACAGGAAGTTATTTTTATGGAGACCGGACCTTTCGATGCTGGAATGAAAATGGACACGGAGAAGTGGATCTCAGAAAAGCGATTGCGCAATCGTGCAATATATACTTTTATAAAGTTGTTCAGAGATTAACGTTGACGGAGTGGTCTGAGACTTGCAAACAATTTGGTTTTGGCAAGAAAACAGGGATTGACCTACCAATTGAAAAAACTGGGGTGGTACCAACAAAGGACTATATGAATAACCGATACGGACGATGGGGGTGGTCAAAAGGTGCTATGCTTAATTTGACCATCGGACAAGGTGATGTCTTAGTAACTCCTTTACAAATGCTTCATTATATCAATCAGATTGCTACTCACGGAAATGCAAATCTCCTACATCTTGTACAGAAAAAATCAGAGAAGCCTTCTCACAGACCGGCATTTTCATCAAAAACATGGAAAAAAATAGAGAGATATTTAACCGCGGTGGTTTATGATAATAAAGGCACAGGGAAAGCGGCTAATCCAAATATAAAAAATGTAATTATTTCAGGGAAAACTGGAACTGCAGAAAATCCGCATGGTGAACCTCATGCCTGGTTCGTCGGCTTTGGTAAGAAGGAGAATGATATCATCTCCATGGTGATACTGATTGAAAATGGAGGACATGGAGGAGAAACTGCTGCACCTATTGCTCGAGAAGTATTCAGTTCTCATTTTAATAAAAGTACCTCAAATATTGCAATGTCATATTCCGATTATTAATTATGTTTTTCAACACCAATAACAAAATCTCCGAATTAAGTTATAAAATCCCTGCGGTTGTGATTGTATTGACTGCAATCGGATTATTCTCATTGTACAGCGTCTCACAACATCAGGGGGGTGATTTCTTTCATTCTGCTTTTTCGAAACAACTCATATTCATTATTCCATCGATAATTGGATTCCTCTTGATATTGTTTATTCCACGACATATCATCCATAATTACAGTTATGCCCTTTATGTTTTCGCAGTGATTGGAGTTGCCATCCCTTATCTTGGTTCACATATTGCAGGGACGTATCGATGGATAAATATTGGTGGGATTGGATTTCAACCGTCAGAATTCGCCAAGTGGATTTTAATCCTAGCTCTGGCACGGTATTTATCAGATCATAATATTGAAATGAGACGGATAACCTCAGTTGTGATTCCATTTGGGATAGCACTAATCCCTACGGCGATTGTTTTGAAGCAACCTGATCTGGGGTCTGCAGTTATCATGATTGTACCTGTAATGACGATGTTGTATTGGGCAGGCTCACGACCTTTTCACTTGTTTATAATTGTCGCTCCCTTACTAAGTATTATAACGGCATTTCATACAATTCCATTTACAATTTGGGCTGTCATATTGGCGAGTGTAATCTTTTTTTCTCGATCGAGGTTATTACTCGGATTGAGTTTGTTTTTCACGAATATATTTTTAGGGTTACTGTGGCCTGTCATATGGAATAGTTTGCGGTCGTATCAGCAAAATAGAATATTGACGTTATTCAAACCTGACCTAGACCCTCTGGGAGCAGCCTATCAAATAATTCAGAGTAAGACAGCAATCGGTTCCGGTGGGTTTATAGGAAAAGGTTGGGGGATGGGGACACAAACTCACTTAAAGTTTCTACCGATTCAGGAATCTGATTTTATTCTTTCTGTGATTGGAGAAGAACTTGGGTTTATCTCTATCATGGTTATTTTTCTTTGTTTTGCATATATCATTTTAAAAATTCTCAAAATGGCTTATGACTCAAATGACAGATATTTCTCTTTAGTGTTGGTTGGTGTTTCGACAATACTTTTGTCTCATGTATTTGTAAATTCTGCAATGACAGTTGGATTGATTCCGGTGAAAGGACTACCTCTGCCGTTCATTTCTGCAGGGGGATCTTTTTTGGTTTCATGTTACATGATGATAGGTCTGATATTAAATATCGGAAATTCATCTCGTAGTTGAGAGGGAAACCTATTGGAGATACACTACAGTAGCGGTAAATTTAGGTCATTCAAAAACGCATGAAATTGCTAAAAAGGTCATTATGAATAAAATACGTATGTTTAAAAATATTCTGATATTTGTAATTCTTGGCGGTATTTGCTTTGCCCAAAATAGTACCTCACGGGAATTAAAAAGATTAAATGCAAAGATAAATCGCGAAAAAGTAAGAATTGATTCGCTAGAAACAGAAATTCGCATTTTGCTACCGGATCTCAGAAACACACTTCGGGCTACAGTCAATGCTAAACAACAAACGGATTCCGTGGCAATTATGTTGATTAATCGTATTAATACTTTGCAAAACAAAATAAGTCACTTAGAAGATAAAGCTGCTTATGTTGACAGTACAAATTTTGAATTACTAGCTCAGCTTGTCATGATTGAGAATAAAATTGTCACCTTGACGAGTAGTTTTACGGAGATGTATAGTTTGAAATCCAGCAAGACTTCACCCTCTCACCCCGCTAAAATTAGCCCGGCAGAATATAAAAAGAAATATATTGAGAGTTTAAGCTACTATCAAAATGGAGGCTATGAGGAAGCCATTACCGGATTCTCCAAGTTAGTTATAAACGATCCGATGAATGAGTTGGCAGATAATAGTCAATATTGGTTAGCGGAATGCTATTATTCGCTGAAAAATTATAAACATGCAGTAAAAGAGTTTGAGAAAGTGTTCACTTTTCCCGGGACAGACAAAGATGATGATGCTCAGTTAAAACTGGGACTGGCTCATCAAAGTATGGGTAATTTTGAGAAAGCTCGTGAGGAATATCAACGATTGGTAGATTATTTCCCCGGAAGCGAATATTACGAAAAAGCAAAAGAAACTTTAAAACAATTAAACATAGAGTAGACTAATTTATGGCGTTAAAAATATTTTACATAACAACGGAAATATCTCCATTTGCAAGTACAACTTCATTAGGTGACTTTTCAGTAAAAGTTCCTTTATCCCTCCAAGGAAAAGGTCATGACATTCGCACAATGTTGCCAAAATATGGTTTCGTAAGCGAACGAAAATATATTTTACGAGAAGTGATTCGCCTAAGAGAAATACCATTTATTTACAATGAAGAAGAAATTATAACCTCTGCCAAGAGTGCTTTTATTCCAAAGACAAGAGTTCAGGTGTATTTCCTTGAAGATGTTAATTGGTTTAAACCCTTAACAAATTTATTATATAAGTCAAAAAATGGACGGATTCTTAGCGACAATGACATGAGATATTCATTCTATGGAAGTGCTGCTCTTGCGACGCTGCCTCACTTATTTTGGAGTCCGGACATCATGTTGGGCTGTGGGTGGCAGACATCATTTATCCCCATCGTTTATCAACAATTGTACCGTGATAAAGAATTTTATCAAGGGATAAAAACTGTACATGTAGTACATTCTTTGGGTGATTATGATATATTTAGCAGAAAATCCTTTGATTTGGCAGGAGTAAAACTCCCTGACTTTTTCAAGGATGATACTGTCAATTGTCATGAAGCAGCATCGTTTTTCGCTGATCAAGTGATTGTTTTTGATACCCCTAATAATAAGGTATCAGAAGACCTCCTTAAATTAGAAGGGGTTAAAGAAAACAAGGATAAAGTGACCGTGATTGAATGGGATGATGAATCTCCCGATTATGACGCAGTTGCCATAGACTTAGAAGCAACTCTTCAGAAACTTTCTGACTAATCGAACGTACACAGACCATCTTTCATGAAACATACACATTTTATAAACCACTTTCTGTGGCTCGCAATTCTTAGCATCTTTATCGGATGTAGCAGAGATCCGGAACCGTCTCCGGATGACTCTATCGTCGGAACGATTATGTCATTTCGATTAGATCCTGACTCTACCAGTTATTTTCGGTCATACCGCTCTTCACCGGAAATGGGTGGGGTGAGTGAATTATACTACGGAAGTCAAGAAGGTTATTCTGATATTTATTCTTTGGTAGAAATTACACCCGTTGAGGCTGAATTTTTTCTGGATACACTTTATTCGGCTGATAGCTTGACAATGTCTGTCTTTTCCATTGATACAGTTTATTTCACTTTGGGCTTGGTTTCCCAGGAAGACACGATAACTCCTCCTGAACTATTTTATTATTCCAGCGATGCTGACACCAACATATTTTCGCAAAGTGAATCCTCCTTTTTTAGTATAGATAATAGCTTACAGACAACATCCTCCGGATTTGTCACAATTGTTACAGACACCTTAGAGAATTCGTCATTCCAGTTTGATGTAACTGAGATATTTCAAGAGTTTATATTAGACACAAATCGCCTTAATTCATTTACATTTAAAATAATCGGCGATGAGATGATGGAGAGTATGGTAGCATTTAATGCACCAAATATGGAAGTGCATTATTTCCGAATAAGTGAGAATACTGACTCAACTTGGACAGATACATTAACCACGGCGTTTTCTACGATTGAAAAACTAACAATTGTTAATCCGGGTGATTGGGTAGAAAATGAAGGAAGGTTCTCTATCGGACGAGCAAAAGGGTTAAAATCAATTCTAAAATTCAATTTGGATACGCTGGATACATTCTCTGATTCTATTGTTTTTAAAGATGCAGATTTATACTTGCAACGAGATGGAGATGAGTTTGAAAACGCCGGCTATAAAGTTTTATCCTATCCGTTAAAAGATTCAGTAGATATGAACCTGTTTTCGGCAGAAGTTATGGACACGACAAACCTTGAGTTTATTGGTGCAATCTCTGCACTGACTGACACAACGGACAATTATGTCATTCTAAACCTTAGGAATTTTATTGCATATCTTCATCTTGGACAATTATCACGATATGAGCTACAGTTATCAAGTTCTGCTGAAAATAACCCGTTTATTACCCAAACATTTATCAATGACGATACGTTTCATCCCTATATAAAGGTGCGATATGTGGTTACGAAATAGACTAATTACAAGCATTGTATTATTGACAGTTGTTTTTGGTCAGTCAATGATAAACACCTATGGCATAGGAAACCGGGTTGGGATATCAGACCCAGCATCCTTGGGAACATCTTCAGCCGGATTATTGCCTTCTTTCAGAGAGGGAGTTTCCTTAACAAATCCGGTAACATGGAATAAACTTTCTTATGCATATATTTCCTTGGGATACAAAGTAAACCACTCCAAGATTGAAACCCCCGCAATAGAAAACGAAATTACAGGTGTCGGAAAGTTTCAGCTGATCGTCCCTATGAAAAATACCTATGCATTTGGATTAACCGTTGCACCGTATTTAGACAGGTATTTCCTTTTACAAGGACCTGAGACAGTACGTATTGACTCTATATTTCAAGACACACTTTCATATCAGAAAACTATTTCCGGATATGGCGGTATTAATTCGCTGTCAGCTGCGCTCTCTTTCCCCTTGACAAAGCATGAAAGAATGGCAGTTTCTCTGGAATATTTATTTGGGTCATCCCGTGGAGTAAAAACACTTCGCGTTAATGAATTAGATTACATCCAAAAAGAGCGGGATATTTACGACGGTGTATTGTTTCATGTATATTTACATAGTCAGCGACTAAAGTTTAAACAATACGACGTGGGTGCTTATTTGTCCTTTTCTTCTGCGTTATCTCCTATTTCGCTCGAACAACATATTTACCATCCATTTGAAGATGCAACAACCACCTACGCCTCTGATTTAGGAAATTACGATTCGTGGGATTTCCCGTCTCCGAGTTTAATTCCTTCTCCAGTCGAAAATAATTTCGAAGATGTCCTTTCACCTACGGAATTTCATGTTGGTTTGGACATTAAACACAAATCAGTAAGTTTTCAGACAGAGTGGCAGCATTGGCAGGATAATTCAAATAAAGCGGAGGATTTTTCCATCATTGGAGAAAGAATCCAATCTTCTGACCATTGGAATATCGGCTTAAGTAAATTCACTCCTCACCTGTCACGAAGTAGCAAAGATATTTTTGAATACAGATTTGGTCTGTCAATGAAACGTTTTCAAATCTCATCATCAGAAGAATGGATTAATGAAAAGGGCATTTCATTTGGCATAGGCATACAATTTGGTCCTATGAAAAATCAAGTTGATTTTGGCTATTCTCTTACAGTAAGAGATGGCTTATATTTTGAAAATGAAATAATTCAATACATTAATGTGGGATTAAGTATTGGTGATTTATGGTTCGTAAAACGGAGACAACGATAAAATGAAAATAATACAATCAAACTACCAAATAATATCCATTTTGTTAGCCACGTTCTTTCTCAGTATGTGTGTACCGCCATCAGAACCTGTGTATGACGGAAGTGCTGACCTAGAAAAGTTAGATTCACTCCGTGAGCGGAGATGTCCAAGGTTAATGAGCAGTGCTGCAGAATATTACCGTAATCGGGACTGGCAGGCAACCTCGAGAGTCTACGGTGAAATTATAGAACTTGGATGTGATGAATGGGACACCGATTATGCCTCAGAAATCTATCTGTACTATGCTGTCGCGTATGAGAATCTTGGTAAATTTGACAGTGCAGAGGTTGTCTTGTTAAAAGGACTCCAAAACCTACCGGATGATGTTAATTTAAGAAAGCGACTGGCGTATGCCTATAAGAAACAAAATAAAATTAGTCAACAAATTAATGAATATGAACGATTGATGGACATGGTTCCGGATGATCTGAACATAATGACTAACCTAGCAGAATTATATGGTGACAACGATAGGTTTGACGACCAAATATTCGTATTGCGCAAGATTTTGGAGAGAGACCCTGAAAATGAAATTGCTCAAAGCGAGATCGTTGTTGCGTTCAAAAAAAGCGGTAAAGACCCGCTAAGTTTCATGAAGGAACGATTTGAACAAAATCCTGATAATACGTCATACGGCATTGATTATGCTGAAAATCTCCTTATGAATGATCGGTTTTCTGAAGCCGTCAAAGTTTTAGAACGTGTTGTCAGAGTAGATAATACAAGTAAAATTGCATTGAATAAACTTGCGGAAGCACATTATAGGAATGACGACCTTGTCTCGTCTTCAAAAACTTACGAAGAATTGTTTAAATTAGATCCCAGAGATATAAAGACGCCCATCACGATTTCGAAAATAAATGTTGAATTGGAGGATTTCGAAAAAGCCATGCACTGGGCAGACAAAAGTGTTCAGACATCAAGGTCATCCGGTGAATCTCTCGGGCAAAAAGGAGATGTCTATTATAAAACGTTTCAATACTGCAGATCTGCTGATATCTCTCTTGATGATCGTGTGATTGCTACCTTGGCGTATAATTATTTTGAAAAGAGCGAAGAGGAAGGGTATTATCGTTTTTCTAATTCCAAATCGTGGTTAAAAGAAAATGAAGTTCTCTTTACCAAAGCGAACTGGTTTATGTTAGACTCTGACGTAAAAAGCAGAGGATATCTCAAGCCACAATCAGCATGTTACAGATGGGTTGACGAAAAGCTCAAGAAACAACCCAGTTGGTAAAGGAAACGATTCATGTTCTTTTTGAAGAAGACAGATTCCGAATTATTTGAGATATTGCAAAAAGAGTCCCGGCGGGAACAAACTACGTTGGAATTAATTGCGTCGGAAAATTTCACCAGTCTTTCCGTATTGGAAATGGCCGGTGGCGTCATGACGAACAAATACGCAGAAGGGTATCCCGGAAAACGATATTATGGCGGTTGTGAAGCCGTGGATGAGGCAGAAAATATCGCCAGAGACCGGGCGAAAATACTTTTTTCTGCTGAGTATGCAAATGTACAGCCTCACTCCGGATCACAAGCCAATATGGCAGCATTAATGACATTTGTGGATGTGGGCGATACCGTGATGGGGCTCGATCTTGCGCATGGCGGACATTTGACGCATGGCAGTCCCGTGAATTTCTCAGGAAAACTGTACAATTTTGTTTCTTATCATGTACATCCGAAAACGGGGCGAGTCGATTTTGATGAAGTACTATCTTTAGCACGAAAACACAAACCCAAACTTATCATTTGTGGTGGGAGTGCTTATCCGCGGTTTATCGAGTTTGAGCAATTTCGCGAAGTTGCAGATGAAGTCGGGGCGTTTCTTATGGCAGATATTGCGCATCCTTCCGGCTTAGTTGCCACCGGATTGCATCCTTCCCCAATGCCATTTTGCGATATCGTAACAACCACGACACACAAAACGCTTCGAGGTCCTCGGGGTGGAATGATTCTGATGGGAAAAGACAGAGAAAATCCTTGGGGAAAGGTTGCGCCAAAATCTGGACGGGTAAAAAATATTTCGGAACTCATTGATTCTACAGTCATGCCCGGAATTCAAGGTGGACCTTTAATGCACATCATTGCGGCAAAAGCAGTTGCATTTGGTGAAGCACTAACCTCCGAGTTTAGAGATTATACTGAACACGTGGTAGAAAATGCCAAAACGATGGCAGAAGAATTCCTGAAAAAAGATTATGCGTTAGTCTCCGGAGGGACTGATACCCATGTGATGCTCATTGATTTAACCAACAAGGGAATTACCGGAAAAAAAGCTGAAAATGCGTTAGAACGTGCCGGAATTACTGTGAATAAAAACATGGTTCCCTTTGATCAAAAAAGCCCGTTTATCACAAGTGGAATACGAATTGGTACTCCGGCAATTACGACTCGTGGAATGGGAAAAGAAGAGATGAAGCTTATTGCAAACCTCATTGACCAAGTTATTCTGGACCCTGAAAATGAAACGCTGACGGATTCCATAAAAGAACACGTGCATCAAATTTGCAAATCTTTTCCGCTCTATGAGGAACTTGACTCCTAATCGAAAAACCAATCTGCTTTTTGAACAAATGGCTGGGGATTTGTGTACCTCCAGCCGTTTTTATTTACTATTCATTCTTTTTATTTTGTTCGCGAATGCATGTGCGCCAGTCTATTATCTGAAACATCAACCAAATCTTACGTCCTCCTATTTTCGGTATAAGATAGATCATTTAGAAAAATTAATTGAAAAGAATCCGAATAATTTGGAGCTGATAATCACTGCAACGAAGCTCAATACACAATATGCATACGGATTTCTTTTAGAAAAAGCAGATCGATTGAAATCTGAATCATATCAAACAGCAATTTCCTTATATGATGAATCGTATACATATTTTACACGTGCCGAAAAATACGGTATTCATGCGCTCAGTATTCGACATCCGGATTTCCCAAAATGGATGAAGACAAAATCAACTCAACATATATTGCAAACAGAAGATGTCCCAATTGTCTATTGGACGGCAGCAGCAATTGGCGGTAAGATATCAGCTGGCAGAGCGAACCCAACAGACCTAATTCAACTGCCGGACATTGGATGGTTATTGGAGCATGCTATCGAAATATCTCCTGGTTGGAATTATGGGGCGTTGTCTTCAGCGATGTTTTCATACTTGATGAGTCGTCCGGATAAAAATGCGACCACTGAAAAACGTGCGATGGCTTACTATGAAAAAGCGATCACTGCTTCTAACGGTTTGGATTGTTCGTTGTACGTAACTTACGCTGAAAAGATTTCCGTTTTAACGCAAAATCGGTCTGAATTTAAATCCTTATTAAATAAAGCATTATCCTTGCAAGCAAATGATAATCCGGAATTATATTTCAGTAATATTATTGCACAATCCAGGGCAGAATGGTTATTAACACAAACAGATGAATTATTTTACTAAAGGAAAATATGAAACACAATTTTAAATATTACCACCGGATAATTGTCATGGTTATGATAATTATCTTTTCATCCATAAACGGTAAAACCGTTATCAAGATAGCAACGCTTGCTCCCGAAGGAACAAAGTGGCACGGCATGATGTTTGAGATGGGGCAACAATGGAAAAAAGCAACAGATGGTGCAGTCGTTCTGAGAATTTATCCGGGTGGCGTTGTGGGTGACGAACGGGACATGATACGAAAAATGCGTATCGGTCAAATTCAGGGAGCCGCCATTAGTCTCGAAGGACTGTCTGAATTAAATCAGAACGTTCAGGCTTTTTATATCCCACTCTTAATGGAAGACTATGATGATGTCGATTGGTATCGGGAACGAATATCTGATGATTTAGTCGCCGGGATTGAAGCTGCCGGGTTTAAACTCCTTTTTTGGGCAGACGTCGGCTGGGCACATTGGTTTACAAAACATCCGGTACGTTTGCCTGAAGATTTGAAAAAAACCAAAATATTTACATGGGCGGGCGATTATAAATCCGCAGAACTGTGGAAAAAAGGCGGATTTAGTCCGGTACCGCTGGCGACAACCGATGTATTGACCGGCTTGCAAACAGGGTTAGTCGATGCAATTGCGACAACACCGCTGTTTTCTTTATCCTCTCAATGGTTTGGGGTTGCAAATCATATGTTGGATATCAATTGGGGTGTCTTATCAGCAGCAGTTGTAATAGATTTACGCACTTGGTATAAAATTAAACCCTCTGATCAAAAAATCATTATGAAGATTGCACAAGAAACGGCTCAAGTTCATCAAGAAAATAATCGGTACGATGACCAAGAAGCCATAGACGTTATGAAAAAGCACGGGTTGGTTATTCACACACCGACAAATGATGAAAAAGAACAGTGGAAACAATTTATTCAAACATGGTATCCCTTCATTCGCGGTGCGTATGTTCCCGAAGAAATATTTGATAAAATGATGAAATTAAAAGAGGAAAGAATAAACATGCCAAAAATGAAAAGCAAACCCAGATGAAGCCACGTCCAATAATGGATCGTTTGAGGTTGGGTGAAGATATCCTTGCTCTTGCAGTATTTTTTGCAATGATTTTCATCCCGGTGATAGAAACTGTGTCTCGTTGGCTGAATATCCGTGGTATTCCGGCAGCACCTGTTTTAGTACAGCATTTAACACTGTGGATTGGCTTTATAGGTGCAGTATTAGCCGCACAGCAGAATAAATTATTATCGTTGTCTGTAAAACCGCTTTTCAATTCTGAAAATGAAATTCATTTTGGTCGGTGGATGGCAAAAACTGTTTCCTTTATTGTCATTATTTCATTGATGTGGGGAAGTATCCACTTTATTAAATGGGAATTTCTTTATCCGGTGGATATCGCGCCCAATATACCACGTTGGTTTGCTCAATTGATTATTCCCATTGGGTTTGCCCTGATCGCGTTTCATTTCCTAAAAAATAGCGGAAAAGATCGCTTCTATATCGGATCTATCTTGATGGTATCTCTGATATGGTTTATGTTATCGATTACCGATGCATTTGTTGAGCAATCGTGGTTTGTTTGGCTTGGTATGTTGATTCTATTACTTTCATTGGTATTTGGTGCGCCTATCTTTGTTGGGCTAGGTGGAATTGCTGCTTTATTATTTTGGATGGATTCTACACCCATCGCGTCTATCCCGGCCGAAACATACCGCATCGTTGTTTCTCCTACTTTACCCACTATTCCATTATTTACGCTTGCGGGATATTTGTTGGCAGAGAGTAAGGCATCCGAACGCATGTTTCGTTTGTTTAGTGCATTATTTGGCTGGATACCGGGAGGTACTCCGGTGGTCGTGGTTCTTCTTTGCGGATTCTTTACTGCATTAACCGGGGGCTCTGGTGTTACCATTCTTGCGCTGGGCGGACTGCTTTATCCACTCTTGAAAAAAGAAGGATATTCTGATCAGTTTACACTTGGACTCATTACCGTCGCCGGATCGATAGGACTACTTTTTCCGCCAAGTTTACCGGCAATTATTTATAGTGTGACCGCGGGAATTAGTGTAAAAAGTGTATTTATAGCCGGACTTATTCCCGGTATATTTTTGATTATCCTGATGTCAGGTTGGTCTATCTTTCAGGGAAGAATTCAAAAAATCAAACGACCACCGTTTAACATAAATAATGTTCTTAAATCTATTGTTGAAACCAAATGGGAAATAATAATCCCAATTATTATTTTAACAGGAGTATTTGCCGGTTTTACAACGTTAGTGGAAACTGCTGCCATCTCCGTAGTTTATATTCTATTTATAGAGGTTTTTGTTTATAAAGATTTATCTTTGAAGAAGTTACCGAGTATTATTGTGGAGTGTGCAACGTTGGTAGGAGGGGTGCTTATCATCCTAGGAGTCGCCATGGGGCTGACGAGTTATTTTGTAGATGCACAAGTTCCGGCAATGATACTTACATGGGTAAAGACAGCAATTACATCAAAACTCGCCTTTTTATTGATGTTAAATGTGTTCCTCCTTGTCGTGGGCTGTTTTATGGATATCTTCTCCGCCATGATTGTCATTGCACCCTTAATTGCACCCATTGGAGCGCATTTTGGAATAAACCCAATACATCTTGCAGTGATTTTTATTGCAAATCTTGAGCTGGGTTTCTTTACTCCTCCCGTTGGAATGAATCTCTTTTTGTCCGCTTATCGCTTCAATTGTGATATGCCCACGATATACAAATCTACATTACCGTTCTTTTTCATCCGGCTGGTTGCTGTTTTAGTTATTACATATGTTCCGTTTTTATCCCTTTTCCTGCTAAACTAAAATTATAAGGAAGATATCACGTCGGCAAATTTGTAAGAAACAATCCTTGACTAACGAGCGTAACACAGGATATATTCGCTCCCGTTATCAGGAGAAAATGCATCACTAAACGCTAATACATTCTTACAAAAAAGGGACGATGTCCCAAAACTTCATTCAAAAACTTAGGAGTCTCTAATATGAAGCGTTTTATCACAACTGCATTTCTCATCACACTGACCATCACCGGTCATGGTTTCGCGCAAAGTGAAGCCGGTGCTATTTTCCTGCTTATCTCTCCGGGAGCACGTGCCGGAGGCATGGGCGAAGCTCAAATCGCAATCGCTGATGACGCATATGCAAGTTACTGGAATCCGGCAGGACTTGGTTTTCTAAAAGGAACCGAAATTGCCATGATGCACGTCAACTGGTTACCGAATTTGGCGGACGACCTTTACTATGATTTTTTAGCATTTCGTCGTCATGTTCAGCATCTTGGGACTTTGGGAGGTCATATCATTTATTTAAATCTTGGTGAGCAAATTAGGATGGGAGATCATCCTGATGACTATCAGGGAGTCTTTACCAGTTTTATGATGGCATCAACGATTTCTTATGGTGCTATGCTGTCATCGAACTCAGCTTTCGGACTCAACGCCAAAATATCTTACCAACACCTCACAGAGTTTGGAGCAGGAGCTGAAGAGGGGAAAGGGACCTCCATTGATTTCGGATTTGATCTTGGTTACCTGCACAAAGAATTTTTACTCTCACGATTAGACGTTGCCGCAACGGTAACGAATATTGGTCCAAAAGTGGCGTTTATTGATCCCGCTCAAGCAGACCCCCAGCCCACAAACCTTACGCTCGGTTTTAACTACCACCTGATTGACTCAGAATATAACCGATTAAATCTTGTGTATGATGTGAATAAAATGCTGGTTGCTTCCTATCCTGATATGGATTGGGACGGCGATGGCTATGTCGGACGATACGACGAAGAGGGGCATTCAGACCCGGATGGTGAATATAATAAAGATGGCACGAAAGAAATGGCGCATACAGATCCGATCTATCTTGCCATTTTTACCTCATGGGTTGATGATTGGATGTTGGGTGGAGATCAGGATTTGTCACCAAACGGTGGAAAAAATGATGGCATGATTGGCGGGTGGGATTGGGATGTAAGTATGGACGCTGATGGTGATGGTAAACCTGACGAAAATGAAATGGTTAGAACAGATAATGTTGAGCCCGGTGACCCGGACTGGGGGCGATATAATGCTTACGGCGATATAGAAGTTGGAAGTGGCGATAAACGCTCAATTAAAAATGAACTGGATAAATTAATTCATAATTTTGGAATTGAATATTGGTACTCAAAGTACTTTGCCCTGCGTACCGGGTTTTACTACGACAAAACAGGAAAAATTGCTAATCCGACTATCGGTGTTGGACTTCGTTTTGGCGAATATGGTTTTGATTTTGGGTATACATCCGGTGAGGTTGGTCATCCACTGACGAACACCATGCGCTTCTCATTGAACTGGCAATTTTAACACCTATCACGCTCATTCATGTTGCACTCTCAGGGCAGGACGTGGATATTCATCCTGTTCATTTTCGTTACTTCTGCATTTTCTGACAGCTTAACCGGGTTTCTTAAGGTCGCAGCAATCCGCGTAGAATTTGCCGTGGATGACGCGCCCGGAACAACGGGAGATGGTACATTTCTTCTTACCTCCGATACAGCATCCTGTGGTAAATATACCATAGATAAACCGCCACATAATCAGGCGTATTTTGTATCACAACTCAACGCCGTAGACTCATATTATCGAACGGTATCCGGCAATCTATTTGGCATAGATATTCAATTTTCAACGGTCTATCCTGACGCACCTGAATCTACTTATACATTACCAAAAATCATGTCGTGGTATCATCCTTATGGTGAAACGGATGAAGTCCACGAAGAACGGCTGACCCAACTTTTTCGTGACGCGCTTACTGTAGCAGATACAATTCCGTATGATGAATATGATTTAGTGGTAGTATTTCATGCAGGAATCGGACAGGATTTTTCTCTCCCGACGCTTGACCCTACACCGGAAGATATCCCCTCAACCTATGTTGACCGTGAAATGTTGGGAACGCCTATCTATGGTGTCGAACACGGAATAATTTTACCAGAGACACAAAACCATTTACTATTCCCTGAAACTGAATCAATATTTTCGTCTTCAGAAGATCCGTGTGAATACCAATTTGGATTGACGGGAACCTTTGCGTTGATGGTCGGATTTGCAACAGGATTACCTCCGTTATGGAATACTGAAACAGGGGAGAGCGGCATCGGCGTCTTTGGGCTCATGGATCAAGGCTCAAATAATGGGAGAGGTGTTATCCCTGCACCACCGGACGTTTGGACACGAAAATGGGCAGGATGGACGTTACCGGAAATTATTATTCCCACAATAGATTTTTCACTCCCGGCTACACATATCGATGATTCTCCTATCCAAGTTAATATTAATCAGGATGAATATTTTCTGATTGAAAACAGAAATAATTGGCACAAAGACGGGGTCAGTATTGATTCAACCCGGTTTGCCATTTGGGAAGACACCGATGATTATCCGGCATTTTATAAAATATTATTTGATTCTGTGGATATTAATATTGAAGAAAACGGTGTAATTACCTCTATCCCAAATTACGATTTGGGACTTCCTGCTTCCGGATTACTCATTTGGCATATAGATGAATCGGTAATTAATTCTGCACCGGATTGGTATTCTATCAACGCCGATATTAACCGACGTGGAATTGACTTAGAAGAAGCAGACGGCGCGCAAGATATTGGATATCCGTCAATTCATATGTTTGCTGATCCATCAAGTGGCTATTTTGGCGATATGTGGTTTAAGGGAAATCATGAGTATGAAGCAATTAATGGGGTAGGGGCACCTGTTTTTGGTCCTTACACCTACCCGAATACGCAATCAAATGACGGCTCATCGTCCTTTATGCAAATCGAAAACATCAGTAATCCAAATGACACAATGACGTTTACGGTATCGAATACGTTGTTAGTAGACGGTTTCTCTGACTCTACCGCGTACATCCGCATGGTGTGCGATATCAACGATGACGGAACAAAAGAAATTATTGGCGGAAAAGACTCTCTCTGGTGGGCACCGGAAGATGATGTCTTGAATCGGAAGTACTTTATCGGAAACGATGGTATATTTAGTTTTGAAGGGCAAGTATATTTAACCAAATTCACGCGCATTAATAGGCAAACAAGAATTTATGTTTCATCGACAAGTGATACATCCATTTATGGTTTTGAGTATGATATTGACTTAGAAACGTTATTATTTGATAAATCATCAAATCCATATTCCGAACACTTATGGTTAATAAATGATCCAAATCATGAACAATTAATATTATTTAACTCTGAAGATTATCTTCGATTTCAAAAAGAATTATTTCTATTCAGTGCTACAGATTCTTTAAGAGCTATTCTTGATGATGATGGTGGAATTGGTGTCTATAAACCCGGTTATCACTTGAATGAACACATGGATATCCAATTCATTTCTCTTGCAGCCATCGACCTCAACTTAGATGGGAATCCGGATATTTTAGCCATAGATGATTCAGGTGAGTTATATGCGTTTGATAAAAACCTAATATTAATGAATGGGTTTACTATAGAGGGTTCTTATAAATCACCAATATTGTCTGCCGATGTCGTAGGCGATAATCATCCTGAAATTGCTGTTGAATCCAAGAATGGAGATCGGATCGTCATATTAAATTATTTTGGCGAAACACTGTACGAGATTGCAAAATCTCAGACGGATGAAATTCAGTATTTTGGAAATATGAATGATTATTCTTACTTAGCAACATCGTTTAATCTTTGGAAATTTGATGAAGCGACTGACCCCATGGGGAATGAGTGGTCTCATCAGAATGGAAATCCTTACCAATCGCGAACGTTAGCTTTAGAATATTCTGTCACCGAATCTGACCACACCCAATTATTGGTTAGTGATAGATGCTATGCATACCCAAATCCTGCACGTAATGGATTGGTGACTCTTCGAATTCAAACTGAATTCGCTGAATCCATCGAAGTTAAGATTTATGACCTTGCTGGATATTATGTAGATACCTTTAATATTGATCCGGCAATACAAGCGATGCCTAATGAAATTGTTTGGAATGTAAGCAATGTAGAATCCGGTGTCTATTTTGCAAATGTAACGGCAAATTCGGGGGAGAAAACAGAGACCAAAATTATTAAAATAGCTGTGATTCATTGATGCGTATTTTCCTCTTATTATTTCTAATTTCCTTTGGGTTTGCTCAGGTAGATTATAATCACCCTGAGCTTGATTGGCAGACAATTGAAACGGATCATTTTATGATCCACTTTTACGATCAGACGGAATTATCCGCAAGAGAAGGAGCTACGGTAGCCGAAAAGATTTACCCTCATGTCACCCAATTATATCAATATGAGCCGCCGTCTAAAACACATATTATTTTTATAGATACGGATGATATTTCCAATGGCGCTGCATACTACTATGATAATAAAATATATATTTGGACATCCCCATTGGATTTTGAACTCCGAGGCAGTCATCGTTGGCTGCAAAATGTTATTACCCACGAGTTTACACATATTGTTTCAATCCAAACCGCCATGAAATCCGGGATAAAAATACCCGGGGCATATTTACAGTGGATGGGGTACGAAAAGGAGAAACGAAAAGACGTTTTGTACGGATATCCAAACACATTAGTCAGCTATCCGATTCCGGGAACGGTTGTACCTCCATGGCTAGCGGAAGGAACGGCACAATATATGTATGAAGGTGCAGATTTTGATAATTGGGATACGCACAGAGATATGATACTCCGCGACAGAGTTTTGCATAATAATCTGCTCACATTTACCGAGATGAACACCTTTGGTAAAATGGGAATCGGGAATGAATCCACCTATAATGCCGGATATGCGATGTGCCGATTTATTGCCGAAAAATATGGAGCGGATAAATTAAAAATGATTATGGATGAATTATCTTCTTCGTTTCAATTTTCGATTGGCAATGCGATAAAGCGAAGTATTGGTATTGCCGGAGATGAATTCTACAACGATTTCCAGCGCACATTAGAACAGTATTACGAAAAATTAACAGAGTCGATCAAAACTAATCGTCGTGAAGGAAAAGTCTTACTTAAGAAAGGTACGACCAATTTACACCCGATATGGTCACCAGACGGAAACCAATTCGCTTTCATTTCCAATCAGGAAAATGATTATTTCGGTCAAACAGATTTGTATGTTTACGATTTGACAACGGAAAAAGAAGAAAAAATATCCTCCGGTGTAAAAAGTGCCGCAACCTGGAACCCTTCAGGTGAAGTAATTTACTTTTCAAAAAAACCAACATTCCCAAATAAACACGGATCAAAATACTTCGATCTGTATGAATATGATTTCGAAAGTGAAGAAGAAGATAGATTAACAGAAGAAACTCGTGCATTTTCTCCTGTCTTTATTACACCCGATAGCAGCATAGCATATCTTGCAACAGAAGGTGGAATTCAAAATGTTTTTACTTTAAACTTATACTCTAAGATAATTACGCAAGTTACAGATTATAAGGATCATCGCATATTGCATTCACTTGAGTATAATCAAAATACGAACCATATTATTATTGATTATACTCTCAATCATTTTCGAAATATTTCTCAAATATTGATAGGCGATTTTAATGAAGCAGATATTTGTTCTAACTCTGAATGGGATGAGAGAGACCCTTCTTTTAGCTCCGCTGAAACGATAATTTACAGCGATGATCGCAGTGGGGTCTTTAATTTATATTCTATAAATAGAGAGACGAAAGAACAAGGGTATCTTACAAATGTTACCGGTGGTGCATTTATGTCGGACGTTAATGAGAGCGGTCAGGTAATTTATTCTTTATATGACAATGGAAGATATTCAATCGCATTGTTGGATTCTCAACAATTTGTAAATACCGCGGATGTCGGCTATTCACCGGATTATTATGTAAGGAATAAATATCTTTCCCAACATATCGGCACAAAGGACTCTACAGTCGCCTCTTCATATCAAGATGCCTTTCCTCCGATGTTCATCATGCCAAAACTCATGGTAGATTACGGAACCCTTAAACCCGGATTCTACTTTTATTCTAGTGAAATTCTTCAGAGATTATCAGTATTTGGCGGTGCATCTTTGAATACAATGAAGGATCTGGACTTATTTTTCCTTTTTGAATTCAAAAGATTTTATCCAACATTATTTGCACAGGTGTTTTATTTAACCCGAAACAAAACAGATTCATTTAATTGGAGAGATGTGTATCTCATCGATGATAATCTAAAATTCAGGATGCTGGCATTTAAGAGTGGCATTAGATTTCCGATTCTTGGAATGCACTCTTTAGAAATATATACGCTTTGGCAACGATACCGAGCACACGTGAAGCAAAATATTATGACATCTAATGGACTGATGCAAGGTGGTGCAGCTTATGATTATTACAGAGGCGTTGTTACGGGAGTAAATTGGAAGACTTCAGCCTCAAAATCTAGAGCAGATGGAAACATAAATCCCTCTAACGGTTATGCCATAGATATGAACATTGCCTACGAAAATAATGATTTTATAGATGGACTTGATTTCTCTGAGGCTGGTACGCTCATTGAACAATTTAAACAAAATGATCTTGGTCGTGCTGAACTGAAAGGCTCCTATCACTGGGAAATCCCACATACAAATCGGTTGTGTCTTTCCGCACACACTGATTTAGGATGGATTACGACAACAAAAGTAGATTCATTCTTCAATTATTTTGCGGGTGGAATGGACGGAATTAAAGGGTACTCTTTTTACAGTATCGAGGGAACAAATAAAGCCATCGTGGAGTTAGATTTTCGAATCCCGTTATTTCGGGAACAGCATTACGCTTTGGGCTGGTTTATCGTGCAGAATAGTGTACTTGGATTCATTGCACAAGCAGGAGATGCGTGGACAACGACAATTCCTGACTGGAAAAAAAGTGTAGGAATTCAATGGCGTTTAAATGGTTTTTCATTTTATAATTACCCCACTGCAATTGGCATTGAAGCCCATTATGGCTTAGATAAATTTGAAGAAAAGAATATTAACTACGGCGAAGAGATACGCTGGTATTTTACAGCCCTGTTTGGTTTTTGAAAATATTGAATCACGAAGGAGAAAACAATGAAAATACTTTTTAGCATAATTCTAATTATATCTTTTGGTTTTGGAAAAGATGTTCTATCGTCTTATGACAATCGTTTTGAAGAAAACAACTATGACATTTCATATTTTGCAAATACTGATGAAGATTCGACGAATGAAAAAGAAAAATCCTATCCTGCACAGGCAATGATTCGTTCATTAGTCGTCCCCGGGTGGGGGCAGGTGTATAACAAAGATAATTGGTGGAAACCTACACTTTTTGCGGGAATTGAAATTGCTGGAATCGTCGGATGGTGGCAGTGGAACCAAAAAGCGGAAGACTTACGAATAAACTATGAAGCCTTTGCAGATGATTACTGGAATTTAGAGAACTGGGTTACGGGCACAGCCTTATTCGAAGCTGAGGCTATATTGGATACGTCCTTGAGAGATATAAGCATTAGAGGTGGATCTCACGACCTAACTATCATTTATGATGGAATCTATTATTCATCGGACACACTTGGGACTCTGGATGGATTAGGATTATTAGAGGACGCTACCGTATTGCGTAATAGAGACTTTTATGAAAATATCGGGAAATATGATAAATTCGTCGCCGGCTGGGATGATACATGGGAAACCACCGGTGACTCTACATATGCACTATGGTGGAAGGAAAATAAAGAAATTGAAGATGGCCAGAAAATTGTTGTGATGACAAAGCATAAAGAAGACTATCTTAATCAAAGATATGAAGCAAATACCTATTTAAATATGGCAACGTATGCCGTGAGTGCGATTATGTTTAACCATGTTATTAGTGGGTTGGAAGCTGTTTGGACAGCGGGAAAGAATAAGAAAGAAAATGAATACGATACATCAGTTGGATTAATGTACAATAAATCAGCACCTTATGGAATTGGTGGTATCTCTTTTTCAATGATATGGTAATATACTTCCGAAACAGCCAAATAAGCGAATTATCCCCGCAATAAATAAGGGAGGTAAACACGCGAATGGTAAATAGCTTTATTTAATGTGTGGACTTAAATTTCGCATATCTGTCCAGACTTATTTAGTAATACTCAATAAAGGGAAATTCAATGAAAAAAGTAATTTTAATCGGGCTAATAAGTATTTTCATATTTGGATGCGCCGGGAACCGTCCAAAAGATGATGATTTCCCCGCACAATTTGACTATGGAAAAACCTTGTTGGAGAAGGAAAAGTATTTAAAGGCTCAAGAGGTATTTCAATCGTTAGTATTAAAAGCATCTCATACCGATTTAGGTGATGATGTTTTGTTTTATCTCGGAGAATCCTATTTTCTAAACGATGAATATTTGTTGGCTATCTCAGAGTTTGACCGATTAACCAGAAGGATGGGGTTCAGTCCGTATGTAGAAAAAGCAAGATGGCGCATTTGTAAATCTTATGTATATGAATCACCAAAATATTTTCATGATCAGTCTTACACCGAAAGTGCAATTGATAAACTTCAGGAGTTTATGGAGGATTATCCCGATTCGGAATTCCGTCATTCAGCTCAGAAAACAATTATGGATTTACGTGAAAAACTGGGGAATAAAGTATATGAAACCGGAGTATTGTATATTAAACTTGGTGCATTTGATTCCGCCATTCTTGCCTTTGAAGAAATCCTGTCTAAATATTATGATACATCGCTGGTAGAGGAAACCCAAGTGAAAATTGTAGAATCCTATTGTAAGTTATCCGATATTTCTTCCGCCAAAGACTATTTTGATTCAATTCGTAATCAACTCACGACGAAGAGCCAAAAGCAATTAGAAGCACTTTTATCTGAGACTGAAAACGAACTAAGCAGGAAATCAAAATGAAGATATGTCTGTTTGGCGGAACATTTGATCCACCCCACGTTGGACATTTATTAATTGCTCAAACTATTTGTGAAGCGGAGAATTTTGAAAAAATTCTTTTCATCCCTGCAAATGCACCGCCGCATAAAAATGACAAGAACATTACGCCGGTCAATCATCGTGTGAGTATGTTGAGATCTGCTATTACTGAAAATCCGCATTTTGAATTATGCGATATAGAGATAGAAAGGGGAGGAGTATCTTACTCAATTGACACAATCAAAGCGGTTAAAAAGAAATATAAAATAGAAAAAAACAATATTTACTTCCTTATCGGGAGCGATACGCTAATGGATTTTCATACATGGAAAGATCCTAAAACAATTTTAAAAGAATGTAAGGTCATTGTTGCCATTCGCCCGGGATTTAAACCCAGTGCTATTCCAGGATGGATACTCCATCATATTCAATTTGCTAACATACCACGATTCGAAATCTCATCAACGAACATTCGAAATCGCTGGCGGGAAAACAAAACCATCCGGTATATGGTGACACAGCCTGTCTGGGAATATATCAACAATTACAATTTATATATCCCTGATGTTGGGTAGTCTTTTTTATTTAACAATCGGGACGATTCTTCTGTATTATGGAGCAGAATGGATTGTAAAAAGTTCTGTTTCACTTGCTGAAAAATTCAGATTATCTCCACTTGTCGTAGGGTTGACAGTCGTTGCTTTTGGGACATCACTTCCTGAACTTGTCGTGAGTCTTAAAGCTGCAATTTCCGGGTCATCTACCATTGCTATCGGCAATGTCATCGGTTCTAACGTCGCAAATGTTGGATTGGTGCTTGGATTAAGTTCATTGATATTTCCGGTAACGATACATTTTGAGCGTTCCCGCAGGGATCTATTCATCTATCTGGGGGTAACCGTTATTTTTATATATTTCATCATGAATGGATTGATTTCACGTGGAGAGGGTGTTATCCTTTTTGTAGGCATCGTTGCCTATACTTGGATGTGTATTTCACATCCATCAGGGAGAGTGGAATCTGTCGAAAGCACAACTTCATCCATGAAAATCGTATTGGCTATCTTTTTCCTTGGGTGTATTGCGTTATATTTTGGTTCGAATTATTTTGTGGAAGGTGCGATTGGTATTGCTACAAAGCTAGGTGTAAGTAAGGCTGTCATTGGAATGAGTGTGGTTGCGTTCGGGACTTCTCTTCCGGAATTGGCCACTTCTGTGATTGCTGCATTTCGCAAAGAAAGTGCGATTTCGGTCGGGAATATTGTAGGGTCAAATTTATTCAATATTTTATCTGTACTCGGAATTGTTGCAATAATTCATCCATTAGATTCACCAACGAATATACTTAATCTCGAAATCCCATTTATGGTTGGATATGGCCTTGTTTTGATTCCATTGGGATTAATGAAGCAACCAATCTCCAGAATAAGTTCTATCGGATTAATTACCGGCTATGTTTTATTCATACTTCTGTTATTCCATTGATCTTTTTCATTTCTCAAGCTGTATAATTAAAAAATATGAAAAAAAAACGACGATATAATAATTTGCCTATGTGATTGAATCCATGGCATATTGTCGGTAATTTCTAACCATGATTTCATTCAAAAACGTCTCCTATTCCCATAATCGTGAAAGCGGTATTTACAATGCTGATCTTCAAATTAATGATGGGGAATTCGCATTTTTAATTGGTCCCACGGGCTCTGGCAAGACGACCATTATGCGATTAATCTACATGGATTTATTCCCTGAGTCCGGTATTGTCACAGTAAATGGGTATCATTCGAATAAAATAAAACATAGAAAAATTCCACACCTGAGAAGAAATATAGGGATGGTATTTCAGGATTATCACCTCCTCACGGATCGAACACTTTTCGATAACGTGGCGTTGGCACTGCACATCGTTGGAACTGACAGCGCTGAACTGGAAGATCGGGTTATGGATGTTTTGTACGAAGTTGGTCTTGAAGGGAAAGAAGACCGAAAACCGAATGAACTTTCCGGTGGTGAGCAACAACGCGCTTGTTTGGCGCGTGCTCTTATAAAAGAGCCGGAAATTATTTTGGCAGATGAGCCTACCGGGAATTTAGATCCCCTAGCTGCTTTTGAACTGATTAAACTCTTAGAGAAAATAAATCAGGAGGGAACGTCAATCTTTATGGCATCCCATAATTACAACTTAATCAAAGGTCGTGGGCACCGAATTATGGAAATTCATGAAGGGAAGTTAAGAAACGGACAATGAATAAATTAGCGTTTTTAATCCTTGAAGGTTTGAAAAATATATGGCGGCACAAGCTGACGGTATTTACATCGGTATTTTCTGTGTTTTTAACCCTTATGATTATTGGCAGCTTGTTTATCACGATTGATAATTCGAATTCTCTCATTAAATATTTGCGCTCAAAATATAAAATCGAAGTATTTTTTGAAAAGGGAATTAGTGACAAAGAATCAAAAATGATTCTGAATAAAATTCGAAATATTTCAGGGGTACGTAATGCCACATATATTTCTTCCAATGATGCGATTAAAATTTTTAAAGACCAGTTTGGTGAAGATATTCATGAAATGTTAGGGTACAATCCTCTCCCCTCCAGCACTGTCGTGAATATCATTGATACAGGTCAAGAAGAATTCAGTGTTGCACCTATTATACGATCCATTAATAATATATCCGGAATTGATACCGTAAAATATCAAGGAAGACTTATTCAGAGAATAGAACGATTTTATCAAAAGTTTTTAAATGCATTTATTATTGTAGCAGGTGTTATAATCGTAATTACAATTTTTATTATTTCAAGCACAATACGGCTTACGATCTATGCAAGAAGGGAAATGATTAAAACATTAAAATTAATTGGAGCAACTAATCTGTTTATTAAAACACCGTTTCTATTAGAAGGAATGTTCCATGGATTATTTGGAGCCCTGCTTGCCACAGGAACACTAATTGGATTAGTTCATGCCGGAAACCTTTATATAAATAAGATTCTTACTTTCCAAATTAATTATCAACACACCACGACATTTTGGCTTATCGGGATATCTGTAGTAATTTCTTTGATTGGCAGTTACAGAGCCGTTTCTAAGATTATTTGAAATTGATCTTGGAAAATAATCTCCAAAGGATAAAATACACGCATTCAATTATTGACATTGAAAAAATAAACGAATTAATTTTTACACTATGATTCATAATAAAAACATCCATTTGACTGAGAGAGAGACTGCGATACTCAAATTAACTGTTGAGGAATTTATTGTTACAAACCGACCCATCGGCTCATCATATCTTAAGAAACACCATCGTTTTAATATTAGTCCTGCAACAATTCGTAACACTCTCTCTGCTTTGGAATCAAAGGGTTTGATTATGCAGCCGCATACATCTTCCGGACGAGTACCAACAGATCTTGGTTATCGATATTATGTGGATTGTCTGATGGATACGTCTTCATCTAATCTTGTGGATGTGGAAGAATGGTCATCCGTATTAAAAACTCTCTCTGCTAATATCGAAGATCTTATGCAGGCAACTGCAACGATGTTAGCCAAAGCCAGTCAATTTTTTGGTGTTGTACTCGTCTCGCAAGTTCAACGTGGGATTTTAAAAGATATAGAGTTTATTTCCTTATCATCTGACCGAATTATGGTTGTCCTCGCTATGGAGTCAGGAATTGTCCGATCAATGGTTTTTAATCTGAAAATCAGCATACGACAAGATGATTTGCGTTACATTAACCAGATTCTAAATGAACAATTAACCGGACATACGTTGGAAGAAATACAAGCGACTGCAAGAGAGCGTCTCTATGATACCACGATTTATAACCATGAGATTGTTCAAATATTAATTCGTCAACCGGAAGAGTATTTCACTCTCCCCGCCAATAATCTTATTTTTACTTCGTCGAACCAATTTTTGTTGATGCAACCTGAATTTCAACAAATTGACATCATTAAGACGACCTTGCATACGTTGGAAAAACAGAAAATTAAACGAATGTTAATGTCCCACGGCAATCAATCAAAAGAAACCATGATTATTGGAAGAGAAAATTCAGATAACGCTTTTAAACAATTTTCTGTTTTATCTACAGGTTTTCAAAGCGAATTTCTTGTAGGGCAATTAGCTGTATTGGGTCCCACAAGGATTCCTTATAAAAATATCAAAACAATATTAGAACATTTTTCGGAGATTATTCCTCATGTCTGCTGACAATAAAAATAAAATAACAAAACGAAAAACTTCGGTAAAAAAAGCCGCAAAAAAAGTTCCCAAAAAAATAAATTCTTCAAAGGACACAAAACTTCTTAAAGAATTATTACTAGCTCACGCGACATTAGAAGATAAGCATTTACGTCTAAAAGCAGAGTTTGATAACTTTAGACGCCGTAAGGAAAAAGAGATTCAAAAAATGCTGAGATATGAAGGAGAAAATATCATAGAAGGAATACTCCCAATCCTCGACGATTTTGAAAGAATGATAGGGGCATGGGACACTCACAAAGATGAGAGTAGGGAATCATTAAAAAAGGGAGTTGAGCTCATACAGTCAAAACTAAAAAAATATCTTCAAGCGATTGATATCGAATCCTTTGGGGAACCGGGAGACATGTTAGACGCGGAATATCATAATGCAATGATGGTAAAAACTGAAGAAGGAAAGCATGACGAAGAAATACTTGAAGTTTTTGAAAAAGGCTACCGATATAAAGATCGCGTGCTTAGGCATGCAAAGGTGATAGTGAATAAGATATGAGAGATTTATATGACATTATCGGGGTCAACAAGAGTGATTCTAAAGATACTATAAAAAAAGCGTATCGAAAAATCGCGATGAAACATCACCCTGATAGAAATCCCGGTGATACAAAAGCCGAACAAAAGTTCAAAGAAGCCGCAGAAGCTTACGCCATTTTACGTGATGAACAGAAACGAGCCCGGTATGATCAATTTGGTCATGCAGGTGTCGGAATGGGGGATACAGCAGGAGGCGGAGCACAAGGATTTGGCGGCGGTATACATATGTCTATGGATGACATTTTTAATCAGTTTGGTGATATCTTTGGTGGACATAATCCATTTCAGGACATCTTTGGCGGAGGAGGATCACGGTCGAGGGGATACGCCAGAAAAGCGAAGGATTTACGTGTTTCGATAAAATTAGAACCGATAGATATTTTGAATGGTACCGAAAAGCAAATTCGAATTCGCCGGAATGAGACTTGTACCACCTGTCAAGGTAGCGGTGCAAGAGAAGGAGCATCACCTTCTCGCTGCAGGCACTGTGGAGGAAGTGGACAAGTTCGTCGTGCAACACAAACATTTTTTGGGCAATCTGTCGTCGTGAGTGAATGCCCTGTTTGCCATGGGGAAGGAACCATCATTGAAAATCCATGTAGAGATTGTAACGGAAACGGTATTACTCGGAAATCTGCAAATATTACGATAAAAGTACCCAAAGGTGTCGCCCCGGGAAATTACATGACATTAGAAGGTCAAGGAAATAAAGGAGGCAAAGGAGTTCACCCCGGAGACTTGTTAGTCTTTATTGAAGAAAAAGACCATTCATATTTTACTCGACACGGAGAAGATGTATTTATTGAAACCGTTATCTCGTTTTCTCAAGCTGCGTTAGGTGACTCGATTGAAATTCCTACCATTGAAGGAAAAGCTAAATTATCCATCCCCAAAGGAATACAATCCGGGCAAATTCTTCGTATGAGAGGAAAAGGATATCCAAAACTTCGCGGAAGCCAGCGAGGTGACCAACTTGTACGAATACAGATTAAAACTCCTGATAATCTATCTAGAGATGAGAAAAAGTTATTTGAGGACTTGTATGATATCTCAAAAACAAAACCCATTTTTCAGAAAGTGGATTTATAAGGGGAATGTTCACCAAAAAGGAAAAGACGGTTTGGTATTTTATTCTAATTGCTACCGTTATCGGATTACTTGTTGGGAGTATAAGGCATGGACTTTTTAATACACACGTTCCTGATTACAAAAACTCTGAAGACTTTTCTGAAGCTTCCTCACTTACAATTAGTACAGTAAATAATGATAATGATGAAGAAAATACTGTGTTTCAATCGAGTGAAATCATTAATATTAACACTGCAAATAAAGCTGAATTAATGACTCTGCCGAAGATTGGTCCTGTCACTGCAGAAAGAATTTTGCACTATCGAGAAGATTACGGAGCTTTTAAGCTGATAGACAACTTAACAAGAGTGAAAGGGATTGGTCCCAAAACATTAGAAAGATTAAAGCCAAGAATTACTATTACGGAGGAAGATTAAAATGAATCGCAAAAAAAGACAACGAATTACAGATTTTCTTGAATTGTTAATCGTATTTATGATACTTTTTATGATTTTCGTGATTTATGTTCCGGTAGCTATTTGGGAAGAAGAAGCTATTGTCCAGGATGAAAGCCACTTTAGAATGAAAGACATTTATAATCTTGAAAAATTTTACCATCAATTAACTGATGACTATGAAAAAGATGGATTTTTGGCAATGAATGTTGTGAATGCGGTTCGAGATTCTCTAATAGCAGATTCAACCTATATCGACACACAGGTATTGACATTGTTTGAAAAAGAAATCAGTGTGAACATTCCTAAAGGATTTGATGTAGAATACGACACGACATTTGGATTTCATCGATCTCGAAGAGATACTATTACAGATACGACAATGACCGTTGTTGTGTTTTCCGAAGAGTTAGCTCGTAATGATACCATGTTTATCCAGAAAAAATCATTAACTCAGCTTCAATCTGAACCAAATTTCCGCGAAATTATTGCTGAAGAGTCTGTCCAGCGTATTGAATCTGTAACCTATTATGACACGTACATGCCGGATTCCTCATATTTTAAATGCCCTCTTACACACGATAACTATACCATTACTATACAAGAGGACAAAATTCGAATTTCCAGTCCAATTGTTGACAAATACAAAGAAAAAAGATTCCTCATCTTCGCCTTTGTGGCGAATAATCATGGATATATTGATGACGGGTTTTTAAGCTGGGATCGTTAGTGTATTACTGTGGTATCTATTCTTATCACAGATGCAAAACTAGTATGCGCAGAATGGTCAAATACTGAGAAAAAGAAACACATCGCCACAAACCTGTGCGCGGTTTCTTTTAATCATCCCTTATTATCTGTCCTGGATGACGAAGCTGAACTAAATGCAGTTATCGGAACGGCATTTAGTCAATTAATAGAAATAATTCCTCTTAATGGACGAGATGTCACAATTGGTGTTCATCAAGATTTATTGTTCGAGGAAATTCTCACTGTAAATGAAGAATTACACGTTGATGATTTATATGAATACTTTATTTGGCGCCAAAATAATAAATGGGGTAAAACATTTCACAAAGATTATTCGTTATTTGCACAAATTTATCCCGAAAACCCTAATCAATATTTTATTACTGAGTGCCCAACACATTTAATAGAAATTATCAAGTTAACGGTTTCAGAACTCAGTGCGCAGCCGATATGGATGGGACCGGAACATGTATTATATTTGGAGACATGTAATCATCGATCGGTATTTATTTTTGAAGAAAACAATCAGTATCGTTTTTTACATCGTGGAAAAAACGGTATCGCTTCAGGAAAACTTAGATTCCTAGCCGGCGATATCAAGTTGCTGGAAGAATCGAAGACGATGACTATTGCAGATATTTTCAATACCGAGAATAATATGATTATCGTTGACAATCTCTCTGAGAACAAACTCTCTAGATGGGCGCCATATCATCACAACATAATGAATCCTTCCAACGAGGTTGTAATTGAAGGAGTATTCATACCTGAGGAGACTAACAGCCGTGAATTGAACAGCTTAACTCGGTTGATAATCCATGATGATCATGAATCGAATATGAATTTTTTCAGACAAAATATTATTACAATGTGGAAACCTCAAGAGGTTCAAGAAAAAAAAGGGAAATCACACAACGTTGAAAATAAGATAACAACTCTTCAAAAGAAAAAAGAGAAATCAACACTTAGGTTGAATAAACAAATTTCGTCAATTATTTCTGTAACTATTGCACTTCTTTTTGTCGGATTGATATATTTAAATAGTAGAGATTCATCACAACCAGACTTAAATCTTGTTCCTTTTGTTCAAGACACGTTGCAATCAGATATACATATGCCCGAAATAAGTGAATTAACTAAAGCGAATGGGCAATTATTATCCTTGATTGAAATCCTTGGAACGCAAGACATAAAAAATATTACATCATTAAAATTGCAGGAGGGAATTCTAGTAATAGAAACAGATTCATTCTTGTTTATTTCTGGGAAGGACACCGGTAATCAAGAGCATATTGAAAAGAATATTAAGGAATTAAACGTTGAATCTCTGTTCATTTCAAAACAAATGAACTGGGTATCTGCAGATTCAGCAGTTAAAGATATTCACAGTCATTTTCCTACAGCAAGATTTTACATACCCCAAACAAAATCTAGTAAATTTAGACCTCTCATGATTCGTACAGTGAGTAATTATCCCCCGCAGAAACTCATAGACTATATTGCAACCATTGCTGATAATATACGATTTAACAAATTGATTATAAAACGACAAGAAGACCAATCGCAATTTTCGACAGTGTTTTATTTATCTGTATTAGATTCGACAAAATAATGAATATTCTAGCGGGAAAATACAAAGGTCATAAGATCAGGACAATTCGACATGCTGCGTATCGTCCGACCCAAACGCGGATTAGAAAAAGTCTTTTTGATATCCTTGGAGATATTGAACAATATTCTGTTCTCGATTTGTTCTCAGGCTCCGGTATATTAGGATTTGAGGCGGCAAGCAGGGGAGCGGCTTCTATCACATTTGTAGAAAATAATTGGACAGCAGTTAAACTTCTTCAAGAAAATAAACGCAAATTTAAATCATCTGTTTTCAATATATTTCGACGAGATGCGTTTAGATTTTTAGAATCATGTGATGAATTTGATCTTATTATGGCAGATCCTCCATACGAACAGTATTCACTTTCACCGTTGGTTGAAATCTGCGTATCTAAATTGAAGCATAACGGTACATTTGTTTTAGAAACACATGCATCAGACACCACTATTTCGGGATTACGAGAAAAAAAATACGGAAACACTAAATTAATATTTTGGGGATTATCATGAAAAAAATAATCTATCCGGGTACGTTTGACCCGATACATAATGGACACATAGATATTGCTGAACGTGCATCAAAATTATTTGATGAATTGATTTTTGTTGTGGCAGAGAATGTTTTAAAAGAACCCTTGTTCACAACGAAAGAACGTGTGGAAATGATTGAAGATGCTACGAAACATCTTCCAAATGTATGGGTGTCATCCACAAAATATTTGATTGTAGAATTTGCAAAACAGGAAAAGGCAGTCGCTTTAATTCGTGGCTTACGACATGTGAGTGATTTTGAATTTGAATTTCAAATGGCTATGATGAACTACCATCTCAATCCTGAAGTCACGACATTACTCATGATGCCTGATGAAAAATTCATACATTTAAACTCAACAGTTGTAAAAGATGTGGCAAAATTGGGTGGAAATATTGTTGATTATGTGCCAAATAAGGTTCTGATGTGTTTAAATAAAAAGTTTGATTTAGACTGAATAGAGTATTCAGAAGCCTGTAAACTTAACAACTTTATTATTCATTACAGTCGAGAAAGAAAGATATACCATGCCTACATACGATTATTTATGTAAGAAATGCGGACTTAACTTTGAACATTTTCAGACCATGTTTGATTTACCATTAACTGATTGTCCTTCGTGTGGATCCTCTGTTCGCAGACTCATTAGCGGTGGCACAGGATTGATTTTCAAAGGAACGGGTTTTTATCTGACAGATTACAAAAAGAAAAGTAATTCAAAGGATACCACAATAAAAAATAAACCGAAACCCAAATCAAAAGAGGACACCGAAACGAAAACGAAGAAAAAGGATAGTTAAATGTCAAAAATTATTTGGACAAAAACCGACGAAGCACCGGCATTAGCAACACGATCATTTTTACCCATTGTGAAAGCGTTTATACGTGTTGCAGACATTGAAGTTGAAATGAGAGACATTTCATTAGCGGGAAGAATTATTGCTGCATTTCCGGAAAAAATAACACCAGAACAAAAAATCAATGATGATCTTTCCTATTTAGGAAAAGTCGTTAAAATATCAGACGGAAATATTATCAAACTACCAAATATATCCGCCTCCATTCCTCAGTTAAAAGCATGCATCGCTGAACTCCAAAGTAAGGGATACTCCATTCCGGATTTCCCCGAAGAGCCAACAACCCAAAAAGAAATAGTCGTTAGAGAAAAATATTCGACATGTTTAGGTTCAGCGGTAAATCCGGTGCTGAGAGAAGGTAATTCAGACAGAAGAGCAGCTGATGCTGTTAAAAACTATGCGATTAATCATCCTCATAAATTGAAACAATTTGCGGATAACTCAAAAACGCATGTTGCACATATGCAGAACAATGATTTCTATGGGAATGAAAAATCCATGGTTAAAAATGGAGCAGGGGTTGTAAAGATCGAACTCCACACAAATGATGGAAACAAACAACTGCTTAAAGAAGTTCAAATTCAGGATAAAGAAGTTATTGACACCACATTTATGTCTGTTAACTCCTTAAAAACTTTTTATGCCCGAGAAATCAGAGATGCACATGAGCAGGGATTATTATTCTCCCTGCATCTGAAAGCGACCATGATGAAAGTGTCTGATCCAATCTTGTTTGGTCATGCTGTCCGCGTATTTTATCGTGATGTCTTTGAAAAGTATGCAGAAGAGTTTGAAAATTTAGGTATAAATCCAAATTTGGGTTTGAACGATCTCTATACTAAACTGATTTCACTTTCTTCCAAAAAGAAATCTGAAATTGAACAAGCAATTCAGGATGTGTATAAAATCAGCCCGGATTTAGCTATGGTGGACTCTGACAACGGCATTACCAATTTACATGCCCCTAATGATGTGATTATCGATGCATCTATGCCGGTTGTCGTGAGAGACGGCGGACAAATGTGGAATCCAAATGGTGAGCTTCAGGAATGTAAGGCTGTCATCCCTGACAGATCTTACGCGACCATGTATAAAGAGATTATTCATGATTGTGTTGTCAACGGACAATTTGATGTAACCAAGATGGGAAATGTTTCAAATGTTGGGCTCATGGCGCAAAAAGCCGAAGAATATGGCTCACATCCGACGACGTTTGAAATGCCTGCCGATGGTATTGTAAACGTTGTGGATTCAGAGGGAAATATCTTAATAAGCCATCAAGTTGAATATGAGGATATATGGCGAATGGCTACTACAAAAGATATCCCTATTAAAGATTGGGTTAAACTGGCGTACACCAGAGCAAAATTAACCAGATTACCTGTCGTCTTTTGGCTGGATAAAAACCGTCCTCATGATGCCAATATTATTGACAGAGTGCTGAAATATTTACCAAATTATAACATAGACAATGACATTGAATATCATATATTATCACCACAACTTGCGATGAAATTTACATTAGAAAGAGTACGGGCAGGGCTGCATACGATCAGCGCAACCGGAAATGTATTAAGAGATTATTTAACGGATCTGTTTCCGATCTTAGAGCTTGGGACGTCGGCAAAGATGTTATCAATCGTTCCGTTAATTGCCGGTGGTGGATTATTTGAAACCGGTGCAGGAGGATCGGCTCCGAAACATATTGCTCAATTTATTAAAGAAGGTCATTTAAGATGGGATTCTCTAGGAGAATTTTTAGCGTTAGCAGAATCTTTACGATACGTAGCTCAGAATAATTCATCTAAGACTTTGGAAATAGTAACAGCGGCGCTTGATGTTGCGAATTCAAAATACTTGGAGAATAAGAAATCACCCTCACGTATTGCCGGTGAACTTGGGAATACATCAGGGCATTTTTATTTAGCACAATATTGGGCAAGAGCACTTGCTTCTCAAAAAGAGGACAAAATCTTATCTGAGAAATATTCTAGGATTGCTGATGACTTAGAGAAAAATGAAGATAATATTGTAAAAGAACTACTTTCTACTGAAAATACTAAACAGGATATAGGCGGATATTTCCAACCCGATGATGCTAAAACCAATGCTGCAATGAGACCAAGCGCGACATTAAATTCAATTGTTAATAATATTTAAATGTTTCATGAAGAGTTTAACTTCAGTCAGGGATTAGCATAATAATTCAATGTTTGTTGATTACACGAAAATAGAAATAAAATCTGGAGACGGAGGCGCAGGAATCATTTCCTTCCGTAGGGAAAAGTATGTACCGAAAGGTGGGCCTGATGGTGGTGATGGCGGAAGGGGAGGACATATCATGTTTTCCGTTGACAACAATTTACATACGCTTCAAGATATTCGATATCATAAACTCTATAAAGCTGAAAGGGGTGGGCAAGGAGGGAAAAATCAACGATTTGGTAAAAATGGAAAAGATATAGAAATTTCAGTGCCACCTGGGACGGTAATTAAAAATGCCAATAATGACGAAGTGTTGGCTGATTTAACTATCGTTGGTGATGAATATGTAGCATGTTATGGAGGAAAGGGTGGACGAGGAAACACACATTTTAAAACACCTACAAATCAAACACCTCGTCAGTCACAACCGGGATTACCGGGTGAACATAAAGTCGTTGAACTCGAATTGAAAGTTCTTGCCGATGTAGGATTGGTAGGCCTACCGAACGCAGGGAAGTCAACATTATTATCTGCAATTTCTGCAGCGAAACCCAAAGTTGCCAATTATCCATTTACAACTATGCAGCCTCATTTAGGGATAGTTAAATATGGTGATTTTACTTCATTCGTCATGGCAGACATCCCGGGATTAATCGAGGGAGCAAGCAGAGGTAAAGGTTTAGGACATCAATTTTTACGGCATATTGAGCGTAATCGACTTTTGTTGTACATGATTGACGCAGGTGAAGAGAATCCACAATCTGTATTTGATACGTTAAAAAACGAAGTCTTACTTTACAATCCGTCTTTAAAATTGAAACCTTACTTAATTGTTCGTAGTAAATATGATACTATTCAACATCAAGAGATTTCAGAGACATGGAAAGAAATCTCTGAGGAATATATTGATATTTCTTCGGTCACCGGCTATGGATTAAAGATTCTAATACAGAAAATTGTATCTTTATTGACGCAATCTTACTTATGATTTTATTTTGTTCTAAATTGAGCGATTTCGTAAAACACGTAGCCGACTTGTTCGTTGAAAAAGTACTCAATTTAGGTTTGAAATAATGTATAGGCTTTAACAGATGAGCAGAAAAAATATTATCACTATACTAAATTTATTAAATGTGCCAAAAATCGGTCCTAAACGGGTACGTGCATTATTATTAAAACACGATATTTTAGACTCAATATTCTCTTTATCCGAAAAAGACCTTTGTGCTATTGACGGAATAGACCAACGATTGGCGAAAACAATTAAATCATATTTTGATTTTGATTACGGAAAAAAGGAATGGGATACTGCCCAAGATAAAGATGCTCGTATTATTTCTTTATGGGACGAGGAATATCCAGTGCCCTTAAAAAACATCTATAACCCTCCCGTTTTACTGTATCTTAAAGGCAAATCGTTAAATCAAAAAGAAGATACTGTTGCCATTGTTGGGTCAAGAAATACGACCCAATATGGAAGGAGAGTTGCTCAATCGCTAGCTAAAGATCTTAGTGCAAATGATCTGACAATTGTGAGCGGGCTTGCTCGTGGCATAGATACTGTTGCTCATAAAGAAGTGGTTACCGGAGGAGGAAAAACAATTGCTGTCCTTGGTAGCGGGGTTGATATTATTTATCCGGCTGAAAACCGAGACCTTGCGGACGCTATTACAAAAAATGGTACGATTATCTCTGAATTTCCTCTGGGGACTAAACCCGATCCAGGTAATTTTCCTCAGAGAAACAGAATAATTAGCGGTCTTTCTCATGGGACAATCGTTGTCGAAGCAGGAGACAGAAGCGGAGCGATGTTGACTGCGTTAAACTCCATTGACCAGAATAGAGAAGTGTTTGCCGTTCCGGGCCGTATTTATGATAAACAAAGTGTGGGATGTTTACGTTTGATTCGACACGGTGCAGTCCCCGTTGAAAATGCTGAGCAAATCATTGAGCATATTCAACATCGTTTGTTTAAACCACGAAAAGCTAAACAAACGAAAATTCGTTTTGATATAACGGAAGAAGAAAAACAAATCCTAAATATCTTAGACAATGATCCAAAACATATTGATGAACTCACACGAATATCTTCTGTTGAAATTACACAACTTCTGACGATTTTGCTTCAACTTGAACTCAAAGGTGCAATTAAACAAATTGGCGGAAAACAATTTATTCGTATTATGTGAGTAAATTTAAAGCTTTCTTTTTCCATATGTATAGGTATAACACAATCCGTAAATTCGCATCCCTTTTTTATAAAGAAATTCGGGGTATAGCATAGCCCGGTTAACGCACATCGTTCGAGAAGACGAGGTCGAAAGTTCATAATCTTGTTCTTAATTTCTATCTGGTTTAATTTATAGATTCTGATTTACCGGGGTTCTATTGTTACATTAGAAATTTAAATAAATAACGCGGATAAAACCTTTTTTATTGTGTAGGATAAATGACAATCCGTAAATTTACATCGCTTTTTTATAAAGAATTTCGGGGTGTAGCGCAGCCCGGTTAGCGCGCGTCGTTCGGGACGACGAGGTCGAAGGTTCAAATCCTTTCACCCCGACACATGAAACATAGGACATATATAGTGAATCTCAAGGTCGATATTACACTAGACATACAAAAGATCTAGATTAATGATAGCACGAGAAGAACAAAGGTCATAAAATAAATCGTAGAAACCATGTAGAAATTAATTATTTTAACACTGGCGCTTACCACCTAATATTTTACCACTTAAACACATAACGGAGAGAAATAATGAAACAAGACTTTAACGAATTTAGTATCCTGCGCATAACGCGGTTTGTTATGTACACTGCTGCGGGAATTTCAATCTACTTTGCAGGGCACGAATTACAAAGTAGTAATCTTCGTCTCGCAGCTATTTTTTTGGCTGTTGCAGGGGGTATTGGAATAATCCGGAATTTAATGAGACTGAAGCAGGACTAAGCATATTACAAAATTCATGACAGAATACAACCACAAAACTATTGAGACCAAATGGCAGGCTTTTTGGGAGGAAAACAACGTATTTAGGGCAGAAGATTTCTCTGAGAAACCTAAGTTTTATTGTCTCGTTGAGTTTCCATATCCATCTGGTGACGGATTACATGTTGGACACCCACGATCATATACAGCTTTAGATATTCTTTCTCGCAAGAAAAGAATGGAAGGATATAATGTCCTTTTCCCCATGGGCTTTGACAGTTTTGGTTTACCTTCAGAAAATTATGCCATAACAACCGGCATTCATCCCTCAATCACTACAAAGAAAAATATTGAACAATTCACTAACCAGCTTAAATCTTTGGGGTTTTCATTTGACTGGGAAAGAGCAGTATCTACAACAGACCCTGATTATTATAAATGGACACAGTGGATATTTCTTCAGTTTTTTAATAAAGGATTAGCCTACAAAAAAGAAATGCCCATTAATTGGTGTCTTTCCTGTAAAATTGGATTAGCAAATGAAGAAGTACTTGATGGGAATTGCGAACGGTGCGGGGGAGAGGTAGAAAAGCGCTCAATTGATCAATGGATGCTAAAAATTACTGCGTATGCTGACAAATTGTTAAAAGGATTAGAAGATGTAGATTTTCTCGATCGCATTAAAACTCAACAAGTGAATTGGATTGGTAAGTCTGAAGGAGCTGAAGTCGATTTTCTCGTCGATGGGTCTGATAAAAAGATTAGAGTATTTACAACTCGCCCGGATACGTTATTTGGTGCAACATTTATGATTTTATCCCCGGAACATGACCTTATACAAACAATTACAAGTGATGAACAAGAATCTGAAATTGAACACTACATTCGTCGCTCAGCACGCAAAAGTGATCTTGAGCGGACAGAATTAAGCAAAGAAAAAACCGGAGTTTTTACCGGTGCTTATGCAATTAATCCGGTGAATAATGAAAAAATACCCATTTGGATTGCTGATTATGTGCTAATAAGTTACGGAACCGGCGCTATCATGGCTGTCCCTGCTCATGATACACGAGATTTTGAATTTGCAAAAAAATTTAATATTACCATTAATTGTATTAACCACCCTGATGAGCAACTCGCCCAAAAAAAAGGTATTAATCCAAATGACGTGTTGTCCGGCAATGTCTGCTGGCCATTTGAAGGAGAATGTATAAACTCTTCTAATAATCGAAATTTAAATCTCGATGGGAAAAATGTAAAATCAGCCGTAAAAGAAACAGTTGAATGGTTAGAAAAATACGGTGCAGGTACGCATGCAGTTAATTATAAATTAAGAGATTGGGTATTTTCTAGACAACGATATTGGGGAGAGCCAATACCCTTAATCCATTGTAATTCATGTGGATGGATTCCCGTCCCTGAAAAAGATTTACCGGTAGTACTTCCGGATGTGGAAAAATACGAGCCAACTGAAACAGGAGAGTCTCCGTTAGCCACAATCGAAGAGTGGGTAAATACAGAGTGTCCTAAATGCGGTGGAAGTGCAAAAAGAGAGACAGATACAATGCCAAATTGGGCAGGGTCTTCTTGGTATTTCTTACGATATATAGACCCAAAAAATAATACATCATTCGCAGATTATGATAAATTAAACTATTGGATGCCCGTAGATTGGTATAATGGAGGAATGGAACATACGACTTTACATTTGTTGTATTCTCGGTTTTGGAATCAATTTCTATCAGATTGTGGCTATATTCCCGCATCTGAACCTTATTTAAAACGAACATCGCATGGTATGATTTTGGGTGAAGGTGGAGAAAAAATGTCCAAATCACGTGGAAATGTTATTAATCCTGATGATGTTGTAGAAAAATATGGAGCAGATGTTTTTCGTACGTATGAAATGTTTATCGGTCCGTTTGACCAATCTGCATCATGGGACACAAAAAGTATTTCCGGTACTGAACGGTTTATTAAAAGGATTTGGCGACTATTTACTCATACACCTATCGAAGATATTACGTTAAATAAAAATCAATTATACCAATTACATACGACAATAAAAAAAATAACCGAAGATATTGACTCTCTGAATCTTAATACGGCTATTAGCCAATTAATGATATTTGTGAACGAAATGAGTACATATAAAATAATTCCTTTGAAAGCTGCTGAAACGTTAATTCTGTTAATGTCGCCATTTGCACCGCATCTAAGTGAAGAACTCTGGGAAATAATGGGACATACGTCATCTATTAATTATGCCGATTGGCCTAAACACAAAGAAGAATGTCTTATTAAAGACTTGATTACAATCGTCATCCAAGTCAATGGAAAACTTCGTGGGGAAATTAGTATAGCGAGTGATGAAGATAAAGAATCAATTCTTCATCTGGCTAAAAAAGAAAAAAATGTGTTATTCTATTTAGAAGGGAAGACTTACATTAAAGAAATCTATGTGCCCGGCCGTTTAGTTAATTTCGTTGTAAAATAAGGTAATACTTTTTACACCAAAGCGCTATTATACATAATCTATGTTATGTGGTATATATTATGCGAGTATTGTTTCTTTAAATGCCCGCATATTTTCTTTTGAGCCTATGAGCAATATCGTTTGATCTAACCGTAATACTGTATGTGGATCGGGGTTTAGAATCGTTTCACCATCCTTGCCAATAATACCTACAACAATTAGATTATATTCTTCTCTGAGTTTTGAATCTTTTATCATAATGCCATCGTATCGATCAATAGACTCTAAAGTGATTTCATTAATAACCATTTCCATCGTTGATGTTGGCGTTGATAAAGAAACAGTATCTTCAACATACGGAGTTAACAGCAGTTCAGCCATTTTGTGTCCACCTGCAATATATGGGTTAACAACTTTGCTCGCTCCGGCACGTTTTAATTTTTTCCCTGTATCATGTTTACTGCATCTTGTAATTAAATAGGCATCCTTATTTAAATTCCTTGCAGACATGGTAACAAATAAATTATCTTGATCATTATCAAGTGTGATTACAACACCTTTTGCGTTTTCTATACCGGCATTTAGCAGAGTTTCATCTAATGTTGCATCTTCTTTAATAAATCTATATCCTATTTCCTCGATGATATCTATTTTTTCTCTATTATTATCTATGACAACAAATTTATGTTTTTTCTCATGTAGCTCTTTTGCAATAACTGCTCCGGTTCTTCCGTAGCCACATAAGATATAATGATTTTTCATTTTTTTTATTTTATTAAGCATAGCACGTTTCCGATATTGTTTGAATTCCATTAAATCTGTTCCTATTTTCGAGATAATCATTGCTACCCCGCTCACACCGAATATAATAACGATGATAGACCATAATTTCGCCATTTGAGTCAGTGGATGTACTTCACCAAAACCGACGGTAGATAATGTGATAATTGTCATGTAAATACTATCAATAATCGTCCACTCTTTTCCGCCAATGATATAATATCCTGTAGCACCAATTGATAGTAAAAGGAAAAAATATATTAAGAATAATGATTTTCCTAGTCTTCTCATCCGGATACTTCTCCGACTATCCAGATTTCCGGCACTTCATAGGAATGTAACTTCCGTATTAATGCATAGACGTGTTGTTCCATTATTTGAACCGTTTTGATTAGAAAATGGTGCTCTTTCTCATGATATATTTTATTATTCCAGCGATAAATCGATTGAACTCCAGATAGAATTGATACACAAGCTGTCTGATGATTATCCAACAACGCCTTAGCCATATTTTCGGCTTCACCTATATTTTTCACGGTTGTGAGAATAATGATAGGTTCTTTATTCATGACGGAAATTAGAACGGTTTTTCATAAAATAAAAAGGTTGATTTTGAGCAAAAACCCCAATAATTGGGGTTTTTGCTCAAATGGAAATGAGAGTGAATGCTATGACCAATTGGATATAATCTTCAATAGATCAACAACACGATTCGAATATCCCCATTCATTATCATACCAATTCAGCGTTTTTACAAAATTTCCTTCCACAACTCTTGTGAATGGAGCATCAAAGATAGATGAATGTGGGTTACCGATTATATCTGTAGAGACAACCGGTAATGTTGAATACTCTAAGATGCTCTTCAGCTCAGGCCTCTCAGATGCATCGTAGACCACTTCATTTATCTGATCTATCGTCACAGATTTATTAAGCTGAAACACTGAATCGACGACAGATCCATCTGCGACGGGAACACGCATGGCAATTCCATCAAGTTTTCCTGCTAGTTCCGGTAACACTTTCCCAACTGCGCGGGCAGCACCGGTTGTTGTCGGAATTATATTCTCAGCAGCAGCTCGGCTTCGCCGCCAGTCTGAATGCGGTACATCTGCAAGACGCTGGTCATTCGTATACGCATGAATCGTGTTTATGACACCATATTCAATCCCAAATGCATCATTTAGAACTTTAACAATCGGAGCAAGACAGTTTGTCGTACAACTGGCGTTGGAAATAATTCGATGGCTGGAATTCAAACCTTTATCATTCACGCCAATAACGACCGTATAGTCAATTTCTTCTTTGGCAGGGACCGTTAAAATAATACGTTTTGCTCCTGCATCCAGATGTGGTTTTAATGTATCGACTGTACGAAATATTCCGGTTGCCTCCACTACCGCATCAACACCTAATTTCTTCCAAGGAAGATCAGCAGGGTTACGTTCAGCTAACATATGTACTTCATTAGAGGATGTGTAAAGCATATCACCTTCTGTGCGAATGGTGTCAGGAAATCGCCCCATAACTGTGTCATATTTTAAAAGGTAACCCAATGCCGCGTTATCCGCGATGTCGTTAATTGCCACCACATCAAAATCATCTCTGGCATTCAGCACACGAAACACCGAACGACCTATTCGTCCAAATCCATTGATAGCAATCTTCATGATTTTACCTCCATATCTTTACTAAGCGCTGCATAGGCATCCACAACATCAAGTACTCTTTTTCCGAATCCCCACCCATTATCAAACCAGGAAATTGTTTTTACAAGTTTTCCGGATGCTAACATTGTTGCCTGAGAATCAAATACAAGCGTTTCACCGCTGGCAGTTAAATCACTGGAAACAATTGGATCCTCAGTATATCCGATTAGGTTTTTAAAGTCTCCGTCAGCAGCTTTTTTCATAGATAGATTTACTTCATCAACGGTTGGCATGTTTTTAAGTTCGGTTGTTAAATCTATACAAGATCCATTGGGTACAGGGACGTTAAATGCAACTCCACTCAGCTTTCCTTTGAATTTCGGAATTAATCGCTCAACATAATCTGTTGCCCATGTTTCATTTGGAATAATGTTCTCAACGGCAGATCGGCTACGCCGGAGATCCGAACGAACCGCATCTGCAAGAGGCTGATCGGATGTATAAGCATGAACCGTCGTCATCATTGCTTTTTCCACTCCAAATTCCCGGTCAAGTACCGTTAACATCAACGCTAATACTTGCGTCGTGGCAGATGTAGTTGAAATGATTCTATCATCCGGGAGAATTTCGTCATCATTTAATCCGGGGATAACAATTCTGTCTACATCATCTAAGGGTGGTTTAGAGACGATTACACGTTTTGCACCCGCCTTTAGATGTGGCTCAAGTTCGATTCTACTTCGATATACACCTGTTGTATCTAAAACAATATCTACATCATAAGCATCCCAGGGTAAAACACCGGGTTTGCCTCCCGGCAAAATTCGGGTTCGCCGATTGCCATAGACAAAAAAATTATCCTCTAAAATAAAGTTATCTTTCATGGGTCCGTGAATTGAGTCACGCATCAATAAGTAATGCAGTGATTCCGGTTCACCCAAATCACTAATTGCAACGAATTCATAATTGGGATTATTGTAGCCTATACGGAAAATATTTCTTCCGATTCGGCCGAATCCAAATAATGCAATTCGAATTGGTTTGTTCATATTTACCTCATATCGTTAATATTCATGCTGAAAGTTTAAGAAGTTTTAATTAGTAGCACCAACATGAAGTTACTAATAATTTCAATAAAATCTGATTAGATTTAAAGCGCATTTACTTAAGGCTATCTATTATTTACTATTCAACTTGTTTCGCGAATAAATTTTGATAAAAACCTTAATAATCCAATAATCTCTTTAATAATATGTATCAGTTTTCCACCAAGAGAAAATTCCTTATGGCTATACAAATCTGTAATATGCAAAACCGAATTTGGTAATACATTTGCCAATTTTACTGATTCTGTATACGGGACCATATTATCATATGTTCCATGAAGGATAAAAACTTTATTTGTTACCTGGCTTCCCCATTGCTTTGGAGAAAAGTCTTCAAACTCTGTTGCACATTCTTTTTGAAACACCATAATAATATTTTTTATTTCTGTTGATGGATTTCCTGTTACGATATCATCCCATATTTTTCTTTCATTTACACTTAAATCTTTTAATGCCCCCCTCACATCCTTATCTTTCTCTTGAATGTAGTCTCGAAGTGTAGCGACCAATTTCTTTGTGCTAAATCCCACATCGACTTTGGGTAGATAATTATATATTAAGCCGACAAGTGCCCAATTATCCGTGGCAATATTGATAGTTTTTCCGTCTTTTTCAATTTTACCGGAATACAAAAAATCTAAAACGGATTTGAAATGAAAGTAAGTACCATACGAGAACAATGTTCTTGGAGAGCGGCGACGTACAGACTCAACCAAACTGGTTTTAAGTACCATGGATCCTCCAAAACTTATCCCGATGATACTAACATTATTAGAATCAATTTGTTTTTCATCCAAAAACCAAGAATAAAAATATGCCATCCATTCGTTAACTTCCTCAGTAATCATCAACTGCTTCAAGGGTGGAATTCTTGGAATGTAAACCTCATAACCAATCCGGGAAAATGCTATACCTAATGTGTTAAGCTTTTCATGGTCTTCTCCTGACGGTGAAGCTCCGGGATATATTAAGAGAGTATGTTTAGATGACTTGGTTGGTATAAAATATTTTAGTGGGGTTGGTTTTCCATCGTAGCCAACATAATCCATTTTATTAATACAGACACCATAACTCTCATTATTACGAATAGATATCAGTGTTCGTAATAGGCAAATAGACTTTAAATATGCAGAAATATATTGAACGAATATCAACTATTTTTTTCAGCCAACGGCACGGCATAATCCGATACCATATCCCATGGAAATTGAATCCATGTATCCTGACTTACTTCAGTGATGAAGGTATCGACTAAAGGGCGACCTTCCGGTTTTGCATAGATGGTCGCAAAATGTGCTTTTGGAAAGATATCTCGTGCAATTTGAGCCGTTGTCCCAGTATCCACCAAATCATCAATCAATAGCCATCCTTCTCCATCGTGATCAATCCCTTTTAATAATTTGGATTTTCCGATTATTTGACGGTCATACGTCGCAACGCAGATTGTATCTATAATGCGAATATCTAGCTCTCTTGATACAATAGCTGCAGGAACAAGTCCGCCTCGTGTAATAGCGGCGATTCCTTTCCACTCTTTTTTAGAAAGTAAACGCCATGCTAATGCACGTGCATCCCGATGCAGTTCTTGCCAGCTCACATTAAAATACTTAGTCTGTTTATTATTTTCCATATTATTTCACCAACTTGTTGAGAAATCAATCCTTAATAGGGTCGAAATTATTTAAGTTTCCCTAATCCGCGCAGTATTTTTTCAGGAGTAATCGGAAGGTTTCTAATACGCACACCACAGGCGTTATAGATTGCATTTACCACAGCCGGTGCAGGTCCGTTTGTCGGAATTTCCGCTACCGCCTTGGCACCAAACGGGCCGGTCGGTTCATCGGTGTGAATAAACTTAGAGACAATTTCCGGCATATCAATCGCTGTGTAAATATTGTATGTCCCAAAATCTCGATTGACTGCTCTCCCCTTCTCATCGAATATCATAAATTCCGATAATGCCATTCCCAGGGATTGCGGAATCGCCCCTTCAACTTGGCCTTCTGACATTTGTTGATTTATGATCCGACCCGCATCGGTGACTGACACTACCTTGTTAACTTTGACAAATCCTGTTTCAGTGTCGACGGTAACATCCGCAAATGTCGCATTATACGGCGGAGGACTATCATAACTCATGTGCGAGGCGACGGCTTGGATTTGTTTTTGATGGTCAGTATAAAATGATTTTGTACAAATATCTTGATAGGAGATTTTATCATCATTTGCAGCTACAACATAATTGTCTTTTATTACTGCCTCCTTTACATCCAAAAGTTTCATGCCTTGATCAAGAATTTGATTTCGAATATCTTCAGCTGCTTTTATAACAGCACCACCGGTGATAAACGTCGTGCTTGATGCATAAGCGCCTGTATCGAACGGTGTTAAATCTGTGTCAGAAGAATAAACAATGATTTTTTCAATAGGTACTTCAAGTATCTCTGCCGCAATCTGAGCCATCGCCGTATCCGAGCCGGTTCCAAGATCCGTTGCACCAATATTAAGATTAAAACTGCCGTCCTCATTCATTTTGATGTAGGCAGCTCCCATATCGATTCCGGCAATTCCTGACCCCTGAGCAACAGTCGCCATACCCACACCACGACGGTGAATGCCGGTTTTCTCCGATACTCTTAACGTATTCCAGTCGATAAGTTGTTTTCCTTCAACAATACATTCACGCACACCGGAGGTATTCAAAATGACGGGGAATCCTTCACGGCCTTCTCCTAATACCTTGGCAATTGGGACTTCATCCCCTTCTTGGAAATAATTTTTCTCACGCAACCCAATCGGATCGACATTCAAATCATTTGCAATTTCATCCATCATCGATTCCAGTGCAAAAAATCCTTGGGGAGCGCCATATCCGCGGTAAGCACCTGCAGGCGGTAAATTTGTATACACAGAATTTGCCTTTATCCGCACGTTCAAAGATTTGTAGAGTGCCAGGGTTTTACTGGCGGAAACGGACATAACCGTTAGTGCATGCGGTCCATACGCACCCGAATTTTGGAGAATTTCCATGTCGATCGCATTAATGAATAAGTCTTTGTCCAAACCGATACGGAAGGTCACTTTTTGAGGATGCCGTGAACGGGCAACGGTGAATTCTTCCTCACGGGTGTACTCTAAACGTGCCGGTCTACCTGTTCGTAAAGTGACGGCAGCGACTAATTCTTCCCCGATAATTTCTTGTTTGGAACCAAATCCGCCTCCGATTCGCGGCTTCATCACTCTGATCTTTGCAATCGGAATATCTAATACTTCTGCCACAATTCGGCGAACATGATGCGGAACCTGAGTTGCCGTACGGATGACGATACGGTCATTCTCATCTAGCCAAGATAGTGATATATGCGGTTCAATATGCGCATGTTGGACATAGGGAGTTGAGTAGGTATTTTTAAAAACAAATTCTGATTCGGACAACGCTTTTTCAACATCACCCAGTTCTTCATCGATATTCGCAGCAATATTGTTCTTTGGATCAAAAACAAAACTAAACCCCTCTTTATCCGGATGGATTAATGTCTGATTCCCAATAGACTTTTCGACATCAAAAAGTGCCGGCAGTTCCTCATATTTCACTTTAATTAAGCACGTTGCTTTTTCGGCAGCTTCCAAAGTTTCACTCGCCACTACGGCAACGCGATCGCCGACAAATCGGACGGTAGAATCTAAAACCAATGTATCATGCGGAGAGGGTTCCGGTGCACCTTGCCCGGCAGTTGTGTAGTAAATTGGTTTAAAATCTTCGTGCGTTAATACAAGGTTGACTCCCTCTACTTCTAAGGCTTTGGAATAATCTATTGATGTTATTTTTGCATGGGGAAACGGACTTCGAAGGATTTTTAAATATAGAAAATCTTTCTTCGGCACATCGTCAGCAAATACGGGTTTTCCTTTGACTAACCCTAGACCGTCCACACGTTTTGCTTTTTGACCAATAACTTTCATCATTTACCCTCCCCTTTATCGGCGTAATTCATAATAGCACGGATTGGTTTAACAAAACCTGTGCAGCGGCAATAAACGCCGGAAAGGCTCTCTCGCACATGGTCATCATTTGGGATGGGATTCTTACGTAAAAGGGATTCGGCGGCTAAAATCATACTAGGGGTACAATAGCCGCATTGGACGGCTCCTTCTTCGATAAATGCTTCCTGCAAAGGATGTACGCCAAGTCCCTGCGAAAATGATTCGACCGTTTCAATGACTTTTCCATCTATCGTATGCATTAGCAATAGCGAAGAATTCATTATCTTACTGTCAAGTAATACTGAACCCGCTCCAGTTTCCCCTTTTTCAGAACCAAATTTAACGCTGAATATTTCCTGGTCTCTGAGATAATCGAACAATGTTGTTCCCGGATGGAAATCCCCAAAAACCGGTTTTCCGTTTAAATAAAATCCAATCATAGGGAACCTCCTGCTCTGTTGATCAACGTCTCAATAAGAATTTGTTTGTAATCAAGCGAACCATATTGGTCATCAGAAAAACATCTTACTGCTTTTGAACTTATCGTTTTTATTTCAGTATTATTCCATTTTTCTGCCGGGACAGAAAAAGTTTGAATTTCTGAGCATTTACCGCCGATACTGATATCAAAATAACCCTTCTTTTTAATTGCACAAACACTAACGAATGATGGCGCAGAAGGAATTCTTGCAGACCTCACAAGTTCCACTCCTTCAATATTTTTGGGAATGTATTCGATCTTTGTTACAATTCCTCTCCCATCCCATTTACGGATACTCACTTGTTTTACACTATCCGCAACAAGTCTTATATCGGCATTTACAGCATTTAAAAACACCAATATATCTGAATCGCAACGACCCTTCCCAACTTCTCCGCCGAACGTCCGTTGGTTACGGATATTTTTAGACGAACAGGAATATCTGCATCCGTCAATTAAACGACAGTCAGGATTGACAGCGGTCACTGTGTCCATGAAGGCTTGCAGTGTTGCACCTCCTTCTATGATGACACCTTCAACATCGGCTTTAATCGAGTTTTTCACTAAATCATTAATATCAACCAAGGTATGTATAGTTTTATCCTTTTCTGAGACTAAATAACTCCCACCTCCAAAAAGTACGATATGCTTTCCGTCAATCAAGGAATATGCTTCTGTTAATGTTTTTGGTTTAATGACAGATTTAATTGAATTCCACATCTAACAGCCACCAAGTTCGCAAAGTAACATGAAGATTGTTTTTTGTAAGTGCATATTTACACCATCCTAATTATGGTTATTTTCAAAATTGTTTATTAAGCCTAAATTATTCTTTCCAATTTGCAGATTTTAGTGTTCATTGCGGCTACTGTAAAAGTTTATTCCGGTTTTTTTCGTTGCTTGAGAAACCATTCTCTCTGCGATTTTATTATGAGAATGAATTAAGGAAAATTCATTTGTGCTTGTTTTGCCGTTTCTAACTTGGATTTTACCATTGATAATTAAATAATCCACCGGTGAAGTGCGAACATTGAATATCAATGCCGCCAAAGGATCTGACATTCCACCGGCATATTCAAGTTTATCCGTTGAGAAAAGGACTAAATCCGCTTGCTTCCCTACCGAAAGCTGACCGATATCATCCCTGCCCAAAACCGAAGCACTGCCGCGTGTTGCCAGCCACAAGACATCTCGTGCTGTCAGCCAATACTCTTCATCGCGTAACCGTGAAAGCATCATCGCATTACGAATTTCCATCAGCATATTCCCGGCATCGTTGGACGCAGAACCATCTACACCAATGCTAACGCGGACATTCGCATCCATCATTTCCTTGATACGCGCAATCCCGCTTCCCAAACGCATATTGGATGTCGGGCAATGCGTCATACCTGCTCCCGTATCCGCCATTCGTTGAATCTCGGAATCATTAAGGTGAATTGCATGAGCAAACCAAGATTTTCGATTCATCCAGCCTAAACTATCAACATACGCAGCGGGACGATCTCCAAATTCCTCAACGCAGAAATTTTCCTCATCAATGGTCTCAGCAAGATGGGTGTGCATTTGAATATCATTAGATAACGCAAAATCAGCAGTAAATTTCATTAATTCCGGAGTAACAGAAAATGGCGAGCACGGTGCCAGTGATATGCGAACCATCGCACCGTCAGAAGCGTCGTGATAAGTATTAATGAGCCGTTCGGAATCACGTTGTATCTCTGCTTCAGTCTGAACAGTATCATCCGGTGGTAATCCTCCCTGCGATTTCCCAAGCGACATTGAGCCACGTGTAGGCTGAAACCGCATTCCCAAACTTTTTGCACTTTCTATTTCAGCATCAATCAGTTTTCCGGAAATTTTATTCGGAAATAAGTATAAATGGTCAGAACTGGTGGTTGTTCCAGACTTCATCAACTCCAACAAACCTACTTTTGTACTGACAGTAACGGCTTCCTCAGTCAATTCACGCCATACCTCATAGTGATTGGTCAGCCAACTAAATAAAGGCTGATTCTGCATCAACGGAATGTTCCGTGTCAGCGTTTGATATAAATGATGATGTGTGTTTATAAAACCAGGCAGCACGACCATTCCTGTTGCATCTATCACATCATCAGCATTCACGCTGATTTCTGCTGGACCAATGGATTTAATCTTATTATCTTCAACTAAAATATGTCCGCCGCTGAACTCATCTTTAGAATCGTTCATTGTGGCAACAGACAGTGGGTTTTTAATTAATAGTATTTTCATTATTTGTCTGTATTAAATAATGGATAATCTTTCATGTTTTCAAATAATACAATCATTTCTGTTATGTTGGAAGATTCCATTTCGCTATTTCCATTTAAGAATTGAGCTGAAATTATTTCATAATTAGATGAATCCATATTAATATTAATGACATCTGATTTATACCTGTAATTCCCTTCCGTTAAATTCAGTGATGACTGTACTCCATCCGTTTTTGAGAAAAGTGTATTTCCATCCATCCAATATCCTTTTTCTTCTGCATCAAAGGTTTCTCTATTCAGAAAGAATTTGGGCTTCGTTTTATACGGATCACCCGCCGTCGGACAGAAAGTTGTACAATTTCCGCATTCATTACAAAAGTCACCGATATTGATAATTTGTGGTTCTTGGGAGATTGTGAATGTACCAATTTGTACAATATTCACTCCTCTATTTTTAGCAGATAATTGATAAACAGGATAGGTTCTTTGTTCGGCTATATATGACATATTCGCTAAGTTAGGACATACACTTACACAAACATCACAAACATCATCACATTGGAGGCACCTGGAGGCTTCTGCCACTGCTTCTTCTTTAGCCAGCGTCCTTGTTACTAAATTAAAATTAATTCGTTCATCCGGGGATAAATGCGGTGTGGTAATTCCATATTCTCTAAATGCTAATTTCTTTTGATATTCGATTTTATTAAATCGCAATGAGGAATCTTGCGCATGATGATTATCCAGCTTAGCTGCACGGATTATATTCTCAGCGGCTTTACGCCCATCTCCCACAGCATTGATTACGGAAGAAGCTCCGCGGACAATATCCCCACCGGCAAAAACATTCTTCAGCTTTGTTTCTCCGGTCACATTATCAGGGACCAATTCTTGCCAAGTTACATAGTCCAATGCGATATCTTGTCCGACTGCCGGGATAATTTTATCGAAAGCAAGTTCAAACTCTGAACCGTCAATTTTTATCGGGCGTGCCCGTCCGCTCTCATCCGGTTTCCCCAATTCCATTTTGAAACACGTTAATATCGCAGTTCCGTCACCACCGTCAGCAATCTTTTCAGGAGCAACAAGTTCCTGCAGATGGATACCTTCCTCCAGCGCGGCTACAATTTCTTCCATATCAGCCGGCATTTCTTTCATCGTTCTGCGGTAAAGTATTGTTACATCTAATCCTAACCGGCGTGAGGTCCGTGCGGCATCTATTGCTGTGTTTCCTCCCCCAATAACGGCCACTCGTTCACCCACTTCCTTAACGTTGCCTTGTCGTACATCAGATAAAAAGGTCAGAGGTTCAATAACGTTTGATAATTTTTCTCCTTGAATATTCAATCTCTTATTATCTTGAGCACCAGCTCCAAGATAAACATAATCATAATTTGATCGTAATTCGTTAAATCTATTTTTATCAATACTTGAATTGAAATGGAATATGACTCCAACAGATTTCACTAATTCAATATCATTTTTTATCGAATCATCGGTAAGGCGAAAACCGGGAATTGCATCCGATACCATACCACCGGCGAATGGTTTCGATTCATAAATCTCAACTTCAAATCCTTCAAGCGCCAGATAGTAAGCACAGGTTAACCCTGAAGGACCGGCTCCGATGACAGCGGTTTTTAATCCGTTGGAGGGTTTAGGAACAAGAGCTTTAACAGAATTGTTTTCAGTGGCGAACCTTTTAATTTCACGTATTAACAATGTGCTGTCTAAATTGTTTCGAGTGCATTTTGTTTGACAAAGATGATCACAGACATATCCGGTAACACCCGGCATTGCATTTGTTCTTAAAATAGTTTCATAAGCTTTGTCGAAATGCCCGTTAGCAACCTGATGCATATACTCGGGAATTTCCTGACCGGTTGCGCAGGATTCAGTGCAAGGTGCTTTAACGCAGTCATATCGTGTAAGAGGTCTTTCTGTCTTGATGGATTCAAAATGCCTATTATCTTTGTGATAAGCGGCGTGATTCAGAACAGATTCAGCGTATTTTTTCAGATTATTTAGTCCGGTTGTTCTTAAGTTAGTTGCAGCGTTACCGTTTGATAAAATAAATTCATGAATTGAAGATACATTTTTGTCTGCAAACTGTTTTTTTATCTCTGACAGATATTGTGCTAACCGTGTATATCCACCCGGTTTTAAGATGTCAGTACAGACAGTAATCGGTTTTATGTTTGCTGCTAATACATCAGTGACATTGAACGCATCCATTCCCGCGGAAAATGAAATATCCAGATTGCCATTGAATTCGGTTTGCAGTTTCTTTGCGACATGAATACTGATCGGGTGCAACGCCCTTCCGCTCATATACATCATTTTTTCATTTGACGGAAAAATCGGTTTATGATTTTCTACTTCAAGTGTGTTGGTCAACTTTAATCCAAACTCGACTCCATTTTTTTCCGCAGATGATTGTAAACTTTTGATCAACTTTATAGCATCGGGATATTTCAGGTCATGTCCAAAGGCTTCATCGGGAACGGTTACATCATTAAACCCAAGGCGATGATTTAAGATTTCTTTCAGCTTTTTTGGTCCTAATAGTGTTGGATTCAGTTTGACGGTCGTGTGATACTTACGTTCTTCTATCAGATACTTTCCGATCGATTCAATTTCATCCGGTGGACAGCCATGCATGGTTGAAAGTGTGAGATTATCCGATAATTTCGCCGGGATACTTAGATTTTTTATATTCGGATAAATATGCTCGATGCGATTTAATCTATAATCAAGATGAGGCTGGCAATTCTCCATCAAATCAAAAAATTGTTGAACATTTGTTTTTTTAATTCCGACTAGATTATATCCGGCAGACATATTAAATATCCCGCCCAAGTCTTGATCATTTCCCCATCCGAATTTATCTTTGAGAATATGAATGATAATCCAGGCATTTAAATATTCAGAGAAAGACTGATTTAGTTTAAGTTCCTGTGACCATTCACAATTGTAGCCTTCGTCCTGCATATCAATACAGGGTTTAGAGACTTCCAGTTCATCAAGCGTTTGCACAGTTTTGAGCTCAATATATCTAGCGCCCATTAACCACGCTAAAATGATATTTTGAGCCATCTGGGTATGAGGTCCGGCAGCAACACCGATGGGAGTTTCCATCAGCTGACCATAACGTTGCATACGAAAGACATCTTGTTCATTTGGATTGAAGAACAGATCCTCCGTGACTCCAAAGATACTGCCATGTTTCTCTTCTTCAAGAACCCATTTCAATAAGTGGTTTAACTCCATTGGGTATAACTTATCAGACATTATAATCTCCGTTATTAGATATGAATGATACGTAATTATTTAAATCATCCTGTCCCGACTGGTCGGAGTAAAACCTATTGGATTGAACTACAATATGAAATTTATTTGTAAGTTTCATGTTGGTCAACTTTGGCGAGTTGTTTTACGGAAACGTTCAATTTAGGCTCAATTAATTCGTGTCTAACAAAATGCTGTATCATATTTCTTAATACGGTTCTACGATACTCAGCAGAAGCTCGGATATCATCTATGGGCGAAATATCATGTTCTATTAAACTTATAGTTTTTTCTAAAGAAAGACCCTCATTCACTGCTTTAGTAAACTCTTTAAGATATACCACTGTTGGAGCTACAGCTCCCACCGCTATTGATGGTAAATCAAAACGATTTTGTGAGGTTTGTCGGTAGCTTATAGCAAAATTTACAACGGATATTGCCATAGACTGTCTTAAACCCAATTTATAGAATATTGATAATTTTTCTGATTTTTCTAAAATGATCGCAGAAACGATCTCATTATTCTTAAGGGCTGTTTTTCCAACACCGATAATGAATTCATTAATTGGTAATATTCTTGTACCTTTAGATTCGGTTATTTCAATCATTGCATTGTGAACATAAAGCCCAGGTAATAAATCTCCAGCCGGGGATGCATTGCAGATATTACCGCCAATGGTAGCTCTGTGCCGAATCTGAACACCGGCAAACTGAGAAGCAGCTTGGTGAAGTGCCGTGTACTTCGTTTTAATTAGTTCAGATTTATAAATATCCTGAACAGTTGTTAAAGCACCGATAATGATTTTATCATCGTGCTCAACAATTCCTGATATAGAATTAATCTTTTTTAAATCGATTAAATGTTTCGGAAGCGTTATTCCCTCTTCCCATCGAGGTAAGATATCGGTGCCGCCTGATAAAATAGATATTTTCGATTCGTTAATTTGTAAAAACAAATCGTTTAGTTCTGATAATGAGCTTGGTGTATAATATTTCATAAGATTGCTTATACTAATTCCACAAATAATAACGAATGAAAACAAGAATAAATTCTATTTTAATTTTATCCATTCGATTCATTCGGGTTATTCGTATCCTGCATGTTCAATTGCGTCCACAATTTTATGATAGCCCGTACAGCGGCAAATATTCCCTGCTAATCCTTCCTTAATTTCTGATCGGTCAGGACTTTCATGCTCATTTAGAATCTTCTCACCGGATAACACCATTCCCGGGATGCAATATCCGCATTGAACGGAATGGTGGTCAATAAAACCCTGTTGCAGTTCAGTAAGGTTATTTTCTTTGGATAATCCTTCAATAGTGATTATCTCGGATTTATGGGCTTCGACAGCAAGAATAAGACAGGAATTAACGGTTTTACTATCCATGATAATAGTACACGCACCGCATTCTCCTTCTGAACAGACTTCTTTGGCGCCGGTAAAATGCAGTTCATTGCGTAATAAATCAAGTAGCCGCATATGGGAAGGAACAGATTTTTCTAGCTCCTTCCCGTTTACGGTTAGTTTTATTGTATAATATTCAGGATTTTCAATATGGAGCATTTTAGCTGCTCTTTGTGCTTATCTTCCCCTAAAATTACACATGAATGACAGTCAATTACACTATGATTTCAATAACCCTGTACGGGCGTTAAAATCATCGATGAATTCATCCATATCATCAATTTGGTTGTGCATATTGGACCAGTAATCATCGTCATACCATTGAGATTGGATTTCATCAAAGGTTTTCCCCTGCTGCTCAACCCAAGTATAGTACTTCAAATTATGGACACGCTTTCGTGTTTCATACGTGAGTTCCTCGACATAATCCACTGTAGTTCCTACAAGATGTTTGTGATAGGAAGCTGCAGCATCTAAATCAGTAAAATCTCCGTGTTCTTCTGTAAGTTCTTGTAAGCGACTCTGATACATTTCCATGGAATCTGTCAAAATGGTTGCAACAACATCGCCTTCGCCAAGTTCATAGTATTTCGCAAATTTTATTGCGCTCAGGAGGTTCGCAACACCGGAGATACCTAACAACGGCAGAGTCTCAATAAACTGCTCAGAAACACCTTGAGATGCTAAATATTTCTTCCCGGCAGGTTCGTTGAATAAACGAATAACAGACATTGGTGATTCATCATCAATCGCCATGACCATATCCGTGTTTTTCACATTATGAATCCATGGGATGTGTTTATCTCCAATGCCTTCGATTCGATGTGCGCCAAAACCATTGTTTAGTAATGTCGGGCACTGTAATGCTTCACTGGCAGCAATTTTACTGGTCGGGAAGAGGTTCTTAAGATAGTCGCCGCTTCCAATCGTCCCGGCAGATCCGGTTGTGTACACCGAACCGCAGAATGTATCATTTGGTCCCATGACCTTTTCAAGAAGTTCAGCTAAGGCACGACCGGTAACATTATAATGCCAGAGATAATTTCCAAATTCGTCAAACTGGTTGAAAATCACTAAGTCTTCACCTGATTTCCGAAGCTCCCAGCACTTATCAAATATTTCTTTCACATTGCTTTCGCTTCCCGGCGTCTTGATGGTTTCTCCGGCAACAGAGGCTAACCAATCGAAGCGTTCTTTACTCATCTCTTCCGGTAAAATTGCGATGGATTCACACCCAAGTAATGTAGAATCGTAGGCGCCTCCGCGACAGTAATTCCCGGTAGAAGGCCATACAGCTTTCTGCGTAGATGGATCAAATTGTCCGGTAACTAAACGCGGGACTAAGCAGCCGAAGGCAGCTCCTACTTTGTGTGCGCCTGTTGGGAACCACTTCCCAACCGGAGCAACAATTTTTGCATCTACTCCAGTAATCTCTTTTGGAAATTCGATGAAATTCACATCCCCGTATACACCGCCATGAGATTTTGGCTCATTTTTCCAAGTGATACGAAACAGGTTAAGCGGATTTACATCCCAAAGTCCCACATTCTTTAATTGATTCTTGATGTTGTCCGGGACTAACTCCGGATTTATTTGCTGCTGAAACGTCGGAATAATAATATTCTGTTTTCGCGCTTTCTCTATCGCTCTTTCTAAAGCAGCAGAATTAATGGTTAAATCTATCATATCATATTTTCTTTATTTTTCGTTATTTATTTAAGCTAATTTCTTTTTTAAATCTTCAATGTCCGGTTCTACGTATGTCGGGGAGGTTCCAACTAATTCGACTGACTTCATCGCTCCTACAACGTCCTTTAATCCATTGCCGGTATTCAGAACCACGATCCGATCATCAGAATTTACCAACCCATCATCAATTGCCTTCACCAAGCCTGCTAATGCTGCTGCTCCGGCAGGTTCTCCAAACACTCCGCTGCCGCGTGCCATCATAGGTATGGCTTTCAGGATTTCATCATCCGTCACCCGAATATAGGCACCGTTGGTTTTTTTGACAGCTTTCATTGCTTTGATACGATCACGCGGTAAACCAGCACTAATACTGTCTGCGGCAGTTTGTGCATCTATGGCAGGTTTTGTCAAGACATCTTCCTCATTTTTCCATGCCTGATACATATAATCACTCCCCGTGGATTGTACACCGATGATTCTGGGCATTTTATCAATCCATCCCAACGCTATTAAATCTTTTAAACCTTTATGAATACCACCAATGATACAACCATCTCCCACACTGACAAAAATGACATCCGGAGCATTCCACTCTAACTGTTCACATATTTCGTAGCTGGCTGTTTTCTTCCCTTCACTCATGTACGGATTATATCCGGTATTACGATTGTACCAGCCATATTCTTTTTCCGCTTCCAAACAAAGCTCAAATGCATCATCGTATGACCCTTTGACCAACATGACTTTTGCCCCAAAAACCAGTAATTGTGCGATCTTGGCTTCAGGAGCACTTTCAGGAACAAAGATAACATTTTGTTGATCCATACTTGCGCACAGTCCGCTTAATGCTGCAGCGGCGTTCCCGGTACTTGCCGTCATAATGATTTTGGCTCCTATTTCACTAGCTTTAACAATGGCGATTGCACTGGCTCTGTCTTTGAAAGACGCTGTCGGTAATCGACCGTCGTCTTTTATCCAAATATTTTTTAACCCTAGCGATGATGCTAAGCGATCTGTTTTGTAAAGAGGTGTCCAACCTACAGTTAGCGGTGGTACTTCAGAATCAGGTTCAACGGGTAAAAGCGGTTTATAACGCCAAATCGTGAAATCTTTGGAGTGGCGTAAATCATTCTTGCTAATGTTACTGCTGATCTTAGCATAATCGTAGACAACATCTACAATTCCTTCATTGCCGTGATCAGGGCAAACATAGTCGATCTCATTTATATCGTATTCCTTACCGCAAATCAAACATTTTAATCCGATGACATGTTTCATATCTTACTCTTATTTTTCTCCCAGATTACATCGATTAATGGACGATATGAGTTCCAGTATTTCCATCCATTGCTTTTTCCAAATTCTCCGGATTGGTTATAATCACTTTTTTCCCACCATTTTCCAAAAACTGGATGGCTGCTTCGATTTTCGGTGCCATACTTCCGGTAGCAAAATGCGTCCCTTCCGCGAGATAACCTTTTGCTTCCTGTAAGGTGATTTTACCCAGCCATATTTCGTTAGGTTTACCGAAGTTTAAAGCGACTTTTTCAACGGCGGTACTCATAACAAACAATTCAGCACCTAAATTACTTGCAAGCAATGATGATGCGAAATCTTTGTCAATTACTGCTGCAACGCCTTTCAGATATCCTTTTTCATCTGCGGCCACCGGAATTCCACCACCACCCGTTGTAATTACAACGACACCTGTATCTAACAATAGTTTAACAGCAGGCTCTTCGACAATACGAATTGGTTTGGGAGAGGCAACAACACGGCGCCATCCGCGTCCGGCATCTTCTTTTACATCCCAACCCTCATCATCGCGACGACGGGAAGCTTCAGATTCATCCATGAAAGACCCAATGGGTTTTGCCGGATTTTGGAAGGATGGATCATCTGCAGATACTTCCACCTGAGTCACAACCGTAGTAGCGTATTTATCCATGCCAAAACGCTTGAATTCATTATGTAAATTCTGCTGAAGTGCATATCCAATCGCACCTTGACTATCGGCACCGCATACATCCAGCGGAACTTCATGCAACTCGTCAGAGGCTAATTCTGAACGGCGCAATATGAACCCTACTTGCGGACCATTCCCGTGGGATATTGCAACATCCCATCCGTTACGGATCATCGAAACGATATGTTCCGATGTCTCATGAGCGGCGATATATTGATCACGCACCGTCTGATGCTGTTTGTCGTGAATAAGTGAATTACCACCAATGGCAATCACTGCTAATTTCTTTTTCATAAATTCTCCGATGATTTAGCCGCGGAGACACAGAGAACAGTTGAAATTAAATTATAAGACAGTAAAAGCGGTCAGGTATAGGAGAAATTATTCTCCTATACCCAATCCATACTTCTTAGCCTGAGAGTCTCTGTATTTCTACGGCAGATTAAAATTGTTAGGTCATGGTCAAAGCCATAACGGCTTTTTGAGCATGCAAACGATTTTCTGCCTGATCAAAGACAACCGAATTCGGTCCGTCAAGAACGGCATCGGTTACTTCAACATTCCGGTCAGCGGGTAACGGGTGCATGTAGATTGCATCCGGTTTTGCCATAGCCAAACGACGTTCATCAGCGATCCAATCACTGTATTTTTCCGTAATTCGCTTATCCTCTGCAGGATCAGTCGTTGTGAGCATCGGTCCCCAGCTTTTTGCGTACCAAATATCCGTATCTTTGACTCCTGCTTCGAAATCGTCCATCATCACAAAACTGCCGTGATGTTTTTTGGCATTTTCCTTGGCTTGATCAATGAATTTCGATTTTAGCTTAAATTCTGGTGGATGAACCAACCGTACATTCATTCCGTAGCGTGTCATGAGCAGGATTAAACTGTTCGGAACACTTTGCGGCTTGGAATAACTTGAAGCGTACGCCCAACTTACGGTAATCGTTTTTCCTCGTGGATTGCCTTTTTTCTCTATGATTGTCTGAAGGTCCGCGAGAATCTGATGAGGATGATACTCATCGCACTGCATATTCAAAACAGGTGTACGGCTTGATTCAGCAACCCAGCGGATATATTGATTCCCATGTTCCCAATCCACTTGGCGAATAGCTAATCCATCGTTGTAACGTCCTAGAATATCACCAATTTCTTTTGCTGTATCGCCGTGAGAAACCTGCGTTGTTTTGCTGTCCAGGAACATTGCATGTCCGCCAAGTTGAGCCATCCCTGCCTCAAACGACGCACGAGTACGTGTGCTTGAAAAGAAGAACAGCATCGCCAAGACTTTATCACGCAAATACGCATGAGGTTCTCCCAATGCACGTTTACGTTTCAAATCCATGGCGACATCCATGACGGTATCAATTTCTTCACGTGTCCATTCCTGGGTCGTAATCATGTCACGACCACGTAGATATGTCTGCATTATGTACTCTCCTACTCTTGTGTGCCAAGAACTAATGCCAAGAGCGCCATACGCATAACGACACCGTTGAAGGCTTCCTGCCAGTAGCGTGACCAGCGTGTGATATCCACATCGGCAGGGATTTCATCCATGCGAGGAAGTGAGTGTAGTAATACAGCATCAGATTTGGCTTTGTTGGAAAGAAGCTCACGTGTGATCTTATAATTGGATGGAGTTAAACCAACATCGCCGGATCGTTCATCTCTGGCTTTTGTATAATCAGGCTGAACAACGGGTTCTACCAAGATAACATCGGCATCAGCGATGGCTTCTTCGACGTGTTCGGCTTCTTTGTAGTTTAGATTATATTTTTCAATATCCTTTTTGAATTCGTCGGTCATACTCATATCCGGTGGAGATACAAACGTAATCGGGCAATCAAACTGTGTTAATCCGTGAGCCAGAGAGTGCATTGTACGCATTCTCATATCACCAACGGCTAACCATTTTAACCCGTCAATACGTCCTTTTTCACGGTAAATAGTGTAAAGATCTGTTAAAATTTGGGTTGGGTGCTCACCCCATCCGTCGCCACCATTAATAATCGGCACGGATGACCACTTAGCTGCTTCGTGCGGTGCACCTTGTTGGAAATGCCGCATAACTATAACATCACCGTAGAATTCCAACATTTTAACTGTGTCTTTAATCGTCTCTTGGTAAAAGTCACCAGCACGCGTCATTTTTGCATCTGAGAATCCGGTTACATGTCCGCCGAGGCGATGCATACCGGCTTCGTGTGCTAAGCGTGTGCGTGTGCTGGGTTGATAAAATGCGGTTACAAGTGTTTTTCCTGCCAACAAATCAGTATTTTTTCGATCTTCGGCAAAGTGTCTTAGGCGATCGGCCACATCGAACACTCTAAAAAACTCATTACGTTCAAAGTCCTTAAGTGAGAGTATATCTCTTCCTGCAAAACTTCTCATAGTTTTACTCCTTATATTTGTTAATGAATATTTATTGATATATGACGTAGCTGTAGCACGTCAATAGATTGTGCTCGCTTTTCGATCTTTTGGAACGCCCCTCAGTTCTTGATTAAGACCCGAGAAAGAGCACAAGAATTTATTAATAAATAATGAGACTACAATGTCTTTTTTATGGTTCAATCCAATATATTTTCCATTGCGTTCCATAACGATCCTGCTTGGTGTTTTGCGTTGTTTACGATCGCTTTTTCGTCAAGATCAATAAGTGAATTATTTCTGATTCTAAATATTCCATTCGTCATTACATCACTTGGTGATTCCATCCCAAACAATGCGTGTCCGATCCAATTATCCGCATTGAATTCAGTTCGCGGATGATAGTCAAATATCGCTAAGTCCGCGATATAACTCGGGTCGAGTTTTCCTATCTTACGTCTAAATAATTTCGTGGTGATATCCGCATTGTGCTTAAAGAGCATTTCCGCATAATTCACACTTGATTCACCGCCGGCTAAATGACTGTTGCGAATCAAGGTTCCCTCCTTGGCTTCTCCAAGCATATTTCCCTGCATTCCGTCCGTACCTAATCCGGCTTGCATTTCTTCGATAAGTGCTGTCGGGGTCATCCCAACACGATTATTCGCATTTGAAGACGGATTGTGAACTAACATCGCTCCGGTTTGTTTCAGGATGTCTGCATCACCTGGCTCAAAATGCACACCATGGATTACCAAGCTGTTTTCATTTAAGAGACCAAACGAATCCAATCGCTGGATTACTGAATCATATCCGCGGCTTTTGGCATCAATCTGGTCGGCTTTGTCTTCGGCGACATGAATATGAATCCCCCAATTACGCTCAGATTTTAATCTATCGGAAACCGCCCGGAGCGATTCATCCGACAGCGTAAAAGATGCATGCAGACCGATAAGCGGACGGACTGTATCTGATTTAAGATATCTCTGATGAAATATGACATTCTCGTCCAAACTGTCCCGAAATATTTGCTTTCCATTTCGGGCTGTCATTTCAAACGCGCCGGAGATATTTATGCCGAATTGTTTAGCGATTTCGGCTAACATATTTAGCGATCCGTCAATATAGTTTTGACTGGAATGATGGTCGATGACCGTGGTTACTCCATGACGCAGGTGGTCAAGTAGCCCGGCTTCAAAGGAGGCTTTTGTACTTTTCTGATCCAGAGTTCGATCCAAAATCCACCAGACCTGTTCCAATATCTCGGTAAAATTTTTCGGATTTCCTTTAGGAAATGGCATTCCCATAGCTAAAGTAGAGTATAAATGTGCATGTGCATTTATCATGCCCGGAAGAACAGTCTTACCGTGTAAATCGTGTTTTTCGTCCACAGTAAAATCGGGGATTCCTTCTCCAATCTCTGCTATAATTCCACTCTCAATAAAAATAAATCCATTTTCAATGAATTCGGGGATACTAAAGGGATTTACAATTCTGCAATTTGTTAAGAGTGTGTTCATTTTAGTTTCTTTCTATTCTTCAAAGTAGGGATTAAACTCAAGCACATTATCGTATGTAAGCAATTTAAGTTGTATATCAGGATACTTATTATTGAAAAATTTGTATTTATACATTTTAAACAACTTTTTTGAAAACTTGACTTCAATAGCTTTTTTCTCCTGAATAATAAAATCTACCTCTTGTTTTTTTTGAGTACGCCAATATTTGATATCCCAATCCATATCATAACAGTCAGCAAAAAGACGGTACACATAATTCTCTAACAATTCACCCCTGTCTTCGCGAATAATTACAGGATGAAAATTTCCGGTGAAGAAGTTTCGCAATCCTAAATCCTGAAAATACGCTTTTTTCATTTTTCGTAATTCATTTTCAGCATTTTGATAAAAAGGTGAAACAAGCCCAATATGATAAGACTTCCTCATAATATATAAATAGTGTAATACGGTATTATATTCTTTCTTTAAAGATGCTCCAATTGAACCTATATTTAAGAGTCCTCCTGTTTGAGCCGCAATAATTTTTAAAATATTTAAATATACATCGTGGAAATGAAGCGATGCTTCCTTGATGTCCTTTTTAATGTAGGATGTAGCTAACTCCCTTAATACATCTTTCTTTTCATTTACTGATGAAGCAGTTACAACTTTTGGATATCCGCCAAAAAGTAAGTATTCAGAAAAGAGTGCGTTTAATTCCTTAATATTCAGTTTAGGTAAAAATCCTGTATGGACATCCTCTGACCATTTTTTGTACCCCTTAAAATATAAGAATTCTACTAATCCCAATGTGGGCAAATGGAATATCTTTTTTCTACCGGCAAGAGAATCTTTAAACTTTCTATCGATATAAAAACTCGATGATCCACTAACAATGAATTTGATATTGGGTGTATATTCATCATATAATAATTTTAAAAAATTTGACGGGTCATCGAGATATTGCACTTCATCAATAAATACAACGGTTTTCTTCCCTACTTCCGGTAATTGTATAAATTGAAACAAATTTTTCGGATGCTCATTAAAAGCGTTCAAATATATTTTATCTTCTAAAGAAAAAAATGCGATTTCATTTCCCTCTTTAGATAATTTATTTTCAAGTTGTTTTAACAATGTCGTTTTACCAACCTGCCGCGCACCAATTAAAAGTGTAATTTCTTTTTCTTTGCTGTGCTTTTCCAACTCGTTTATTAGAAATCTTTCCTTCATCACGTCTGTAATTTACAATATTATTCCATTATATCAAATATATAATGCAATATTAATCCATTATATCAAATGCATAATGCAGTATTATTCCTTTTCTTGTTGTTTGTTTATTACGTTTAATACTTTTTCCGGTGTTAGCGGAATTTCATTCATCTGACCGCCTACCGCGTTACTGACGGCATTAGCAATTGCCGCTCCGGTCGGAATCACCGCTGGTTCGCCGATTCCTTTAGCGCCCCATGGACCTTCGGGTTCAGGATCTTCCACGATGATGGATTCGACTTCAGGGACATCCATCGCAGTCGGCAATAAATAAGTGGAAAGATTTGCTGTCTGAACAACTCCACGATCCATTTTAAAATCTTCCGTCGTAGCCCAACCGACACCTTGAGCTGTCCCGCCTTCAATCTGTCCTTCCAATCCAGCTGGATTAATAGCTTTACCAATATCGTGAGCCGCCCATATTTTATCTGTATGAATCAATCCGGTAAGTTTATCGACACGTACTTTTGCGATATGTGTTGCGTAGGAGTACGTAAAGTAAGCTTCTCCGATACCCGTATCCGGATTATACTCTAATTCACGGACGTGCCACCAACCCAGTTCTTCCGTATTACGACCGGTTTTGTATAAATATTCCGTCAATTCTTCAAATGTGAGTTGTATCTTATTAGCATTACAAAACACACGGTCATTTTCTAATTCAACGTCCTCAGATTTACATTCCATGAGATCAGCTGCAGCATCTTTAAGAATCGGAAGAAGTTTCTTCGCTGCATCACGAATCGCATTTCCCGTCATCACGACATTTCGAGATGCTACTGCAGGTCCGCTGTCAGGGACATGATCGGTGGATGTCGGCAGGACAGTAATTCGCTTATGAGATACACCAAATGCTTCAGCAGTCATCTGTATTACAACCGTTAAGGCTCCCTGCCCCATTTCCACTAAACCAAAAGCGACAGCAATTTTACCATCTCTACGAATTTGAATGCGGGTGGCTGAACCATCCATGTGCCAACCGGCAGCCCCAAGGCAATTACCATAATGGATGGTACTGATCCCCATCCCATGTAGATACCGGCTGTCCTGGCTATTTTTGTGATCCCAGTTGGATGACTTTACCGCCTTACGAATCGTTTCTTCCACACCAACACTTATGGGTAAGGACTGATCGGTCATGGTGGTATCACCGAGTTTGAGAATATTTTTCAGTCTTAATTCTACCGGATCCATATTTAGTTCAGCTGCAATCACGTCCATCATTCGTTCATGACCGAATGCAGCTTGGGGCGAGCCAAATCCACGGAAAGCACCGGTTGGCGGTAAATTTGTGTAGTATGAATTTGAATCAACGTGAATATTCGGGATTACATAAGGTCCCATAGCTTGTGCAGAAGCACGATAGGAAACCACGGATGATAACGTCGCATAAGCTCCCGCATTTTCTTCCAATAGAATATCCGCGGCAACTAAGGTTCCATCATTTTTTACCCCGACTTTATATTGCATCTGAAACGGATGACGTTTAGATGTCAACTGCACATCCTCTTTTCGGCGATACACCATTTTTATTGTTCGCCCCAGCATGATGGCTGCAACGGCAACTCTGGCGGCTAATTCTGAAGGGATATCCTCTTTTCCTCCAAATCCTCCTCCGGTCGGAGCTTGTTCAACGGTTACATTCTTCAGTCCTATTCCTAACACTCTGGCCACTGATTTTTGAATATAGAACGGACATTGCAGCGTTCCTAATATTTCAACATTTCTGTCGTCTGTGGGAGTAACAATACATCCCTGAGGTTCAAGATAATAATGTTCCTGGAAAGGCGTTTTGAATGACGCTTCAATAATTTTATCAGCAGACTTAAATCCTTGTTCAATATTCCCTTTACGCACTTGGTGCTTACAGGCAAGATTTGTTACGTGGATTAAATTATCTTTTGCATCACGACTTTCATCGATGGATAAAACAGGTAGGTACTCATCATATTTTATTTTGATTAATCGGGCAGCATAATAAGCTGCTTCTGACGTTTCTGCGACAACTAATCCAATACTATCACCTACATACCGAACGGTTTTCTCCGCAAACAAGGGTTGGTCCTGGAAAATGACGCCAATCTGGTTTTCTCCTGGGATATCTTTGGCGGAAATAAAATCAATATAGCCTTGCACAGATTCAGCTGGTGAAACGTCAATTGAAATTATTTCGCCAAATGGAATCGAAGAATATACTGGTGCCGCATGGAGCATTCCTTTGTCAGGGATATCCGTTAAAAACTTTGTTTCCCCGGTAGTTTTTTCCTTTGCGTCGGGGCGAACCGGTGATCGACCTATGTGTTGATATTTCTGATCTTCAGACATAAAATTATTGAGAGCTATAATTAGACGTTAATTCAAAACTCCGCCCATCAAATAGACCCTTATCGCTTAATTTGAGTTCGGGAATCACTAATAGCGCCATGAATGAAAGCGTCATAAATGGAGATCTAAGCGTTGAACCCATTTCCTTTGCCAGCTTTTCTAGGGTTGAATATTTCGCTGCAACAGCATATCCATCAGTATCAGTCATTAGGCCTGCGACAGGCAAGGGTACAACACGTTTTGTCTCTCCGTTTGACAGACTGACACCTCCCTTATGTTCAACAATCAAATTAATGGCATTTGCAATTTCTTCATCGGAAGTTCCGACGGCAATGATATTGTGAGAATCGTGTGCCACTGATGAAGCGATCGCTCCCGTTTTAAGTCCGAAGTTATGGATAAATGCCATTGCGGGTTCAGTATCTTCGTACCGGTTTACTACCGTTATTTTTATGACATCCTGTTTTAAGTCAGGTATCATTAGCCCATTTAGCGGTTCTAAACTTGCAAGTTTTGTTCCTGTGATTACCTGACCATCAAGCACATCAATAACTTTGAGCTTTCCATGTCTTCTTTTTATTTGAAAATCTCCGGCTTTCTTGAAAGTGGCTTCAAATTTATTGATTGGGATTATCTTTTTTGATTCGATTAATGGTTTACGATCTTTAGCTATCTTTTTACCATTTACGTACGTTGCTAAAACAGATAAATTTTCAATACTATCAACAAGAATAAAATCAGCAGGATCACCTTCACGGAGTAAGCCGACATCCAAACCATAATGCTTCACCGGATTAACACAAGCCGCTTGTAAGACATTAAAGATATCGTATCCTTCATCGATGGCTCTTTTTACCATCAAATTGATATGCCCCTCTACCAAATTATCCGGATGTCTGTCATCACTGCAAAGCATGATATTATCAGGATGAGAATCAATCAGCGGCATGAGTGCGTCCAAATCTCTGGTTGCTGATCCTTCACGAATTTGAATGGTCATTCCATATCGGATCTTATCCAATGCTTCATCCAAAGACACACATTCATGATCGGTTGTTATCCCGAAATCAGCATATACTTTTGCTTCTTTCTCGCGCAAGCCGGGTGCGTGTCCATCGATTTTTTTTCCGTATTGTTTTGCAAGGGCTATTTTTTTCATCTCTCCGGGAGTATTATTCAAAACACCCGGAACGTTCATCATCTCTGATAAATATAAAATATTCTCTTTTTTAAGCAGATATTCAAGTTCTTCGTTTCCGAATTTTCCCCCGGTAGTTTCAAAAGGAGTCGCCGGCACGCACGACGGTGCACCAAAGAAAAACTTTAACGGGACTTCGTCCCCATTCGCAATCATAAATTCCACACCGTCTATTCCCAACACATTTGCAATTTCATGCGGGTCTGACACAACTGCTACGGTTCCGTGTGTGCTTGCTATCCGTGCAAACTCTGATGGAACAAGCATTGAGCTTTCTATATGAATATGTCCGTCGATAAATCCCGGTAAAATAAATTGGGATGGTGCATGTTCTGTTTTTTCAATTGTTTGAATGACCCCATCTTCAACGGTAACTATCCCCGGAAATATTTTTCGATGGAGTATATCTATTATTTGACCTGTTATCTGCATAAAATCTCTTTATATCCTCTTGTCAGAATTTACTAAAGAAATGTCTTTCATCGAAATAATTTGCATAAAAAAGGAGACGCCTTAACATCTCCTTTTCCATTCCCAAATGAATACTAAATTATATATCATACTATCAGGATTTTTGTTCCTTTGAAAATGGTTTCCCTAAAGCACTTGGCCCCATGGAGACAGAAAGTCCCATTGCTTTTTTTCGCATCTTCCACATCGATCCCGCTAAAAGAAATATCGTAAATAAATACGGGAGCATTCCCAATAGATGCGTTGAAACTTGGACACCTCTTGCTTGAAGTGCGAATCCTAAAGCATCCATACCGCCAAATAAATATGCGCCAAAGATCGCTACCATTGGATTCCACATCGAAAATATTACCAACGCGATAGCTACCCAGCCTCTGCCTGCAACCATGTTTTCGATCCACATGGGTGTATAGGCTAACGAAAGATACGCACCACCAAGTCCCATCATAACGCCACCTGCAAAGATGGTTGCGTAACGTATTTTAACGACGTTCAGACCAACAGTGTCAGCGGTTTGGGGATTCTCTCCTACGGTTCGAATATACAATCCTGGCTTTGTTTTGTATAGAAAATACCATGATGCCGGAACGAACACATAAGAGAAATATACTAAGATATTATGTTGAAAGAAGATTTTTCCAATCAATGGGATATCGCTTAAGATACCTAAGCGGATCTCATCAAAATGGGGGGCTATCTTGCCAATTAAGGGTGTACCCAATACAGCGCTTACACCGGTTCCAAAGAAAACAAGAGCTAACCCGCTTACGATTTGGTTGACGTTTAGTGTCACCGTTAAAAACGCATGCGTCATGCTTATTAATCCACCGGCCAGTGAGCCTAATATTACACCCAAAAATGGGTTGCCTGTCCACAACGATGTCAAAAACCCGGTGACGGCGCCAATCAGCATTAACCCTTCAATACCCAAGTTAATATTCCCTGATCGTTCGGTGTATATTTCACCAATTGTCGCAAAAAGCAACGGGGTTCCCGCCCGTATAGCTGCCTGAAGAAAAGGTTCAAAAAAATCAATCATTTCTTTACCCATCGTATTTTATAGCGTTTTAAAGATTCACCTGCCAGCACAAAAAAGAGTACCATCCCTTCAAACATGTGGACAACTCCTTTTCCAAATCCCATTGTGATTTGAAGGCTGTCTCCACCTACTAACAGTGCGCCCATAAATAAAGCGACTAATATCACAGCAAGCGGATTTCCATTTGCCAGGAAGGCAACAATAATGCCGGTATATCCATAATTATTCGATATCCCTCCAAGTCTAAGTTTATGTTGAAGACCGGATATTTGCAGCATCCCTCCTAAGCCGGCAATTGCTCCACTGATTACCAAAACGCGAATGATATTTCTATTCACTCTGATACCGGCATATTTAGCAGTTTTCCGGCTTTGCCCAATCACCTGAATTTTATATCCCCAACCGGTTTTTTTGTACAGAACATATAAGACGACAGCCAAGACTAAACCAATGATTATACCCGTGTGAAGTCTGGTGTTGAAAAATTGTGTCAGAATTGCGGCATCCGGATATCGCGGAGTTTGTGGAAAACCGGGATACATTGGGTCTTTCCATGGGCCATATAATAGATAATTCACAAAGAAAATTGCGACGTAATTCAATAATAATGTTGTTAATATTTCGTTTACTTTCAGTCTGGTTTTTAGAATAGCCGGTGGCAGTCCCCATAATCCACCCGCAACCATACTTGAAATCATTAATAACGGAATCAGAATCCATGGCGGCTGTTGCGAAAAATATTGGGCTGCCCATGTTGCACCCATTGCCCCCATAAAAAATTGCCCCTCCGCGCCAATATTCCACAGTAACGTTCTGAGCGTCAGGGATATGGCTAAACCGGTAAACAGCAATGGCGTTGCCTGAACGAGCGTTTCAGACCATGCATATCCGTCACCAAACGCACCTAAAAACATTTCTTTGTAGGCTTCAAGCGGGTTGGCTCCATTAATCCAAAAGACAAAACTTCCGGCGATAAGAGCCAGAAACATGGAAGCTACCGGAACCAAATAGTCTAGCCATTTATTATAGCTCAGGCGTTTCTCTATTTTAAGCCGCCACATGAGAACCTCCCGTCATTTTGAGTCCTAAGTCTTCAATCGTTGTATCTCTTGTGAGCATAATGTCCACCATTTCACCTTCGTAAATCACGCCAATCCGATCAGAAACAGCCATCAGCTCTTCAAGGTCTTCGGATATTAATAAAATGGCTGCACCCTTAATTCTCTGTTCTTCCAATGCATCCCTTACAAATTCCGTTGCTCCGATATCCAGCCCCTGAGTCGGATGCACTGCAACCATCATACAGGGTTCTTCAGAGATTTCACGGGCTAAAATAACTTTTTGCAAGTTACCGCCGGAAAGCAATTTCACCGGAGAAGCCATCCCTGAGATTTTGATATTAAATTTTTTAATTAAATTTTGAGTGTAATTTATAATTTCATTTTTTCGTAAAAAGATGCCTTTAAATGAAAACCTTGATTCACGGTAGTTCTTTAACACCATACTTTTAGGGATACCTAAATCAGGAACAACTCCCATCCCAATTCTGTCATCAGGGATGTGCCCGATACCTTCCTTAATTGCCTTTCGGGGGGTATTATCTGTAATATCATTTCCATTGATATGAATACGTCCATTTGTAATTGGTCTCAGCCCAGTAATAACTTCAGCCAACTCTTTTTGACCATTTCCGGATACACCTGCAAGTCCAAATATTTCTCCTTTTCGTACAGTAAGGGATAAATTATTCAGAGCTTGGGTTCGGCGATCACTTAAAGCAGATACCTTATTTAGTTCAATGACGGGCTGTCCCGGATTGTATTCTGCTTTTTCAGTTTGAAGAAATACTTCACGACCTACCATCATTTTTGCTAAATCTTTTTCGTTGGTGTCTTTGACATTCACTGTTCCGATGTATTCTCCTTTTCTCAGCACAGTAATTCGGTCGCAAATTGCAAACACTTCCGGTAATTTGTGGGAAATAAATATAATGGATGTTCCTTCTTTAGCCAATTTTTTTACTATTTTAAAAAGTTTCTCAGCTTCTTGTGGTGTTAATACAGCTGTCGGTTCATCCATGATGAGTATTTTTGATCCATGCATGAGAGCTTTAATAATTTCCACACGCTGTTTTTCTCCAACGGAGAGTTGCCATATTTTGACATCAGGATCTACTTCAAGCTGATATTTCTTACCAAATTCTTCAATCGTTTTCCGAATTTGATCAAAATCGGGTATAAACGGAATTGAAAGATCTGCTAGGGCTATGTTCTCAAGAACAGTATGTTCTTCCACCAGCATAAAATCTTGATAAACCATTCCGATTCCTTGATCTAAGGCAGATCTGGCTGACCACTTAGCAGAATTGATTTTTTCTCCTTGGATAATAATTTCGCCCTCATCCAAATCGTAACGACCGGAGAGTATATTTGTAAGCACAGTTTTTCCTGCACCATTTTCGCCTAAAAGGGCATGAATTTCACCGGGCATAACATCAAAGTTGACTGCATCCAGCGCCAAGACTCCGGGAAATCTCTTTGTTATGTGTTTTAGTTCTACGTACGGATTCATTTATTTTCTTTATTATTTTGGTAAATACTATTAAAAATCATTGCTCTGAGTCGTACCAATTCTAAGAGAGCGCACCAGAAAACTGATGCGCTCTCTGCACTAATCAACTTAAATATATGTTTATGCGATTAACTTATTGGTAACGTACTTTTCCACCGGGGAGACTTCCGACCACACCTTTTACCAAATAGTATTGGCTAAGGAGTTCATCATCTGTTGGGATGACACCTGCCGGTATAACAATATTTCCGGCTTGGTCTTTTAATTCGCCGCCGAAGACGACAAATTTACCATCGATAATTTCTTGTCTCTTTGCTTCGATTTTAGCAATGACCTCTTCAGGAACCATTTTCCCAAACGGGGATAAACCGACAACACCGGATTCAAGTCCCGGCCAGATAGCTTCCGGTTTCCATACACCGTTGTGTAGGTCTTCGGCAATCTGATTTACAATCGGAGACCAATCCCACACAGCAGAAACCAAGTGTGCTTTCGGAGCAAACTTTGTCATATCGGAGTTGTAACCGACAGAGTACAGTCCGTTCCGTTGGGCAACCTGCTGTACAGCAGGGGAATCCTGATCCTGGCCTAATACGTCAGCACCAATTGCTGCAAGACTTTCAGCGCCTTCACGTTCACGGGGAGGATCAAACCAAGAGTTCGTCCAGACAACATGAACTTTAACATCAGGGTTCACTGACATTGCACCGAGTGCCCAGGCATTCACATTGCGAATGACTTCGGGAATCGGATGAGCAGCAACCATACCAAGAATATTAGTTTCCGTCATTTCACCTGCTACCATTCCAGCCAAAAACATGGCGTCATGAGAGCGGCCGAAGTAGTTGCCCATATTCTCACTGGTTAAAAACCCGGAGCAATGTTCAAATACTACGTTCGGAAATCTGCGTGCTACATTCAGGGTAGGGTCTGCATAGCCGTAACTTGTGGTGAAAATCAGGTTAAATCCCTTACGGGCAAACTCCATAATCACACGTTCAGATTCTCCCTCAGGTACAGACTCAATAAAGGCTGTTTTCTTGACGTAAGGGAGCTTATTAAGAGCCAAGCGACTTTCATTGTGCATGTAAGACCATCCACCATCTCCAACCGGTCCGACTAACACAAAGGCAGCTTTAACATCACCGGGTTTACCGGGGGCAGCCATATCACCTGCGTTTAATTGTGTAAACGGCATCAAGACTAAAACAGTCACGATGCTGATTACGAATAACTTTTTAAGATGAGTAATCATTTTATTTCTCCTTTAATTAGGTTAGAATAAGTACACTAACCGTGCTTGATAGATCGCGATCGTGCTGTTGTCAGCATCATCTGCTGCGCCGGCAGCATTTCTGATCAAGCAAAATCCGGGGATAATGTCCATGCTGGGAGCAATCTGATGTCTCCAAAAGAATTCAAAGCGTTCTTCTTGCGGAAGATCAGCGCCAATCCTTGGAGCAAATCTTGCCGGAAGCAACCTTGGCCCGCCTTCATACAATGGGAATGACACACCATCGTCTTCAGTTCCTTCATGTGATGTAATTCTTGCCCAGCCAAAGCCGAAATAATCCTCAGCAATGAATCCAAAACCGTTCGGGGAGTAGGTAATACCTGCACCAATCTTGGCTTTGTTTCCGGTAAGAGAATAGTTGATTGGGTTTGCTTCAGCCTGGTCATAGATGAAGTATGCCATAATTCCGCCAATTCCTGTATTCGGAGTAATTTCATGGTCGATATTAATGAACCAACTGGAAGCAGGTTCATCACTGAGAACGCTGTTCCATACTTTTCCGTATCCTGCTCTCCAACCACCTTTTAAGCCCATAAAGTGTGAATAGTATCCTGCTTGCACATAAGCAGCGTTGTAATCGGTATGTTCACTTCCTGATGTACCGACAACCGGAGCACTATTAAATCCAGGACCCGCAACAGGACCGCCGGTATGCAAGATGTCATTGATATCGGATGTATGCCATGCAGCTTCTAATGAAAACATTTTACTGGTCATACGTCCGGCAAGACCCCAAACAGACGGGGTTACCGTAATCAATGTAGGCGTAAAAGAATCACCGGTATAGCCGATTGTACCAACAAACGCTCTGTCTTCGTAAGCCACAGCATTGTTATTTGTAACACCGACAGCGCCCGTGAAATACTGATCCAGCGGGAAGTGATCAAAGACATCATAGAGCCCTAATACAAACTCGTAGGATGTCGAACCCGGAATCGGTTTCCAATAGATATTTGCTTTTTCAAGTGTGACATTAGGTACATTTGTACCGCTTGCAGTTGTTCGATCTGATGAGACGGTATTGATAATATCCCAGGTTGGTCTGAACTGGTTAATATTGTCAGGACCAAAGGGAAGAATATTATAGGGACCGTTAGCTGCCACAAATCCGATGGTAGCTTTTAAGGTCTGCCAATCTGCGAAAGTAATTTCTGTTCTGAGTCTTGCACGGAACGGTAGCATTAAAACGCTTTCGTTATCGATAACAGACCCCGGAATAGAAACAATTCCGAAATCATCAGTGAAGGGTTCGCCTGCCGGCAGATATTGGGGAGCTAAATTAAACGCACCATGAAAATCCACTTTGAGCTGTGCTGATACCGGATTTGCGAGAAAGACAGTGATAATCAGTGTCGAAAACACCGCCTTAGAAATCCAAGTATTCTTGTTGTTTAACATGTTTAAACCTCCTTGGAGTGTTAATGAAATGTGCTCACTTTTCGATCTTTTGGAACGCCCCTCAATCCTTGAATAAGCACTGAGAAAGAGCGAAGGAATTTAAATACGATATACAAGATTGCAACATCTTTTTATCAATTTTATCATTTTTTAAATATTCTGGCTATATTCTTTATTAATATGTTTAAAATAAAGGGTTAATTTCCTCTACGGTTTTAATAGCTAATTATGAATGCTCACAAAATAATATTTGGGTCTGAATCTCCTAAAAAAGGAAGTTGTATCGCTGTCCTTGGCGGTGGCGGTAAAACGTCTTTTATGTTTCAAGTGGGAAACGAGCTGGCATCACAATTTGAAAAGGTACTTCTTACTTCAATCACAAAAGCAGGACCCGAAAATACGATACCGATTTTCTTACCGGATGATAAGGGGAAATTCGATATTGAACTAAAATTCACAAAACAGAACCCGGTATTTCTCTTACGAGAAAAGATTCACCAAAATAAATATCGCGGAATCAGCGAAATGGATCTGAATAAAATCAGACATTCGGTAGATATTACGGTTTTTGAAGCGGATGGTGCACGTAATCTACCTCTGAAAGCGCATAATAATCACGATCCGATTGTTCCGCAATTTGCAACTCATGCGGTTATTTTAATTGGGGCAGATGTTGTTGACACTCATATCAGAGATGGAAAAGTCCACCGACCGGAATTATTCTGTGAAAAATGGCAATTAACTCCAAATGATGTTCTTTCTTCTGAAATAATCGCCAACGTTGTGACACATCCGAATGGATATTTATCCAAAATAAATACCCAGATTCCAATTACATATTTTGTAAACAAAGCTGGTGTATATCCAAAGGAAGCGGAATCTTTGGCTAAGGCAATTGGGCAAAGTACTAATTATCCCGTTTTCTATGGCAGCATTAATGAAAATTGGTGGGTAAAGGAGAAGCGGTGATGGGGAAAACGGGAGAAGATGAGTGTTTAGCGCCCCTCCAATAAAATGAAGATATCCATGATCATTCCCGCTGCTGGATTATCTACGCGCTATCCCGATAAATTACTACTGAAAACAGGGAATACCTTTCAAAGGTTCCCAGCCAAAGAACCGGCGGGCAAGCAAACCTTTGAAAGGTTTAAACAAACCGTAATTGAAACTACCGTCTCTAACTTTGTGAATTTTCCGATGGAGATAATTATTGTCCTAGGACATAATATAGATAAATTTGCATCGGTGCTTAACCATAGATTTGAGCGGCAAGTCAGAATCATTGAAAACTCTGAATACAGAAGCGGAATGGGAACATCTTTAAAAGCCGGGGTTATTGCTTCCAATCCTAATACAGATTATTTCGGTTTTTGCCTTGGAGATAAACCATTTGTAAAAACAGAAACAATAGGCCATTTGCTTGAAACGCTAGAAAGACAACATCCGCCAATTTTAGCTCCAGCATTTAATGGAGTTTTCGGACATCCGAACTTTTTTTCAAAGAAATATCGGGATAAATTCACTTCCTTAAAAACAGATATCGGAGGTCGAGACATTTTACAATCTGAGAGACAAAACGTATTAACCATTCCCGTAAATGATGCGGGTGTGATAACCGACATGGATAATTATTTGAAAATCGGAGAATATGGAGTGAATTGACTGTGTCAATTCATACCCCGAAAACTTCGGGGTAATTAAAAATAACGCATATGAAAACATCATACAGCAAGTCACAACAGGTAATTTGGATTCGCGGAGCAGGCGAATTAGGCAGTGCTACAGCCGTTTCTCTTTTTCGCTCCGGTTTTTCTGTATTTTTGAGTGAAATCAACCCGCCACTGGCAATTCGTCGTTCCGTAACTTTTAGTGATGCTATTGTAGACGGAGGTTCATCTGTAGAGGATATTCAAGCCACCTACATTTCTTTGCAGGATGCACCAGACAGCGTCAGTGGAATGATTCCGCTTTACAAAGATGAACCAAATCATTTGCTGGATTTTCAGCCAAACATTATCATCGACGCACGAATGATAAAATCCTGCTCCATCGATTATCGAAAATGGGCGGACTTTTTTATCGGACTTGGTCCGGGATTTAATACCGATAAAAATTGTCATGCCGTTATCGAAACCATGCGAGGTCACGATCTTGGTAGAATCATTTGGGACGGTGCTCCACAAAATAATACCGGTGTACCCGGAAAAATCAGCGGTGAAACGAAACGGCGTGTCCTCTATTCACCTTCTAATGGTAAATTGAAATGGAAAGTAGATTTTGGGGATATCGTTGAAAATAACCAATTACTTGGAACGGTGAATTCTACGAAGATATCCGCACCATTTTCAGGGATTGTCCGTGGACTGATTCACCCGGATGTCCCGATGGTCAAAGGGTTAAAAATTGCAGATATAGATCCACGCAAAGATGTAAGTTACAAAAGTATCTCAGATAAATCACGTTCGATTGGCAGAGCAGTCCTGGAAGCAATTATGAGTAAACAATCAAAACCACAGATTTCATGAATTACACAGATAAAATGAAATATCAATCCTAATTCCCAATCTCATTATTCCCTTATCCCTCAATATCCCTGATACTTATGGAAAAAGAAGTTTATAAAGCAATAACGATTTTCGATATTGTGCGTCCGGCAGCGCTTTGTTCTGTCGTGCAATGGAAAGGCTCAGTACCGCGGAAAGATTATCCGCTGATGCTGGTACCGAAACACGGAAGAATCACCGGCACTGTCGGCGGCGGTTGTATGGAATATGACGTCATTGAAAAAGCCAAAGAGGTGCTGAAAACTCAGACAGCAGTTTTAGAATCCTTTGATCTGACAAACGATGATGCGGAAGCTGAAGGCAGTATTTGCGGTGGTACGACAATGGTTCTTATCGAACCTTTTACAAAATATGTGCAGGAGTTTTGGCATTCAATAGACTATCTTAATGGTACATCGGGACTTTTAATTACAACCGTTGATAAAACGGGAGAAATTACTCCGTCACGAAGTTGGGTAGATTCTGACAACCTCCCCTCCTTTTATCCGCCAAAATTTGCGGATAAGGTGAAGCAAGTTGTACACAATAATAAAACGGAAACGTATGAAGATGATTCATCATTTCGACTAATCCAAAAAATATTTCCTCCTCAGGTTTTACATATATTTGGTGCCGGACATGTCGGTAAAGCAGTAGCGGATATTGCGCATTTTATTGATCTGGACACGCACGTATACGATGACCGCACTGAATTTCTAACACTCGAACGATTTCCGAACACCAAAACAACCGCACTTAATTTATCTAACGATTTGGACAGCCAAATTTCACTTTCTACTCAAGATTACGTATTGGTCGCTACTCGCGGCCACCACCATGATCTTGATATTATGCGATGGCTTCTGAAACAAAACGTCCGTTATATAAGTTTGATCAGCAGTCAGCGAAAGTGGGATATTTTGAGTGTTGCCTTACGAAAGGAAGGATTTTCAAACACGGTGCTTCAATCTGTTCACTCTCCCGTCGGGCTAGATATTGAAGCAGAAACCGTCCCTGAAATCGCGGTCAGTATTATTTCAGAGATCATCCACCATTATCGCAAGGGATATCGCTCCTCCCTTTCGCTTTCCGGAGAAAAGACATGAAACAAACGATTTTTACAAACGGTACCGTTGTTCATGCTGACGGAGTAAAATCTCAAGATATCCTAATACGAGGTGAACGAATAATTTTAATCGGGAAAAATTTAGAATCCAATGCTGATACGCAAATCATAGACTGTAAAAACAAACTCATTTTTCCGGGGATTATTGATCCGCATACGCATATGGGCATCCCGATCAAAGGCGGGTTTTCAGCTGATGACTTTGAGACAGGAACCCGCTCAGCATTAAACGGCGGTGTGACCACCATTATTGATTTTACAATTTTGGATAACGACCAGACTTTACAAGAAAGTGTGGATGAAAGACACCGATTGGCTGAAGTCTCACATTCCGACTATGCTCTACATTGCAATATCACACGTTTTTCACCATCTCTGCTGAAAGAAATACCTAAACTTATTGCACAGGGAATTATCAGTTTTAAAGTCTTTACGACGTATAAAGAAGCCGGAATGATGCTCACATACGAACAAATTACGGAGGTCGCAAAAGTCATCGCAGACCACGATGGCATCTTAATGGTGCATTCTGAAGATGATGAAGAAATTACGTCTGCATTAGTCCCGTTAATGGCTGGCAATCATACCGAACCTTTTTACCATGGATTAAGCCGCTCTGATTCCGCTGAAGAGCTAGCCGTAAAACGTTTAGTTGAAATTGCGAACGAAACAGGCTGTAAAATTTATATTGTTCATCTAAACTCAGAAAAAGGACTTAATGCTGCGAAGAAGAAACAAAGTATTTTTATCGAAACCTGTCCGCATTATCTCTTATTGGATGATTCCGCATATAAGCGGAAAGACGGTAGAATGTTTGTGGCAAGTCCGCCGTTAAGAAGACCTTCCGATATGGAAGCGTTATGGGAGGGCATTCTTAATGGTGACATCCATACCTTGGGCACAGATCACTGTCCGTTCTGCACGGCAGATAAAAAAGAAGGAATTCCGTTTCAAAACATCCCGAACGGAATGGGCGGTGTGGAAACGCTTTTCCCTGTGATGCTTGCTCAGTGGATAAAAAAAGACTTACCTCTCCCCCGTTTAGTAGAATTGATGTCAGCTACTCCGGCGAAGATTTTCGGACTGCATCCGAAGAAAGGGGGAATCTCTGAAGGAAACGATGCCGATTTATTGGTTGTTGACCCAAAAATTGTTAAGTCTGATTGGAAGAATCAATTGGTATCAGTTACTGACTGGAATGGCTATACGGAATTCCCTGCTGTTTTCCCTGAACAGGTCTGGCTGAGAGGAAAACGAATTAACGCAAAAGAATTTATTAGAGATCAGAAAAGCGGGAAGTTTATACCCTGTAATTAGAGATTATTCTTCCAATATTAATTCTACCCAATCCGATTCACATCCTGCGATATCAATATCAGGATTAGTCGTGATTCCATTTCCCATTCGCAATGCCTCGACTTTCCAAAAGTACCTCCCAGGAGGAAGATATCCGGAAATTCCATTAAAAGCTATCACATTTTCTTCATTCACATCGCTTCCATTTGGTGCAAAATTAAAGGAATAATCGTCAAATGGATATTGAAACATGCAAACCCAAACAGTTTCATTTGCTTCATTGTTAATGCGAATGACAGAATTCTGAGGGTAGTCTGTCATGGATTGTTCTTCTTCCCAATGAAACACCAAATTCTGGCTTGTTGTTCCTTCCGGAATTGAAAATGGATGTGGTTTTGTTAAAAGTTTATAACTAATAGTATCTGATGGCTGGCTATTATTTCCGGAAAGATCCTCAGATTCGATATAATAGAGGTAACGTTTTCGGGTGTTTATTTCCGTGTCCACATAAAAGGTATCTTGACCGGGCAGTGTTGAAGACAAATCAATACTGAGAATATTTTCAAATTGAGCTAATGTATCTAAAGTTTCAATTGCCCGGTAAATATTGTATCCGGCGATATCATCTTCTGAATTTGGATGCCACATAAGAATAATCGAATTTTGATTTGGATTTGCAGTATTACGAAAATGCGCACCTATTCCCTTCTCAATTAAATCGGCAGGAGCTGTTTTTTCGACAAAAACCGGCGGCGCCGGCGGATAGGGGTCTTCTACAACATCCGGGCAAGCCAGAAACTGAAAAAGACCAAGAATTATCAGAAAATATTTGGATAACGTTTTCATTTAAAATCTGTTCGTAATTGCGAGGTGCATTTTTCCTTCAGATAATTTACTCCCACGACTCACCCCATATTGTATATTCAAAACAGTCTGGTTGGTCATTTGTTTATATCCAATGCCAAAGCTCGTAGGATTCTGTGTAATGTAATCTTGAAAAGCATTTTCTGTAAAGATATTTATGTGCACCTGCGAACTTAATGAATAAATACACTCAAATGAAGGAATGATCACATAATCGCCGACATAAATTTCTTCATTGTATCCCCTCAGAGTTTGCATACCGCCATAGCGAACTTTTTGCCCTTCATGAATCACTCCGCGTGAATAAATGCCTTCACCGTAAATATGTCCGTAGACGGAAAAGGCAGAAGCAAGTGGAATGAATATACCACTATTCACTTTTGATTTGATGACAAATTCTTCATTTCCGTTTTGTTTTTGACTTCCAATCCCAAAAGAAAAATCCCAGAAATCTCCTTTTGTCGGCATCCACCGATTATTTCTCCTGTCGGCGGAGCTGTTAAGAAGCAATTGTCGTGATGACAGGTCACTCATCCCCAGCAAATCCCCTTTTGGTGTTGCAAAAATCGTATTGGATTTAAACCCTAATCTCCATGTCCCAAACCCCGGTTGTGTGTGCAATGCTGAAATTCCAATATCAGTTGATACATAATTTCCCTCCCGAATATCCTGCCGAAGGTCAACACGAGTTCCGAATGGCAATCCAAATATAAAGGGCTCCTCAAGCATGAATTGTACGGTTTGAGTATTTTCATTCAATCGTTTCCAATGAAGATGAATCTTCCCAGCGGTTTTCCACAGATTTTCGATACGCATATCGAGTTGACCGGTAATATTCCAAGAACCTTTTGCTTCTCTCCCCGCTCCGGCTATCCCACTGATGGCGTTATCAAAGTTCGTATGTAGCAGTGCCATTGTTCCAACGTTCATACCTGAATAACGTAAATATTGAAGCGATGATTGTGTACTCAAAAAGGGATATACAGCTAATATCCGATCAAATTGTTTTTCGGTCTCCTTGAACGGCGTCGTACCCAAAAGAGTTGACAGAATATGCTCTTCAACAGATTTAGTAAAATCATCACTAGTGAGAATTAGTGTATCAACATTAACATTAATTTGTGATTCTTTATACTCAAGAGTCAAATTGTTAGAAGCGGTAAAATCCCTGAGGATATATTGAGTTCCTAAATTATCTTTCATTGTTAATAGAGAATCCAGGTGCCCTTCAATCGACTTAAGTGAATCCACGGTCAAAATGTGTCCATCGCTTGTATGCACATTAATCTGTGACTTGACAAAAGTCAACATGAAAAAGATAAGGACGAATGTAATTTGTGAGTGTTTGATGTTAACAGTTTTCAAGTGTTAGGGTGTTCAAGTGTTAATGTCTGCCACAGCGGATAAATGTTAGCGTGTTAGAATATTTCTGTCTCATAATCCTTTTTCTTTCGACAACCGACGATTACGGAGTTTCTCATTCCTAATTCGTAATTGACAATTCGTAATCGACAACCCACCAACCGGTTTTTGTTAGGATGAGTAGTTTATTATTCATGATCGAAATATCCGAAATGTTTTCTTGATTAAGGTTTAGCTTCATTATTGTTCCGATGCTTGTTTGCAAGTCTCCGCTAGACGTTATTAACTCCCATCCATTATTCTTATAATATACAAATTTCGGTTCGGATATATTATGTTGATTTGATGCTATATATCTGCCAACTCTATTAAATACGTGTGTCCTGCCACCATCATCCAACAATGCAATATCATGTAAAGTATTCACGTTAATATCCACAATTAGGGAAATATTATCAGGATATAGCTCTAAATCAATAAACGAAAATGTATTTTCATTCTCCCATGGATTTTTCCAAACTTCCGACATTTGGTTTGAAAACACAAAAATATTTCCGTTTAGGTCCACTGTCATTTTTTCCGGATATGACACATGGAGTATATGAGTGCGGATGTTGTTCAACTTCAAATCGTATTCGACTATTTTATTATCCATGCGATCGAGAATCCATACCGACAAGCCATATTGTGCAATATCCACAGGGTCAAATAGTCCATCTTGGCTTAATTCCACGATATGAGTATTATTATCGGGCGTGATCGAAACGGCTAATTTGTTTATCGAATCAAGAAAATACAGATGATGATTTACACCAACCGCTACGTGTTCGGGTGAAAAACCCCATACATCTAACTCTGATGGAAATACGTGAAACTCATTTACCGGAAGCGTTTGGGAAAATACGATATGAAACGACAGTCCTATCGCTATTAATAATAGTTTATAATGCTTTGGCAATTTTCTGTTGAATTTCAAAAGCTAACCCACCCGCCTATGCGATGAGCATTTCCAAGTTCATGATCAGAAAAGCTATAGCCTATGGACATCGTTTTTCCATAGCGATGGAAGGTAATTCCAATTCCACTTTGATATGTCCCTTCATTTTTGCCAATGCGGATGTGGACAACATCAAATATTGCACACTCTATTCCAAAACGTCTCTCGTTTTGATACAAATCGTTCTTTTGGTAGTACAATGCCAGGTTCATCGGCAGGTTTCCGAAACGTTGTGTATAACGAACCCCCGATATCCATTGCATCGGTATAGCATCCTCTTTTTTGCTATTCCAAAATAGTCGTGTATCCGCAATATTCGTCAAGGATATTCCCACCACTAATTCTCCAAGCGCTTCGTAGAAAAAAATGTTTTTCAACTCAACGATGAACATCGTTCCCAAATCAAAACCTACGCCGACACCTGTTAAGTTGTATAAAGATTTTTGAATTAATCGAACGTTCAGTCCAACCGGAATCTTTATGGGGAATTCAGTTGTCTGCCATCCTAAATCTATTAACGAGGTAAAATTGCGGGATAGGTTAAAATTAATTGCACTTTCTCGATCTGAAAAATAGGGAAATCCATTCGCTGTCAATGCCCGGATAGAATCTCGCCGTGCTTCTAAGTTTTGTATACTCATAAGATCAGGATGCTCCGGAATATTTCCGATAAACAAACTGACTGCTTGAATTCCCCATTGATACTTCTTCCCTGTTGGGATTGTAAATCCTAAGGCAGTAAAATCCGCTAAACCAAATTGATTTATGTATAAGCCGTTAATGTGTAGCTTTCTGACAAATCCACTTGAGGCCGGATTTGTCAAATATCCTGCAGGATGAAACGGTAAAGCGACGGTTGCCTGCCCGAGAGCGATGGTTCTTGGCGATGTGCCAATTTCAAGAAAGGCATCTGCATAATTCGATTGCGCACTGACAACACTCACAATGAATGCGAAAATGATGAATTTATTCACAAAATCACTCCAACATTTTCCATAAACCATTTTCCCTTTTCCATGATTTACCGTGCTTTTGCCACTTTCCCGATTCGCTCGATGACCGTTTTACCCTTTGTGGCAACCATTTTATAAAAATATACACCGTTTGCCACAAACTCTCCTGCGTCATTTCGACCGTTCCAAAGGATTTCGTGGAACGCCCCCACTTTCGGGTCTAAATCTGTCAAAGCAGATGCGGAAGTAAACCTGCGTATTCTCCTTCCTGAGACAGTATAAATATCCAAATAAAAGCGATCAACTGTTTCTGTAAGTTCATACGCAAATCGTGTTGTATTCTTAAACGGATTCGGGAAATTCCCATAATCAATCAATTCCAGTTTTTCTCTCACAATAAAATGTAAATGTAAGGTGTCTGACATATTCCCTGATGCATCCGAAACTAACAATTGTATTGTCGAATCCATGGTGGAAAGTGTCGGAGCCAGTCGGATACCAAGATTATTGGCTTTCCCAGAAATGTGTTCGATAGCGACTGAATCACCGGAATTTGTCCAGCATTGGATATTATTGATTCGATGGTCTAATCCATTTTCATCTAATGCAGAAATAAATATGATCGGCGACGCATTTACATAGCTGTTGTCTAATAATCGTTGTCCGTTTACCGTCGCATCTAATCTCGGTGATTCGACATCGTCTGTTGTAAAAAATGCAAACATCCCTCGCCCGGATGAAGAAAACCCAAGGGATGAATCAGTTTTAATAACATTAATCGGTAACCACGTTTCAAATTCATCAAAATATTTATATGGCTGAACAGATAATGAATCTGCCGGTATTCTCCAATCAAGGGAATACTCAATACCGTCCGGGCACAGTATCTCTATTCCGTGTCGAAGTGAATCAACCAAGTGCAGGGAAAAATCTGATTGAAATGACGTGTTTACATTAACTAACTCTAAGAGTTGAAAAACACCACTTCCGGATTGAATAACTGCATCAATACCGGGAATTCCAACGATATCACCACCTGATACATAAAATGCCGATGTGGTCAGAGAAGTTTGCAAGGTATCATTAGATGTATTTAGGGTATAACCATCGGCATTTGCAATGACACGATACATATGCGTTCCGGCAGGAAAAACACTAGAGACGCTTGCTTCCAGCTCCTGTACTCCGTCAAATTCCAACCGATCTGTGCCAAGATCCACCCAGTTATTTTCATCATCAAAGCGTTGAAACAGAACATCCGATTCTCCCGAGACCGACACCATATTCTTTACAATCGATGTTAAGGAGATACTGTCACCCACCGTAAAATATAGACTCATCGGTTCAAAATCTGGCGGACGTAAAATGGACAAATTAAATGGATTGCTTTCTGTCGTATTCCCTTCAGAATCCACGGCAATGAGTTTTAACGTGTGAGAACTTCCTGGATTTTGAGGAGGAATCAGATCAATCAGCATGTATTCGTCCGTGTCGAATTGGTGCATTACAGCAAAATATTCACCATCCAGCCATAACTGCAATGAATCAATTCCCTGACGGTCGTGTGCTGAAGCGAAAACCTGAATGCTGTCTCCCATTGTCGGTTGGGGCGGAGTAATCTCTGCGATAGCGATATAAGAGCCGGATACCGAAAATGGTACCGAGGCGTGAACAAGTGTATTATTTGTTTTACCCGCGATATTTAGGGCATATATGCCGGGAGTTGCCGTATTCGAAACTGTGTAGCTGCCCGTCCATTCTTCCGGCTGAAAATTGACTGGGGCGTTTTGCGGATCAAAGACCTGATAGAAAATTGAATCCGTAGGCGGCGGTATCAACGTTATTTGAATCTCATCTTCCGGTTCAGGATCAAAAATATCAATCTCAAATTCTGCGGTTTCAGGTTTTTTTAATCGAAGTGACGGATCGCCGGAATAATTAAACTGATACGCCTGCGTAATGGCATGATCCGGAAATGAAAGATTCGTGGCAACGTAATCAATTTTTGCCTGCTGAATGATTTCTCCCAGAGACAGTTCCAAATCTGAAAACAGCAATTCATGAACGGATTGAAGCAGGAGATAATCGTTAATAATCCACCCGACTCCGGAGCTGCCAAACCATGCCAACGCACCCCCATTTTCTAATGCAAGCATTTTTCGACCAAGCCCATTTGGATTTGTCACATCTCCGGTAAAACACGTCATACTTGTCACAAACGGAAGTTTTAGTGCATGGTCTAAATATGGCAGTGCTTCAAGCGTAAGTAGCGACCTGTCGCCCCACACGGCACCTCCGCCATGCCCGAGGAAATTAACATAAGTCTGCCCCTTTGCCAAATAATCTAATAACGTCATAGTTCCGCCGAAAAACGGACCGGTTTCAGAGGTGACATCGATGTAGAGCCGCGACGGGAAATAGCCATCATGAACGATAGGATGAATCATAGATTCTGATTGCTCTTTGAATGTATCCTCATATCCGGCAATCATCAGCATGTGATTATGCCACGTTTCATCATCCATTTGTTCATAATACAGCGTTTTATCGACGATCACGGACAATTCATCCATATCGCGGACGGGCATTCTTCCAATGGCAAAATCGGCAAAGATATCATTACCTTCTACGCAGGAATACCAATAATCCGATGACGCCGCGCCCCATTTCACTGTTTGAATTCTCATGGCAGGGATATACCCCTCGTCCGACAAATCTCCGCCACCAAAATCGGGCCGGCCGCCCTGCATAGCGATGAGGACATGACTCAATGTGCGTCCCCCGGAAAAATAAACATCCGTCAAAAATTCTTTAATGGCGTACGGAGATAATATCCCGTGGGAGTATTGCCGGTAAATATCATCAATATCTACGATAATTCCGTTGCGCTCATCCAGTACTAATGGTTCAAGTATAGTTTTAAATGTATCTGGACATATCGCTATATATGTGCTCGTTACTCCATTTAATAATGAAGTTATTGGTTCAGAGGGCATGATAGATTTAACCTGTCGCAGACTGTCGGAGGTAAACAGAAAATAGTCGGAACTATTTGCACCGACAACATCCTGAAATACGACCGTATATTGTTCATCCTGCGGATTTTGCAGCACAATAAAATCACCAAGACGTGAAAAGTCCTCTTTAAAAATATATATGTTTGGCGATGCAAATCCCCTGCAGTTAAACTCCATATTTCCGGACCATCCTTCATCGAGGGCGATGGTCAGCTCATCATCGGATGTTGTTAAGAATCGTTCGTATTGTATATCAAGCCAATTCAGATAGACCATATCGTAATGTTCTTCTGAATCGGCTTGTTCCATATTAATCACCGTGAGTTGATTCTCACCGTTGCGAATCGGAATATTCTGCTGTTCAAAAACCTCGATACTGAATTGATGCGATGTTTGCCCGCTCCAGTTCACCTGAGAACCGATTAAATGTCCATTTAATTCAATCTGAAGTTCGTGTGTTCCGTCTGTAATACCCTGAAACTCAAATTCTATTGTAAAATTCGATGAAGCAGGATAGTCCAGCTCAATTATGTAATCTGTAGAAGTACCGTTGTAAATAGGCGGATTCATGAAAAAGTGGTCGAAATCATCCCATTGATGATGCAGCTTTTCTCCTACTTGACCTAATCTGGAAAAATAATCATTTTCTTCGATATGTTTCGTTTCTTGAAAAAATATCGGTTTCTGCCATTCAGGAACATCCTCACCAGGATAAGCACCCTCTAAAATGTATCTCTCACCAACATCATCGTTCCACGTCAGCCAATATACATTTTCATTGGTATAAAAATTATATGTATACGATGACCCGTCGAGTGCTAAATTTTTCTCACCGAAAAATATGATTCTGTCTCCGGAATTAAAAACTCCGTCTTCCTCTCCTTCAACGAACAGTTTCACCTCTTCAGTTTTATTCCACAAACGTAATGTACGCGGATCAATTCCCTGGACTGTCAATCCGCTGTCAATCAAATCTTCCATTGTCATCACATACCATGCAGTAGAATCCACCGTGATATTCGCAATATTTTCTGAAAAGTGATAATCCGGCAATGAAGCTATGCGGCTTCGTTGAGTTGGCGTTTTATTGTCGATGTATTGGAGAGGTATTTCGGTCAGCAGAGATGGCGTATCTCCTGACGACTGCCATGTGATTTGAAGTGTAATCTCTTTCCACCAACGAAGATTATTTTGATTAAGTTGCAAAGGAAATACCGTTAAGACCGAAGATGTATTTCCACGAATATCCGGATTAGAAGTCAGGTTTACGATGTTTGTCGGATAGAGAGTTCCTTCCCAAGTATCTGTATGGAGTATTATATCTATTCCCTTTGCTGATTCAGCGGTTGCTAAATTAGGTGTAACAGAAGAAATGCTGCGTTCCTCATCCGTGAACACATCGACGGCGGCTGTGGATGAAACTCCAAGCAGCACATGGGTAAGTACCGGGATTTCGGGATGCCCCGGAGTAGTTTGAAGTGGGATATGAGGTGTGGTTTGAATAGCCTGCCCTGCATCAACGATAATCGTATCTATGGAAATTTCTACAATCATGAGCCCGGGTTCTCTGGTGAGCACCGTGAATGCAGTACTTGCTGACATAATGCCACTGCTCAGCAGAAAATACAGTAAAATGTTATGGAAATATTTTTGCATTTTATTAAGGGTAAATATAAGACAATTAAGAATTAAGAATTAAGAATTAAGAATGGGCTTTGCGGAAATTAACGTTTCTCTTAACCTGAATGATTCATTAGCATGGTGCTAAATGGTGTAAATATACCATTGGAGAAAGAATAACAAATACCCAGTTAGCGATATTAGAGAGAATAATAGAAGCGAAATATACAAGTGGAAGTAAAAAGAAACATTTTCTTCGTCAAGCAAATCTAAACCTTGAAAAACTTAGGTTTTTAGTAAGATTGTCAAAAGACTTACAATGTATTTCTATAAAAGAGTATGAGTTTACTTCAAAAAATATCAATGAAATTGGTCAAATGGTAGGTGGTTGGGAAAAGTGGACTACAGTTGAAAGTCAGAAAGTTGAAAGTGAAAAGTAAGGTTTCGACTATGCTCGGTCTGACAACTTCAAACTTTACAAACTTTATAATCAAATCACCACTTTTGAAAAATTATGGATAGCATTGAAAAACGCCAGATGAGGAAAAAGAAATAAATATCCCACCATAAACTTTGAATATAATCTTGAAGAACACACTTATTTCAAATTCAAGAACATCTTCAGTAAGTTGTGTTACGGAATCGCTTAATTTAAGTTTTAATAACGTAAACATTCTACATTATGCGG